>JAQWFL010000004.1 GCA_028704435.1 Anaerostipes sp. | reverse complement strand
GAATGAGACAGCGGCTCTTGCCTTAAGATTTCCCCAAGGTAGATGAGGTCGCCTTGTTTTCAAGAAGGTGAATTAGAGCATAAAGGAAAATAGCAATAAGACATAAAATCACAATGGAGAGCAAAACCCAGTCCATTTTAAATACTTGGCTGGAATATAAAATAAGATATCCAAGACCTGCTTTTGCGGCAAGAAATTCACCAATAATGACGCCAACTAAAGATAAACCAATATTAATACTCATAATGCTAAAAAATACAGGAATGCAACTTGGTAAAACAACTAAGGTGAGTTCTTGTTTTTTTGTTCCGCCTAATGTTTGAATTAACATACGGCGGTTAGCATCTACGTGACAGAATTCGTGGTACAAATTCAAAATGCTTCCAAACACAGCAATTAAAATTGCTGTAATAATAATAGTCTTCATGTTATTTCCAAGCCAGACAATAAGAATTGGTGCGAGCGCAGATTTTGGTAAGCTGTTTAAGATGACAAAGTAAGGATCCAGTATTTTTTCCACAGTTGGAAACCACCAAAGAAGCATGGCAGATAAAAGGCTTAACAGTGTAATCATGGCAAAGCTAAACAATGTTTCTAGCAAAGTAATTCCAGCGTGATAGAAGATGACGCCATCTTTGCATAACTGGAGAAAGCAAAGGATAATTCGACTGGGGCTGCTAAATATAAATCCGTTAATCCAGTGAAATGAACTGCCAAGCTCCCAGAGAATAAGAAAAACAAATAAAATTAGACATTGAAAAAAATGAATTTTCAAACGTTTGCGTTTTTGTTCTTGAAGGTAAGAAAGCTGGTCGTTGGATAGAGTAGTTTTAGTCATTGAGAGCCCTCCATAAAATATCGAAATAATCTTTGAATTCAGCGGTCTTTCGTGCGGCGGCAGGGGTTGATTCTCCTGTGTACGTTAATTGGATGGGGACAATGGTTTTCACAGTTCCTGGACGTTTTGATAGTACAATGACCCGATGTGCCATACTAATGGCCTCTGATAAATCATGAGTTACCAATAGTGCTGTTTTGTGTTCTTTTCGTATGATTTGCCCAATGTCATTGGATACTTGAAGTCTGGTTTGATAATCTAAAGCTGAAAATGGCTCATCTAAAAGAAGTATATTAGGGGAAAGAACTAAAGTGCGAATTAGAGCAACTCTTTGACGCATACCACCAGAAAGTTGTTTCGGGTAAGCATTACGGAAGTCTCCCAATCCATAAAGTGATAATAGATAATCTGCACGCTGGAAGGCTTCAGGATGTTTCTCTTTTTGAATGTGTAAACCTAACGTTGCATTTTCATAAATGGTTTTCCAAGGAAGTAATTGATCTGTCTGTAGCATATAGCCAATATATTCTGGAGATTTTTCAAAAGGTGTTTCATTTATTTTGATGGAGCCAGACTGCAAGGGAAGTAATCCGGCAAGAATATGAAGAAGCGTGGATTTTCCACAGCCACTAGGACCAACAATGGCCACGAACTCCCCTTGCTCTATTTCAAATGAAATGTCAGAAAGTGCCTTAGTTTCTTTGGAAATGGAATGATAGGTGTATGTGATATGATTTAACGAGAGTGCAGAGGGCATAGTGTGTCCTTTTTTCTTTATAGTATTTAGAATATGCTGAAAATAAAAATATGATATAATTTATCTAAATGAAAAAGGAGATTAAGAAAAATGAAATATTCAAATATAGTAACAGGAAAATTTATAAAGCGTCCCAATCGATTTATTGCACATGTAGAAATTGATGGAAAAGAGGAAGTTGCACATGTGAAAAACACTGGTCGGTGTAAGGAACTTTTAATTCCAGGATGTGAAATATATTTAGAGGAAAATGATAATCCAAAACGAAAAACAAGATTTTCATTAATTGGAGTAAAAAAGGGAGATTTACTTATTAATATGGATTCTCAAGCACCAAATAAAGTCGTGGGAGAATGGTTAGCTCAAGGTGGAATTTATCAAAATCCTACACGAATTAAGCCAGAAACAACGTATGGTTCTTCAAGATTTGATTTTTATATGGAGGAAAATGAGAAAAAGGCATATATTGAGGTGAAGGGTGTGACCTTGGAGGAAGATAAGATTGCAAGATTCCCAGATGCACCAACTGAGCGAGGTGTAAAACATATCAATGAGCTGATTCAGGCAAAAGAAGAAGGATATGATGCTTATATTATATTTGTAATTCAAATGCAGGGAATGAAGTTGTTTAAACCAAATGATGAGACCCATAAAGAGTTTGGAGATACATTAAGAAAGGCAAAAGAGTGCGGAGTACACGTAATAGCAATGGACTGTGAGGTGACGCGAGAAAGTTTAGTGATTAATACAGAAGTACCGATAAATTTATCATAAGATGAAGTGAGAGATAGAAAGTGTAGTGTAAAAAGTTGACATGATTGATATTAAGCTGTAGAAGGATGACTTCTATGGCTTTAATTGTGTGTCTTGATTTATTCTTCATCCTAATAATTAATTTAATATCTATTATTGCAATAAATTACCATTTATGGTAGAATTAAAACACTAAAACACTAACAAACTAATAAATTAGAATAAAGGAGTGTAATAAAATGGAGAATGAGTTGTCAGATAGAGAAGTGTTGATTATGAAGTGTGTATGGGAAAAAGAAGGAAGTGTTACAATTCAGAATGTTCAACATGATGTAAAAGAGAAGTTTGATTGGGATGCCAAACCAAGTACCATAAGAACATTTATCACAAGTATTGTAGCAAAAAGATATTTAAAGATTAACAAAGAAGGAAGAACATCTTATTTAATTCCTCTTGTATCGAAAGAAGAATATAGAGATGATCAAACAAAGAAGATGATTGACTTTTGGTATGGCGGATCAAAAGGAAAGTTAATTAAGACATTAACAGAAGATGAGATAGGAGATGCCGAAGTGAGTCATTTGATGGAGGTTTTGGATGAGATATCAGATAACTAATATTGTTTATTTGACATATGAGTTTCTGCAAAATGCATTTAGTGTAATATTCGTGACAAGCCTAACTGGAAGTTTGTTGTTATTGTATTGGTTATTAATTGAAAAAGTTGGAATGAAAAAAGGAAATCCAAAGGCAATCTATTATGTACTAAAATTGATAATATTATCTTACTTAGTACCTGTTGCATATGTGATACTGAAATACAAAGACGGGCTTTTTATCTTCTGGGGAACTCCTGAGAAGCTTCAAGTCACACTAAAAGTAGTTGTATGCATATGGAGTGTAGGATTTGTTGTTCAACTAGCGTTCTATCATAAAAAGAATCAAGAACTCAAGAAAATTTTAGAGAAGTGCCACAATTGTCGACATGAGATTTACTTGATTGCAATGATATGTAAGAAAAGAGTGGGTATAAAAAGAAGGGTGTTATTTTATCAAGGAGCGAAGATTCCAGTACCAATGGTTTTTGGAATTATAAGACCAAAGATTTTAATACCAGATGTTTCCTATACAAAGAGTGAATTAGAAGTTGCGTTGATTCATGAATTAGAGCATTGTAAACACCGAGATTTGTTATGGCTGTTTTTAAATAATGTAGCAGTTTGTATCCATTGGTTTAATCCGACCATATATATTGTAAGAAATCAATTGAATCGTTGGAGTGAAATTTATGCAGATTTTTATGCAATTGAGTTGATTCATAATATCAGAGGTTACTATATGGAAATTATTCAAATGGGAGCAGAATTAATGAATCGCCGAACATATCTTGTATCTGCACTTTATGAGAAAAAGAGCAAGTTAGAAGATAGAATGCGGAGTGTTTCGTTAATTCGTAAGAGAAAACCATCTGTAAGAATGACTCTAATTATGGTGGGTTGTTATTTCTTATTCGGGACAATTAGTGTTTCAGCAGCAACAATGGGATATTATATAGAGTATCATCATTTTAAAAGCTCAATGGAAGAAGAGGTGCAAGTAGATCGAATCATTTACTCGAAAGAAAAAGAAAGAAGTGATTTTGAAGTAAGTAGATTCAATGAAATATCAAGTCAAAGTTTGAATGAGAAGAAAACACAGTCGCCTGATTGGTGGATAAAGACTAAGAGTGTGGTGCTAACTGAAGTATTTAAAGGCAAAAAAGGTGAAAAAGTTTATATATCTACTTTGATTGCAGAAAAAAATGACAGAATCATAAAAAGGGGAGATGTAAAAGTTGGGATGATTGATCAAAATGGAAGGCAAAGATATATGACTGGGACGGAAGATATAACAGGAATATTTAAGCTTCACGCAGATGGTAAATATCGAATATTTGTGGAGAATCTAACGCCATGGAAGATTCAAGTATCAGGAAACATCAAGTTGCAGTAAAGGAGATCCAAATATGAAGATAAAAATATTATTGAATGTCTTATTAGTTATAGCTATGGTAGCAACAGTAGGAGTATTTGACATAAGGGCAGAGGAACACTCTGAAATCGATAATTGGATGGAGGCAGAAATGGATCCATCAATTAACGTTGAAACAGAGGAAAATGGGATAGAATTATTTGCAGTGAATAAGGCAATTAATTGGAATGTAAAGAATAACACTTTAAAGATGACTTCAGGATTTAACAAGAAAAAGGGAAGCAAGGTAACAATTAACTTGCTTGTAAACCACGTGTCTGGTGTAAAGATTGGGATTATTAATAATAAATCGAAAATAAAAAGATATACAAAGGCAACATTAACAACAAAAGGAACATTTACAATTCCTGAAACTTCTAGTTACAGTGTGTTTGTAGAAAACACATCGGGTAATAGTGTGAAGGTACAAGGATGGTATCGGAGGTGATTGTGTAAGGAGGTAAAAACAAATCGAAAAAAACATGTATCTTATTAAAAAAGTAATGATAATTACACAGTTAATAATTATAACTGTATTGTTATTTAGTATTAATGTAAATGCAACGGAAACTAGATAATAACGGTATATCTGATAAAAAACAGGAGGTGATTCCAATGGACAATAAAAAATCCATGCAATACATGGGCTGGTAACCGACATCTGCAAAATGCAGATGGTAAAGCATGGATATAGTAATATAATAGCATGAGTTAATATCAATATAAAGTGTAAAAAAATTTTCTGGAGGGCAAATTATGAAACTAATAAAAATGATTGGAAATTTCTTTTTTTTCGTATTAATACTTGCAACTGTTGTAGTTTATGCACATGGAATAATAACGGTAAAAGATTTTTTTTGGTTTCCGGGACTTGTTTTTATAGTTTCTATAAGCATATCTTGGTATTTTTTCAGAAAAAAATTTTTTAAAGGAGATGAAAAAAATGAAAGTAATAATTAAAAAATTTTTTGCCATTAGTTTGGCTATGTCATTTGTATTTTCAACTGCTTTCAGTGCAAAGGTACATGCAAATGAAAATGTAGGAGAAAGATTTGAAGACGACAATTATAAAATAAGTCAAAAAGAAAACATAGTCACAATATATGACAAACTTACTAAAAAAGAAATTGTTATGACAATAAAAAATGAAAATGAAGCAGTATTGAAGTATTCTAATGGAGATGTGAAAGAGGTAACGCGAGAAAATAATATAATATGCCTTGATGATAAGGTTATAGTGAAACCACAATTAAAACAAGATAGTATTCAAGGAAAATCAAATAATTTATCAAAGGCGGCAAGAACATGGCACTATTATCAAACAATTTATTATAATACAAAGACCAAAGGAGATATTGAAAGTATAGCATTGGGAATTTTTTCATTTTGTCCATATGTAGGAAAAATAATTGGAATAGTTGCAATTATTAAGACGGCAAGGAATATGGGAGCTAAGACGATGTATGTTAAGGTAAAGCAATATTATTATACGGGATATTCAAAATATAAATATGAAAATTACTTTTATGCAAATAAGAGTAGAACAAAATTAATTAAGCATACGACAACTTATAAGAAAATGTGGTAAATACTCAAAGGGGGTATTAGGGTGTCATCATGACAAAGGAATAAAGAGGACTAGTTAGCGAGGATAACTGTTTTTAAAATACATGTCTTGCTGAGGAGCTGATAATTGAAAACAATGATTTCACGTGGATTGTTGTACTTATTAAAAGTTGAATAATGTTAGAGCAAAAAGGAGATGTGAATTGATAAAATTGATTTAACTTCTTCTTTTTTTGCGAAAGGATGTCTCGTTTTTCTTTGCGCAATAAACAATTAGTAGAGAAATACATACAAAAATAAAATTTTTTACAATTATATTTCGGCATTTTTCTCTCAGAGCAGTAATAGTATAAGGAACTTTACAAAGAAACAGAGGAGATTAACAATAAGTATATCAGATGAGAATGTTATAATGTAAAATTCAATAGAATATGTATTTAGTGGAATTTTCAATACAAGACCTAGAAATTTTTATAATGTTTATATTTTTGGAATAACACAGGAATATGATTCTAAGATTTTCAGAGAGGGACTAGAAGCAACAGCTACACATAAAGGAACTAACAAATAAATAACAAAGAAGTTCCACTATGTGAAAGATGTTGATTCCGTACGCAGATTTGTTAAAAATATTTTATAATTATTTTATCAAGTAAAAGCGTATTCAGCGTCAAAGAATGATAAAACTATAAATGGTGGATTAAAACAGTGATATGTTATCATAACTAATAGATGATATAATAATAGTAAAATTACGAGAAAGGATTTCGTGTATATGAAAAGTAAATATTTAAAATTAGTAATATGCATAATCGTTGTTCTAATTGCATTTTTTTACTACCAAAACAATAGCATAGTTATAACAGGGTTTGTCTATACATCTACCAAAGTAAAAAGTGATTTGGATGGATACAAAATAGTTCAAATATCTGACTTGCATAATAAGAAATTTGAAAAAGACAATAAGGTACTTATTAAAAAAATTAGAAAGTCAAAGCCTAATATTATTGTTTTAACAGGTGACCTTATTGATAGCAGTCACACCGATATAGAGACTGCATTAAATTTTGTGAAAAAAGCAAAAGAAATAGCACCTACTTATTTTGTGACTGGAAATCATGAGTGTGCATTATCTCAAAATAAATATAATCAATTATTGAAAGGGCTGCAGCGATGTGGGGCTATTTTGATGGACGGAAAGGCAATTAAGCTATTTAAGAATAGTTATCTCGTAGGAATAGGTGATGATAGTTTAAAAGAAATAAGAAGTAAATTACCAAATGCTTCTATGAAAATTTTATTAGCTCATGAACCACAGTTGTTAGCTGATTATGCAAAAGCAAAGACTGATATTGTGTTATGTGGACATGCTCATGGAGGGCAGATTAGGATACCATTTTGCAATATAGGTCTTATAGCACCAGATCAAGGTCTGTTTCCTAAATATACATCAGGAAAGTATGAAAAAGGGGAAACAACTATGTATGTGAGTCGAGGTCTTGGAAATAGTATTTTGCCGTTAAGAATATTCAATCAACCAGAGATTATAGAAATTGTTTTAAAAAAGAAACAAAAAAAAGATGGGATAAAGATATATGGATAATGTGAAAAATAATTTAGAAGAATTAACAAACGCAGAGCAATTATTTATGAAATGTATTTGGGATTATGGTAAGGACATGCCGTTACAGATATTAACAAGAAACCTTCAAGAAGAGTACAAAAAGGAATATAAGAGAACAACGATTAGAACATTCTTGCTGCATTTAGAGAAGAAGAAGTATATAACAACTTATCAAATTGGGAAATTTACTTATATAAATTTTCTTGTGCAGGAAGAGGATTATAAAAAACAACAAATGGAAGCTGCTAAAAAGTTTTGGTATGAAGATTCAGGGTTCGATATGGTAAAAACATTGTATCAAGATAAATTAGATCAAGATAAATTAGAACAACTGAAAGCGTTAATAGATGAAATAGAGGACTAATGTTTGTTCCTAAGGGAGTGGAAGTGTGAGAGAAGATTTTTTAGTACGTGTATTTAGTGCAGTGTTTTTATCCATGTGTACTGGAAGTATATTTTTTGTATATTGGCATTTTCTATCTAGCAAATTCGTAAATAAAACCAATCAAAAGATATACGATTTTTGTATTAAGCTTATTGTATGTTTATACTTTGTACCTATTATTTATTTTGTTATAACAAATATCTATGATGATGGATTTACATTTTCTATAACGCCTGCGATTCAAAAGGGTATATACTATATTGCAATCATATGGGCGAGTGGAACAGCATGTATGTTGTTACGTTTTTTTAAGAATGTAATACAATTAAGGCAGGAGAAGAATCGGTGCATGCCCTGTAAAGGGTGGATGATTCATGCTTTAGAAGAATGTAAAGCGACTCTTGAAATTAAAAGAAAAATAAGAATGTATCAAGGATATCGAATCCAAACCCCAATGATTACAGGGTTGCTTTGTCCATGCATTTTATTACCCATGAATGATTTTTCCAAGGAAGAATTGCATGTTTATTTATATCATGAACTAAATCATTACAAAAAACATGATATTTTTTGGAATTATCTCTCGTGTCTTATGGTTTGCATCCATTGGTATTTTCCACCAGTGAGATGGGTACATCAAAGTGTAGATCAGTGGAGTGAGATTTGCTGTGATATGATGTCGATTCCATATGCAGAGTCATTAAAAAAATATTTTACAATTATTTTAACGATGTGTGAAAAAAGGAATCAAGTAAAAGTGTATTCAGCGGCATATCTTTTTGAGAATAGAACGCTGTTAGAAAAAAGAATAAAATATGCGATGGATCATTTTCATACAACAAGGTCTAAAAAGTATGTTGTAATGCTTGGAACATTGTGCTTTATAGCTCTAAGTTCAGTATCTGTGTGTGCAATGACGGAGGGATATCATGCAGCATATTTAACCTTAGAAAAAGAAACTTCAGTAGAGACAGAGGAAACTGGCAATGCCAATCAGCAAAAGAAATTAGATGAAAAAGAAGAATTACTAAGAATCAAGAAGAAGCAACAAATAATAGCGACACAACTTACAGGCGATGATTCTATTGGAATTGATCACAAGATGAAAGCAGATAAGTGTTTGCTGTTGGACAATGTAAAAACAAAAAATAATGATAAATTAGATATTTGCATTGGTGGATTTAAAGAAACTGATACAGTCAAAGTTGGAATTATTGACAAGAATCAGATGGTAAGGTATGTTCAAGTAACAAACGAGGAACAGATATGGCATACTTTTTTTATAAAAAAGGCTGGGACATATAAAGTATTTATTGAAAACTTGAATGACAATGAAATGAAGCTTAGTGGTTATATTGCATTATTACCAAAGAAAGAGTCGTAAGATTGTGAGAGTAAAACTCTCATAATTTTATATAAAATACGTCTATAAAAGTAGAATAAAGGAGACAGCATGAAAAAGGAAATAGTATACCAAGGCACATCGATCAAAAAAGCGAATGTAATTAGAGATGTATTGGAACAAAATAAAATATCATACAAATTCAAGGTGTTTGATACTGAGAGTATTTCAAATATGCCTTTTTATATGTTTTTAAATTTTCCTGTTTTTTTCTGGCACCAAGAGCTTTTAGGAGAGGAAGAAATATAAAGGGGGAAGAGTTAAGGACTTATGTAATTTCAAGGAAAAATTATAATGAGACATCAAAAAAATATATACCAGTCATATTGGGATCGGCGTTTCAGAAATATTTTCAAGTAGGTGATGTTATTGACAAGCAATATAAGATTGTAGGCATCTTGGAGAAAAAATCTTCTTACCTAGATATCCAACTAAATTCAAAAATTGTTAGTTTAGACAAGCAAATAATACTGCCCATGATATATCAAGCCAAAGAATGGGGCGGGTGTTATGTAAATCATTTGATGTTCTCAACCGAGGATAAAAGCAGTGTGGACAGAATAAAAAGAATCATAGAAAAGTATGATTTCAAAGATTACAATATACAGAAAGCAGAAACACAAATTAGTATTTTAAAAAATGATTTTTATACAGAATTGAGTTTTATGATTGTTTTATTTTTTACATGTTTTTCTTTATGTCTTTTTAGCATTATCTCCATGTTGTTGCACTTAATAGAAGAGCAAAAGACTGAGTTTGGAATCTATATGCTGTGTGGTGCAACAAAGATGGATATGTGCTTTACAATAGCTGTTCCAATTGTTGTACTTTCTATAATAGCAAGTTTTCCATCTATGGTTTTATGCAATTCTATTTTCGGATGCGTACTTCAAATTATTTGTATGTTACTAATCATCACCATAATATTAGCATTTCCTTTGCAGTATTGGCTGAAAAAACCTATATCAGAATTAAAAAAAGAAAGGAAATAATGAATGATAGAGTTGAAACAAATATCAAAAAAATATACAGAGCATACTACGGTCTTAAATAACATTGATTTGACGATAAAAAAGGGTGAATATATTGCAATTATGGGACCATCTGGTGCAGGGAAAACAACACTTATGAATATTATTGGCTGTATAGATTCATGTACAGGAGGAAAGTATATTTTAGATGGAAATGATGTTTCTAGTTACAATGATAAAGAAAAAGCACGCTTAAGAAATGAAAAATTTGGTTTCGTTGTGCAAGACTTTGGCTTAATTAGTTCAATGTCTGTGTTTCAAAATATTCAGATTCCCCTTCTATATAGAAAAAATAAAAAGGGCAATCAAAAAGAGAAAATAGAGGAGATTCTAAAAAACTAAAGCTGCTTGATAAAATAAATGATAATGTAAACAATCTATCAGGGGGTCAACGACAAAGAGTTGCCATAGGGAGAGCGCTTGTCAATTCACCAGATGTAATTCTTGCAGATGAACCAACAGGAGCATTGGATCAAGCAACAGGAAAAGAAGTCATGGATATATTTACGGAGTTAAACAACGAAGGAAAAACAGTTATTATTGTTACTCATGATGAACAGGTGGCAAAATGTTGTAATAAGATAATTCATGTTGTGGATGGGGAATTACAGCTTTAAATAAAGTTCGATATGTTGTTGGATAGATAGAATGGAGGCTAATTATGAAAAATATATTTAGGTTTAAAACATTTCGAAAGAATATTGGTCTCGTATGTTTTGGTATTGTGTTACTAAGGATAATGGATTGGGTCAATAATGCTTCAATATCCATAGTTTACATAATTGTAAAAGATATTATGTTTTTCCTGTTATTCTTCTTACTAGGTATGGTAGCGGATATAGTACAAGAAACGAGATTAATATATAATAAGCCAGATGTTAAAAGGCAAGTTCTTTTCAATGTATTCTTTGTAATTATATTAGTGCTTTTGCTATTTGTAGATATAGGGATTATGTCTTATCTTAGATAATGGAAAAACAAAATATATGGAAAATTCAAAAAAAGATGATAAAATAAGCCTTGACACAGGTTCTTAATAGGTTATAATTAAGTACATAAATTAAATAACATCTTCAGGGTCGGGTGTAAGTCCCAACCGGTGGTATAGCCCACGAGCCGCAAGGCATGATTCGGTGTAACTCCGAAGCCGACAGTACAGTCTGGATGAAAGAAGATAAAGAACGTGTATTAACATACGTGGATATTTTGCTCTGGAATTTTTATAGTTCCAGAGTTTTTTGTTTTTATAAAGTGAAAGCAGAACACTCTACTATGTGAAAGCGAAAAAGATTATGATAAGACTCTGGATATTAGATTCAGGGTCTTTTTCTTTTATGAGGATGTTGAATCACAAAGAGAATTAGAGGTGAAGCAGATTGAAGGAAACATATATGAAACGAGCCATTTTCCTTGCAAAAAAAGCAAGAGGGTGGACCAATCCCAATCCATTGGTTGGAGCTATTGTGGTAAAGGATGGTCGTATCATAGGAGAAGGATATCATGAGCGTTATGGACAGTTGCATGCCGAAAGAAATGCTTTGGCAAACTGTAAGGAAAGTCCAGAAGGAGCAACTATTTATGTGACATTGGAGCCATGTTGCCATTATGGAAAAACACCACCATGTACTCAGGCAATTATTGAAAATAAGTTAAAGAAAGTTGTGATTGGTTCTTTTGATCCAAATCCAAAAGTAGATGGTGGGGGAATTAAGATTCTAAGAGAACATGGAATCGAAGTTGAAACTGAATGTCTTAAAGAAGAGTGCGATAAGCTCAATGACATTTTCTTTTATTTTATTAAACATCAAAAGCCATATGTAGCATTAAAGTATGCTATGACCATGGACGGAAAGATAGCAACCATAGATGGAGAATCTCAGTGGATTACAGGGGAAAAAGCCAGGGCGTATGTGCAACACTTGCGACACGAATATGCAGGAATTATGGTTGGTATCGGGACAGTTCTTGGGGATAATCCAATGCTTACTGCAAGAATTGAAAATGGAAATCATCCAACAAGAATTGTGTGCGACAGCAAATTAAAAATACCCCTTGAGTCTCAGTTGGTAAAGACAGCAAAGGATATTCCAACGATGATTGCCACACTGAAAAATGTAGATATAGAAAAGGAAAATAAATTAAAAGAGGCCGGATGTCAGGTGATTCATTTGCCAGAAAAAAATGGACATATTTCTATGGAACAGCTCATTGTGGAACTGGGAAAGAAAAATATAGACAGTGTTTTAGTCGAGGGTGGCGGCATCGTAAATGGAACTTTAGTAAAAGAACATTTGGTTCAGAAAGTATATGCATTTATTGCTCCTAAATTATTTGGGGGAAAGGATGCCAAAACACCCATTGAAGGAAGTGGAATTGGAGCGATTAAGGAGGCGTTAAAGTTAGAGCCACCAAAAGTACAGATGCTTGGAAATGATATTTTATTGGAAAGTAAGGTGATAGATAAATGTTTACAGGAATCGTAGAAGAACTTGGAACTATTTCCACAGTAAAACGTAAAAATCAGTCTTCGGTCATTATTGTAAAGGCGACGAAGGTGTTAGAGGATGTAAATATTGGAGACAGTATTGCAGTCAACGGTGTGTGTCTGACAGTGAAGATGTTTGATAAAAGTACGTTTCAGGCAGACGTGATGAACGAGACATTTGATCGAAGTAATCTTGGAAACTTAAAGTCGGGAGATCCAGTGAATCTAGAAAGAGCAATGCTTGCAGGTGGAAGATTTGGCGGGCATATGGTAGCTGGTCATGTAGATGATACTGGAGTGATTACAAACATTAAGCGAGATGATAATGCCGTATGGTTTACCATTTCAGCGAGTGATAAGATTCTTCACTATTGTGTGGAAAAAGGATCCATTACCATTGATGGAATTAGCCTTACCATTGCAGGATTGTCCCAAGGATTTTTGCAAGTATCGGTCATTCCACATACATTGAGTGAAACCGTATTAGGGCATAAACAGATTGGAGATATTATAAATCTGGAAAATGACATGGTAGGAAAATATATTGAGAAATTTGTAACAGGAAATCAAACAGAAACAAAGGATACTAAACTAACAAAGGAAATGCTATTTAACGCAGGATTTTAGGAGGAAAGTAAAATGAAATTAAGTACTATTGAAGAAGCAGTAGAAGATTTAAAGGCAGGGAAGATTATTGTAACTATTGATGATGAAGACAGAGAAAATGAAGGTGATTTTATCTGTGCCGCAGAATTTGCAACCACAGAAAATATTAATTTGATGGCAACCTATGCAAAAGGGCTAATTTGTATGCCAATGAGTATAGCTATGGGAGAAAAACTTGGGCTTGCACCAATGGTAAAGACAAATACAGACAATCATGAAACTGCATTTACAGAGAGTATCGATCATGTGGATACAACCACTGGAATTTCAGCAGTGGAGCGTTCTCTTACTGCAATGAAATGTATGGAGGATGATATTCGTCCAGAGGATTTGAGACGACCAGGACATATGTTTCCATTGATTGCAAAGGAAAATGGAGTGCTTGAAAGAAACGGGCATACGGAAGCAACCGTTGATTTAATGCGAATTGCAGGATTAAAAGAATGTGGACTTTGCTGTGAAATTATGCGTGAAGATGGAACGATGATGCGTACTACAGAGCTAAAAGAATTGGCCAAAGAATTTGGATTTAAAATGATTGCCATCAAAGATTTGCAGCGTTACCGCAAATTGCATGAAGTATTAGTGAGCCGTGAAGTAGAAACACCAATGCCAACAAAGCATGGAGATTTTAGAGCTTATGGATATGTAAATAAACTAAATGGAGAACATCATGTAGCGTTAGTAAAAGGCGATGTGACAACGGATGAACCAGTTCTTTGCCGTGTGCATTCTGAATGTTTAACTGGGGACACTTTTGGTTCTCTTCGTTGTGACTGTGGAGATCAGTTAGCCTGTGCCATGGAGCAGATTGAGGCAGAGGGAAGAGGAATTTTCCTATACATGAGACAAGAAGGAAGAGGAATTGGCTTAATTAATAAGTTGAAGGCATATGCACTTCAAGATCAAGGAATGGATACAGTAGAAGCAAATCTTGCCTTGGGGTTTGAAGAAGATGAAAGAGAATATTTTATTGGAGCACAAATTCTAAGAGATCTTGGAGCAAAACAATTAAGATTATTAACAAATAATCAAACAAAGATAGATGGGTTAGAAGACTTTGGGTTAGAGATTGTTGAGCGAGTTCCTATTGAAATGCAGTTGACACCATATGACAGTTTTTATATGCAGACAAAAAAAGAAAAAATGGGACACTATTTAGAAAACGTAAAATAACAAATAATTAATTAAAATAAAGGAGAAATAAAATGAACATTTTAGAAGGAAATTTAGTATCAAAGGACATGAAGATTGGGATTGTTGCAGCAAGATTTAATGAGTTTATTGTATCTAAACTTGTGGATGGTGCATTAGATGGGTTAAAGCGTCATAACGTAAAAGACGAAGATATTGAATTGGCATGGGTTCCAGGTGCATTTGAAATTCCAACCGTTGCATCAAAGATGGCAAAGTCAAAAAAATATGATGCAGTTATTTGCTTGGGAGCTGTTATTCGTGGAGCAACAAGTCACTACGATTATGTTTGTAACGAAGCTGCTAAGGGAATTGCAACTGTTTCTATGCAGACGGATGTTCCAGTGATGTTTGGAGTAGTTACAACAGAAAATATCCAACAGGCAATTGAGCGTGCTGGTACAAAAGCAGGAAACAAAGGATATGACTGTGCATTATCAGCCATTGAGATGGTTAATTTAATGAGACAAATTTAAATAATGTAAAATATTGACAAATTAAAACAGAGATGAGATACTTCTTAGAACAAGGAAGATTTCATCTCTGTTTTTCATTTCTAAAAACATATCTATTATTATATTTCTTTCTTGAATATATCAAAGGAGAAAAATCATGTCAAAAACAAATCAAGTAACAATTAATCGCAAGTTCAAGGATAGATTATTCCGCATTTTATTTTCAGAAAAAAAGTATGCCCTAGAGTTGTATAATGGTCTGAATCATACGAATTATCAAGATGAAAATGAAATCGAAATTACAACTTTAGACGATGTAATTTATATGCGAATGCACAACGATATTTCATTTTTAATTAATAATTTTATGAATTTCTACGAACATCAAAGCACGAAAAATCCTAATATGCCATTTCGGGGGTTCTTGTATCTAGCTGATAGTTATAAGGAGTGGGCAGAAAGTAAAGATGTCAATATTTATAGTTCTAAATTAATAAAAATACCTACACCAAAGTTTGTTGTGTTGTATAATGGAAGTACAGATATGGAAGAAGAGGAATACTTAAAGCTTTCAGATGCATTTGAACACAAAGAAGATATACCTACATTGGAATTAGTTGTGCATGTTATTAATGTTAATTATGGACATAACCAAGATTTAATGTCACGATGTAATGTTCTAAATGAATATTCATATTTTGTGAGTAAAACGAGAGAATATGCGAAGGTAATGAAATTTGAAGAGGCGGTTGAAATCGCAATTAATACGTGTATTGAAGAAGGTATTTTAGAGGAGTTTCTCAGAAGAAGGAGGGCGGATGTAATGAGCGCAATCTTAACGGAATATGATGAAGAGAAAGTCTTGGCAAATTTGGCAAATGAATATTTGCAAGAAGGAATTGAACAGGGGATTGAACAGGGTATTAAGAATCTGATTGAAGATAACTTAGAAGAAAATATTCCAGTAGAAAGAATTGTTACAAAATTAATAAAGAGATATCAACTGTCAGAAGAAGATGCAAGAAAGAAAATCCAACAATACAAAGAAGAGGAATGATCATGGGACTTACAACGTTATGTTATATTGAAAAGGACGATAGTTATTTGATGCTGCACCGAGTGAAGAAGGAGCATGATATTAATAAGGATAAGTGGATTGGTGTAGGAGGACATTTTGAAGAGGGGGAAAGTCCAGAGGATTGTCTCATGCGTGAGGTCAGAGAGGAAACAGGACTTACACTAAATTCCTTTCATTTCCATGGAATTGTAACATTTATTTCAGACCAGGATGATGGTGTGGTGGAATATATGTGTTTATATTCTTCTGATGATTTTTCAGGAGACTTGATTTCTTGCAATGAAGGTAATCTTGAGTGGGTAAAGAAGTCGGATCTACATCAACTGAATTTATGGGAAGGAGATTATCTTTTCTTAAAATATATACAGGAGGACCGGCCATTTTTTTCACTGAAGCTAACTTATGAGAAGATGAAATTAGTGGAGGCGTCCTTAGATGGGAAGGATTTGAAAGTACATGGCAGATAGGAAAAATGATTTTACAAAGGGAAGTGTAGTTGGAAATATTATGAGTATGGCACTTCCTATGACATTGGCACAGATAATTAATCTTCTGTACAATATTGTGGATCGTATTTATATTGCAAGGATTCCGGTGAATGGAACTATCGCGTTAACAGGACTTGGTCTTACATTTCCTATTATAACTTTAATTAGTGCATTTTCTAATTTATTTGGAATGGGAGGGGCACCTCTTTGTTCTATCGCACGAGGTGCAAAGAATGAAGAACGTGCAAAGAATATTATGAAATGTTCTTATACTCTTTTAGTAGTGACCGGAATTATTTTAACAGTGATAGTTTTTTTGTTTATGAAGCCTATCTTATATTTGTTTGGAGCCAGTGATATTACATTTTCTTATGCGAGAGATTATCTTCAAATTTACTTAATAGGGACTGTCTTTGTGATGATTAGTCTTGGAATGAATCAGTTTATCAATGCTCAGGGATTTGGAAAAGTGGGGATGTGTACGGTCTTATGTGGTGCAGTTACTAATATTGTACTGGATCCTATCTTGATTTTTGGATTTCATATGGGCGTTCAAGGAGCTGGACTTGCTACGGTGATATCTCAGGGATTGTCTATGATATGGGTGCTTTTGTTTTTAAAAAGTGATAAGGCAATTCTAAGGCTTTCTCCAAAGGAATTTTACTTTGATAGAGTGTTGGCAAAACAGATTTCTACAGTTGGAGTTTCTGGATTTACACTTGCGGCGACCAATAGTGCAGTGCAGATTGTGTGTAATATGAAACTTCAACAATATGGTGGGGATTTATATATTGGGGTTATGACAGTATTAAATTCTGTTCGTGATATTTTGACCATGCCAGTGCAGGGTATTTCTAATGGAGCACAGCCAGTTTTAGGTTACAATTATGGGGCAAGAGTATATGATAGGGTGAAAAAAAGTATTCGGTTTATGTCAACTGCATGTTGTATTTATACTACTGTGGCGTGGCTTGTTGTGGTGGTGGCACCGGAATTTTTTATTCGAATATTTAATGGAAATGAAGCACTAATTCGTGCAGGAGTGCCAGCACTTCATATGTATTTTTTTGGATTTGTTTTTATGTCTCTTCAATTTTCTGGACAGGCGACCTTTGTTGCTTTAGGAAAGGCAAAACAGGCAACCTTTTTTTCTATTTTTAGAAAAATAATTATTGTGGTGCCACTTACTATGATACTGCCAGGAATGTTTGGACTTGGAATTAAGGGCGTCTTTCTTGCAGAACCAATCTCTAATTTGGTAGGTGGGCTAGCAAGTTTTTTGACCATGTATATTACCGTATATAGAAAATTAGAATGACAAATATTTAAGAATAAATTATAATATAACAATAGTTAGGAGGAACGAACTATGGAGCAGATAAAACAGTTGCAACAAATGATAGACGAGAGTAGTCATATTGTATTTTTTGGAGGGGCAGGAGTTTCTACAGAGAGTCATATTCCAGATTTTCGAAGTACAGATGGGTTGTATCATCAAACGTATAAATATCCACCGGAGGTTATGGTAAGTCATTCATTTTATCGGGATCACACAAAGGAATTTTTTGATTTTTATAAAAATAAAATGATATTTTTAGAAGCGAAACCGAACAAAGCACATTTAAAATTGGTGGAACTTGAGAAAGCAGGGAAATTAGATGCCATTGTAACCCAGAATATTGATGGACTTCATCAGGCAGCAGGAAGTAAAAATGTATTTGAACTTCATGGAAGTGTACATCGAAATTACTGCACAAAATGCCATAAATTTTATGATGTAAATTATGTGGTAAATACAGAGGACATTCCATATTGTGAAGATTGTGGGGGCATTATTAAACCAGATGTAGTTTTGTATGAAGAAGGATTAGATGGTGCTGTGATGCAGGGAGCGGTAGAGGCAATTGCTAGTGCAGACATGTTAATCATTGGGGGAACATCTCTTGTGGTGTATCCAGCTGCAGGAATGATAGATTATTTTAGAGGAAAGAATTTAGTTGTATTAAATCGGGACGCCACATCAAGGGATAAGCAGGCAAACTTATGTATTACAGACCCAATTGGGGAAGTATTAGGAAAGATACAGGTATAAAGATTCATGAAGAAGAAAGACTTATTTTTAGTTGGTGGAATTTTAATTATTGCATTAACTAGTATGCTTGTAATACATTTAACACAAAGGGATGGAAAGCAGGTTAAAGTAACAGTAGATGGAAAGATAGTTCATGAAGCTTCTCTATCAAAAAATGAGACATACACAATTCCAGTAGAATCTGGAGAAAATAAAATGAGAATCAAGAATGGATATGTGAAGATGATAGACGCAGACTGTCCGGACCAGATATGTAAAAATCACAAAAAAATAAGCAAAGACGGAGAAACCATAGTGTGTCTTCCCCATAAGGTTGTGATTGAGATTATGTCTGATACCAAGGATAATGAACTTGACGGAATGACGAATTAGTTCCAAAGAGGAGAGGAAACATGACGAAAAAAATAGCACTTAATGGGCTGTTTGTGGCACTGGCACTGGTGGTCTCATATATTGAAGTCCTAATTCCCATTCCCACAGGAATTCCAGGGATAAAAATAGGGCTTGCAAATGGAGTGATTATGGTACTCATCTGGCTAACAACGTGGAAGCAGGCATTGATTGTATCTGTAGTTAGAATTGTTTTAGCAGGATTACTGTTTGGCAATCCTGTGACCATTGTATATAGTTTGGCTGGGGGAATTCTTAGTTTAATTATTATGATTTTGTTAAAGAAAACAAAAGCATTTTCGCCAGTTGGGATTAGTGCTGCAGGTGGTGTTGGACACAATGTGGGACAGTTGACCATAGCAGTTTTACTTATGGAGAACGCAAAGATTTATTTATATTTGCCAGTATTATTAGTATCAGGAACCATTACAGGAGTTGTAATTGGTGTGCTGGCAGGGACATTAATTACCAAAATACCAAAACGTTTAATGGAGATTTAAGATGAAACGAAGATTAGGATTAATATGTGTGACAATGCTTAGCATAGTTATGCTCAGTGGATGTAAAAAAGAAACAATCCAAAGTTATAGCCATACGGATTTTGCCATGGGAACGGTAACTAATATTTCTTTATATGGAACTGTAACTGAGGATAAATTAAAGGAAAAAGAAGAGGGTCTAATCAATGTTGTAAAGAAGATAGAGGAAGAGCAAATTTCATGGAGAGTAAAAGATTCCGCAATTTCTAAGCTTAATGAGTCAAAGGATAAGAGTAAGGTGTCAGTGAAGGAACCATTGCTTTCATGGCTTAAAACTTCCATGGAGATTTCAAGTGCGTCTAGTGGAAAAGTAGATGCCAGTATTGGATTGCTGACACAGACGTGGGATTTCGAGTCGGCACATCCGGTGGCACCATCGGCAGAAACAATTAAAAGAGTGCTAAAGGAGGGTAACATATCAGGGTGTTATAAAAATGTAAAATTTGGAAAAAAAGGAACCATAACAACAGGGTCAAATGTTAAATTTGATCTTGGGGCTTTTGGAAAAGGAATTGGAATTGACAAAGTTTATGAAATGATGAAAAAAGATAAAACGATATCTGGAGGAATCGTTGCACTTGGGGGAAGTGTAGCCGTTTATGGAGAGAAAGAGGATGGACAGTCTTGGAATGTAGGTGTTCAAAATCCATCTGGAGAGCAAGGTGAAGTTTTAGGAAATCTGAAATTAGAAGGTGGAAAGTTTATTTCTACGTCTGGAGATTATGAAAAGTATTTCATAGATAAAAAAACAGGAAAACGGTATTTTCACATTTTAGATGAAAATACAGGATACTCTGTAGACACAAATGTAAAATCCTGTACTATTGTATGCGATAGTGGAATTATAAGTGATGGATTATCCACGGCTTGTTTTGCATTAGGAGCAAAAAAGAGCCAGAAATTGTTGAAAAAGTACAATGCAAAAGCAATTTTTGTGGATAAAAATCATAAAGTGACAGTAAGTAAAGGTCTTGAATTTACACTTCAAGATAATAGATATAAAGTAATAAATTAGTAATGAAATAGTAACAATTTAGATAACACTATATGGGGGATAAAAGTTATAATAAAGAAATAGAAAAAATGTATACAGGAGGGGCGACATGAAAATAAGAAAAGTTTTATCAGGAATTAGTTTTATTATGGTTGCAGTTTTATTTTCTTCAACTGCAATATTCGCAAAAGAATCTACATTACAGCAGGATATAAAAAAGGCAGTTCGTGCAACAGAACCAGATGTTTATAACATGAAAGAAATAGGTGCTAATCTGGTCAAAAATGATGAAGAAATGGCAATGCATATATTGTGTGGAGGAATTCATCTGTATAATAGCAACTATGCAAAGAAGATTCCCGATGGCAGAGTGAAGATTACGGCCAAAGGTGCAGGTGTTTTGTATATTGCATTGATATCGGAAGATGAAAAACTGACCGTCTATGACAGCAAAAATCAAAAGATAGGTAATCTTAATGAAGAAGAAGAGCTAATGAAATCAGGAGTAAAAGCGGGAGATATATTTTATGTTCAGCTTCCAAAAAAGATTCAAAGAATTTATTTGGCAGCATCTGTATTTGAAGATCATCAGATGAAACTTTCCAATGGTAAAACTCTGATACAGACAGGTACCGGACAAAAAGAGTACCGAACATTTACAGTTCCAAAGAGATCTTCTATTAGTTTTGAAGTTGAAACAGATAAAAAGGGAGAGAAGTCATACGGAAGAATTCAAAAATATGAACATGGAACATGGAAGTATGTAACAAAAACATTCGTAATGACGGATAGCACAGGTGGTTATGCAGCATTAGAAAAGGGAAGTTACCGTTTTGTGCTTACTGTGTCTAAGGATACAATTTATGAATTAAATTATCAAAGAAAAACTTGTGTAAAAAAATATGCAGTCAAAAAATCAAAAGCTCAGAACATTTCAAAGGGAGATGAAAGAAGGAACGTATATCTCGCCAGTGAAAAGGCTTCTAGATGGTATAAAATAAAGAAAACAAACACAAAAAAAGATGATGTTATATATTTGTCTGGAGAAATGAACTCAGGAAAATTAAAAGTACAAATATATAAAAAAGGAAAAAAGAAGCCAGTAAAAACTGTAAAGTTATCTGGAGGATACAATGATTTTGGGTATTATGTTTTGCCAAAAGCAAGAGGAACTTACTATATCAAGGTAACAAAGCTTGGAAAAGCGATGAATGGATCTTATGAAGTTTCATATGACAGCGAAGAATAATGAGAAGGAGACTATAATATGAAAAAGAAAAAAACAGCATTATTACTTACGTTGGTTCTTGGGTTTAGTCTTTGCTTTCAAAGTAGTGTGTTTGCAAAGAATAATAAAGTGAAAGAATTAAAACCTGTGCAGGAACAGATACAACAAACCATGAAAAATGAATTAAAAAAGAAAACAAAGACAAAAAAAACCAAAGCCACAGAGCCAGATGCCTTTAACAAAGGGGAGATTGGTGCATATCAGTTTCCTTACGTGGAGTCCATCATGGAGTATTTGCTTTGTGGTGGAAATAATTATTATAACAGCAATTATTTAAAAAAAGTTCCACAAGGATTAGTAAAGATGACAGTGCAAGATTCTGGTACTTTAATGGTCTCTGCTGCATCTTCTGATAAGGAAACTACAGTATTAACAGTATATGATAAAAATAAAAAGAGACTTGGAATTATGGAAGATTCTATGCTTCAGATAAATGTAAAAAAAGGTGATGTTTATTATTTTGAACTTCCAAAGAAGGTGGAGCTCTTAGCATTGAGTGTAATTGTATTTAAGGATCACAGCACAACGTTGTCAAATGAATGTACGGAGATTCAAACTGGAACTGGAACAACAGAATATCGAAGCTTCAAAGTATCAAAAAGAAGTGAACTTAATATTTTGTTAGCACCTGTGACAACAGAACAAATTTTGGGAAGTTTTTCTGTTCAGAAGTATGTGAAGGGAAGCTGGAAAAATATTGACCGTAAGGCAATAAAGACAAAGAAGACTGCAAGTGAATACATAACTATGTTGTCATATGGATTAGATGCTGGAAACTATCGTTTTGTAAGTAAAATGCCAAAAGATGGTGTATATATGATGGCAGTGGAGAAAACAAGTAGAAAGAAACATTATGCCACAACACGAAAAAAAGCACAATACGTTGAAAATGGAGATGAGAAAGCTGACATATTTACAGCGTCAGAGCAAAAAGCAAGATGGTATAAAATCAAGCGGACAACGATTCGTAAAAAGAAGCAATATATAGAAGTGGATCCAGATACATCGGTTGGAAAGATTAAAGTTTCTGTTTATAAAAAGGGAATTAAAAAGCCATTAAAAACAAAAGTAATAAATGGTGCTTCTGAGTATGGAACTTTTAAGTTTAGCCCGAAACAAGGGGTTGGAACCTACTATGTAAAAATACAAAAAATTGGAAAGAAGACAAATGGATCTTATCTGTTAGATAATCGTTGCAAATAAGCAGAAAGGATGTGGGTGAGATGAGACCGAACACATTGATATGCATTTCAAGAGAATACGGAAGTGGTGGACACGAGATTGGGAAATTGCTTTCCAAGAAACTTGGAATACCAATGTACGATAAAGAGATTATAAGTCACGTTGCGAAAGAGGCAAATGTATCAGAGGAATTTGTTAAGGAGAAAGAAGGTGCAGATAATTACAGCTACATTTTTGGAATTCCAGCAGGACACGGATACATGGGGAACGTTGATAAGAATCAAATTATGACACCTAAGAGATTGTTTGAGGTACAATCCAGAGTAATCCAAAAAATTGCTGAGAAAGAAGGTTCTTGTATTTTTGTTGGACGATGTGCAGATATTATTCTTCAAAAATATCCAGGTTGTCATACATTTTTTATTCATTCATCCAGTGAAGAGCGAGTGAAACGTTTAGTTGCTACTGAGGGCTTTACAGAAAAACAGGCAATGAAAGAAATGAAAAAAACGGACAATGAAAGGGCGTCTTATCACAATTATTATACGAAGATGAAATGGGGTCACCCAAGTAATTATGAATTAATCATTAACACAGGAAGAACAGGACTTGAGCGTGGGGCAAATATAATCGTAGCCTATTTAGAGGATTAATATAAGTGTAAGAGTAGAAGAGTAAAATCATCTACTCTTTTTTTGAATAAAAAACGCATATAGTTTCGTACGAAAGTAAATGTTGACAGTTAAGAAATATTGTGATATTGTTTAAACAAGATAAGAGGAAGGGGTGGTCAGATGAAAGATAGACAGGCAGCAATAGTTGATTATGTTAGTACCGTTGGGAAAGTGGAAGTCAGTGTACTTGCAGAGCATTTTAATATATCTAAGGTCACCATTCGTAAGGATTTAGAATTCTTGTCAGAGAAGGGTATTCTAAAAAGAGAACGAGGTTATGCCTTGCTCAATGATCCTGACGATATCAATTATCGAATGGCATTTCATTATGAAGTGAAAGAAAGAATTGCCAGAGCGGCAGCAAAGCAAGTAGCAGATGGGGAAACCATTTTAGTAGAAGCGGGTTCTACATGTGCGATTTTTGCAGAGGAAGCAGTTAGAACACATCACAATATTACTATTGTGACCAACTCAGCTCATGTTGCTGGTTTTATTAAGGATGAGCTTGGAGCGAATATTATTTTGTTAGGCGGGAATTATCAGAAGCGTAGGCAGGCTATGGTTGGACCTATGACGAAAGCGTGTTTATCGGAATTTAAGTTTGATAAAGTATTCTTGGGGATTGATGGATATTCTAGAGAAGTTGGATTTACCGGGAATGATCTTCTTAGAGCCGATACATTAGAAAAGATGATTCAAGTATCCAATCACGTATATGTCCTTGGGGAATCAGAGAAGTATGGGCATTCAGGAGCTATTTCATTTTTGAAATTTGAGGATGTACATGAAGTGATCACTGACCAGGGAATTCATCCAGAGGAAGTAACATTTTTAAAAAATAAAGGAATCAATGTAACGTTAGTTTAATTTAGGAGGAACTACTATGGAATTATTATTTGACACAGCCAATATCGAAGACATTAAGAAGTACATGCAATACTACCCAATTACAGGAATCACAAGTAACCCAAGTATTTTAAAGTCAGAAGGAGATGTTGACTTCTTTGGTATTTTAAAAGAAATCCGCAGTATTATTGGAATGGAACGTTCTTTACATGTTCAAGTTATTTCTGAAGATGCAGAAGGAATGATTGAAGAAGCAAGAGCAATTGTAAAGAATATAGATAAGAATGTATTTGTAAAGATTCCAACATCTGAAGAAGGTGTTAAAGCTATGATGGCATTAAAGGCAGAAGGAATTGGAGTTACTGCAACTGCTATTTATACAAAGATTCAAGGGTTTATGGCAATTATGGCAGGAGCTGATTTCCTTGCACCATACTGTAACCGTATGGAAAATCTTGATGTTGATTTTGAAGATGCAATTAGTGCATTTCGTGAAATGATCGAAGAAAATAATGCAGATTGCAAGATTTTAGCAGCAAGTTTTAAGAATATACAACAAGTAAATAAAGCATTCTTAGCTGGAGCTCAAACAGCAACAGTTCAGCCAACCATGTTAAGTGGAGCATTTAATATGGCAGCAGTTGCAAAAGCAACAGCCGACTTTAAAGCTGATTGGAATGCAGTTCGTGGAGATGTGTTAATTACAGATTTATAGATATGAATTCATAAAAAACAGATAGAATCCTTCAGGAGACATTTTTCCTGAAGGATTTTTCTTTGATTCTATAAAAATATCTTATAGAGAAGGGATGTATAGTTACCAAAAAGTAAGTGCTATTTTTTATAAAATGTATCTGCTATACTTTAGGCAATATTTGAAGATAGAGGAGATGGGAATGTGACAAAAGAAAAACATGATTTGAATAAAGGGAATGTAAGGGGAAAATTAATTCAATATGCCTTACCTATTGTAGCCAGTAGTTTGCTCCAGGGGGTCTATAGTATTGTAGATATGCTCATTGCAGGCCGATTTTTAGGAAGCAGGGGTGTTTCTGCAATTAACAATTCTAGCCAGGTAATGAATATGGCAACCCAGATAGCCATTGGATTGACACTTGGGGGAAACATCCTAATTGGACAGTATTTTGGCGCGAAAAAAGAGAGAGAACGGAAAGAGGCAACTGGAAATTTGCTTATATTATGTCTGATTCTTGGTGTAATTGCATCGATTGGATTATTTGTTATGGCACCAACACTTATGACCCTTCTCAATGCACCGTCAAGACAGGAGGCGGTCACCTACTTAAAAATATGCGCCATAGGATATGTAACCATTTTATTATATAATGGATGTAGTGCAATTATGCGAGCCGTAGGAAATTCGAGAATGCCATTTATCTGTATTGGAATATCAACGGTAATTAATATTATATTAGATGTTGTCTTTGTAATTTACTTAAAGATGGGAGTTGCAGGTACGGCTTTGGCAACGATTATTGCACAAACAATTTCTTTTGTTGTTGCCATGATGTACATTCTAAAAAATAAAGAATACTTTGGTGTACAACTGGAGTTTATGAGGGTAAAACTAGAGAAAATACAAAAAATATTTAAGCTTGGAATTCCCTGTGCTCTTCAGTGGACTATTGCCAGCATATCCTGGCTGGTAGTGACATATTTTATTAATGCATATGGACTAGATGTGTCTGCTGGAAATGGAATTAGTATTAAAATTAAGGACTTCTGCCAGCTTTTTATATCTGCAATGTCAGGAGCTGCATCAACGATGATTGCACAGGCACTGGGTGCAAAAATGTTTGACCGAGGAAAAAAGATTATGTATGAGGCTATGAAGATTACCATAGGAATGGCGGTATTAATTATCGTACTTGTAGAATTAGCTGCACCAATTCTTGCAGGATGTTTTACAACAGATCCCGCTGTCATAGAAAATGCAGTTTTAAATCTAAGAATTGAGATTATAGGTCAATTATTTTATGCATCCTTTTTGATTTATCATTCACTGATGACAGGAGCAGGACATACATGGATGGTCATGGGAAGTTCCTTTGTAAATTGTATTTTAGTGAGAGTAATCTTGGTGATTATTTTCAATCAGTACTGGGGGCTTCAAGGAGTTTACCTTGGATGTATGATTGCACCAGCATCATCGATTCCTATTGGATGGATTTATACGAAGACAAATATATGGAGAAAAAGTCTTGTTTCGTAAATGTAGAATTAAAGAAGCCCTTAGACAAAATGAACTGTCTAAGGGCTTCTTTCCTTAAGGAGAATTTATGGTAAAAACGGCTTAGGACTTTCTTCTTCATAAAGTGAAGGTAAAAATCTGGATAGATTAGAAAACTCTTCACAGCAATGAGAAAAAAGAGCCTTTGCCCCTTCCAGAGGAATTGAAACATCTTCTGGAATTACTCTACAAAGGTTTCTGTTTACAATCTGGTAACCAATCCAAAACTGGCTTCTTAGTTCGTAACCATTATTTCCTTGTCTGAGTACATGAGCCATGACACAATTTAAACCTTGTCCAGGGAATTTTGGGTGACCGTTGGCACACACCATGGCAGTAGTATGTTCGTCAAGCAGTGACTCATCAAATCCCATTCGATCTGGAGATAGGAAATCTAAAACAATATCCTCGGCTCCAGTTACGACATTTTCACAAATTAGGTGTGTCGTATCCCAAATTCTATGTCGCATGGATAAGGTTTCATCCAATGCTTGTTCCCGGTTCATTGTACGAGCGTAAAAATGAGCCTCTGGGAACCATATTTTATATCTTAAATCTTCCAATGGATGCCATGCAAACCACCAGTAAAACATCTCAGGGGTTACATTTGGCATGGAAGTTACATTGGCAACATATCCAGTACCATCTTTGAAAATTCCATAACCAGTGTCTCCAACTACAGGAGTGGAATCTAAAAGTTTGTTACGGTGTTCAATAGACAACATGTCTGATTCATTTAATGGATTATCTAAGGCAAGAGCCTGACGATCCGTAGGGGGGAAAGAATCCCGGAAAAAATACTTCGAGTAGGAAAGTGCTCTTTCCACAGAAGTAAGATAATCTGAAGTCATCATGGTTTTAATATCCTTTCCTTTCATATTCAATCATGCTTACTATACTTAGTTTAACAAAATGAAGACGTATTACAATACATACAATTTGGTAAGTAGGTAACCAGATGGTAAGGGAATAAAAAGAAAGCACATACAATTCCGTTGTGAATTGTATGTGCTTTCTTTTTATTCATTTTTTTTATTTTCAAATTCAAGAAGCTCCTTCTGTCGCTTGTAGGCATTGAGAATATCTTCTAATTGGTCTGTGTACTTTCTATCTGTGTGTACATCAAAACAGTTAGGGTCAATTTCAACATCTAAATCATCCATGCGTCGCATGGCCCAGATATATAGAATATCGAGAGCAGGAATCAAGTCTTCGCCCAATGAAGTTAATTTATATTCTACCTTTAACGGAATGGTGTTGTATTGAATTCGTTCAATCAGCCCATCTGCAATTAATTCTCTTAACTGCTGGCTTAACACCTTCTCACTAATGGGAAAATGATTCAATGTCTGATTAAATCGAATTGAACCTTTGAAATGTATTTCATGAAGCAGTGTCATCTTCCATTTGCCTTTGATGCATGCTGACACAAAATGATAAGGGTTTGTTCCAATTTGTTCCATAGTAAGCTCCTTATAAATGTGAATGTAATCATAAAAACAGTATTTTTATGAGTGAGACAAATCTAATTATACATTTTTTATAGATATTTTACAAGTTTTTTTGTGCAGAATGGTAAAAAAATAACAAATGAAAAAAGTGAAAAATGCAGTAAATAAACCAAATTTACCCAGATTACTCTTTGGTAAGTGGTAACCATAGGGTTAGTGGGTAACAAAATTGTAAGTATTGTATAGAAATTAATACAATGTTACTATAAGTCCATCGAAGAAATAGTAAACACGTGTGTACTCCGATGAAATTTGTGAAAAAAATATCATTACAATTAATTTAGAACCACAAGGAGGTTTCAAATGGTAAAGAGAACGTTAGAAGAATTAAAGACTTATGAAGCACCAGGACATTTTGGGATGACAGCAATGAGAATCCATGGAAAAGAAGAAACAGGAGCTGAAAAGTTCTGGATTGGATTGTCAACATTTTTACCAGGTGGAGGTGCAGAATATGCATATAATGATAATCCATTGGAAAAAGTTTATTACGTATTAGAAGGTGCAATGACAGTGAAAGATGATGCAGGAAAAGAATATGTAATTCATGCAGGAGAATCTATTTCTTTCCCACCAAATGAAGGTCGTTACTTAGATAATAAGACAAATGAAGTTGCAAAGATGTTAGTTATTATCAACTATCCAGAAGCTTAATTCAAAGATAAAAGGAGTATTAAAATGATCAATAAAGATTTCGTAAATAATATGTTTGATGTTAAAGGAAAAGTTGCAATCGTTACAGGAGCTACAGGGGCTTTAGGAAAAGCTGTTTGTTTTGGATATGGACATGCTGGAATGAAGATTATGGTAACTGGTAGAAAAGAAGAAACATGTAAAGCCTTATGTGATGAATTAGAGGCTGAGGGAATCGAGTGTTCATTTTCAACTGGTGATCCAGCAATTGAAAACGATGTAATCAAAGTAGTTAATGATACAGTTTCTAAATTTGGAGAAATCAATGTATTAGTTACTTCAGCAGGATATAACAATCCACAACCAATCGTTGAACAAAATTTATCTATGTGGAAAACAATTATGGACTCTGATGTTCAAGGAACATGGTTATTCTGTAAATACGTAGGAAAGCAAATGATTGAACAAGGAAAAGGTGGAAAAGTCATCTTAGTTTCTTCTGCAAGATCAAAAATGGGTATGGCAAACTACACAGGTTACTGTACTGCAAAGGGTGGAATTGATTTAATGGCTCAATCATTAGCATGTGAATGGACTGCAAAGTATGGAATTAACGTAAATACAATTAATCCAACTGTATTTAGATCAGATTTAACAGAATGGATGTTTGATCCAGACAGTGAAGTATATAAGAACTTCTTGAAACGTCTTCCAGTTGGACGACTTGGAGAACCAGAAGATTTCGTCGGACCATGTATCTTCTTAGCTTCTTCAGCAAGTGATTTTATGACAGGGGCTAATGTAGCTACTGAAGGTGGATACTGGGCAAATTAGAATTGGAGGAAGTGACACATGACAATCAAAAAAGTCGCCGTAATTGGTGCAGGAATGATGGGAAAAGGAATTGCTCAAGTTTGTACAAACATTGAGGAGGTTGAAGTATGTCTTTATGATGTGCAGGAAGTAGATATTTATCCAGACATTGAAAAGAGCTTCAGTCAACTTGGTGCAAAAGGAGTGTTTTCCAAAGAAGAGATTGACGAGAGAATGTCAAGAATTCACTTTTCTACTGATTTAAAAGAAGCAGCAGGAGAAGCAGACTTGGTATTTGAATGTGTATTTGAAAACTTAGAATTAAAGCAGAGCATTTTCAAACAATTAGAAGAAACATGCAAAGAACACGCAATTCTAGCAACAAATACATCAGTCATGAGTCCAACTCAGATTTCTGAAAAAATGAAAACAAAAGCAAGATTTGTTGGAACACATTTTTGGAATCCAGCATATTTGATTCCTCTTGTAGAAGTTGTAATTGCTGATGGAACTTCATTTGAAGTTGCACAAAAAGTAATTGATTTCTTAAATCGAGCAGGAAAGAAAGCGGTATTATGTAAAAAAGATGTTCCAGGATTTATTGCAAACCGTATGCAGCATGCACTTTGGAGAGAAGCAATTTCCATCGTAGAGCATGGAATTGCAGATGCAAAAACAGTGGATGAAGCAGTCAAATATAGTTTTGGGCTTCGTCTGCCACAATTAGGACCGATTGAGAATGCGGATATGGTAGGAACTGATCTTACCTATAACATTCACGATTATGTACTGAATTATTTAGAGGATTCTAAAAGACCATCTCCAGTTTTAACTGATTTAAAAGACAAGGGAGACCTTGGTTTTAAAACTGGAAAAGGATTTATGGAGTATACCCAAGAAGAGATTCAGGCATCAAAAGATAATTTAAATGAGTATTTGATAAAAATGATTTATGGTAAATAGTTTAGGAGGAAAAAAACTATGGGAAAAACAGTATTTGTAGATTTAACACATCCATTTAGCGCGGAGATTCCAAGATGGCCTTATTTTGATAAACCAGTGGTAGATAGCAAACATGGACTAGCAAAAGGTGGAGTTTTAACACAATATGTTGGATGCACAATGCATACAGGAACACATTGTGATGCACCACGTCACGTAATGGAAAAAGAATTTGATGGAAAAAGAGCTAGATACACTCATGAAATGCCAGTAGATGCATATACAGGTGATGCAGTTTGTTTGGAAATTGATATTGAACCTTGGGGATTAATCACAGATAAGCATTTAGATGCTGCATGTGAAAAATTCGGAATCAAACCAGAAGAATTAAAAGGAATGGTTGTGTGTCTTAACACAGGAATGCATCGTAAGTTTGATGATTCCAAAGATTACTATCACTATTCTTGTGGAACTGGTGTAGAGGCAGGAAAATGGTTTGTAAAAAATAAAGTAAAATGTGTAGCTATGGATTCTCAAGCATTAGATCATCCACTACATACTGCAATGGGTAACAACGGAATGACTCGTATGAATTTATTAGGAGCATCAGGAAAACCTATTACCGAAGAATACAAAGAAAAATTCGGAGAAGAGGCTTATGCCGAATTTGATAAAGATGAATATATCAGAATTCATGGACAAGAAGCTTATGATAAGAAATTTGGGGATTTAGAAGCAATTGGATGCTGGGGGACATGGGAACCATGTCATAAGCAACTATTAGGACACGGTATTGTTGGTGTTGAAAATCTTGGTGGAGACTTAGATAAAGTATCTGGAAAGCGTTTTAGATTTAATTGTTTCCCACTTCGCTGGTACATGGGAGATGGATCAATGGCTCGCTGTGTTGCGGAAATTGATGAAGAAGATTTAAACGATGTTCCAACTAGAACATACCTTTACGGTGGAACTGGATGCGAAACACGCTAGTCATATAAATATCAATTGTTACATATAACGAGAGGCTGCCCTTTTCGTGGCAGCCTTTATTTGATAAGAAAGGGTACAAAGATATGAATAAGGAAAAGAATTCAGTTGTCAATTTTGGAGCAGCTGGATGGGGAACTATCATTTATTGTCTATTAATGTTTTTCTTCTATGTAGGAATGATAAATGATGGTACGAACGTATTGGCGCCAGCAGCGGCAGCTAATATTGGAGTCACACCAGGAACGATCATTCAAACAAATGGATATGCAGGAATGATTGCAGTCGTTGGTTTCATTATCGTAGGCCAAATCAATAAGAAGATTGGAGCGCGTGCTACCTCTTCTATTTTTACCATTATTGCGGGAGTTTCTTATATTGCATGTAGTAATGCTACAACAGTAACAGGATATATGATTGCCATGATTTTCTGTGCAACAGGAATGATGTCAGCAGGATATATTGCTGGAGGGACTTTAGTAGCCAACTGGTTTCCTAAGAAAAAGGGAATTGTTATGGGTTATACCACAATGGGTCACAACTTCGCATCTGCATTTTATGTAGCTATTTTAACAGGACTTGTAGCAGCATTTGGAGGAATCGGTAAAGGTTCTGTTCCAATTGGAGTTGCAACCATTATTCTTGGAGTTGTGGGTGGAATTTTCATGAGAAATACACCAGAGGAAAGAGGATTAAATCCAGATAATGTTTCGGATGAGACATACAAGCATGAATATTTTACTGCAGAAGAAAAATCTGACTGGACCACAGGAAAGCTGTTAAAAGTAAAAGAATTATGGCTTGCAGCAATCTTTACTGGAATGTTCCAAATCTGTTCTGTAGGAGTTATGCAGCAGTTGGTTACAAGAAATATTAGAGATTTTGGTATGAGCCAGCCAGCAGCATTGACACTTATGACAGTGGTTGCATTGTTAGGGGTTTTTGGTTCATGGTTGATTGGAATTATTGATCATAAAATTGGAACAAAGAGAACCATGCAAGGATTTGGATTCTGGTATGCAGCAGCATTGATTATCAATGTTTTATCAGGAGGAAAAGTAGGATTATTATTCTATATTTCTATTTTCATGATTGGTTTTGGAATTGGAGGAAGTGCAAACTTTACAACATCTCTTCCAACATCTATTTTTGGAAGACAAGGATTTGACAAAGTAAATTCAGTTATTTTCCCAATTCAAGGATTTGTAACGGCATGGTGTTTTGTTATCAACGGAATTGTAACAAATGTAATTGGAAATTTAAATTATGCATATCTTATTTTTGCAGCAGCGGCAGTGATTGTATCAGTTTGCATCACATTTATTGATGAATACAAATACAATAAAGATCACCAAGTAGAAGAAGAGACTTTGGTGGAAGAAGCTTTAGATAAGATGATATAGGAGGACACAATGAAAAAGACAATTATTACGGCAGCAGTCACAGGGGCATGGCCAAAAAAAGAAAACAATCCTAATGTTCCAATGACTCCATCTGAAATTGCAGATGATGTATATGCATGTTGGAAAGCAGGAGCAGCCATTGCACATCTTCATATGAGAGATGATGAGGGAAATGGTGCTATGGATAAGAATAAATTTCGAGAAACAGTTGAATTGATTCATTCAAGATATCCAGATTGCGATATTATTTTGAATTTAACAACATCGGGAGATATCTTAGCAGATGATGAAGCAAGAGTGGCACATGTCAAAGAGCTAAAACCAGAGATGGCATCTTATGACTGTGGATCTATGAACTGGTTAAATAGTGGATTGTTTATAAACTCTCCAACATTCCTTGAGAATTGTGGAAAACTATTTCAAGAGACTGGAACAAAGCCGGAAATCGAAGCTTTTGATCCTGGCATGATTGCAAATGCAGCATATTATTTGAAGAAAGGTGTATTAAAAGCACCACTTCATTTCCAATTTTGTATGGGATGTGCCAATGGAATTCCAGGAACATTAAAGAACCTAGTATTTATGAAGGAAACAATGGAGCAGTTATGTCCAGGATCTACATGGTCATGTTTCGGTGTGGGACACAGTGCAATGGAAATGTTATATGGAGCAGTTGCTCTTGGTGGAAACATTCGTGTTGGAATGGAAGATAACGTAATGTATGCAAAGGGACAATTAGCACAAAGTAATGCACAGTTTGTAGAGCGTGCAAAACGTGTGATTGAAGAATACGGAAATCAAGTAGCAACTCCAAGTGATGCCCGCGAAATCCTTGGAATGAAATAAGAAGGAGAAAACAATGAGCTGGGGTGCATTATATTTTTACTACCACTGTCCAAAGTGTGGAAAGAAATTCAAATATGCCAGTGACCTGATGGTAGAATTCGGTGACGAATTCGGACAGTGTCCAGAGTGTGGAGAAATGGGAACTTATGAAAAAGACAGTGCACGCACAATAGATGATGGGAATTATTTTGAAGTTGAATAATTCTGGATGTAGAACAAAGGAGATTAACCATGGATAAGATAATAAATATTGAAACCGCTATGAGCTTTATTCACGATGAGTCTGTTTTGATGATTGGGGGATTTCTATCTAATGGGACTCCTGAACATTTAGTGGACGCAATTGTAGAAAAAGGATATAAAGACCTGACAGTTATTGCTAATGATTCTGGGTTAAATGAGAAAACTGGAATCGGAAAGCTTGTCAGTGCAAAACTTGTGAAGAATTTAATTGCTTCTCACATTGGAACGAATCCAGAGACTGGACGTCAAATGTCAGAAGGAACATTAAATGTAACATTGGTACCTCAAGGGACACTTGCAGAACAAGTAAGAGCAGGTGGTGTTGGACTCGGAGGGATTTTAACTCCAACGGGAGTGGGCACAGAGGTAGCAAAGGGGAAAAATGTAATCGTTATAGATGGAAAAGAATATTTGCTGGAAAAGCCATTAAAAGCGGATGTAGCTTTGATTCGTGGAACATTTGTAGATGAAGCAGGAAATATTTATTATGATGGAACCACAAAGAATTTCAATCCGCTGATGGCACAGGCAGCAGATACGGTAATTGCTGTGGCAGAAAAGATTGTGCCAACAGGTGAAATCAATCCAAACCATGTTATGACGCCAGGTATTTTTGTTGATTATATTTTAGAGGAAGAACAGGAGGAAGCAAAATGAACGTAAAAGAGATCATTGCACGCAGAGCAGCACAAGAGGTTTCTCATGGAGATGTTGTGAATCTAGGAATTGGACTTCCAACTATGGTTTCAAATTATATTGATGATGATGTGGTTGTAACACTTCAAAGTGAAAATGGAATTCTTGGTATGGGTGGATTAGCAGCAGAAGGACGTAAAGATAAAGATTTAGTCAATGCGGGAGGACAACATGTGTCTGTTCAAAAAGGGGCATCATTGTTTGATAGTGCTGCATCTTTTGGAATTATTCGTGGAGGACACGTAGACCTTACTATGCTTGGAGCTCTTCAAGTAGATAAAGAGGGAACATTGGCAAGCCACATTGTTCCAGGGAAAATAGTTCCTGGAATGGGTGGAGCAATGGATTTGGTTGCTGGAGCAAAGAGAGTTATCGTGGTAACGACACATACTGCAAAGGGAGCACCAAAATTGTTAGATAAAGTTTCACTTCCTCCAACTGCAGTGAATAAGGTAAATCGCATTATTACAGAATTAGCAGTTATTGATGTGGAAGAAGACGGATTTAAGCTGGTTGAAATTTCACCAGATACAACAGTAGAACAAGTGCAGGAATTAACAGGTTCTCCATTAAAGATAGACGAGAACTTAAAGATTATGAATATAGCATAAGATAATAGATAGGTGGTACAAATATGAGTAGATTAGAATTGAATGTTCCAAATCAATCACAACTTGTCGTTGAAAATTTGTACAAAGATCTAGAGAGAAGAATCGAGTCAAGTCCTCCAGGGTTATGTCCTGTGGACTTGGCTAGAGTTTTTTTAGAGCTTTGTCATTCACAGACTTGTGGGAAATGTGTTCCGTGTAGAGTGGGATTAAAACAGCTAATTAATTTAATTACAGAAGTGTTAGAAGGAACAGCAACAATACATACCTTAAAAGAGATTGAAGAAACATCCGTCAGCATTATGGAATCTGCGGATTGTGCCATAGGATATGAAGCAGCAAGAATGGTACATAATGGAGTAAGAGGATTTCGAGATGATTATCTAGAACACATAATGTATCATCGCTGTCTAAGTACCATTAATCAGCCGGTTCCCTGTGTGTCTCTATGTCCAGCAAAAGTGGATATTCCAGGGTATATTGCGCTGGTCAAAGAAAAACGTTATGAAGATGCCATTCGTTTGATACGAAAAGATAATCCATTTCCAACAACTTGTAGTTTTATCTGTGAACATCCTTGTGAGGCAAGATGTCGTAGAAACATGACAGATGCTGCAATTAATATTAGAGGTTTAAAGCGTGTTGCTGCGGATATGGCAGGATATGTGGCACCTCCAGCGTGTGCCGAATCTACAGGAAAGAAAATTGCAATTGTAGGAGGAGGACCAGGGGGATTAAGTGCTGGTTATTTTCTTCAATTAATGGGGCATCAAGTAACTGTATATGAGATGTTGCCAAAACTAGGGGGAATGCTCCGCTATGGAATTCCTAATTATCGACTTCCAAAAGACCGGTTAGAAGAAGATATTCAGGCAATCTTGGATACTGGAGTGAAAGTCGAATACGGAAAAAGTATTGGAAAAGATCTTTCGGTTGCACAGTTAAAGAAACAGTTTGATGCCGTCTTGATTACCATTGGTGCAAGCACAGATAAAAAGCTTGGAATTCAAGGAGAAGATGCAAATGGAGTTGTTTCAGCAGTACAGTTTTTAAGAGATATTGGACATGAAAAATATGAAGATTTTACTGGAAAAGAAGTAGCTGTTATTGGTGGTGGAAATGTATCTATGGACGCAGTTAGAACGGCAGTCCGTCTTGGTGCAAACAAGGTAAGCATTGTTTATCGCCGAAGAGTTGCAGATATGACAGCCCTTCCGTCAGAAATTGAGGGAGCGATTGCAGAGGGTGTGGAAATCCAGACATTAATGGCACCGGTAAAGATTGAAAAAGACAAAGATGGAAACGTAGCAGGTCTTTGGGTTCAGCCACAAATGATTAGTGCAATCAAAGATGGAAGAGCAAGTGTAAAAAAGACGGGAAATCAAGTATTAATTCCTTGTGATAAAGTAATTGTATCTATTGGACAGGATATAGAATATGAACATTTTGAGAAAAATGGTGTTCCAGTACAAAGAGGAAGAATTAGTGTAGAAAAATTTGGAGGATTTGATGATATGCCTGGAGTATTTGCGGGTGGAGATTGTGCTACTGGACCATCTACGGTTATTTCAGCCATTGCAGCAGGAAAGGTAATTGCAGCAAATATTGATGAGTACCTTGGATATCATCATGAGGTAGAAGCGGAAGTAGAAGTTCCAGAACCAAGTTTGGAGGATAAACTTCCTTGTGGACGTGTAAATTTGACAGAACGAGAGTCGGGAGAGCGAATTCATGACTTTGAAGGCGTTGAAAACACCATGTCATCAGAAGAAGCACACCAAGAGGCATCCAGATGCCTTCGTTGTGATCACTTTGGATATGGAATCTTTAAAGGAGGAAGGAGCACAAAATGGTAAGATTAACAATCAATGGAAAAGCAGTGATTGTTCCAGAAGGAACAACAATTATGGAAGCTGCAGCACTGAATCATATTAAGATTCCTAAGCTGTGTTATTTAAAAGATATTAATGAAATAGCAGCTTGCAGGGTTTGCGTTGTGGAACAAGAAGGAAAAGAGCAATTAGTTACTTCTTGTAATAATACAGTACAAGAGGGAATGATTTTGTATACAAATAGTCCCAAAGTGCGCCGAAATCGAAGAAAAACAGTATCTATGTTACTTTCTCAGCATAATATGCAGTGTGCAATCTGTAGTCGAAGTCAAAACTGTACGTTACAGTCTTTAGCCAATGAACTGAATATTCTAGAACTTCCGTACAAGGAAGAAGTACCAAAGGAAATATGGAATGCAGATTTCCCTTTAATTCGTGATGGGGACAAGTGTATTAAATGTATGCGATGTGTTCAAATTTGTGACAAGGTTCAGGGATTGAATATATGGGATGTAACAAGCACAGGAGCAAGAACCTCTGTGGGAGTTTCATTGAATCGGGATATTGAAACAGCAGACTGTTCTTTATGTGGACAATGTATTACCCACTGTCCAGTGGGAGCTTTAAGAGAAAGAGATGATACACAGGAATTTTTAGATGCAATTGCAGATGAGAATAAAACTGTTGTAGTTCAGATTGCACCAGCAGTAAGAACTGCATGGGCAGAATCCCTTGGATTAACAAGAGAGCAAGGAACGGTAGAAAAGATTGCTGCAATTTTAAGAAAAATGGGTGCAGACTATGTATTTGATACTTCATTTACAGCAGATTTGACAATTATGGAAGAGGGAACAGAATTTATTGAACGCTTTACTTCTGGTAATTTGGATAAATATCCTATGTTTACTTCTTGTTGTCCAGGATGGGTTCGTTTTATGAAGACACAGTATCCTAAAATGGTAACAAGATTGTCTAGTGCAAAATCTCCACAGCAAATGTTTGGTTCTGTGATGAAGAGTTATTTTGCACAGCAGATACAGGTAAACCCAGAAAATATTTATAGTGTGTCTATTATGCCTTGCGTGGCAAAAAAAGCAGAAAAGGATATGGATTTTTACTATAAAGAATATGCAGGACATGAAATTGATTGTGTTCTTACAACCAGAGAATTAGATCGACTAGTACGTTCTGAATTTGTGGATGTGGCGGCAGTAAAAGATGGATATTTTGACACTCCTTTTGCAAACAGCACTGGTGCAGGTGTGATTTTTGGAGCAACTGGAGGTGTTATGGAAGCGGCACTTCGTAGTGCATATGTCTTGATGACAGGAGAAAAATTAGAGGCAGACGCATTTAAGCAGGTGCGTGGAATGCACAAATATGACTGGAATGAAGCAGAACTTGATATTCAAGGAAAAACTGTGAAGATTGCAGTTGTCAGTGGACTTGCCAATACAAGAAAATTAATGGAAGCAATTAAACGAAATGAGGTAAAATATCATTTTGTAGAGGTTATGGCTTGTCCTGGTGGATGTTCTGGTGGCGGAGGTCAGCCAATTCATGATGGAAAGGAACTGGCTCAAGAGCGGGGGAATTTCTTATACTTTTTAGATCAAAGCAATCAAATGAGATATTCTCATGAGAATCCAGATGTACTTCGGTTGTATGAGGAATTTTTTGAAAAACCATGTGGACACTTATCCCATGAATTATTACATATAGAACAATAAAAGCACAAAAATCCTTTAGGAGGTATCCTCTAAAGGATTTTTTTGTGTTTTATATATGTGTTATAATATGGACTGAGGAGGGTCTAGTATGAGTGATAGAATAGTCACATATGAACAATGGAAAGAGATGTATCAGGGAAAACCTCATTTTCATCATTTAAGTCGTGAGTTTGAGGATATTAGTTCGTGTAAGGTGGAATTATTTTCAAAAAGTGTCAGCGGTAATTTACTCATTCCAAATAAAAAAAGTAATTTTGAACACAGTTACAAGATTAGTTTTATACTATCAGAAGATGAGTTGATTTTAATTGATAACACAGATTTTGCAAAACCTTTGTTGGACAAGGCGAAACGGCTGATGGAAGAGAAAGATGGAGTAAGGGAACTGTTTCAGAGGTTTATAATTGAGATTGTATCAACTGATATGTCAATGCTGGAAGAAATTGAAGATGACATTGGAGATGTGGAAGAAGAAATTTTAAATGGAAATTTAGATAAATTTAATGGAAGAATGCCGGAATACCGGAGAATTCTAAGAGTGATATATATATATTATGGTCAGCTTTCTATGCTGGGTGAAACTATACAGGAGTATTATTTTTCTGATGACAGGCTAACACGTATGTATGATGCCTTAGAACATCGTGCTGACAGACTTCAGAGCAGAGTGCAAGTATTACGAGAATATACAAAACAGGTACAGGAGGTGTATCAGGCACAGGTGGATTCTAGACAAAATGAAATCATGAAAGTACTTACTGTTGTGGCAACTATATTTATGCCTCTTACATTGATTACAGGATGGTATGGAATGAATTTTGCAGCTATGCCTGAACTTACATGGCATTTGGGATATCCGATGATTATTGTGTTAAGTGGATTAATTGTTGGATTTTGTGTATGGGTTTCAAAAAAGAAGTTTATGTAGTGAAAGCAGGAGGTTTTGATTCTCCTGCTTTTTAAATAAAACTTATTCTAATTCAGCTACTATGCTTTTTGTTACGAGTCAGTAGATGGTAAATCAATGCCGTAATTGCTGCAAATAAATAGGTGATAGAAAAGAAGTTTCCTATGGTCAGTAAAGCACTTTGTATACTTATACTTTGCTCTCCATTTTTATTTCCAAGTCCTTTTCTGTTTTGTCCGCCAGCACCAAATCCTTTTCCTTTACCTTGATTACTTGATTCTGGATTTTCGTTATTAAATTCAACATTTTCATCACTTGTCGTGGAAGAGTCAGAACTACTTCCAGAATCCTGAACTGATGGAGCAGATCCACTTGGTTTATTTCTGGATGGAGGTGTTTCGTTTTTGTTAAAATTGTGTCCCTTTGCACTTTGTCCAGTGACAGGCATGGTAATCCATTGAATATAACTTGTTGTTTTTAAACTGTAAGCCCCAAATCCAATGAGGATGATACTAAGTACAATTCCAATCATTTTTTGTGGCTTTCCTTTTCCAGGTAACATCTTACTCAACATTCCAGTGATAAATGAAACGTGTAATCCAAGATGAATTCCAACCAACAGTAGAGCAACGGCCGAACTAGTATAGTGAATCATTTGCCAAGGGACATTTTGAAGTGCATTGATATTAAATACAATTTTTGAAATAAAGACTCCACTGATTCCGATGCAGAAGAAACAAACGATTAATAATACATTAACAAAATAACAAATTTTAATCTTCTTTGGAGTTTCTTTTTTAAATACATTTCTTGTGGTGACAGCGACCCATTTCCAATTTAAAATAATGTGGAAAATAAAGACGCCTAGTAGAACCAGACCTCCTATTTCATGAAAATTAAGTCCTAGTGACATTTTACGAAACATTAAAGCTAAAACAACTGCCATAACGAAGTCTAAAATAATTTTAAATACATTTTTTTTATTCATAGATTCTCTCCTTTTCTTTTTATTTACAATAACAATGGAATGTGAACAGGAAGTGAAGAAATTGTTATAAAAATGGAAACAAATAAAAAGACATGTTATAATAAATAGATTCTGTTTGAAATAAAAAAGAAAATTAGAAGGAGATTATAAAAATGAAGCGAGAGAAGTTTTCCTCCCGTTTGGGATTCATACTAATATCGGCGGGTTGTGCCATTGGTTTGGGGAATGTATGGAGGTTTCCTTACATTGTAGGACAATATGGTGGAGCAGCCTTTGTCTTAATCTATATGCTATTCTTAGTAATTTTAGGGCTGCCAATTGTCATTATGGAGTTCTCTGTGGGACGAGCCAGCCAAAGGAGTGTTGCACTATCCTTTGATGCTTTGGAGCCAAAGAATAGTAAATGGCATTTAGTAAAGTATATTGCCATCGCAGGAAACTATTTATTAATGATGTTCTATACAACAGTGGCGGGATGGATGATTATGTATTTTTTCAAAATGCTTAAGGGAGATTTTGTAGGACTGGAGTCAAGCCAGGTATCCGAAGAATTTAATCAAATCTTATCAAAACCAATACTGATGATAGTTTTTATGGTTTTAGTTGTGGTACTTTGTTTTTGGGTCTGTGGCGGAGGCCTTGTCAATGGAGTGGAAAAAATTACAAAGATTATGATGGTAAGCCTTCTCGTACTTATGGTAGTCTTGGTGATACATTCAGTCTTTATGGAAGGATCAGGAGAAGGGCTTAAGTTTTATCTAAAACCTGATTTTAATAAGATGTTAGAAAATGGACCTGGAGAGGCGATTCTTGCAGCTATGGGGCAGGCGTTTTTTACATTGAGCATTGGAATTGGAGCATTGGCGGTTTTTGGGAGTTATATCGGAAAGGACCACCGTTTAACGGGAGAAGCTGTGAGTGTAACTTTGCTTGACACCGCAGTTGCATTGATGGCAGGGCTTATTATATTTCCAGCCTGCTTTGCGTATGATATAAGACCAGATGCGGGACCATCTCTTATATTTATTACGCTGCCAAATGTATTTCTTCATATGCCGGGAGGACGAATCTGGGGAACTTTATTCTTTCTATTTATGTCATTTGCAGCACTGTCAACAGTGATTGCAGTGTTCCAGAATATTATTGCATTTGCCACAGACCTGACTGGGTGTAGTAAAAAGAAAGCAATTATTTTTAATATGCTTGCCTTGATTTTATTGTCACTGCCATGTGTATTAGGTTTTAATATTTTGAGCCATTTTGAGCCATTTGGAGCAGGGACAACAGTTCTTGATTTAGAAGATTTCATTGTAAGCAATAATATTTTGCCAATTGGAAGTATTATATATTTGTTGTTCTGTACAAGTCGTTATGGATGGGGATTTGATAACTTTATGAAGGAAGCAAATGAAGGAAAAGGGTGGAAATTCCCAAGAATTGTGCGTGGGTATGTAACTTATATTTTACCAGTGATCGTATTAGTGATATTTATTCAAGGATATATTGTGAAATTCTTTTAAGAAACAGAAGAAGATAGAAAAGGGGAACAGGTATTATAGTTCGATAATCGAAACTATAATATCTGTTTTTTTATATTCAAAATTAGGAAATAGAAGGTTAAAAAGCTAGTAAGTATATAGGGTTGCAAAAATTCATCACAAAAAACTTAGCAATAATCAACAAAGAATGTGACCAAATTGAATTGAATTTGTGCAATATGTAAAATACAATATGGTTAAAGAGGAGGGAAGAAGATATGCATTTGGATGAGCGAAGTGAAATGATTTTAAATGATATTGCAGCAGGAGTCAGACATAATTCAAAGGAAATACAAGCGAAGTATGAGATTTCCTTGAGGCAGTTTATGTATAGTATTAGTAAAATAAATGCATATTTAAGAGAACGAAAAATAACACCAATTGTCAAGAAGCGGTCAGGAGAATTAATTGTTTCAGATGATTTAAAAGAGTTATTGGATAAATGTTCTGGCAAAATAAATCTAAAAGATTATATTCCGTCTGAAGCTGAAAGAGTAGAATTACTCATGTTAATGATAATTACCATGGAGGAAGATTTATCCCTGCAACATTTTGTTTCTGAATTGCAGGTCAGCAAAAACACAATTTTAAGTGACTTGAAAATTGTGAAAGAAAAGTTGAGTATACATAAATTAGAGTTAAAATATACAAGATTAAAAGGCTATTTTATAAAGGGAAACGAGTTTGAAATACGAAAGTTATTAATCGAGCTTGTAAATCAGATTCTAAATATATCTTTTGGAAGATACATGATAGGTCATATTACACATGTAACCAATGAAGAGGTGGAGAAGTTTAGAGACTGGTTGGAGACAATTGAAGAGGAACTACGGATCGCATATACAGATGATAAGATGGAGACAACACCATATGCTTTAGCACTTGTGTATCGAAGAATAGAAAATGGATATTATCTTCAAGCAGATGAGATGTTATGTCAGGAATTATCAGATACCAAAGAATATGCGTTTGCAGAACGGTTGTTGTCATCCATTGGAGAGGTGCCAAAACAAGAGCGTTTTTTTATAACATTACAACTACTATCTACTAGTCTTGTAGGAGAGATGGTTTTATCAGAAGCAAAGATGATAGAGATTCAAAGTGCAGTAGAAGAAGTAGTGAGTAGATTTGAGAATAGAGCATGTATTGTATTTCAGGATAGGGAACATTTGATTCAAATGCTGGTACAGCATATGAAGCCTGCATATTACAGAATTAAATATAATTTAACGTTGACAGGAAATCTTTTAGATCTTGTAAATGTAGAGATGTATGAAAATGAATTACAGGAAATTCATTTATTATTACAACAGTGTATGAAACCAATGGAGGAGTTAATTGGAAGCAAGATTCCAGAAATTGAGTTGAAGTTTATTACAATGTTTGTGGCAAGTTGGTTTCGAAAAGAAGGACAAAAATTAGTAGAAAAACCAAGAGCATTGGTTGTTTGTCCAAATGGAATCACTGTATCAAAAGTAATGCATACTTCACTAAAAGAATTGTTCCCAGAGTTTATTTTTCTTGATACCACATCCGTGAGGGAGTTTGAAACAAGAAATGAAAATACATATGATATTGTTTTTTCACCAGTTTCACTAAAGACAAAAAAGCTGGTTTTTATGGTTGATCCAGTTATTACAATTCATGATAAAAAAGCCTTGAGAAAAAAAGTATTAGAAGAAATATATGGAATTAAAACAGTAGAGTACGATGTGGAAGAGGTAATGGATATTGTAAAGAAATATATTGAAATGGAAAAATGCATCAACGTAAAACAAGAAAAAATGCTTAAAAGAGAATTGAAGAGATATTTTTCTGTTGATATTGATGATAGTAGTTCCAAGGAAGAAATGAGCGAAGATGTAAATATCACAGATTTGCTTAGTGCAGATTACATTCAACAAAATGAGAGGGTTGGAGACTGGAGAGAGGCAATGAGGGTAGTTGCACAGCCTTTATTAGACAAACAGAATGTTACAACAGAATATGTGAACAAGGTAATTAGCCAATATAATGATGAATCAATTTATATTATTTTTGGAGGAAAGATTGCTGTACCCCATGGAATGCCAAAGTTTGGCGTGAAAAAATTGGGAATGTCAATGCTGGTGCTTGATAAGCCAGTGAGATTTGGAGGTTTGGATGTACATGTTTTTATAATGTTAGCACCAATTGATGAAAAAAAACATTTAAAAGCAATGTTACAAATGACAAATTTAGCAGCAGATGAGAAAGGAATTAAACAGTTAGTAGAAGCAAAGAGTGAAAAACAAATTATTAATATTTTAAAAAAGTATCAATCATAGAGGGAACAATTCGTTAACGAGTTCATTGGGTGACGACCCAGATATAATAACAAGATAACCTAAAGCAAGGAGGAAAAAATGAAGAGAATTGTATATCATGGCATTCAGGATATTAGATTGGAAGAGGCAGAAATTCCCACACCGGGACCTGGAGAGGTTGTAGTAAAGAATAAGGTAACATTAACGTGTGGAACTGATTGTAAAATGTTTATGAGAGGCTATCGATACCAGCCACCTCACTTAATTGGACACGAGGCATCAGGTGATATTATTGCCATTGGAGAGGGTGTCACAAAGTTTAAAATTGGAGATAGAGTTGTAGCACACAACACAGCACCTTGTCATAAGTGCTATTGGTGTAAAAAGGGTCAGCATTCTATGTGTACTGATTTACCATCTAACTTAGGTGCATATGGTGAATATCAATTAATTCCAGCCAATATTGTAAATGAAACAATGTTTAAGTTGCCAGATAACATGGAGTATAAGCAGGCAGCATTAACAGAGCCATTGTCATGTGCAGTATACGGAATTTCCAATGTAACGATTGAATTAGGAGATACAGTTGTTGTCAATGGATGTGGACCAATTGGGCTTATGTTTATTCGATTAGCTTATTTAAGAGGGGCAAGAGTGATTGCATGTGACAAGCAGGCAAATCGATTAAAGTTAGCAGCAAAATTAGGAGCTGTTGAAACAATTAATATTGATGAACAAGATCAGATTGAGGCAGTAAGAAATTTGACAGAAGACAGCCGTGGAGTGGATGTTGCAATTGAAGCAGCAGGGTTACCACAAGTATGGGAAATTGCATTTCAGCAAGTTAGAGCAGGTGGACAAGTTTTATGTTTTGGTGGAACGAAAAAAGATACAAGTGTCAATATTGATTGTACAAGGATGCACTATGAACAAATTACAATCAAGGGAGTATTCCATACGACACCTCAGCATGTAAATGCAGCCTTTGAACTATTGAAGATGGGAGCAATTAAGGCAAAAGATTTTGTTGAACATGAATATAAAATTGAAGATACAGAAGCAGCAATTAGAGAGCATGCAGCGGGAAAAGTGATTAAAAATTGTATTGTTTATGATGACTAAGGAGACATGATATGTCAATAGCTGGAGAATTAATAAAAAAAGAATATATTTACGAGAATCTTTCAGTAAAGAATCAAGATGAAGTATTTGAAGTTATGGGAGGAAAACTTGTAAAAGATGGAATTGCAAAAGAAAGTTATGTGCAGGCTCTAAAAGACAGGGAGGCAGTGTTTCCAACTGGATTGCCTACTGCTGGAATTATTATTGCCATGCCACATACAGACAGCAATCATGTGAATGAAGGATGTATTTCAATTGCTAAATTGCAAAATCCCGTTTCGTTCCATGAGATGGGAAATAAGAAAAAAACTTTAGATGTAGAAATGATTTTTATGCTTGCACTAAATGATCCAACCATGCATTTGAAAATGTTGCAAAAAATAATAGGAATGTTTAGCGATAAAGCAGTTTTGAATGAATTAAAAGATGCCAAAACATCAGAAGAAATTTATAAGGTCGTAAAAAGAGCCGCTGATGTTTAAATGAAAGGAGAAAATACTATGAAAACAATCGTTGTAGCATGTGGAGGTGGAGTTGCAACTTCCCAAACTTGTGCAGTAAAATTAGCAGATTTATTAGAGGATCATGGAATTAGCAGGAGTGATTTTCAGATTGAGGCAATTAATATTAATTCAATGCCACAATATGAAAAAGTAGCAGATATCTATGTTTCGATTTGTGGAACGGAAGATACAACATATAATCTACCAACATTTAGTGGAGTTCCATTTATTACAGGTATGGGAGCGGAGGAAGAGTTAGAAAAAATATTGGAGGAATTTAAAAAATAAACAAGTTAATTATTAGGAGGAAAAACTATGGATTTATTGCAAGCTTTTTTTCAAGGCTTAATTGATTTAGGTGCAAGTGTATTTTTGCCCGTTATTGTAACATTAATCGGAATTGTTTTAGGAATGAAACCAGCAAAAGCATTTTCAGCAGGTTTGACGTTAGGTGTAGCTTTAATCGGGATGAATCATGTAATGTCATTAATGACTGATAGTGTAGGTGCGGCAGCACAGGCATTCGTAAATAATACTGGAGTCCAGTTGAAAGCGTTAGATATGGGGTGGGCACCGGCTTTGGGACTTTGTTGGACATGGCAGTATGCTTTCTTAATGTTCCCAGTGCAGATTGTGCTTAATATTGTTTTATTGGCAGTAGGATTTACAAGCTGTTTAAATGTAGATATGTGGAATGTGGGAAATAAGGTTTGTACAGCGTTTTTAGTGGCTTATGTATCAGGAAACACTGCGATTGGATTTGCATGCGCGGTGGTGCAGATAGTGTTTGAGTTAAAGAATGCAGACTGTACAAAATACAGACTTCAGAAACTGACTGGAATTCCTGGAATTTCAATGCCTCATCCAATGTTTTTAGCTGGAATTTATTACTATCCATTGACGCATCTTCTAGATAAAATCGTACCAGATACACTGGATATTGATGCAAAAAAAGTTAGAGATAAAATAGGTATTTTTGGCGAAAATCATATCATGGGATTTATTGTAGGATGTTTTATTGGGATTTTCGGAGGATATGGCTATCAAAAGGTATTACAGCTAGGAGTACAAGCTGGATGTGCATTGACACTATTTCCAATGGTGGCAAAATTATTTACAACTGCACTTACTCCAGTTAGTAGTGCAGCAACTGAATTTATGAAGAAAAAATTTCATGGAAAAGATATTACCATTGGAATGGACTGGCCAGTTATGGCGGGACGTTCGGAACATTGGCTTTTAATGATTTTAGCAATTCCAGTAATCTTTATTTATGCTATTTTCTTACCGGGAAATATTGTATTACCATTTGGTGGATTGATGGATATTTGTCTAATTGTTCCTTTGTTCTACCTAACTATGGGTAATATGTTGAAGATGGCCATTGGTACAGTAATTGGCATCCCAATTCACTTATATGTGGCTTCGTATTTTGCACCACATTTTACAAAGTTAGCACAAGTAACAGGTGGGGCAACAGTTCCTAAAGGTCAGATGTTAGCATGGTTTGGAATTGATATTTCTGAATTGAGATGGGTGTTTGCAGCGGCGTCAGATAAAAATATTATAGCAATTGTAATTTTGGTTATTACAATTCCATTGGCAATTTACTATTTTAAGTCAATCAAAAAAGAGGACATGAAGTATGCCAAAGAACTAGGAATTGATGTAGAAGCATAGGTAGCAAAAAATAAAATCTGGAGGGATCATTTATGAAAAAAGTAAAATTAAAGAAAGCTGCTTTTGTTGCATTGGCATTAATTGATACACTGTTTCTTGTAATTAGTGTATTGAAATGGGACATGATGTTAAGTGTTTGCTGCTTTGTACTTGCAATATTACTTACATATTTATACGAAGATGTAGGTTTTGGAGAGTTTTACTATGGTAAAAAAATGCGAAAAGAGTATAGAGATGCAAAACGCAAGAAAAAGAAGGAGATTTAGAGATGAAAAAAATTATAAATGATCCTCTTTCAGTTGTGAATGAAAGTTTAGAAGGACTTTTATTTTCACAGAAAGATTTCTATGAAAAAGTTCCAGATGTAAATGGAATTATAATGAAAAAAAGAAAGAAAAAAGTTAGTGTAGTGTCTGGTGGAGGCAGTGGGCATGAACCTATGCTTTCAGGACTGGTTGGAGAAGGGATGTTAGATGGGGTAGCAATGGGAAGTGTATTTGCTTCCCCAGATCCTAATACAATTTCAAAGACAATAGAATCAGCAGATCAAGGGGATGGTGTATTGTGTCTTGTATGGAATTATGCAGGGGATACTATGAATTTTGCTGTTGCCCAAGAATTTGCAATGATGAATGGAGTAAGGGTAGAACAAGTGGTTGTCAACGATGACGTTGCGTCTGCAACAAAAGAAGACAAAGACGGCAGACGAGGTGTTGCAGGTATGTTATTTGTTGCCAAAATTGCAGGTGCTGCAGCAGCATTCGGGTATTCCTTACAAGAAGTAAAAGCAGCAGCTGAAAAAGCAAATGGAAATTTACGTTCCATTGGAATAGCGTTGACACCATGTTCAATTCCAGGGAATCCACCGAATTTTATAATTGGTGAGGATGAGTTTGAATATGGAATGGGAATCCATGGAGAGCCAGGAATCAAAAGAGAAAAACTTAAAAAAGCGGATGAGATCGTGGATGAAATGATGGAAGATCTGATAGCTGATTTTGGTTCTTTAGAGGGAAAGGAAGTCATAGTATTTGTAAATGGTATGGCGGCAACCACTAGTTTGGAACTGAATATAATTAATCGGAGAGTAAACCAAATTTTACAAGCTAAAAAGATAACAGTATATGATAATATTGTTAATTCTTATTGTACATCTTTGGAAATGGCAGGTGCATCAATTTCTATTATGGTCTTAGATGAAGAATTAAAAAAATTATATAACCAGCCAGCATATACACCATGCTATTATCATAAAGGAAAATAAAGGTGATAAGAATGAAAAAGTTAAATGTAGGTCAAACAATACAAATGATGTCTTATGTTGCAGATAAAATGATAGAGAGTAAAAAACTACTCTGTGAAATTGATGGGAAAATAGGAGATGGAGATCATGGACTGGGAATTGAACGAGGTTTTATGGCAGTAAAAGATTTTTTGTCAGAAAAAAAACCAGAGACAATATATGATGTATTTTCAGGCGCTGGGATGGCAATGATGAATTCTATGGGCGGAGCTTCAGGTGTTATTTTTTCTGCAATGTTTATGGGCGTAATACAACAGCCGAAAGAAGAAGTGTTAAGCCCGAAAGCCTTTGTAGGTATGTGTGAAAATGGTTTGAAAAGAATTAAACTGGCAGGAAAGGCTCAAAAGGGTGATAAAACAATGCTGGATGCATTAGAACCAGCAGTTGATGCAATGAAACAAGTATCAGAGGATTGTGAATTTGAAGAACTATTTGATGTAGCGTATCAAGCAGCTCTTCAAGGAGTGGAAGATACTAAAAAGTATACTGCCAAATTCGGCAGAGCTAAATTCTTAGGTGATAGATCTCTTGGATGTGAGGATGCGGGAGCAACTTCAGTTTCAATTATTTTTGGATCTATGAGTGAGTATGTTTCAAGATGTAAATAGACAGGAGGATATTATGACTGATATTTTAAAGACCCCATTTTTAGAAGAGACAATTGAATCATGCAGATATTTTTGGGAAGCAGGATGGGGAGAAAATCATGCTGGAAATCTTACATATTTGTTGTCCGAGGAAGAGGTAAATAAGTATGTAAAGGATGTAGAAAAAGCGAAAAAGGGGAAACCAGTTCGTGTGGCAATGACATTTGAAGCCAAAGAATTAATTGGAAAATATTTTTTAGTAACAAGGGCAGGTTCGTTTTTTAGAACTATTCATAAACATCCGGAGAAGGATCTTGGAATTGTGAAAGTGAATCATGACAGTATAGATATTATTTGGGGATTTGATAATGGAAGGATGAAACCTACAAGTGAATTTCCTGCACATTTATTATGCCATCAGGCAAGATTAAAACAAAATCCAGATAATAAGCTGGTCATGCATTGTCATCCAACCAATGTAATTGCAATGACATTTGCACATGAAATTAACGAAGAAAAATTTACAAAAACCATGTGGAGACTAAATTCAGAATGTGTGCTTGTATTTCCAGAAGGTTTGGGAATGCTGCCATGGATGGTTTGTGGGGAGGGACCAATAGGTCCAGACACCGCTAAAAAAATGGAAAAGTACCGAATTGTTATTTGGCCATATCATGGAATGTTCGCAAGTGGAACATCGTTTGAAGATACAATAGGTCTGATTGAAACGGTGGAAAAGAATGCACAGGTCTACATGTTAAATGGTGGAGAAATTAAAGCTGGGTTGACTGATGCGCAAGTAAGAGAACTTGCACAAGCATTTGATTTATGGGATTAATCACCATTCCTTTCGGCATCGAAGGTGGTTAATATAAATGGAAAAAGGGTGTTGTCGCAAAATATGTGACAACACCCTTTTCATATTTATTGAAAGGATTCATGTTCTTTTTTTAAATCCCCATATAGTCGATAAGAATCCCATTCTCGATTGGTTTCTGTTAAAACTGCTTTTAGTGGAATTCCAGGGATTTTAAGTTTTCGGAATCCTCGAATAAGAAAATCAATATCATAATCGGTAAAACCAGCAAGAACCATCATTTCATCCGTAAAAGGAGATTCCTTTTCAGATAATTCTATAGCCTCAAAATCGTCTAATCCCAGAATATAACCGAGAGGCTGGATAAAGTCTTTACTAGCTACATTTTTAATTCTGACTTTTAAAGGCATAAGAATCATCCGGATATCTAATGCACGCTTTTTGTCTGAAATATTATAAAGTAAAACTTGTTTTTTCATAAATTAGCTGTCCTTTCTATTATACATTTTCTTTATCATACTACAAGAAATTAGAAGAACACAAGGTTTTATATGTAGTTTTTAGGTGTGCAAAGATATATCATTTATTTAAAAGATATATCTTTTGTGGTATAATAAAGCCAAAAGATAGGGCAAGAAAAGGAGATCACATGGAAGATAAGATTTTAGAGCAGTCTACACCGTTATATCTTCAAATTAAGGAAATTGTAAGGCACAGAATTGAGACAAGAATTTATAAAGTAGGAGAGATTATTCCGACAGAATTGCAGTTTCAAGATGAATTTCATGTGAGTCGGATTACCATTCGGAGAGCCATGGAAGAGTTAGAACGAGAGGGCTATATTGAGCGAAGTCGTGGGCGTGGCTCTGTTGTGTTAAATCATAATCGTATTCAAGAGAAGAAAACAGTAAACAGTCTTACTCATGAGATGAAGAGACGAGGAAAGGTATTAGGCTCAAGAGAAGTCAAGGTATCCATTGAAAAAGCGGATTTGGAGGTGTCTTCTGGATTGGAAATATTATATGAAGACTATGTATTAAAGGTGGAAAGAGTTCGGGTGATTGAGGAACAGCCATTTGCTTATGCCCAGTCTTGTTTTAATTTAGAGCGAGAACTTCCAGTGGATAAGGATATCTATGAAGATTCAATTTATGAAACAATCAAAAAAGTAAAGGCAATTTCATGCGAGGATACATGGTTTCCAAAAGAGGATGTGATTTCTGTAGAGAAGGCAAAGGAAGAAATCGCGGCAAAATTAAAAATACAAGAAGGAATGGCACTGTTAAAGAGGTGTAGTCAGATTATTGACAAGGAATCAAGGGTGATGGAGTATAGTATTACCTATTTCTTGCCGGATAAGTATAAATGCAGCGTTACATATTAAGAGAGGATAAGGATGAGGAATGGAAAACTTAAAAGCAGTCTTTAGTGACATCGACGGAACATTATTAAACACAAAACATGAAGTATCTAAGGATACCAAGGAAGTGATTCAAGAGATTATGAAACATGGAATTCCATTTGTTTTAGTTTCTGCGAGAATGCCAAAGGGTATGACTTCCATTAGAGATGAAATCAAAGCACATTATCCTATGATTTGTTATAGTGGAGCATTGATTGTAGATGCAGATGGAAATGATTTGTTTAGTTGTAATTTTAAACAGAGTACGGCAAAAAATATATACAAGAGTCTGCGTAAATACAGCACAGATATCTCTATTAACATATATAGTGAAAATCGCTGGATTGTAGAAGACAAGGAAGAAAAGTGGGCGAAACAAGAAAGTGAAATTACAGGAGTCATTCCAGAAGAGATCAATTTTGAAAATAAAGAAGTATTTACATGTGTTCATAAATATTTGTGTATGGGGGAGCCTGAGGAAATTAATAAAGTCGAAAACCTTCTAAAAGCAGAATATTCAGAGGTGCGAATCTATAAATCAAAACCAACATATTTAGAAATTATGACCATGGAAGCATCAAAGTCTAATGCCATAAGATTGTTGGAAGATTATTTTCATATTCAAAAAGAAGAAACAATCGCTTTTGGGGATGGATTTAATGACATTGATATGATTTCTTATGCAGGAGTTGGAGTGGCAATGGGTAATGCAGCAGATGAAGTAAAGGAAGTTGCAGATATAGTTGCAGATACCAATGAGAATGAAGGGTTAATGAAGGTATTATATCATCAATTTTCAATGATTAAGGAGCAGGGATGAATCAAAAAGAACACAAGGCAGGACTTGCATTTATATTAATATTATCTGCATTTATTGTTATTTTGTATCTAAAGATTTTTGTTTCTTTTGAAAATCAACAAAGCAAAGGAAGCAACAGGGTGTTTGGTGCAACGTATATGACGATGAACAATGAATTTTATACGGCTGTAAATAATGAAATTCAGGCAGAGGTAGATAAGAATGATGATAAATTAATTACACTAGATCCAGCACTAAATGCAGAAAAACAAAGGAAACAAATTTATTATTTAATTAATGAAAAAGTAGATTGTATTTTTGTAACGCCAGTGGACTGGAAGAAGCTTGATGCACCGTTAAAAGCGGCAAAAAAAGCTGGAATTCCTGTTATTGCGGTGGATGCGCCAGTGTATCATGAAAAATTAGTATCTACAACGATTGTTTCAGATAATTATAATGCAGGAAAGCTATGTGCCATTAATATGATGAAGAAAATGTCTCATGCAGACATTCTTTTGTTGACACATCACAATGCAAAATCGGCAATTGATAGAATAACTGGTTTTTTAGATGCAATTAAAGGAAATGACAATTATCGTGTGGTTGGAGAGGCAGATACAGAAGGACAGACAGAGAGAACACTTCCAAAAGTTAAACAGTTTATTAAAAAGGGAATTACTATTGATGTGGTCATGGCTTTAAATGATCCCACAGCCATTGGAGCTTTGGCGGCGTTTGATGAGGCAGGAAAAAGCAGAGATGTCATTGTATATGGGGTAGATGGTTCACCAGATGGAAAGAGTCTGATTAAAGAAAAGATGCTCACAGCTACGGCAGCACAGTATCCGAAAGAAATGGGAAAAAAAGCAGTAGAAGCAGGATACAAGCTGGTAAAACATAAAAAAGTAAAATCAGAGATTATTATACCAGTAAAATTAATTGACCAAAGTAATATCAGCAAATTTGATATTCAAAACTGGCAGTAGGAGATGGAGAAATGAATCAGTCGAATCGAAATTTAAACTACCTTAAAATAGGCATGTGTACGTTGAATTTTATTATTATCTGTTTTCTTGCTGTGACAATTTTGATTACGACTTATCGTGTTGAAAATCAATATAAGGCAAGAGAATTTTTAAATGAGATTACATATATGCCGAGAGAACCAATGCAGATGATTTTTATTGTATTTATATCATTTTTTCTATTAATTCTTGTAATGGAGTATCGTAATAAGATAAGGACTTCCTCTTGGATTCGGATGGGAATCTACGGATTGGAGTTAGCGTTGTGTCTTGTGATCATTCGATATTTGTATGTGGGATATAATGGAATTATTCTTCTTGTAATTGCAGATATTGCAGCATCTATTATTTACAAGCAAAATCGATATCTTTTTATTGTTATTATGTGTGGTGTTTTTGTATTTGCAGACTATAACTTGTTGTCAACAAAATTTTCTATTATTTCATTCCAAGAGTATTTGAGCGTTTATCCTTCGGGAGTGGAAATGATTCTTCTTGGAATCCGAAATGTGATGGTTTCTTTGAATATTATTGTATTTGGAATGTATATGATTGTGTTAATGCGTAATCAAATGAAAGAAAACGCACGAATTGCTCTTTTAAATATTCAGCTTCAGACTGCAAACAGCAAACTTCAGGATATGAATGTTAAATTACAGGATTATGCCATGATGCAGGAGAAAATGGGAGAGACAAAAGAGAGAAATAGAGTGGCAAGAGAGATTCATGACACGTTAGGTCACACCATGACAGGACTGTCAGCGGGAATTGATGCGTGTATTGCTATGATTGATTATTCTGTGGAAGGAACTAAGAAACAATTAAGTGTCTTGTCAGAAGTTTCAAGGCAGGGAATTAAAGACATTAGGAGGTCGGTGAACAAGCTTCGTCCAGATGCATTGGAACATTTGAATTTAGAGGATGCAATTAAAAAAATGATGGAAGATACTATGGCAGTATCAGATGTAAAAATATATTTTACAAACCATGTGAATCAATTAAAATTCAACACAGATGAAGAGGATGTAATTTATCGCGTGGTACAAGAAAGTATTACCAATGCAATTCGTCATGGAAGGGCAGAAATGGTCTGGGTTACCATTGAAAAGAAAGATAAATGGCTGACGGTTTTGATTCATGATAATGGACAGGGTTGTGAGAATGTAAAGGAAGGATTTGGACTGGTTCATATGGAAGAGCGGATTCAAATGCTTCAGGGAAAATTGTCTTATCTTGGAGGACATGGATTTACAGTGAAAGCAGAGATACCAATTCGGTGGGGTGAAAACTATGATTAAAGTTTTAATAGCAGATGATCAGCAATTAATCAGACAGAGTCTTGAGATCATATTAGGGACAAAAGAGGATATAGAGGTAATAGGAACGGCAAAGGATGGGCGTGAAGTTATTGAACTTATTAGAAAGCAGAAACCAGATGTTGTCCTTATGGATATTCGTATGCCTGAGATGGATGGGGTGCAATGTACGCAGATTATCAAAGACAATTATCCTCAAGTCAAGATTATTATATTAACAACATTTGATGATGATGAATTTGTGTATCGCGCATTAAAATATGGAGCCAGTGGATACTTGTTAAAAGGTATTTCTATGGAGGAATTAGGGGCAGCCATTCGTACGGTACATAAGGGTGGAGCCATGATTAATCCAGACATAGCATCAAAGGTTGTGCATTTATTTTCGGAAATGGCTCAAATTAATTATGACATGGAAATTACAGCAGAAAATGTAGATGAGTTAAATGATACAGAACATCAAGTTTGTCATCTGGTGGGATGTGGAATGTCAAATAAAGAGATTTCTGGTAAGTTAAATTTATCGGAAGGAACCATTCGAAATTACCTGAGCAGTATCTTAAGCAAATTAAATCTAAGAGATAGAACCCAGTTAGCAATCTGGGAAGTGCAAAGCAGAATTGGGAAAAACAGTGGAGGATTTCCTCATGAATAAATGGAAGCGAAATGGGATTTTGGGAGCTGTCTTATTCGTGGTTTTTTGCGGAAGTATTTTATATATTTATCACAGGGAAACAAAGCCTGTGACGCTCCAATTTGCCATGTATGCAGGCAGTCAGTGGGATGTTCCCAATGACGATTACTATAAGATTATTGATGAAACAATTGCTGAGTATGAAAAGAAATATCCAAATGTAAAAGTGAAATATACCAGTGGTATCTTAAAAGATGATTATTCTGAATGGTTGTCAGAACAGGCATTAAAGGGAAAAACACCGGATGTTATGATGGTTTTGTCAGAGGATACAGCGACCTTTGCATCTATTGGACTCTTGCTTAATTTAGATCAGCTTATAAAAAGCGATGATAAGTTTGATAAATCCAAATATTATGCCAGTGCTTATGCAGATGGAGAATATGAAGGAAGTCAATATGCACTTCCCTATGAGAGTGTGCCAACGATGATGTTTATAAATAAAACATTATTAAAGAAAGAAGGAATTCAAATACCAAAAGGTGACTGGTCTTGGAATGAATTCTATGGTATATGCAAAAAAGTGACAAAGGACACAAATGGTGATGGACTCATAGATCAATTTGGTGTATATGATTACAGTTGGAAAAATTCTGTGGTGACCAACGGAGGTGAGCTGTTTTCAAAGGATGGGAGTAGTAGTAATTTGACCAATACAAATGTAAAAGAAGCGATTAAATTTACATCTAAGATTAATGAGATTTCTGGGAATCAAAAGGCTACATCCAATGATTTTGATACAGGAAAAGTTGCGTTTCGTCCTATGACATTTGCAGAGTATAAAACATATAAGCCATATCCATGGAGATTAAAGAAATATTCAAAATTTGATTGGGACTGTATTAAGCTTCCAGCGGGTTCCAATGGAAAGAATATTTCTGAGGTGGAAAGTCTGGTAATGGGAATTGGAAATTCAACGAAATATCAAAAAGAAGCGTGGAATTTTTTAAAGATGCTCACATACAATCAAAAGACACAGCAAAAAATTTTAAGGGACGCACAGGGAATTTCTCCGTTAAAAGAAGTGAATCAGTCAAAAGCCACAGAGAAGATATTGCAAAAGGAAGTATCTCAGGATGGAAGTGTAAAACTCTCTTTGTTAAATGAGATTATGGAGCAGGCGGTAATAGAACCTAAATTTAAAAATTATTACGCGGTGTATCAGGAAATGGATCAGGAAATTCAATATATTTTAAATTCTCAGGGAGATATTGATGATGGGCTGCTTCGGTTAAAACAGGAAGTGGATCAAAGCTTAAATGAATAGAATATGACAAATGTAATATTATTTAATAAAAAAATGACATTTGTAGATTGAAAGTTATGACAATCTGCAGATGTCTTTTTTTGTGCAGATTGATAAGATAAATTTGTAAATAAGAGACGAGGAAAAGAAAGGAGAAGAGGATGAAATACGTTGTATTAGTCAGCCATGGAACATTTAGTACTGGACTTCAAAGTGTCTTAGAAATGTTGGCTGGAGGAAAAAGAGAAGATGTAAAAAGCATTGGTCTGGAAGATGGAATGGATGGGGATACATTTTCAGCAAAATTCAAGGAAATCATCGCACCCTTTACACAAGAGGATGAAGTGATTCTTCTAGGAGACATTGTTGGTGGATCTCCTCTTACAAATGCAGTGAATGAACTTTCAAGTGCAGGATTTTTAGGAAAGACAGTTGTGTTTGGTGGAATGAATTTAGCAATGGCACTTACAGCGGTACTTATGAAAGACAGTATGGATACTACAGAATTAAAGATTCAATTACTGGAAGAAGGTAAAAATGCAATAAAGGAATTCGTCATAGAAGATCATGACGATGAGGATATTTAGGAGGAGAACTTATGTCAATTTCATTTTTAAGAGTGGATGACCGTATGATTCATGGTCAAACAGTAACAAGATGGTCACTTGAATACCCATGTGATGGATTGATTGCAGTCAATGATAAGGCAGCAACAACCCCTGCATTAAAAGCAGCTTACAAAAGTGCAAGCAGTAAAAAAACATTTGTATGGACATACGAAGACTGGAAGAAAAAATGTCAAAAAGTTTTAGACAGCAAAGATAGATATTTTTTGATTACAAAGGATTCAATTATGATGGAAAAAATCTTAGTTGAAGATGGATTTGTACCAAGTGATATTAGAAAAGTAATCATCGGTCCGTGCAATGACAGAGATGGTGCAACAAAACTAGGAAATAATCAATCTATTACCCAGCCAGAAGCAGATGCTTTAGAAAAAATCAATCAAGAGGGATATGAAATCGAATTTGCATTGGTAAAAGAAGCATCCATTGGATCTTGGGAAAAATTTAGAGGACAATTTGGATACAAATAGAAAAGGATAGGTGAATATTATGACAATTAATTGGATACAAGCAGCATTATTAGGATTGTTTGCCTGTTTGTCAAGTATGCCAGGTCTTGGTGGTACTTCATTCGGTAACTATACCTTGGGACGACCATTAGTAGCTGGTCTCGTATGTGGAATTATTTTAGGAGATATACAATCAGGAATTTTAGTTGGAGCTGCAATGCAAGTTGTTTATATTGCATTAGTTACACCAGGAGGAACCGTATCAGCAGATGTACGTGCGGTATCTTATATTGGTATTCCTCTTGCAATGCTTGCATTAAACTCTTATGGACTTAATCCTGCATCTGCAAAAGGAATTGGAATGGCAACATCATTTGGTACTATGGTAGGTACATTAGGAACTGTATTATTTTACGGAACAGCAACAATCAACTTAGTATGGCAGCATATGGGATGGAGTGCAGTTGAAAAGGGTGACTTTAAAAAGTTATACATCGTAAATAAATTTTTACCTTGGATTTCTCATATCGTATGTAGTTTTGTTCCTGCTTTGGTTATGTGTAAATTAGGTGTGCCAGTTGTAAATGCAATTAAGGCAAACTTACCAATGGATGGGTTAGCAATGAAAACATTATTTACAGTTGGTAGCTTATTACCTTGTGTGGGAATTGCAATTTTGTTAAAGCAAGTAGTAGAAAAAGCATTAGATTTTATTCCATTTTTCTTTGGATTTACATTGGCAGCAGGAATGGGATTAAACCTTGTATCTGCAGCAGTTGTGGCAGCAATGTTTGCAATTTTAAATTATGAACTTAAGATGGTTGGAATTAAAGCAAAGAAAGCCGCCGCGGCAGGTGGAGATTTTGATGACGATGAGGAGGAAATATAGTATGGCTGGAGAAAAGAAGCTTTCAAAAAAAGCGTTAATGAGATCCTTTCATGAGTGGTATTATGGAAACTTGACATGTTTCTCACAAGAACATATGCAAACTTTTGGTTACTTATGTGCAATGTTGCCATTGGTGGAAGAACTATATGATAAAAAAGAAGATCAAAAAGAAGCAATGAATACATATACAGCATTTTTTAACACAGAGCCACAAGTTGGATCCGTTGTTGTAGGTATTACAGCAGGATTGGAAGAAGCAAAAGCAAATGGAAATGAAGACGTAGACGCTGAGACAATCAATGGTCTTCGTGCTGGTTTAATGGGACCTTTAGCAGGTATTGGTGATTCTTTAGTCGTAGGAACTTTAATCCCAGTATTATTGGGAATTGGATTAGGATTATCAACTGGCGGTTCTCCAGTTGGAGCAATTTTCTATATTATTGTATGGAATTTAATTGCATACTTTGGTATGAAATTATTATATTTTAAAGGATATGAACTAGGTGGAAAAGCGGTTGATTTATTGGTTGGAGAACAGGCAACTGCCATTCGTGAATCTATCGTAATGTTAGGAACTATGGTAATCGGAGCAGTAGCTGCAACATGGGTTAGTGTTACAACCTCATTCCAATTAAAGAACTCAGCAGGAAAGGCATTTTTGGTATTGCAGGAGAAGTTAGATGCGGTTTATCCAAATATGCTAACAGCAATTTTTGTTATCTTATGCTGGTGGTTAATGTCAAAGAAACGTATGAATCCATTAATGGTTATGTTATTACTTGTAGTCATCGCTTTTGTCGGTGTTGCAGTTGGATTCTTTAATCCTGGATTGTCTTACTAAGCGAGACAATATATGAAAAGGAGATTACAATGAATGCACAAACAAGAGAAGAAAGAATAAAAGAAATAGAATTACAGACCCATATGTTGCACAATTTACAAAAATGGATGAGAAACCTAATCATCCTATCCTCCGTTATGTTAGTGTTAGCGTATTGGGCAATCCAGGGAATGACCGGAACGGCTTTTACGGTGCTTGGAATCGTTTGTATTATTATGATGGTTCTTGCTGCTCTTGGGTGCATCGTTGTAGGTCTTGGAGTCAAACGTGGAAAAGCGAATGTAGACAAGATTAGTCTAACAATTTAATACTATTGAAAATAGGATAAGGCGGTGTAGTTATTACACCGTCTTATTTTGTAATGTGTAGAGCTTTTAAAATAGAAATAAGAGAATTCCCAAAAGGAAGACTTTGTAATAGTTTTGCATCCAAGAGGTCTTGTTTGATAGAGAGTGCGAAGTAGATCAGGGTGCCAAATAAAACAGAGAAAGCAAGTGAAATAATATTTGACTTTAACAAGAAATAAATACCTTTATAACTAGAAAAAACAGTAAGTCCCATAAAGCAAGATATGAAAAGAAGTTTTAGAATAGAGTTTTGGATATCCAATGTTTTATTTAAAAATTTTTTTAAAGCAACTTGATTTAAAATACACATAATCATAGAATACAAAATCGTAGAAATTCCCATAGCGTATAAGTCATAGGATGTAAATAATAAAAGAAAGACTAAAACAATCGTTTGTAGAATAAGTGCAATGAATGCATTTTTAACAGGCACTTTTACCTCCCCAAGTGCCTGTAAGATTCCATTTGTAACAGTGGAAATGGAATAAAAAATAATAGAAATACTGATAAACATAAGTAGATGCACTGACAATTCTAGTGTTTCAAGTTGAGGAAATAATAACAGCATCAATGGGCGAGATAAAACAAAGATACCTACAGCAGAGGGGATAGAAATATAAGTAATCATCCATAGAATATTCTTTATTTTAGCAAATAAAATACTGTGATTTCCACTGGCATAACTTCCAGCGATACTAGGAATTACTGCAGTGGAAATAGAAGATGCAATGGCAATGGGAATGTTTTGAATGACAATAACTTTTCCGGCAAAGACACCATAATCTTTTGCAATTTGCGATTCAGAAATCCCTTTTATAAAGAACATGACTTTGGTATAAAGTGTTTGGTTCAAAGTTGTACTAAAGTTATAAATAAAAGTGCTTAATATAATAGGTGAAATAGTAAGAATAATAATCTTGAAAATGTGTTTGGTACTTAGCACATGCATAGATTTTGTGGCTGATTTTTCTTTTATAAAAGACCTATTTTTAGCAAAGGCAACCATCATAAAAAGCAAGCCAAATATAACACCAAGGCATGTTCCAGTGGCACTTCCCATAGCACCTTTGATTGCAGTTACTGTGGAATTATTTCCTGTATAAGACTGAATAAAAAAGTATGCAACACCGATGCTAAAAATAGCATTGGCAAGTTGTTCAATAATTTGGGAAACCGATGTCTGTACCATGGAATTATGTGCCTGAAAGAACCCACGAAATGTTCCAAGAATTCCAGATAGCAAGATACAAGGTGCAAATATCTTTAAAACAGAAGATGAATTGCTGCCTACTAATATATCAGAACATGTATAAGTGAACACACTAAATAATCCTCCAATAGCAAGAACGTAGAGAAGAGAACACTTGAAAATCTTATATGCATTTTTATAATCATCCAGAGCAATTCTTTGTGACATCTCCTTTGAGATGGCAGTAGGAATGCTATAAGAGGAAATAAGTAATATAATAGTATAAATATTATATGCGACACTATAGTATCCATTTCCTTCGTTTCCGATGACGGCGGTCAAAGGACTGCGATACAGAATACCAATAATACGGCATAGAATTCCTGCGATAACTAGTATACTTGCTTGTTTTATGACGCTGCTTTTTTGACTTCTCATTTGACCTTATCTCCTTTTTTAGTCAATAGTATATCATATTTAAACCATTTTTGTTTTAATAAGCGATATTCAGAGATACAAAAAGCACCGCTATGCCTAAAATGACACAGTAGTGCTTATGGTTTTATTTATTTGTCCGTATCCCATTCCAATGTAATTCTGCCATCTTTTGCTGGGGCAATCGTCCCCGCTTTTTTTATTGCTGCTGCCATCAAGTCCTGATTTTTACCAGCATCCTCAAAGGTCTGAGCAATATCGGAAATATAGGTTTTATCAATGGCTTTTGGCCACGCTGCAACAGTATAGGTTTTACTGTCATCAATCTCTGTGCCATCTGCAAGTGCAACCGAAATCACATTTTTATCCTCTTCTGCCCACGGAGCATAGGTCACCTTCAGACCTGACACCCCATACAGAATGTTCGTCCCATTGCCGGCAATGATTGGGTGCTCTAAAAGTTCTTTCAGTTTTTTGCCGGTGATCTCATAGGTCGTCAATTGTGCATCGCCATCAATTCCTTTTTGTGTGAAACGCTCCGGCAGCACAATGTCACCTTTAAAAATCTGTGCGATATTTCCGCAATAGAAACTCTTATTTGGTACAAGTGCAATCTCTGCACCAGTAGCATCACGAAGAACATCTGCATTGTAGTTGCTGGTATCCAATACCGTGAATGTTTCACTGGCCGTTCCAATTGGAGCTTCTGACAACGCTTTAAAAGGATCGTTGTTTTCCGCAGCTTTATCGATTGCTGCGGTTAGTTTTTTAGAGAAAATCTTGCCGGATGCATATTGCTGAATGGTAGGAAGAATCGCATCACTTCCAAAGTATTTTGCAAAGAAAATATTTCCATCCTTAATGCAATCAGAGACATCCTGCGATATTGCCGTGATATTCTGCTGATAGGAAGTTAACGTGCTGACACCGGAAATCACTTGGAAGACTGCATCCTGACCTTTATTTGTACTGATATAATCAAGGGTAGAATTGATGATATCTTTTTTGGTTTCATTTTCCATTGACGTCTTATTAACGGAAATATTCACGCCAGGGACCACCTGCATAATCCGCTGGTCAGCCTCCGTTGTAGGAAAACCAATAAAGCCAATTTTGGCATTCGGTTTTTCTGATTCCACCAGTTCAATAATGTCAAGGTTACAAGGCATCATTGCAATCTTACCATCATACAGATCTTGACGATTGGTTGTTGCACTGGAATTAAAATCATCTGCTGTGACAATCCCTTTTTTGTAAAGATTTTTTAATACGTCACTGCAAGGCTGCATAATGTTCGCACTGGAAGTCTTTCCTTCCACAAAACGATTGTATGTATTCCGCTTTTCAGCAGAGGCAAATGTTTTATCATAACTCAGCCCGAACAGCAATGATTCCACGGTTGTGTAATATTTCATGCAAGTGACCAGCGGTCTGATGCCTGTTGCAGAAATCGTATCGCATAAAGTATACAGTTCCTCTAATGTGGATGGAACACTCCATCCATTCTGCTTAAATAAATCTTTGTTGTAGGCAATACCGAATGTTGTGTTGCTTACTGGAATCTGATATAAGTGTCCCTCGACTGTACTCGCCTGTAGGGACGATAAATTATATCTGCCGGCATAGCTTTCACCGCCAAGGTCATATAAGAAATCATTTGCCGGAATGGTCTGATTCGTCAGGAATATATCCGGCAGAGAGCCATTGTCTGCTAAAACTTTCATGTATGGAAGCTGCTTGTCACCGGCGCTGCATTCTTCAAAAACAAAATCGACTTCCGGGAACTTTTTCTCCAGCGATGCCTCTAACTCTTTGTGATCGAATGTATAGAATTTCCCGAATGTGATGACCGTCTTGTCCGTGGCGATGGATTCATAACTCAGTATGTCATTCTCTGGGGTATAGGGGCTTTCGGTTTTCACTAATAAACAGCTAGACAACAGGACACTGATCATACATAGTATTGCGATTACTTTTCCTTTGAATCTCATGACTTATCTTCTCCTTTAACAATCCTCATCAAAACTTTTTTTAGCTCCATAACATCTACCGGTTTCGCCAGGTGCATCTTCAAATGCATTTGCAGAAAGTGCAATCATTGGAATCGTCTGTGCGTCTGCCTTGTCCAGATGTCGAATTGCTTTTGCGGCCTCCAAACCGTCCATGATGGGCATCTTAATGTCCATCAGTATGAAAGAATAGTAACCCGCCTCCGATGAATTGAACTTGTCAACACCAATCTGGCCATTTTCTGCAGCCTCAACGATCAATTCCATTTTTTCTAAAAGTTTTGTAATGATTTGACGGTTGATTGAATGGTCTTCCACAAGCAGTATGTGTTTCCCGCTCAGGGCGGCTTTTAGAGCTTCTGGGGAAAACTCATCTTCTTTCTGAACTTTCTCTTCTTTTTTTATTCTTTGAAGCGGCAGCAGAATTTCAAAACGACTTCCAACATTCTTTTTGCTGGTGACAGTGACAGTACCGTCCATCAGTCTTACGAGGTTGTAAACGATGGAAAGCCCTAGACCACTGCCAGTATGAGCCGAGTTTGTCATAGAATTTTGCTCCTGCTCAAAAGGAGTAAAAATGTGCTGTATATATTCCTCGCTCATGCCCACGCCAGTATCCTCAACAGACAAACTGATTTGGTCTGTTTGATTATCAAGGGGAGTTCTTCCTACAGATAATAGAACAATGCCGTCTGGAGGTGTAAACTTGATTGCATTACTCACAAGGTTCATAAGGCACTGTCTAATTCGGACGGAATCGCCGATATAATCTGTACTGAATTTTTCTTTTTCTTCGTAAGTGAATTGAATCCCCGAATCTGAAGCTGCCTGACTCTCCATTTGCATCACGTGATTTATTATTTCGTCTAAATCAATGCGAGTGTTATTAATGTTCATTTTTCCGGCCTCAATACGGCTCATATCCAACACATCATTAATAAGTGAAATCAGATATTTATTGGATGCTTGTGCTTTCACAATGCAGTCCTGCACCATCTCTTTATCATCCATGGATTCCAGTGCAAGCTCATGCAGGCCGACTACCGCATTGAGGGGAGTACGAATATCGTGGGACATTTTATTCATAAAATCGCTTTTAGCTGCTGCTTTTGCAAACTGCACCTGCACATTCCGTCCTTTTCGCATCAGGTTATACTGATTATAGAACAGAATGATTCCACCTGCCATACAGACCGCCACAACCGCTATCATCAGATAGGTAAGTCCGGAATAGGTTGCTTCTGCTGTGATGGAAATTGGCACAGTTACAAGTAGTTCGTACTCCTCCGTACTTGGCAGGGCAAGCACAAGCCAACTTATGTTATCTGCAACATATGTAGTCTGATACTCTCCGCCGGATGAAATGGCTGTTTTCAATTTCGCATATTCTTTTTCTGCTATACCGGCATTTTTTAACGAAGAGTAAACCGTGTATCCCTGAAACAGACTTTCCGAACTAATGTCATCTGGATGCATCATAATAATGCCGTCACGGTCTACGATATAACTGCTACCAAGATGGTCATATAGCGAGACTGTCGTTATATCAGCAAATGTCTTTGTCGGAACAAGCCGACACAGTCCGATTATCGTTCGCCCAGAAATTTTCACATGATCCAGCGAATGTGTAAACGCCCAATAGTCTCCTCTTCCCTGAATCGAAACAAAACTGGAAAATGTATTCTTTTCTCGAAAAACCCTCTCTGTGATCCGGCTGTCTTCGACCAAGACCGCAGTGTCTCCGCTCACGGTGAAAAAGTTCCCCTCCTGATCGAGCAGAAGCCATTCTTTCGGTTCTTCAAAATATGCCGAAAGGTTATTATTAAATTTACGATTTTTTTTGGAAATCATATTCACAACTGCATCGACCTGGGTACCATAGGTATCTTTCAACTGTGATATTCTCTCGGTCAGCAAATACCCTATTTGATCAACTGCTTCTATTCGTTCTTCCTGTACCGATTTTCTCAGCCTTTGATTAACCAAAAGCAAAAATACAATACTGCATGCAAGAACACACAGCAGCAGAATATTTACAAACACTTCTTTATGGTTACCGACAAACGCTGTCAATCTGTTTTTTGCAGCTCGGTCGTTTTTATCTACACTCATGCGTTTGTCCCTCCCATTTTCTAAAAAAGATGAGTATTCATCCCTGCATCCTATTATGGTATTTCTCGTTTATATCGTATCATTTAGATGGGATTTATTCAATATTTAACTGCACAGCGGTGAGGAATAAATATTTGGGGGATGTTCAAGCACTAACTTTTCTGCTACAATATAATGGATTATGCGAAAATTGATGTGCGAAAGCTCATTTTTACGATAGAAGGAGAAATTGTTATGTGGATAGCAGATGGATGGGATGATTATGAGGTATTAGATACCTCTGATGGAGAAAAGTTAGAACGATGGGGCGATTATTTTTTGGTTCGTCCAGATCCACAGGTGCTTTGGAATACACCAAAGAAGTTAAAGCAGTGGAATAATCCCAATGGACATTATCATAGAAGTAGTAAAGGTGGAGGACAATGGGATTTTAATCATTTGCCAAAGACGTGGGACATAAAGTATAAAGATATGATGACATTCCATTTACAGCCATTTAGTTTTAAGCATACGGGAGTTTTCCCAGAACAGGCAGTAAATTGGGACTGGTTTTCAAATAAGATTCAACAGGCGGGACGTCCAATTAAGGTGTTAAATTTGTTTGCCTACACAGGAGGAGCAACGTTAGCAGCTGCGGCAGCAGGGGCTAGTGTAACCCATGTAGATGCTTCCAAAGGAATGGTCAACTGGGCAAAAGAGAATGCTCAGATATCAGGACTTCGTGACAAACCTATTCGCTGGTTAGTTGATGACTGTGTTAAGTTTGTAGAACGTGAAATTAGGCGTGGGAATCAATATGATGGAATTATTATGGATCCCCCTTCTTATGGAAGAGGACCAAAGGGTGAAATCTGGAAGATTGAAGAGAAAATATATCCTCTAGTGCAGCTTTGTTCTAAGATTCTAACAAAGGATCCTTTGTTCTTTTTAATTAATTCCTATACTACAGGATTACAGCCTGCGGTTTTAAATTATATGATTGAAACCGAAATCCGAACAAAGTTTGGAGGAAAGGTTACTGCAGATGAAATTGGTCTTCCAGTAAGTTCCAATGGATTGGTACTGCCATGTGGTGCGTCTGGAAGATGGGAGAATGAATAGTTTCTTAAATTTCTGTGAAGTTTGTCGAGATGTGTAAAAAACATTTGATATTTTTAGAGAAATGTTTATAATAGGAAGAGTATGTACTCAGAATGTGGATAGTCAGACATTCTAGCATTCATAAAATTTGATAAAAAGCAAACAATGATATTATATAGATGATCGAAAGGAGAACAATAGGCATGGCAAGTGCAGGAACAGATATTGGAATTGATTTAGGTACAGCAAGTGTATTAGTATACGTAAAAGGAAAAGGTGTGGTTTTAAAAGAGCCATCTGTTGTAGCATTTGATAGAAATACTAATAAAATTAAGGCAATTGGAGAAGAAGCTAGATTGATGTTAGGTAGAACACCAGGAAATATTGTGGCAGTTCGTCCATTACGTCAAGGAGTTATTTCAGATTATACGGTAACTGAGAAGATGTTAAGTTACTTTATTGATAGAACCGTTGGTAAGTCTATTTTCGGTAGAAAGCCTCGTATTAGTGTCTGTGTTCCAAGTGGAGCTACAGAAGTTGAGAAAAAGGCAGTAGAAGATGCAACCTATCAGGCAGGAGCAAGAGAGGTTTCCATTATTGAAGAACCAGTTGCTGCAGCCATTGGTGCAGGAATTGATATTTCAAAACCTTGTGGAAATATGATCGTAGATATTGGTGGAGGAACTTCTGATATCGCTGTTATTTCTTTAGGAGGAGTTGTAGTCAGCACTTCAATTAAGATTGCTGGAGATGATTTTGATGAAGCAATTGTGCGTTACATGAGAAAGAAACATAATCTGTTAATCGGAGAGCGTACAGCAGAAGATATTAAGATTAATATTGGTACAGTTCATAAGAGACCAGAGAGCATAAGTATTGATGTTCGTGGTCGTAACCTTGTAACTGGCCTTCCTAAGACAGTAACTGTTACTTCAGAGGAGACAGAAGAAGCATTAAGAGAAACAGCACATCAAATTATTGATGCTGTACACAATGTTCTTGAGAGAACACCGCCTGAATTAGCAGCAGATATTTCAGATCGTGGAATTGTATTAACTGGTGGTGGATCATTAATCCAGGGATTAGAAGAAATTATTGCAGAGAAGACAGGAATTAATACAATGACAGCAGAAGATGCCCTAACAGCAGTGGCTATTGGAACTGGAAAGTATGTTGAATTCTTATCAGGAGACTTTGACGATAAAAGAAAAAAGAAGAACAAGGACAAATAAGTCTGATTATGAAAATGAGAAGCCAGGGTATGATATTAGCTAATACCCTGGCTTGTTGTGTCTTTTAAAAGTAAGGGGTGAGTAGGATGAGTCGAATTGAAGGATATGTAGATTATGTCCGATTTCGAAATGAGGATAATGGATATACAGTATTATCATTAGATATGGATGGGGACGAGGAAACGGTCGTTGGAATGTTTCAATTTATCCACGAAGGGGAGTTTTTATCTATGGATGGAGATTTTGTAGACCATCCAGTTCATGGACCTCAATTTCAGATGAAGACCTACGAAATTACCATGCCAAATGATATTACGAGCATGGAAAGATACTTAGGTTCTGGAGCCGTCAAAGGGATTGGACCTGCCCTTGCAAAGAGAATTGTAAAAAAGTTTAAAATGGATACCTTTCGAGTGATGGAAGAGGAGCCTGAGAGACTTTCTGAAGTGAAGGGTATTAGTGAACGAAAGTCTCGAGAGATGGCTGTGGAGTTTAGTGAGAAACAGGAAATGCGGCAGGCTATGATGTTTTTGTCAGGGTATGGAATTAATACGAATCTGGCAGTGAAAATATTTAAAGAATATGGGGAACACTTATATGAGGTGGTTCGTACCAATCCATATCAGATGACGGATGATATTGATGGAGTTGGATTTAAGATTGCAGATGAGATTGCACAAAAGGTTGGAATTGGATCAGATTCGGATTTCCGTATTGTTTCTGGAATTTTCTATGTGTTGATGCAGGCATTAGGAGAAGGTCACGTCTATCTGCCAAAGGGAATTCTCTGCAGGAATGCAGGCAGACTGCTAGGGGTGGCACCAGAGGATATTGAGTCTCATTTACTAGAAATGATGATTCAAAAGAAGATTGTCATGAAAGAAGAAGGGGAAGAGACGTTTATCTATGCGGCAGTAGAATACTATCTTGAATTAAATGTTGCCAAGATGCTTCATGAATTAAACATTGATTATGATGTTTCCCCCTCTGAAGTTGAGACTATGATTGGTCGAATTGAAAGTAATTCTGACATTACCTTTGCACCAGAACAAAAAGAGGCATTAGAGGCGATTGCAAGGTATGGAATTGTTATATTAACCGGGGGACCAGGAACAGGAAAGACAACAACTATTAATGGTATTATTCAGTATTTTGAACATGAAGGTGCAGATATTCGTTTGGCAGCTCCAACGGGAAGAGCGGCAAAGCGTATGACAGAAGCCACAGGTGTGGAGGCCACAACAATTCATCGAATGCTGGAGATTACAGGTGGAGCAGAAGATGGTGGAACAAGCCATTTTGAAAGAAATGAGCAAAATCCATTAGAAACAGATGTAATTATTATTGATGAGATGTCTATGGTAGATCTTCAGTTAATGAGTGCTCTTCTTCGCGCAGCAATTCCGGGGACTCGATTCGTATTTGTAGGAGATTCTAATCAGCTTCCATCGGTTGGGGCTGGAAACGTTTTAAGGGACATGATTGATTCCAAAGAATTTAAAGTGGTTCAATTGAACCAAATCTTCCGACAAGAAGAAGGAAGTCATATTGTAAGTTATGCCCATGCTATTAACGAGGGGCAGCCCATATCTATGGATAATAAAAGTAAGGATTTCTTTTTCCTAGAAAGAGAAAGCATTGGAGATGTTTTGGGGGTTATGATTTATTTAGTACGAGATAAATTGCCGAAGTATGTAAATGCACAGCCTTATGATATTCAGGTTTTAACCCCTATGAGAAAGGGAGAGCTTGGTGTAGAAAAACTGAATCAAGTACTTCAAGAATATTTAAATCCTCCAAGCGAAGAAAAAATGGAGAGACATGTGCCATTTGGTGTTCTTCGTGAAGGGGACAAGGTCATGCAGATAAAGAACAATTATCAGCAGGAATGGAAAGTGAAGAATCAAAAAGGTTTTACTGTAGATGAAGGACTTGGGGTTTTCAATGGAGATATGGGAAGAATCAATCAGATTAATGAATACACAGAGAAAGTAACTGTTGTATTTGATGATATTCGTGTAGTAGAATATCCATTTGCTATGTTAGATGAACTAGAACTTGCCTATGCTGTGACCATTCACAAGTCACAGGGAAGTGAGTATCCAGCGGTAGTTATGCCGTTGTTAACGGGACCAAGAGTACTATTTAATCGAAATTTGTTATATACAGGGGTAACAAGAGCCAAAAGCTGTATCGCAATTGTTGGAAGAAAACGTACCGTAGGAGAGATGATTGCCAATGTAAATGAGCAAAGGAGATACTCTACCTTAAGGCAGAGAATTTGCGAGACTGCAGCAGATGAACTGGAGATATAAAAATGGAGTTGTTAAACCTCTTATTTCCTCCAAGATGTCCCATATGTCAGGATGTTTTAGAGGATTCCAAATCTTTGATTTGTAAGAAATGCTACAAAAAAGTTATTTTTATCAAGGAGCCTTTTTGTTTTTCCTGTGGAAAGCAGTTGGAGGATCCAAGAGAAGAATTGTGCTTTGATTGTAAGAAACATCCTAAATCCTTTGACAAAGGGAGAGCACTTTGTTTCTATAATGATGAGATGAGAGTTTCTTTATCTGCAATCAAATATCATAATCAGAGAGATTTTGTGAAGTTTTATGCTGCACAAATTAAAAATCAGAAGAAAATATTATTAGATTGGAATGTAGATTTAATTGTACCGGTTCCTCTGCATCCATGGAAGCAGAGAAAACGTGGATTTAATCAGGCTATGTTATTTGCAAAAGAAATAGGAATCATTATAAATAAACCTGTGGATGACAAGTTTTTAATCAGGAGGACTTACACTACGCCACAAAAAACACTAGGACCAATGGAACGAGTGAAAAATCTTGAAAAGGCATTTGCAGTGAATCAAAAAGAGAGAAAGCGAGTAGGCATTCCAAGAAGCGTTTTATTAGTAGACGATATTTACACCACAGGGGCAACGGTAGAAAGTTGTGCAAGGGTATTAAAGAAAGTAGGAGTTCAAAAAGTATATGTTTATTGTATTGCAATTGGGCGAGATATATAGAAAAGGAGCAGCATGAACAAAGAACAGGAAATGGGAGCAAGTTTATTACATTGGTATGATTTCAATGCTAGAATTCTTCCTTGGAGAGCAGATAAGAATCCATATCGAATCTGGATTTCTGAAATCATGCTTCAGCAAACCAGGGTGGAAGCAGTGAAGCCATACTTTGATCGGTTTATGAAAGAACTTCCTGATGTCAATGCACTTGCTAGCGTAGATGATGATAAGTTAATGAAACTCTGGGAGGGACTTGGTTATTATAATCGGGCAAGAAATTTAAAAATAGCAGCGAATGAGATTTTGGAGAATTATAATGGAAAAATACCAGCCAGCTATGATGAACTTATTTCTCTAAAAGGAATTGGAATGTATACAGCAGGTGCCATTGCCTCTATTGCATTTGATGTTTCAGTACCAGCGGTGGATGGGAATGTTCTTCGGGTAATGGCCCGTGTACTTGGTGATGATTCAGATATTCTAAAGGATAAGACCAAGAAGGAGATGGCAAAGAAAATTATTCCTATGATTTCAGCAGATAGACCTGGAGATTTTAATCAGGCACTGATTGAACTTGGGGCAACGGTCTGTATTCCAAATGGCGAGCCACTTTGTCACCAGTGTCCGTGGGATACTGTGTGTAAAGCTTATAAAGAAGATTTGACAGGACTTCTTCCAGTGAAGACAAAGAAGAAAGAAAGAAGAATTGAGCATAAGATTGTTTTTATATTTGAGACAAAAGATCAAATTCTTATTCACAAACGAGGAAAGAAAGGATTACTTGCAGGGCTTTGGGAATTCCCAAACGTAGAGGGGACTGGAATTGAAGAGGAAATTAAGGATTATCTTAAAAAATATGAATTAGAAGATGCAAGGTATGAATTTACACACAATGGAATTCATATTTTTAGTCACATCGAATGGCATATGAAAGGGGTAAAGATATTTTTAGAGAATCCAAAGCCAATGAAGGATATGATTTGGATTCCCAAGAAGGATCTGGAACGAATTTATGCGATTCCGTCTGCCTTTGAATTGTTTCGAAATTCAGTAAAAAACTAGACAAGATGGCTATGGGATAGTACAATTATAGGATGTAACATTGAAAAGCTAACATGAATTTTACAATTTAATAAAGAAGGAGAAAGAGTATGAAAAAGACGATTGTAGCGTTATTAGCTGTTGTTCTTTGCATGGGGACTTTGGCTGGATGTGGTTCTAGCAAAAGTAAAGATGACAAAAAGATACTTGTGGGAGCAAGTCCGTCACCACATGCCGAGATTTTAAAGGAGGCAGCAAAGGAATTAAAGAAAGATGGTTATACATTAGAGATTAAAGAATATTCTGATTATGTACAGCCAAATACAGCACTTGATTCAGGGGATTTGGATGCCAACTACTTTCAGCACAAACCTTATTTAGATCAATTTAATGAGGAGAAGAAAACAAAGTTAGTGTCAGCTGGAACCGTTCATTATGAACCATTTGGAATCTTCCCAGGAAAAACAAAGAAATTATCAGAACTTAAATCTGGTGCCACTGTTGCAGTACCTAACGATACTACAAATGAAGCAAGAGCACTTTTGTTATTACAAAAGGAAGGACTGATTACTTTGAAGAAGGGTGCTGGATTAACAGCTACCAAGAAGGACATTGTAAAGAATCCAAAGAAACTTGCAATTCAGGAGATTGAAGCCGCACAAATCCCACGTTCTTTAAAGGATGTAGATTTGGCAGTTGTCAATGGAAATTATGCTTTAGAAGCTGATTTAAGTGTTGATAAAGATGCAATTGCAGTAGAAGATGCCAAGTCTATTGGGGCAAAGACCTATGGAAATGTAGTTGCAGTTCAAAAGGGAAAGACAGACACTGCAAAGACAAAAGCTTTAATGAAGGCACTAAAAAGTGAAGCAGTAAAGAAGTACATCAATGAGAAGTATAAGGGAGCAGTTGTTCCATTATTCTAAAGCTAGAATAAATAACAAGAAAATTAATTGTCAGTAGAAAAGGAGAAAGATATGAAAAAGTTATTAGTTGCAGGGTTATCATTAGTTCTTGTATGCTCTATGTTATTTGTAGGATGTGGAAAGAAGGAAGATGTAAACAAAATTCCAGAGACAATCAAAGTTGGAACAAATGCAGAATTCCCACCATTTGAATACAAGAATGATAAAGGTGAATATGATGGATTTGATATGGCTATTATGCAGGAAGTATGTAAGAGAATTGGTTCTGAGATGAAGATTGAGAATATGGAATTTAAATCTTTGGTTGGAGCTATGGAATCTAAGAATTTAGATGTAATCGCAGCAGGAATGACAGTAACAGATGAAAGAAAAGAAGCTGTTGATTTTACAGATTCATATTATACATCAAATCAATATATTATTATCAAGAATGAAAGTAAGGTAAAGAAGATTTCTGATTTGAATGGTAAGAAGATTGGGGTTCAAGAAGGAACTACAGGTGATTTTGTAGCATCTGGAGATTATAAGACTGTTAAGAATGCAACTGTAAAACGTTACAAAAAAGGTGCAGATGCAGTTGTAGCTTTAAGACAAGGTGGAATTGATGCCGTTGTTATTGATGCCAATCCAGCAGAAGAATATGTTAAGAACAACAAAGGATTGAAGTTAATCAAAGATGAATCATCAAAAGAACAATATGCATTTGCAGTTCAAAAAGGAAATAAAAAGTTAGCAAAAGAGATTAACAAGCAATTAAAGGCAATCAAAGCAGACGGAACATACGACAAGTTAGTTAAGAAATATATCGGAAAATAATGGTGCAATAGAAAGGACCACAGTAGCATGAGTGAATTTATGAGTGATTTTTATAAAGTCTTTATATATGCAGACCGCTACAAGATGTTTCTAGAGGGATTAAGAATGACCCTTCTAGTTTCAGTTGTAGCTGTTGTTCTAGGAATTGTTCTAGGACTTGTACTGGCAATTATGAAGATGAGCGCAGTTAGGAAAGGAAGAAGAACGTTACTTTCTGTTATTGCAAATATATACATTGATATTATTAGAGGAACACCAACAGTTGTTCAATTAATGATTATGTATTTCTTGGTTTTTCAGGCAAGAGCAGGATTTTGGGTTGGAGTTTTTACTTTTGGACTTAATAGTGCGGCATACGTAGCTGAGATTATACGTGCTGGAATCATGGCAGTTGATCAGGGGCAGATGGAAGGTGGAAGATCTTTAGGATTGTCATATGGACAAACCATGAAGGATATTATTATTCCTCAGGCAGTTAAGAATATTTTACCAGCTCTTGGAAATGAATTTATTGTATTGGTAAAAGAGACTGCAATCTTAGGATACGTTTCAATTCAAGATTTGATGAAAGCAGCAGATTTCGTTGCATCTAGAACATTCATTACATTTATGCCATTGGTTGGTTGTGCTGTAGTTTATTATGTAGTCATCAAAATTCTTAGCTTAGGATTGAATGCTTTTGAAAGGAGGCTACGTAAGAATGATAACCGTTCATAATTTACATAAGTATTTTGGAGAACTTGAGGTATTAAAGGGAATCAATTGTGAAATCAAAAAAGGGGAATGTGTCTGTGTTATTGGACCATCTGGTTCAGGAAAGAGTACATTTCTTCGATGTTTGAATTTATTAGAAGAACCTACAAAGGGCGAGATTACAATTGGAGATACCCTTCTTCGTGGACCAGGATTCAATGAAGATGAGTTGAGAAAGAATGTAGGAATGGTATTTCAACATTTTAACCTATTTCCTCATTTATCAATTTTAGAAAATGTGACATTGGCACCCATTCGTCATAAGTTAATGACACCAGAAGAAGCCAAAGTAAAAGCAATGGAACTTCTTGATCGTGTTGGAGTTGGAGATAAAGCAGAAATGTATCCAGCCCAGCTGTCAGGTGGACAAAAACAGCGTGTAGCTATTGCAAGGTCGTTGGCACTTAACCCGGAAGTTATGTTGTTTGATGAGCCAACTTCAGCTCTTGACCCAGAGATGGTTGGAGAGGTTTTAGAAGTTATGAAAGAGCTTGCTCATGAAGGAATGACCATGATTGTGGTAACACATGAGATGGGATTTGCCCAAGAAGTGGCACATCGAGTGTTTTTTATGGATGAAGGAATTATCATGGAAGAAGGAAGTCCTTCAGAGGTATTTGAACATTCAAAAGAAGAGAGAACGAGAGTTTTTTTAAGCAAAGTATTATAGAGAAGATAAGAATAGTACGAGACAGTAGTGTTTCGTGCTATTTTTTTCAAGATTTTTGAAAGAAAATGTACTGGATGTATTTTTTTTCAAAAAATTTGAAAGACTTCAAACTTTTTTTATGTAGCAAGAGAAGATATACTTTATTTAAGGATGAGGTGATAAATATGAATAAGAGATCTCGTGAAATCTTATCTGAGATAATTAAAAAATCAGAATATGAGCAATCGTTATCTATGGATGATATGGTGGAGCGATTCAAAGTTTCAAGTCGGACAATTCGGAATGATTTAGTGCAAATTAATGATTTTTTGAAGAAAAATGAATTGTCAGAAATAAACTTGGGAAAACAAGGTGAAATTGTCGCAGGAAAAGATGTGGAAAAAGCAACTGCGTTCTTAAAGGAAGACAACTTATATTCTTATAAGATGTCCAAGGATGAACGAAGAATGTTTATGATCATATTACTTACATGTGAGAATACATACCGAACATTAGCAGACATAGCAGATATTATGGTTGTAAGTCGATCTACAATCATTCATGACTTAGATAAAGTAAAAGGCTATTTTAAAGAACATCAATTATATTTGATGTCTCATGCTAATAAAGGATTGCTATTGGAAGGAGAAGAGGAAAAAAAGAGAAAACTATTATTTCAAATGATAGGAAAAGAAAATACGATTTTTAGAGAAAGTCCAATGTTCTATCATTTGATTGGAAGTCTGAAAGATGAAAAGAGAATTGATGCAGATGACGTGGAGACTATGGAGAAAATCATTAATATGTCAGAACATTCATATGGGAGATTTTTGACAGATACATCGTTTTCAAGTTTAAAGTATTTTCTTTTATTATCTTTATATCGGATACGTTTAGGTGAATTTGTTACAACGAAGAAAGAAGAAAAAAATAGTAAGTATGAGATGGCAGAAGGAATTTTAAATCAGCTTGGAATTTACTCTCAAATTAAAGTAGCAAACCCAGAGATTGAATTTCTATCTAATATTTTAAACGAAATAAGATACATTAAAAAGACAACAAGTAATAATCAAATTGTAAAAATGCAAGTTATTACAAGAAATTTTATTGGCAGAGTGTCAAAAGATTTAGGTATTTTATTGCAGGGAGATTATATTTTTTATGAGAATTTAATTAATCACTTGGAGTCCATGTTTGAAACTGCAATTGAAGATAACAGTATGTCTTTTGTTGTAACAGGAGTTCTAAAAAAGTATCCGAAGGTAAGAAAAATTGTTGCAAAAAATGCCAATGTAATTGAACGGTATATTGGAAGAAAGTTATCTAGTGTGGAAATTTCTTATATTGTTGTACATATATGTGCCGCAATTGAACGAAATAAAAATGAGAGAGCCAGCTATTCGGTTGTAATTGTCTGCAATGGAGGAATTGGAACTTCTCAATTGTTGTTAGCGAGACTTAAAAAGTATTTTCATTTTCGTGTTGTCAATATTATACCAGCCCATGATCTTCAAAATGTAGATTTAGAAGATGTGGATATTGTAATTTCTACGGTAGCAATTCAAAATGCTAAGGTTGATTATATTCAGGTAAATCCTTTATTAAATGATGAAGACTGTATTCGAGTTGGAGAGAAATTAGCAACAATTCAGGTAGATGAACAAAATATAGGATTGCCAGATGAAAAGCAGATACAGGCGACTCAGGCTATGGAAGATGTTAAGGATATTTTAGAGGGAAAATTAGACGCAGTAAAAACAGTTCAACAAATACAAGACACAGTAAAAAGGTTTTTCAATCAAAAGGGTGAATTAGAACTGATCCATCTGTTGCCGAAAGAAGCTATTACCTTAGATGTTCCTTGTGAAGACTGGAGAGATGCAATTCGAAAATCAGCACAGTACCTGCTTGAAAATGGGCAAATTGAAAAGCAATACATAGATGCAATGATTCAAAATGTGGAACAAAATGGTCCTTATATTGTAGTTGCACCAGGATTTGCATTACCACATGAAGAACTAAATGCAGGAGCAAAAAAAGTTGGATTAAGCTTAATCAGGCTCAAGAAGCCTGTGGATTTTGGAAGAGAAACATTTGATCCAGTGGAATGGGTATGTTGCCTAAGTGCAATCAATAAAGAAACACACTTAAAAGCAATGTTTCATCTGGTTAACTTGTTTCACAACAAAAAGTTTCGTGAAGATATTAGAACAAAAACTTCAAGCAAACAAATATACGACACAATTAAGTTATACGAGTACGAAATGAGGTAGCTAAATGATTTGGGAAGGCTTAAAAAGCGAATTAATATTATTGGATTTTGAGGCAGATTCTTCCACAGAAGTATTTAAAAAGTTAGGTAAAACTTTAATCAAGGAAGGGTATTGTAAAGAAACATATATAGATGCATTGATTGAAAGAGAAAAGGATTTTCCAACAGGTATTAATATGGGAGGAATCGGGATTGCAATTCCACACACTGATAGACAGCATGTAAATCAGGGGGGAGTTGCAATCGGAGTTTTAAAGAAATCAGTTGATTTTTACCAAATGGGAACCACAGATGAGAAAGTCGAAGCAAAATTGATTTTCATGTTGGCGGTAGATGATCCAAAGGAACATCTAACCTTTTTACAAAGAATTCTACAAGTGTTACAAGATCAAAAAGTGTTAGAGAAAGTAAAAAATGTTACAAGCAAAGAAGAACTAATCAAAATTATTCGAGACAAAGAATCCGAATTAGAGAAAGGGGCAGTCTTATGTCAGCAATAAATATTTTATCCGTATGTGGATCAGGAACAGTTACATCATCAATGGTAGCAGCAAAATTAAAGGAAAAATTAGGGGAAAAAGGATATAGTGTATCAACAACAGAAGCAAGACCAACAGAAGCATTAAACTTAGCACAATCAGGAAGATTTGATATTATGGCACATACAAGTCCATTACCAGATGGAGAGTATGGAATTCCAGCAGTCAATGCATTTGCGTGTATTACTGGAATGGGAGAAGATGAATTCTTTGATCAGATTTTGGAGGCATTAAAGTCAGTAGGAAAATAATCAATTGAAAAATTACATATGAATTAAAAAGGAGGCATTTTATGAATGCGGTATTAGCAACTTTAAAAGCAATTATTGATAACTTTGGTTCGGCAATTATTGTTCCCTTTATTATCTTTATCATAGCACTTATATTTAGAGTAAAGGTACAGAAGGCATTTTTATCAGCACTTTATGCAGGAGTATCATTAATGGGCTTTACATTAATTCTTGGCTCATTTACACCAATTATTACGCCAATGGTACAGAATATGTCAAAGGTTATGGCAAATGCAACAGGTGTTACGTTAAACACATTTGATGTAGGATGGCAGGCAACTTCAGTGGTAGCCTTTGCAACCAGTGCAGGTATGATTTATCTAGGTTTAGGTATCTTACTGCAAACGGTATTGTTCCTGGTAAAATGGACAAATATTTTCCAACCATCAGATTTATGGAATAACTACTCTTATATCGTTTGGGGAGCTATGGTTATCTTCAAAACACATAACTTCTTACTAGGAATTGCGTGTATGGTATTACTTAACTTATATAGTTTATTAATATCTGAATTAGTAGCAAAACGCTGGTCAAAATATTACAACTATCCAAATTGTACAATTATTGCAATGCACAATGTAGAACCAGCAATTTTCGCAATTTTATTCGACCCAATCTTAAACTTACTTGGATTTAACAAGATTAAACTAAACCCAAAATCAATTGAAAAGAAAATCGGATTCTTAGGAGAACCTATGTCATTAGGATTTATCTTAGGTATGTTTATTGGTATTTTAGGAAGTGTTAATAAAATCGGAACCATTGCCGGATGGGGTGATATCTTAGAGTGTGCAGTTGCAACTGCAGCAGTTATGGCAATCTTCCCTAAAATTGCAAGTATGTTTGCACAGGCATTTGCACCAATTACAGAAGCAGCAAGAAAATTTATGGGAAAATCAGGAGACAGAGAATGGTATATTGCAGTAAATGATGCCGTTGGATATGGTGAACCAGCAACTTTAACAAGTGGATTACTTTTAATTCCTATTATGATTGTTATTGCTTGTATCTTACCGGGAAATCAAGTGCTTCCAGTTGTGGATTTATTAGCAATTCCATATATGGTACAAGGATTAGTTGCTGTATACAAAGGAAATATGTCAAAGATTTTAGTTGCAGGTACGATTTGGTTCAGCTTAGGATTACTTATGTGTACATTTACAGCACCATTATTTACAAAGGTTGCCATTGAAGCAGGATTTGCAATTCCGGCAGGAGCAGCAATGATTACAAGCTTTAACATTTTAGGAAAACCATTGTTAGGATTTGTGTTCTTGGCATTTTTATCAGGAAATCCAGTGTTTATTGCCATTGCAGTTGTAGTATATGCAGTTATGTTTGCAACATTTAAAATCAAAAATAAAGAAATTATTGCTTACCTTGACCGTCAGGCAGATAAGAATCAAAGTGTAGAAGAAGCAGCATAGACGAGAGGAGACAATATGAAAATAGAAGTTAATGAATTTACAAAACCTTGTTCATGTGGACAAAAACATGAAATCGTAGTGGATGACATTATTATTGAAGCAGGGGCGATGAAACTGCTTCCAGAAATCTTACAAAGAGATATCTATGGAGAATATAAAACCCTTGCTATGATTTGTGATGAAAATACATATAAAGCAGCGGGAAAACAAGTTGAAAATTTGTTGCCAGGAATAAAAACAATTATTTTAAATCCAGACAATCTTCATGCCAATGAACATGGTGTAGAAATTTGTAAAGAGCAGCTTGATAAAATTGGTAACGTGGATTTAATGATAGCAGTTGGTTCAGGAACGATTCATGACATTACACGATATCATGCCTACAATATGCATATTCCATTTTTCTCAGTACCAACGGCAGCAAGTGTAGATGGATTTGTGTCTACGGTTGCAGCCATGACATGGAAAGGCGTAAAGAAGAGTTTTACAGCTGTATCGCCAATCGTTGTAGTTGCGGATACAGATATCTTTAAACATGCACCAATGCGATTAACAGCATCTGGAGTTTCAGATTTACTTGGAAAATATACAGCACTTGCAGACTGGAAAATTACACATGCATTGGATGATGAATATATTTGTGATCGAATTTGTGACTTGGAATATAAGGCATTAGATTCATTAATTGAGAGTCTGGATGGTCTTGCAACAGGTGAAACAAAGGCATATGAAGATTTAATGTATGGACTATTGTTATCTGGTCTTGCAATGCAGATGACAGAAAATTCAAGACCGGCATCTGGAGCAGAACATCATATGTCCCATTTATGGGAAATGGAAGTTCTCAATGATTATATTGATTACTATCATGGTGAAAAAGTTGGAGTTGGACTTGTTCTTGCATCAAAGATTTATCATAAGGCAGCAGATATGATAGAAGCCGGAAATTATACGGTAAAAGACAGAATGCCCGTGGAACTTGATTTAATTAAAAAATATTTTGTAAAACCAGATATGTTAGAAAAAATAATAGAAGAAAATACGCCAAATATATTGGATCAGATAGATTCTGAAAAATTGGTGAAAAAAGAAAATGAAATTATTAAATATATCCGTGAGATTCCAACGGCAGATGAATTAACAGCAATGTTAGACAAAGTAAAAGGAGTTAAGTCTTTAGAAGACCTTGGATTTGATCCAAGCTATCAAAAGAAGACAGCAAGATTGTCTCCATATGTGAGAGATCGAATTACATTTATGAGATTACTTAAATTCTACAGTTTTTATGAGGAGGTATTAGAGTGTTAGAACAATTAAAAAAAGAAGTTTACGAAGCTAACATGGAACTTCCAAAACGAGGATTAATCACATATACATGGGGAAATGTAAGTGGAATTGATCGAGCAAGTGGATTGTTTGTAATTAAGCCAAGTGGGGTCGATTATGATAAACTGACCCCAGATGATATGGTTGTTGTAAACTTAGGTGGGGAGAAGGTAGAGGGAAACTTAAATCCTTCTTCTGATACACCAACTCATGTAGAACTTTATAAAGCCTATAAAGATTTAGGTGGAATTGTTCATACCCATTCCCCATGGGCAACTTCGTGGGCACAGGCAGGAAAGAGTATTCCATGTTATGGAACAACCCATGCAGATTATTTTTACGGGGAAATTCCCTGTGCAAGATCTTTAACAGAAGCTGAAATCCAAGGAGAATATGAGAAGAATACTGGGTTAGTCATTATGGAAACAATGCAAGGGAAAAATCCAATTTATGTACCAGGTATCTTGTGCAGCAATCATGGTCCATTTACATGGGGAAAGGATGCTTTGGAGGCGGTACATAACGCAGTTGTATTAGAAGAAGTTGCAAAGATGGCATATCACACAGAACATTTAAAGGCAGGAGTGACGTCAGCACCAACAATACTTCAAGACAAGCACTTCTTCCGTAAACATGGAGAAAATGCATATTATGGACAAAAATAGAGAAATCATAGATAGAATCAAATGCTTTGTTCTGGATATGGATGGAACGATTTATCTGGGAAATGACATGTTTTCATTTACTTATGACTTTTTAAGATGGGTAAAAGAAACAGGAAGAGAATATTTCTTCTTTACCAACAATTCTTCCAAAAGCCAGCAGGCATATATTGAAAAATTAGGAAAGTTAGACATTCAAATAGAGCCAAGACAAATGATGATTTCAAGCCATGTAATGATTCAATATTTAAAAGAATATCATCCGAAAAAGACCATTTATGTTGTGGGAACCCCTTCTCTTATCAAGGAATTTGAGGCATTTGATATGCCACTTGTTCAAGAGAATCCAGACATTGTAATTCTTGGATTTGATACTACACTTACATATGAAAAGCTGTCTAAGGCTTGCCATTATATTCGAAATGGATGTATTTATTATGGAATCAATCCAGATTGGAATTGTCCAATGGAGGGAGGAACTTTTATTCCAGATTGTGGTTCTATGGCAAAATTAATTCAAGCATCTACAGGAAGATGGCCAGAATTCTTTGGAAAGCCATCAAGACATACGCTAGATTATATGGTAAAAGAATGCGGATGCAGACCAGATGAAATTGCCATTGTAGGAGATCGTCTCTATACAGATATTGCGGTAGCAGATGGAAGTGATGTCACATCAATTTTAGTTTTAAGTGGGGAAACTACCCTAGAAGATGTGGAGCAAAGTGATATAAAACCAGACATTATCCGAAAGGATTTATCTGAGATTATGGATACAAAAATGCATTAAGAGAAAAAAGACTGTGTATTGAGTACTCGGTCTTTTTTGGTTTCCTAGTAAAAAAACTTTCCACATAGCGGACAAACCCTTGTCTTGATGATAAATAAGGCAAAAGATATACTTTAAATATAGCAAAACAAATAACAAAATGAAAAGCTTGAAAGGAGTCGATGAGATGAAAATAGACATAAATAAATTTAAAGGGCGCTGCAGTTGTGGAAGAACACATGATTTGGTAGTGGAGGATATGATTTTGGAAGAGGGAGCAATTAAAAAGCTTCCGGAACTTCTAAAAAGAGAACGTTATGCAAAGTATCAGAAAATGGTTATGGTTTGCGATGATAATACCTATGAGGCAGCAGGAAAGAGGGTGGAAAAACTATTTCCAGGAATTCCAGTGATTCAACTAAATCCAGAAGGGCTTCATGCGAATGAAATCGGAGTAGAATTGTTTGAGACTCAGATGAAACATATAAAAGAAATTGATTGTTTTATTGCAGTAGGGTCAGGAACTATTCATGATATTACAAGATATCATGCATATCAGATGGATATTCCGTTTATTTCGGTGCCAACAGCAGCAAGTGTTGATGGATATGTTTCTACTGTAGCAGCAATGTCATGGTATGGATTTAAAAAGAGTATGATTGCTGTATCGCCAATTTTGGTCGTTGCGGATACAGATATTATTGCAGCAGCTCCAATGCGTTTGACAGCATCTGGAGTGGGAGATTTATTAGGAAAATATACAGCACTTGCAGATTGGAGAATTACTAATATTTTAAATGGAGAATATATTTGTGATCGAATTTGTGAAATGGAGGATGTGGCACTTGAAAATTTAAAAGAATCATTGGATGGATTGAATCAAGGAGATAAAAAAGCATATGAGGAATTAATGTATGGTCTTTTATTATCTGGATTAGCAATGCAGATGACAGGGCATTCAAGACCAGCTTCAGGTGCAGAACATCATATGGCACATTTTTGGGAGATGGCTGTTATCAATGAAGAAATTGATGCTTACCATGGAGAAAAAGTCGGGGTTGGACTGATTCTTGTTAGTCAGATTTATCATGATGCTTTGAAATATTTAAAGACAGGAAACTTTAAAGTAAAGGATTCGGTAGATATAGAAATAGACTTAATTGAGAAGACATTTAGAAAAAAAGATTTATGTGAGAGTATTAAGAAGACAAATGTTCAAAATCTTCTAGAATCAATCAAGCCAGATACATTAGTAAGAAAAACAAAAGAAATAGTAGATATAATTGAATCGATTCCAACAGCACAGGAAATTACAGATATGCTGCAAAAGATTCAGGGTGTTACTAGGTTGAAGGATCTGGGATTAGACGCATCCATGAAGGAGAAGACAGCAAGGGTTGCTCCTTATATAAGAGATCGAATTACATATCTGCGTATACTCAAATTTTATGATCTTTATGATGAAGTAATAAAATAGAAGAAAAGAATAGTGGTTTTTGACAAGAGGTTCTTTGTTGAAAATCACTTTTTTTGCTTCCCTAGTAAAATTTAATTCTAAGTGGAAGAAGTAAATTTTGCTAATTAGTAAAAAACCTTTCCACATAGTGGACAAACCCTTGTCTTGATGATAAATAAGGCAGAAGATATACTTTAAACATAGCAAAACAAATAACAAAATGAAAAGATTGAAAGGAGTTAGAAATGGGAAACAAAGCAAACGAAATTAAGCAGGAAATTGTTCTTTATTCTAAAATTTTAGATGAGAAGGGACTTGTAAATACACTAGAAGGAAACATCTCAATTCTTGATCGTGAAACAGGAGAATTATACATTACTCCCTCAGGAACAAGAAAGAAATTTGTAAATGAGGATTTAGTCGCAGTCTTAAATAAAGACGGAGAACAAATTGCTGGAACAGCAAAAAAATCAAGTGAGTATTTACTTCATGAAGCAGCGTTAAAGGCAAGACCAGATTGTAATGCAGTTGCTCATATTCATGCACCATATTTGACCGCATATGCGTATTGTGGAAAAGATATTAAATTAAAATGTTCTACAACATTTGCATTAGTATATGAAGAGATTCCATGTTTACCTTATGGAGAAGCAGGAACCGTTCATATTGCAGATGGAATTGAAGAAGCAATCAAAGAACATGATTTAATCCTTTTAGGAAATCATGGATGTGTAGCAGTTGGTAAGACAATGGAAGATGCAGTTAAGATTGTGGAGGCGGCAGAAGAGGTACTTAAAATTGTCGATATTACAAAAAATATTGGACCAGTAAAAGATATTCCAGATGACAAATATGAATCATTACTAAATAATCATCCAGGAAGCAGAAGAAACCGTTATTAATCAAAAGACAGATAGAAAAGCTTGAAAGGAGTTTATGAAATGAAAGCAGCAATTATGTACGGAGCAAATGATATTAGAGTGGAAGAGATTGATAAACCGGCTTGCCCAGAAGGTGGATTTATATTAAAGGTTTTAGCAATCGGTCTTTGTGGATCTGACATTAGAAATTTAACAACAGATTCAAGAAAAGGTGCTTACCCACATATTTATGGACATGAAATTGTAGGTATTATCGATGAAGTTTCACCAACAACAACAGAATATAAGTTAGGACAAAGAATTTATATTTATCCTGCAGATCACTGTATGAAGTGTGAAGAATGTAGAAGCGGACATAGTGAAAACTGTGAAAACTTAGGAGATTACACATCTAGACAAGGTGGATTTGCTGATTATGTTCCAGTAACAAAAGAACAAGTAGATCGTGATTCTATCTTTGTTGTACCAGACGGAGTAAGTCTAGAAAGAGCATCACTTGGAGAACCATTATCTTCAGTATATGCATGTCAGGACAATGTTGATATTGGGTTTGGAGATACCGTAGTAATTATCGGTGCTGGTCCAATTGGATGCTTCCATGCAAAACTTGCTAAATTACGTGGAGCAAAGACAGTTATCATGATTGAAATAAATGATAAACGTTTGGAAATGACAAAACAATTTGGTGTTGATTACACAATCAATAGTACAAAGGTGGATCAAATTGCAGAAGTAATGAAGATTACAAATGGAAAGGGAGCTGACAAAGTTATTTCAGCAAATCCATCCACTGCAGCACAAGCACAATCTATCTTCATGGCTCGTAAGGGTGGAATCATTGTATTCTTCGGTGGAGTAGCAAAAGGTGCAATGACAGAATTAGATACCAATTACATTCACTATAATAACTTATGGATTTACGGACATTTCGGAGCTAACAGCATGCAAGTTCAAAAGGCGTTTGAATTAGCGATTTCAGATGAATTTGAAGCAGATAAGTTTATTACTCACACACTTCCTTTGAGCGAAATCAATAAGGGAATCCAATTAACAAAAACTGGAGAGGCAATTAAGGTCGTATTGCTTCCAAATGAAGAATAGACAGGAGGAAAAAGAGATGGCAAAAGAATTAACAATTTTAGTTGCTTGTGGAAGTGGAGTTGCAACATCTACAGTAGCACAAGAGGCAGTCAAAGAAATTTGTAAGGACGCAGGGATTCCTGCAAAAATCGTAAAAAGTACTATGACAGAGATTCCATCAAAGCAAAATGATGTAGATATTATTATGGTAACGACAAATTACCGTAAACCAGTGACAAAACCTTTAATCAAAGTATTTGGATTAATATCTGGCATTGGACAAGATAAAATCAGAGATGAGATTGTGAAAACGTGTAAGGAACTATTAGATTAAAGATCGATGAGAGGAGAATACTATGAGTACTTTATTATCAATCACCCAGACAATTCTTAATATGGGGGCAACAGCATTACTACCATTTATTATTTTAATCTTAGGATTAATCTTTGGTATGAAATTTGGACATGCATTAAAATCAGGATTATTTGTAGGTATCGGATTTTCAGGACTAAGCTTAGTCGTTGGATTATTAACAACAACAATCCAACCAATTTCAGATTACTATTCAAAGATGGGAAAAGGGTTTACAACGCTTGACCTTGGATTCGCAGCATCAGGTGCAGCATCGTGGACAGTTCCATTTGCTCCAATTGCAGTACCATTGATTGTAGCAGCAAACTTTATTCTAATTTTCTTATTTAAGAGAAAAGTATTAAACGTAGATATTTGGAATTACATTCATTTCTTAATCCCAGGAGCTTTAGCTTACGGATTATTTGGAAACATAATTTTAGGAGTTGTTGTAACAGTTGTATGCTCTATTGTGTCTTTATTAGTAGCTGAATTAGTAGCACCTAAATGGCAAGAGTACTTTGGATTAGATGGAACAACATGTTCTACATTCTCATTCATTACATTTATGTATCCTTTATCTTGGCTAGTAAATAAGATTATTGATAAGATTCCGGGATTAAAAGATTTAGATCTTGATATGGATTGGTTAGAAAGTAAATTAGGTGTATTTGGAGAATCTTGTTTCGTTGGACTAATTGTTGGTGTTTTCCTTGGTATCATTACAAAACAACCAATTGAAGTTATCCTTCAAACAGGAATGGGAATTTCAGCAGTATTAATCTTAATCCCTAGAATGGTATCAATCATGATGGAAGGGATTACACCAATCGGTAATGCAGCCAATGCATTTATGAGAAAACGTCTTGGAGAAGATGCAGAGCTTTGGATTGGAATGGACGTTGCTTTAGGACTTGGAGATCCAGCTTGTGTAACCTGTACAGCTATCTGTATTCCTATTACAATCGCATTTGCATTCTTAATTCCAAATATGACATATTTCCCAATTGGAGTGCTTACAATTGTATGTTATACAACAGTGTTTTGTGTAATGGCTAGTAATGGAAATCTAATTCGAAGTTTAATTTGTTCTATTTTGTCAATGTTTATTATTGTATTTTGTGCAAACTTGTTTGTTCCAGAGGCAACATCATTCTTTAATGTAACAGGACTTGATTTAGGCGGAAAAATGGCAACTGATGGATTCTTCGGATTTAATGTAGCAGATATTTTACTATGTATCGTACATAGATTTATCTAATCATAAATAGTATAATGAGGTGACAGAAAATGAGTTCAAAGAACATTTATTTAGTGACAGAAGGGTCTGCCAAAAACTGGGAAGAAGCAATTAGACTTTGTGGAAAATGTATGCAGGAAAATGGAAGCGTGAAAAATCAATTTACAGAGGATTGCATAACTCGTGAAAAGGAATATCCAACGGGACTGCCAGCCACAGTTCCAGTGGCGATTCCTCACAGTAAAGCACATGGAATCAATGAAAATTGTATCTGTTTTTTACGGTTAAATCAGCCAGTCAGATTTTACAGAATGGATGATAGTGAAGAATATGTAGATACAAGATTGGTATTTAATCTTGCAATTCAACAGGCAGATGACCATTTGGAGTTTTTACAAAAGTTAATGCAGCTTGTGTTAAATGAAGCAATCCTTTCAAAATGTCTGGAATTACCATTAGATGAGATTCCAGCATTGTTGGAAGAAAATTTGGATAAATAAAAAGGAATTGTGTATGAAACAGCGAAGTACAGAGATTATACAAAAAATCATTCGTCAAAATAGGAAAGATTTATTTGCAGAGAATTTTACTGCAAAGTACAAGATTTCTGCTCGCACCTTTAGAAATGATATTAAGGAAATCAATTCATTTCTACAGACAATTCCAATGGAAGGTATAAAAATCGATGAAGATGGAAAGTTAGTAATTCATGATTCTTTTGATGCTGGAAAAGCAAAAGAAGCATTATATGGGATGGATGTTTATACATATAAATTATCCCAGGAAGAAAGACAAGTATTTATTTTGATTGAGTTGATTCAAAATTCCCATTACACAACCATGCACCATTTTGCAGAGGTTCTTTTGGTAAGTAGAGTCACAATTATGAGTGATATTGAAGCGATTAAAAGTATATTGGAAACATTTCATGCAGAGCTGTTGCTAGACAGTGGGAAGGGAATAAAATTAGTTTGCAGCCATGAAATAATACTACAGCTTTTGATTTATTTGTATCGTAAAATAGCAATTAATATAAAGAATGATGGATATTTTCAGCGAATGATTTTAAAAAAGATGGATATTTCTTATTCATTTTCAGAGATTTTTACACATGCACAGGAATATATGAAGGTAAATAATCTAGTGTTTATAGAGGATGTTTTTTATGACATTGTTTTATACCTATTTACTGCTTTTAATTTTGTGAATAATCGTTTGTTAGGACGAGAGAAAGTGATTACAAATAAAAGTGAATTAAGCAATATGGATCATGTGATGCTTTATGTTGGGTATATGCTAGATGTACCTGTGACAGAAACTATGGTGCAGAGATTTCGTGAATATATAGAGGAAAATCAATTACATTCCTTTGTAAAAACAGTGGATGAGGTAGAATTATATAAAGTAATTATGTATTTTATTTCAAAGATAGACGAAAAAATTCATTTAGGAGTGAGCGATGATGGAATACTAATCGATTCCCTTCTTATGCATATCAAGAGTATGAAAGACTGGGGAAATTATGAAGTCGAACTCCCCCAAAGTCATGACACCTTGATTGATTATAAACAACTGAGCCAGCTGGTAGAAGATAATGCGAACATATTGGAGCGTTTTCTTGGATATGATTTAAGCAATAACATGAAGAAATCAATTGTAATACATATATGTGTTGCAATTATTAGAAATCAAAGTTATGTACCAAAGTTATCCGTAGTCATTGCATGTCCAGGAAGTATGGCAACAGGAAAATATTTAGAGGCGCAGATTAAGAATTATTTTGACTTTCATATTGTTGGGGTATTGACTGCAAATGAAGTAATCTATGATTTGGAAAAGACGAACCAAAGTGTTGATTTTATTATTTCAACTGTAAAAATAGATACAACAAAGTGCAAAGTATTAAGAGTAAATCCTTTTTTAACAATGGAAGACTTGAATATGATACAAAAAGAAATTTTCAAAAGTCAGATAGCAGTGTCACCAGCTGTAAAAATAAAAAAGAAATGTGTTTTAGATGACATTGAAAGACTATTAGACGACGAGGATGTTTCTGATGAAGTACTAGAGCAGATGAAAGGTATTTTGAATAAATTTCATTCTGAGACGGAAGAAAAGAAAAATTCCATTGCAGATTTATTAAGTTCTGATCTTATAGTGATAGATGATCAAATTGATAAATGGAAAGAAGCCATGCGAGCATCTGCAAAAATATTAGAAGAAGAGAATGCTATAGAACCTCGATATATTGAAAAGTCCATTGCTCATGTTGATGAGTATGGAGACTATATTGTTGTAAGTAATGGGGTAGCCCTTGCACATGCAGATAAAAATAGTGGGGTCAATAAAGACGCTTTAAGTCTTTTAGTATCTCATAAGGGAATTGAATTTTCGGAAGAGAATCATAAAGTTTATCTAATCTTTTGTTTTGCATCTACAGGTGTAAATGAATATCTTGAGTTGATTAAATGTATTGTTTCCATAGGGAAAAGACCAGAAAAGCTTAAGAGAATTCTAGCGGGTCATACAAAAGAAGAGATATATGAAGAAATAATTTATGATTAAAAAAAGAACTAAAATTGGTTGGAATCAATTTTAGTTCTTTTTAATTTTATCGTTCTTCAATGGTTGTATATTTTTTCTCAGTGACAAGACTCTTATAAGCGGGACGTATAATCTTGTCTGCATTGCTTAGTTCTTCTAAACGATGAGCACTCCATCCAACGATTCTTGCCATAGCAAAGATTGGTGTGTACAATTCTAATGGAATATCTAACATGCTGTAGACAAATCCGCTGTAGAAGTCTACATTTGCACTAACACCCTTATAAATATGGCGCTCTTGGGCAATGACTTTTGGAGCAAGTTTTTCTACCATGGAATATAACTCAAAATCTTTGTGGCGATTTTTCTCAGTTGATAGTTGTTCTACAAAGCTTTTAAACACAACAGCTCTGGGATCAGATAGAGAATAAACGGCATGCCCCATTCCATAGATTAGACCACGATGATCAAAGGCCTCTTTATTTAACACTTTTGCAAGATAATCTTCAATTTCTTCTTCATCAGATTCATCCTTAATATGTTCTTTCATATCCTGAATCATTTCTACAACCTTTATATTGGCGCCACCATGCTTTGGACCTTTTAAAGAAGAAAGGGCAGCAGCAATGACAGAATAAGTATCAGAACCAGAAGAAGTAACAACACGAGTTGTAAAGGTAGAGTTATTTCCACCGCCATGTTCCATATGCAAAACCAATGCTATGTCAAGAACATGAGCCTCTAACTGGGTATATTTTTGGTCTGGTCTTAACATCATCAAGATATTTTCTGCTGCAGACAAATTCTCATGAGGTCTGTGGATATATAAGCTCTGTCTGTGTTCGTAGTGATTGTAAGCCTGATATCCATATACTGCAAGCATTGGAAATTCGCTAATTAATTCAATACATTGTCTAAGTACATTACTAAGAGATAAATCAGCGGCATTCTCGTCATAAGAACCAAGAGTTAAAACGCTTCGAGTCAAAGAACTCATAATATCCTTTGTTGGAGCTTTCATAATAACATCGCGTGTAAAGTTTGTTGGAAGTCTTCGACTAGAATTCATAATAATTTGAAAGTCTTCTAGTTGATTTTGTGTTGGTAAATTCCCAAATAACAATAGATACGCAACTTCTTCAAAACCAAATTTTCTGTTTTTTCGGATGCCTTTAATTAGGTCATAAATATCATAACCACGGTATACTAATTTGCCGTCACAGGGAACCATGTGCCCCCCAATATTTTCTTTGGATTTTATCATAGAAATGTTCGTCAACCCAGCTAAGACACCTTCTCCATTAATATCTCTAAGACCTCGTTTTACTCCGTATGTTCCAAATAATGCTGGATTAATTTGATTATTCTCTTCACAAATGGAAGCGTTCTTTTGTGTGTAATTCTCAATTAAATCTTCGTGTCGTAGTGTCATAACACACCTCCCTCGATGTCCTTTACAAATGCAGCAACATGATCTAAGTCTTCAGCGTCTGGATGACCAATGGCATGATTAAAGTTATCAATCATAAACTTAATTTTTTCATCATCAGGATGCTCTCTTAAGATATTATGATACTTTTCTCTAACTGTATCTGGCATTTCCCCCTGACACATAAATGCCCCTAAAAATTCTGCATTGTCAGGTAAAAACGCAGCAACATTTGTCTTGATATTCTTAAAATATTCTTCTTGACCACCCATTCCACAAGTTCCAAAAAGTGCAATTTTCTTGCCTTCTAAGTTGTCAAAAAAATCAATAACTTCCATGCTGCAAGTTCCGCGATTTGTCCAAAAGCCAATGAAATAAATATCAGCATCAGCATTTGCACCATCTTCGTCCAGAGAGTAAATTTCCTTGTCCTTACTATTCAGGGTATCGTAAATCTTTTCTGCAAGTTTCTTTGTGTTACCTGTTTTGCTAGTATAAACGACTTGATATGTACTCATAATCTACCTTCTTTCTACAATCTACAATTCTTTCTTTCCATCGAAATCATGAAGTGCTGTGGAAATGTTATGAAGCATTTTCCCGACCACAGTCTTCATAATTTCTTTTTCTTCTTCTGTGATTCCAGTGTAAAGTACTTTTCCTAAATTTTCGTGTAACTCGGCAATTCTCTCAATGAGAGGAGCTGCATCCTTAGCTGGCGTTAATCGCATTCTACGATGGTCCTTCTCATCAGGGGAACATTGAATATACCCCTTCTTATGTAAGTCCTCTATGGCACTAGATACATGTGATTTAGATATGTGTCGGATGTTGACAATATCTTTTGCAGTATAGTAATTGGTTGTATAAAGGAAAAAGAGAATATCAATTTCAATTTTAGTAATGCCATATTTTTTCATAATGCATTCATATTGCTTTTCACATAATTTTTTAAACTGCTGTCCAGTCATAAAAATTTCCAATTGATTGGCCATAAAGTGTCTCCCTTCTCAAATTTATTTAATTAGTTCACTTTCGAACTAATTAAACTATAACTTGATTTATTCAATTGGTCAATAGGTTGGGGTTAATGTTCACAGAAAGTTAATAAAATACAGAAAAGTGTTACAAAATATGCTATAATTTTCTAAGATTATAAAACAAAAGGGAACGTAGATGAGGTAAAGTCCGATGGGAGAATTATCAGAATTACAAAATATTGGAAAGATAGTAGAACAACAACTCAATGAAGTTGGAATTTTTACAGAACAAGAATTAAAAGAGACTGGAACCAAAGAAGCATGGGTCAGAATTAGACAGATTGATGAGTCTGCCTGCATTCACAGACTTATGGCGATTGAAGGTGCGGTTCAGGGAATAAAGAAATCACTTTTATCGGAGGAGAAAAAAGCAGATTTAAAGGAGTTCTATAAGTTAAATAATGCAACAGCGATAAAAGAATTAAGAAATCATTTGGATGAGGTTCATACTACAGAACTAGGAATTGACCGAGTCAAGAAAAATTTAGATTTAGATGTGGACGATGTAGTAGAGTGGTGCAAAAATCGAATTATGTCGCCGGAAGCCGTAATTACAAGGAGGGGAAAAAACTGGTATATAGATGTAGATGAATGTATACTTACAGTAAACGCATATAGTTATACTATAATTACGGCACATAAAAGGTAGATAGTTATCAGGGATTGGAGAATACAGTGAGTAAAACATTAAAGGGGTCATTTTATGGAATATTGTTCGTCATACTGCTTTGCATGACGTCGGCATGTGGACAAGGAAAGCAAGTTGCATCTACGGAAGTAAAAAAGACGGAGAAGGCAACAACTACAGCAACAGCGTCGAAACAGCAGACTAAAACTCAAATACAGACAAAAAAATATGGGTTTGTAAAAGTGACAGATATAGATCCAGATATACTTTTGGAAATAAGATATTATAGCGGATACAATTTTGTGGGCAGAAGAATTGACGGATATCATGCACCAGTTGCGTATTTGACAAAACAGGCAGCGACTGCACTTAAGCATGCAAATACTGAATTTAAAAAAGATGGATATATCATTAAGATATATGATGCATACCGCCCACAGGGGGCGACGGATGATTTTGTTCGCTGGGCAAAGGATAAAAGTGATACAAAAATGAAGAAGTTTTTCTATCCAGACGTGGATAAATCCAAATTATTTGAAAGTGGATATATTGCAGCCAAGACAAGACATTCGAGAGGAAGCACTGTAGATATTACCATTGTAAATATGACAACGGGAAAGGAAATTGATACAGGATCACACTTTGATGTATTTGGAGAGATTTCTCATTATGATTCTGATAAGGTAACGGCAGAGCAGAAGAAAAATCGGAAAATGATACATGATGTAATGATTGAGAATGGATTTATGCCATATGCAAAAGAGTGGTGGCACTTTACATTAGAAGATGAGCCATATACAGACACTTATTTTAGTTTTCCAGTAGAAAATTAAATAAAAACATAAGAAAGATTAGGAGGAAAGAAATGAAAGTAGTTATTATTGAACCCCTAGGGGTAGAGGAATCAAAGTTGATGGAAATTGCAAAATCAGCACTTTCAGATGAGGTAGAGCTTGTGTATTATGATACAAAGGTTACGGATTCAGAGACATTGATTCAACGAGGGAAAGACGCAGAAATTATTGTAGTGGCCAATTTGCCATTGAATGCAGACGTTATCAATGGATGTGAAAAACTGAAAATGCTTGCAGTTGCATTTACGGGAATTGATCATATTGCTATGGATGCATGCAGAAAAAGGAATATTACAGTTTGTAACTGTGCAGGATATTCTAATGCAGCAGTTGCAGATCTTGTATTTGGATTGTTGATTTCTATTTATCGAAATATTATTCCTTGCAATCAAGTGGTTCGAGAAGAAGGAACCAAAGATGGTCTGGTTGGATTTGAATTAGAAGGTAAGAAGTTTGGAGTTGTTGGTACAGGAGCGATTGGAAGCAGAGTTGCCAAGATTGCAGATGCCTTTGGATGTGAGGTATATGCATATTCAAGGACAAAAAAGGAGATAGAGGGTATTACTTATGTGGGGCTTGATGAACTGCTTAAAACTTGTGATGTAGTCTCTCTTCATGTACCATTAAATGCTGACACAAAAGGTCTGATTGGAAAGGAACAATTAGATTTGATGAAGGAAAATGCAGTGTTAATTAATACCGCTCGTGGACCAGTTGTAGATAGTGATGCACTTACAGATGCATTGAATCAAGGGAAGATTGCAGGGGCAGGAGTGGATGTATTTGAAGTAGAGCCACCTGTGAAAAAAGATCATCCATTGTTTGGTGCAAAGAATTTGATTGCTACACCACACGTAGCATTTGCAACAAAGGAAGCATTAATTAAACGTGCAATTATTGATTTTGATAATGTTAAATATTATTTAGAAGGTAATCCAGTGAACGTAATGTAAAATAGATGAAGGGAGTGCAGATTGATTTTGGTCTGCATTCTTTTTTGTTCTTCTTGAAAAATAATAAAAAATAATATATAATAATAAAAAACAATAAAATCAATCAATATAAAGGAGAATGAATATGATTAGATTTGCGGTTATTGGAACTAATTTTGTTACAGACAGTTTATTGGAAGCGGGGAGTCAGATTGAGGATTTTAAACTTCAAGGGGTTTATTCAAGATCTATGGGAAAGGCGAAGGATTATGCAAAAGAGCATGGAGCACCACTTACTTTTGACAGCCTGGATGATTTAGCGGCATGTGATGAGATTGATGCCGTTTATGTTGCAAGTCCTAATTATCTTCATATGAGTCAGAGCATTCAGATGATGAACGCAGGGAAACATGTTCTTTGTGAGAAAACAATTGCATCTAATTCAAAAGAGTTAGAAGAGATGATAAGGGTGGCAAAGGAGAATCGTGTCGTATTGGTTGAAGCTATGCGCCCAGTCTTTGACCCTGGCTTTCAAGCAATTAAGGATAATCTTAGCAAACTTGGAACGATTCGAAGAGCCACATTTCAATACTGCCAATACTCTAGAAGGTATGATAATTATAAGAATGGAGTCGTAGAAAATGCATTTAAGCCAGAACTATCCAATGGTGCGATTATGGATATTGGGGTTTACTGTGTGCATCCATTTGTTACACTGTTTGGTATGCCAGAAACTATCTATAGTCACAGTATTAAGTTAGACAATGGAGCAGAGGCGTCTGGTTCTGTGATTCTTGGCTATGAGCAAATGCATGGGGAATTGTTATATGCAAAGATTACCCAGGCGAGAACTCCAAGTCAAATTCAAGGGGAAGGGGGAAGTATGGTAATTCGGGAAATACCAGATACTGTGGAGGCAACGATTTACTATAATGACGGTACAGTAGAAGAACTTCCAATTGAAAAGAAGGAAAATAATATGTATTATGAAATCAAAGAATTTATTCGATTGATTGAAGATGGAGAATCAGGAGATGAGTATTTGAAGAATTCTGTGATGGAACTTAAAGTAATGGATGAAGTAAGAAGACAACAGGGAATTGTATTTCCAGCGGATGAGGTGTAAAAATGAATTTAGAACAAAGAATGAAAGAGATAGAAACAGAAAGAAAAGAAGTGGTGCAAGATTCATTTTCCTTTGAAAAAGCTTATAAGTTAGGAACGATGATGTATGAAAAAGCAAAAAAAGAAGATCTTTCAATTGTAATATCCATTACAATGAATCATCACCAGGTTTTTTATGTGGCACTGCCTGGAACAACTTGTGATAATGATAACTGGGTAAGACGAAAACAAAATACAGTATATTATTTTGAGAAAAGTTCCTATGAGATGTCACTTGCCATGGAACTTAAGAAAGACACCATCGATAATCGATATGCTTTAGAAAAAAAGGATTATGTAGCTGCAGGTGGGTGTGTTCCAGTGGTGGTAAAAGGTGTAGGACTTGTTGGTACCGTAGGAATCTCAGGATTAAAACAAAATGAAGATCATGATTTTGTTATAGAGGCATTGCGTCAGGCAAAAGAAATGTAGGAGGGATTCATGTTTGTAGAAGAACGACAAGAAAAGATACTTGAATTATTAGATGAAAACGAAAAGGTTAGAGTAAAAGACTTAAGTCAACAGTTTGAGGTGACAGAAGACTGCATTCGAAAAGATTTGGCAGCTATGGAAGGTAAAGGACTTTTAAAACGTGCTTATGGCGGGGCAGTGAAAATTAAATTAAAAACCCATGAGTCTAGGGTGGAAAAAAGAAGAGATAAAAATATAAAAGAAAAGCATGGAATTGCAAAAAAGGCAGTGAAACTGATTCATACAGGGGATGTTGTATTTCTCGATATTTCCACAACAAATATAGAAGTGGCAAAGGAGATTATCAGGAGAGAATTAAAGGTAACAGTAGTTACTAATATGCTTGATATTGCCAATGTATTTGCAAAGGTTTCTGAATGTGCCGCAGAGTTTATTTTGATTGGAGGAACCTTTAATCGAAAACAAGATGGATTTCTTGGAGGTATGCCTCTTAATCTTATTTCAAAATTTAGGTTCGATATTTCTTTTATTGGTGTTGTAGGTGCTGACTTAGACAATAATACAATTACAACATATGCTATGGAAGATGGCATTTTAAAAGAGGAAGAAATTAAGGCCAGCAAAAAATGTTATCTTGTAATGGAGAAAATGAAGTTTGATTTAGATGCAAACTATGTGTTTGCAAGCTTTGACAAAATCACGGGAGTTGTTTGCGAAGGACCATTGGAAAAGGAAAAGGTAAATAAGTTAAAACAGTATCAGGTTGAGGTACGCTAGGAGGAAATGAAATGACAAATAAAACCATTGTGTTTAGTGATGTTGATGGAACATTGCTTAATAGTAATCATAAGGTTAGTAAGGGAACAAGAGAGGCTATTTTAAAACTGCAGGAGCAGGGAATTCCATTTGTTATAGTGACAGGAAGAGGACCAACTGGAGTTTATCCGATTTTGGAGGATAATGACTTTAATTGTGCAATGATTACATATAGTGGAGCTTTGATATTAGATGAGAATCGAAATATACTATATGAAAAGAGAATACCAATTCGTAAGGTTGAAGAAATTGTTGGTTTTGTAGAAGAAGAAAAGATGCCTCTTGCATGGTGTATTTATCCAGATGAAGTATGGTCTGTAAAAGACAAAACGGATCCTAGAATTGTAAATGAAGCAAGGGTTCTGCAGCTAGAGCCACAAGAGATTGAATTGTCTAAGATGTCGGACGAACAGACCTCCAGCAAGATTTTGTGTATTTGTGACCCAGGTACAATCAACGATATTGAAGCAAAATTAAAAGAAAAATTCACAGACTATACCATTATCAAGTCGTCGGATGTGTTGTTAGAAATTATGTCAAAAGGAATTGATAAAGCAGCAGCTATTGACCGCTTATGTGAGATGTGGAAGATTCCAATTGAAGATACCATTGCGTTTGGTGATAATTACAATGATTTTTCCATGTTAAGAGAAGTGGGACATGGTTATATTATGGAAAATGCCCCGGAAGATATGAAGGCAGAAATTAAGAATGTAACCAAGGATAATGACCACGATGGAATTCCATTTGTGTTAAAGGAACTTAAATTAATTTAATTATAGGAGAAATTATGGACGGAACAGTAAGAAGTCGTATCAAGGTAGGCTCAAAGGTAAAAGTAGTACAGAAACAAGATCAAAGAACAGGAAAATTAACCCAAGGTACAGTGGCAAGAATCCTGACCAACTCGGCAAAACATTCACGAGGAATTAAAGTGATGTTAGAAGGTGGAATTGTTGGAAGAGTACAGGAGATATTGTAGTAAATATATTGCATAATTCAACAAAAGCTGTCAATAAAATTTGGCAGCTTTTATTGGCATTTGGCATCTCTTTAAGGGAATAAACCTTTTAGATTTTCTGTAAAGATTAATTTCCTAAGTGCAACAATATATGCAGCCATACGAAGGGAACACTTACATTCCTCTTTTACGCTAGTTAACTTTTCGAATGACTGAGTCATAAGTTTTTCTAACATTTCATTAACTTGATTTCGTGTCCAAGTTAATTCCTGAATGTTCTGTACCCGTTCAAAATAAGATACGATGACACCACCACTGTTTGCAAAGATATCTGGGACAACGGTAATACCACGTTTATCTAAGATTTTATCGGCATCTTGGGAAGTTGGTCCGTTGGCGGCTTCGATAACGTAAGAGCATTTTAAATTAGTGGCATTGTCTACGGTGATTTGATTTTCCAACGCAGCAGGAACAAGAACATCACAATCACATGTTAATAATTCTTCATTTGTAATATGGGTAATTCCTGGGGTATTATAGTCTTTTAATAGTTTTTTTTCATCAAGATAAATAGAAATCTCATCCATATCCAATCCATTTTCACAGTAGATTCCACCAGAGACGTCACTGATGGCAATGACTTTTGCATCTCTATGATGGAAGATTCTTGCTGCGTTACTTCCTACATTCCCCATTCCCTGAATTGCAATTTTTGTTCCGGAAAGTTTTTTGTCTCTAGTTGCAAGAAGCAGCTTTGTACTGATTACAACGCCACGACCAGTTGCAGAGTTACGGCCTCTAGAACCACCTAATTCAACAGGCTTTCCAGTTACAACGCCAGAGCATGGTTTTCCTTTTAACTGACTATAGGTATCAAGAATCCAGGCCATTGTTTGAGGGTTGGTATTTACATCTGGAGCTGGAATGTCAGTATCTGCTCCGATGATTGGTGCAATTGCAAAGGTATAACGTCTTGTTAGACTGCAAAGTTCACGATTTGACAGGGTAGATGGATCCACCCTGATTCCACCCTTTGCACCACCGTATGGAATATTAGCAACGGCACATTTTAATGACATCCAGGTTGCAAGTGCTTTCACCTCATTTAATGTTACATCTTGATGAAAACGAATTCCGCCCTTGAATGGACCGCATATATTAGAATGCTGGACACGATACCCTTCATACATGTGGATGGTTCCATCGTCCTTTTCAATTGGTAGATAAACCTTGGTTTCTCGTTGCGGATGTTTTAAAATCTCAAACATATGATCGTCGATGTTACCAACCTTTACGGCTTGTTCCATAACATGGATGACGTTATCATATGGGTCATATTGTTTTGCCATTGTGGCCTCCTTGTGTTGCAATTGATAAGTTCTTTTGCTGACATCAACGATTGCAATCTTAGGGGGAAACGAAGAGAAAGTCAATGGCAGTTTTCAAGAACGAAAGAAAGGAAAACGAATTCCAGTGCAAACTTTGTAAAATTAAGTTTGTATTGCAATTTATTAATTTTATTTGGTGAGATTTGACGAGTATTATATTTCGTGATAGATTAAAACATATGCGAGGATGCAGTCTAAAATAGGCGGCATCCTCGCATATGTTTTTTGGAGGGAATCATGAAGAATAAAGAGTTAGATAATATTGATATTAAGATATTAAATATTTTGCAAAGGGATGCAAGAATATCATTAAAAGACCTTGCCAGCAAGGTTTATTTGTCGTCTCCGGCAGTTTCAGCAAGAATTGAAGCTTTGGAAAAAACCGGGTATATTCTCAATTATCAAGCAAAAATAAATTATATTAAGGTTGGTTATAACATCAAAGCAATGATTAGCCTCGAAGTTGAACCTGTAGAAAAGGAGACATTTTATCCCTATATAAAAAAATGTAATAATGTTATTGAATGCAATTGTGTAACTGGTGATTATTCTATGCTTCTTGAAGTTGTATTTAAGAATACAATGGAATTAGACCGGTTTATTGGAGAATTACAACGATTTGGAAGAACAAAGACGTTGATTGTATTTTCAACATCAGTGGAAAACAGAGGAATAAAGATTGGGGGCTAAAGCATGATTTTACAGGAAGTATATTTAAATATCAAAGATCACTATCAGATTAAATTGCTAGCAGGTGAGGGTGGCATGGAAACTTCTATTGATTGGGTACATAGTATTGAGGATAAAGAGGTGGCTTCGTTTCTTCATGGGGATGAATTAGTATTGACTACAGGAATTGCCAATGCCGGAGAAGCATGGATTCTTGCATTTGTTACCGAATTATATCATAAACATGCTTGTGGTATTTTGATAAATGTTGGACCATATATCAAAGAGATTCCAGAAAGTGTAATTACTTTTTGTAAAAGAAATAATTTTCCTTTATTTTTGGTACCGTGGGAAGTGCGGTTGGTGGATATTACAAAAGAGATTTCTTCAATGATATTTGATCAAGAAAGGGAGCGGATTACGTTAGTTAACAGTATGAAAGATGCCATTTTTTATCCAGAGGAAGAGAGTTCCTATTGTAATCCTTTAAAACGTCATGGATATCTGATTGAGAAAGCTTTTTGTCCGGTTCTAATGGAGATACAGGGGTGGCGACTGGATGAGGATGGGCGAAATCATACTTTAGAACTATTAAAATATATGGTGACCTTTCGCTTTTCTAAAGCGGTGTTTTTTTCGCTGAGCAAATACTATGTAGTGATTCTATATCAGGGAGATAAAGAGGAAATCAAAGAATGTATTGATTTAATTCGCAAGTTCGACAACTCTAATCAAGCATTTCGAATTTCGAGTTTGATTGTTGGACCCAATAGTGAAGATATAAGAAAGCTTCATCAAAGTTATCAAATCGCCTGTCGGATGTCGAATCTTGCAAGAAAAAAGAAAGAAAGGGTGTTAGATTTTCGTCAATTAGGAACCTATCAACTGTTGTTAAATGTGCAGAATCTAGATTTAATAAAAGAGTATTTTTGCAATGTATTAGGAGAGTTAAAAAAAGAGGATGAGGAAAATGGGACTGAATTGTTTGATTTGTTTCGAACTTATCTAGAGACAGACTGCAGCGTTCAGCAAACAGCGGGAATCTATTATTGTCATAGAAACACAATCAACCATAGAATTTATCGTATCCGTGAGATTCTAGGGATTACAGAGATTGATATTTTTAAGAAAGCAGAGTTTATGATGGCGTATGAAGTGTATGATATTATTAGATAAAATGTGCTTGGTGTACATTTTTATAGAAAAACAATAGGCTTTTTTGCCCTTGTGATGGAATCTTAAGTTGCTATAATGAGAGACAATATCAAGAAGCAAAGGCGCTCCAGTAAATATGGGGCGTCTTTTTCTAAATCTAATTTTGGGAGGAATTCACATGAGAGCAGAACAAATTAAGGAAAATCACAAGAAGTACAATTTACAATCTTGGGCGGTTCAAGGAAAACTAAACCCACAGGTCATTGAAAAAGCGAAAGGGATTTACATTTGGGATAGTGAAGGCACAAAATATGCTGACATGTCATCTCAATTAGTAAATATGAATTTGGGACATGGAAACAAAGAAATCGGAGATGCCATTAAGGAACAGGTTGACAAGTTTTGTTATATGTCTCCAGCATATGCAGTAGAAAGCAGATCAATCTTAGCCGAAAAGGTAGTCAGCATTATGCCAGATAATATTGGAAAAGTATTTTTTACCAATGCAGGAGCAGATGCCAATGAAAATGCAATCAAAATCGCAAGAATGTATACAGGAAGAAATAAGATTTTCAGTCGCTATCGAAGTTACCATGGTTCTTCTTTTGGGGCAGCCAATCTAACAGGAGAGCCTAGAAGATATGCCGTAGAACCTGGAATTCCAGGATTTGTAAAGTTCTTTGGTCCTTATGTATATAGAGAAAAGATTCAATTTGCAAGTGAAGAAGAAGCAGGAGAATTTTACGTTGCAAAATTAAGAGAACAAATCATTTATGAAGGACCTGACAGTGTGGCAGCCATCGTAATGGAGACAGTAACAGGTTCCAACGGAGTTATCATTCCACCAAAAAATTATCTTCCAGGGGTTCGCAAAATTTGTGATGAATTTGGAATCATGATGATTTGTGATGAAGTTATGGCTGGGTTTGGACGAACAGGGAAGATGTTTGCCTTTGAAAATTGGGATGTAAAACCAGACATTGTATCATTTGCAAAGGGAGTTACTTGTGGATATGTACAACTTGGTGGAGTAGCAGTCAGCAAAGAAATTGCAGCATATTTCGATGATCACACACTTTCTTGCGGATTGACCTACAGTGCGCATCCACTTGCATGTGCAGCTGGAGTTGCGTGTGTAAACTACTATTATGACAACAATGTATTAGATAATGTTAACAAGGTGGGAACAAAACTTGGGGAAATCTTAGAGACACTAAAAGAAACACATGCATGTGTGGGAGATGTGAGATATATTGGACTATTCTCAGCCATTGAATTAGTAAAAGATAAAGAAACACGAGAGCCATTGGTTCCATATGGGAAGGATCCAGAAGGAATCATGCCAAAGATTATCGGAGCATTAAAAGAGAAACAGTTTTTAACCTATTCTCATGAAAATATGATTTTAATTGCACCACCTCTCATCATTACAGAAGAACAACTGGTAGAAGAGATGGTAAAAGTAGAAGAAGTTCTTACGATGGTTGATCAAGAAATATAGGAGGAAAATATCATGGCAGATAAATTTTTTATTCCTGGAAAAATAATCATGGGCGAGGATGCATTAGTCGCTGGAATGAAGCAGATGAAATCAATGGGAGATAAAGCCTTGATTGTCTGTGGTCCAATTGTAAAACGCATAGGTTTGACAAAGAAAATTACAGATATGTTGGAAGAAGAAAAGATAGAGTATACTGTTTTCCCTGGAATTACAGGAGAACCGACTGACACAATGATTGATGAGGGAGTCAAAGCCTATCAGGAAAATAAATGTGATTTCTTCATCGGTGTTGGTGGTGGAAGTCCCTTAGATGCCATCAAAGCCATTGCAGTTATGGTAACTTGCGGTGGTAAGATGTCTGATTATATGGGAGTTCCAATTACACAAGAATTACCGAAGATGGTGGCAATTCCAACAACTGCAGGTACAGGTTCTGAGGCGACGCAGTTTACAATTATTACAGATACAAAAACTGATGTAAAGATGCTATTAAAGGGAGAGACTTTGATGCCAGATTTGGCAATCATTGAAGCAGAACTTACGATGACAGCACCCAAAGCCGTGACCGCAGCAACAGGATTGGACGCACTGACCCATGCCATTGAAGCTTATACTTCAAGGAAGGCACAGCCACTAACGGATATGTTTGCACTTTCAGCTATTAAACGAATCTTTGCTTACCTGCCAGCTGCTTATCTGGATGGAACTAACGAGAAAGCAAGAAGTGAAATGGCAATGGCGGCCCTAGAGGCGGGGATTGCATTTAACAATTCATCGGTAACAATTGTACATGGAATGAGCCGACCCATTGGAGCTTTGTTTCATGTACCACACGGAGTTTCTAATGCACTGCTCTTATACGATTGCATGGAATATGTTCTAGAAGGTGTATTAAAGCGATTTTCAATTCTTGGAAAGGCAATTAAAGTGGCGTCTGAAAAGGAAGAAGATACAGTGGCTGCACAGAAGTTTTTAAGAGCCATCAAGGATATCTGTAAGACATGCGAGATTGGCGGAATCAAAGAGTACGGGGTTGATAAAGAACGTTTCATAGAACTTGTGCCAAAAATGGCAAAGGATGCGATGATAAGTGGAAGCCCAGGAAACACGAGAATGGAAATTGACGAAAAAGACATCATAGAGATTTATCGAAAACTTGTATAGAAAGTGTCGAAAGGGAGGATTGTATGCGAGTAAAAGAACATCCCATATTAGGTGAATATGAAAAAGGAAAAAAAGTAAAGTTCCTATTTGATGGAACCGAGATGGAAGGATATGAAGGAGAGCCAATTGCAGCCGCTTTATTAGCTGCTGGAGTTAAAGTTCATCGTCATACAAGAAAAAAGGCATTACCAAGAGGTATCTTTTGTGCCATTGGTCGCTGTACAGATTGCGTTATGGTAGTCAATGGGGAAATTAACGTAAGAACTTGTATTACACCATTAGAAGAAGGCATGACAGTCCAAATACAAGATGGATTGCAACCAAAGGAGGTGTAAGTCGTGAAACGATATGATTTATTAATTGTAGGTGCTGGACCTGCAGGTTTGTCGGCTGCAGTAGAAGGTGCAAAAAGAGGAATGAAAACAGTTGTCTTTGATGAAAATGCAAAACCAGGAGGACAATTATTTAAACAAATTCATAAGTTTTTTGGTTCTAAGGAACATAAAGCAAAAATTCGCGGAATTAAAATTGGGGAAGAGTTATTAAAGGAAGCCATTGATTATGGTGTGGAAGTTTGTTTAAATTCTACAGTGCTTGGAATTTATCCAGAAAAAACAGTCAGTATTATGAAAGAAGATCATGTAGAAACATATCGCGCCAATAGTATTATTGTTGCCACAGGTGCAGCAGAACGTATGATTCCATTTGATGGCTGGACACTTCCAGGAGTCATTGGTGCAGGAGCAGCACAAACCATGGCTAATCTTCATGGAGTTCTTCCAGGAAAGAAAATTTTAATGGTTGGTTCTGGAAATGTAGGCTTGGTAGTTAGTTATCAGCTAATGCAAGCAGGATGTGAGATTGCAGCCATCATTGATGCAGCACCAAGAGTTGGAGGATATGGAGTTCATGCCTCTAAAGTAGCTAGAATGGGAGTTCCGTTTTACTTGTCTCATACCATTATGAAAGCTAACGGAGAAGAACATGTAGATGGTGTTGTCATTGGTGAAGTTGATAAGAACTGGAAGGTCATACCAGGAAGTGAAAAAGAAATAGATGCAGATGTGATTTGTATGGCAGTTGGTTTGAATCCAATGAGTCAGCTAGTTCGAATGGCAGGCGTAGAAATTGAAGATAAAGGTGGCTTAGTTCCAGTATGTGATGAATATGGAGCAACATCCATTCCAGGAATCTTTGCAGCAGGAGATGTATCTGGAATTGAAGAAGCTAGTTCAGCTATGATTGGTGGACATATTGCAGGTTTAGCAGCAGCTAAATATGGCGGATACATGGAAGAGAATGAATTTGAAACAGAATACACCAAATTCTCCAATTCCATTGGTCAGCTAAGATAAGGAATGTTTAGCGTAGAAAACCGAGGAAGAACGGATTTAACACAAACCGAGGAAGGATGCGAATTATCTCAATCTCTACTTAAAAATGGATACATTGGAGATGATGAAGTGAAAAGATATCCAGGAGTCACAAAGCAAGTTGGCATTCATCCAGTCATTGAATGTTCTCAAAATATTCCATGTAATCCATGTCAAGATGCTTGCAAGTTTGGATGCATTACCATTGGAGAAAATATTACAGCACTTCCTATTGTAAATGTAAAAGCAGAGTGTAAAAATTGCGGAATGTGTGTAGCGTCTTGTTCTGGACAAGCTATTTTCTTAGTAGATGAGGATTGTGGAGAGAATATGGCAACTGTTACTTTACCATATGAATTTCTTCCATTGCCAGATAAGGGAGTGAACGGGCAGGCATTGAACCGAAAGGGAGATTCCGTTTGCAGTGCCACAGTCGTGGATGTGAAAACATCAAGTGCATTTGACCATACAGCCTTATTGACCATGAAAGTTCCAAAAGAATATGCAGATTATGCAAGATTCTTTGTTATGGACTAAGAAAAGGAGTGAATAGAATGGAAAAAATCGTACCCAATCGAGAGAAAATAGAGGGGGAATTTATTCCCCAAGCTGACGATGATATGATTATTTGTCGTTGTGAAGAAATTACAAAAGGTGAGATCAGACAAGCTATTTATCATGGAATGCTGACGATGAATGAAATTAAACGATATTTAAGACCTGGAATGGGACTTTGTCAAGGATTGACTTGTACAAGACTAGTCAAAGATATTTTAGCAAGGGAATTAAAAGTTCGAGCCACTTTGTTAGAAGAGTCAACGCCACGTTCCCCAGCAAGACCAGTCACCCTTCAAGTATTTGCAGATGAAAGGGAATAGGAGGAAAAAAGATGAGCGAAGTTAGAAAATCAGATGTATTAGTCGTCGGTAGCGGATCTGTTGGAAATGCTGCAGCCTACTTCCTAGCCAAAGCTGGATTGTCAGTGAATGTTTTAGAAAAAGAAACGGTGGGAAATGGGTCTTCTACTAGAAATGGTGGATTGAATAAAATGAATTTTAGAGGAGTGCCAGAACTATCTATCGCAATGTACGGAGTCGAAGATATTTGGCCAATGCTTCAAGAAGATTTGCAAAAAGAAGTTGGCGTTGATATTGAGTATGAAACCACAGGTGGTTATCGATGTGCAGCCACAGACGAGGAAATGAAAAAGCTAAAAACATTTATTCCTCATGCTGAAAAGGAAAATATGCATCTTGAATTTATAGATGGAATGGAATTGAGGAAACGAATTCCTCAATTTTCAGAAAAAGTAGTAGGAGCTTCCTATTGTGCAGAAGAAGGAAGGGCAAATCCACTAAAGACAACATTGGGTTTATACTCAGCAGCTAGAGACTTTGGAGCTAAGTTTTATGACAATGAAAAAGCCATTCAGATTGACTTAGTAAAAGGAGCAGCAAGAAGAGTTGTGACAGAACAAGGCAATGTATACGAGGCAGATCACATTATTGTAGCAGCTTGTTATGGAAGCCGTGAATTGTTAAATACGGTGGATATTGATATACCATTTACACACGCTTTGTGTGAAGTCTTTGTTACAGAGCCAGTACCAATTTTTATGAAAGAAATTGTAATTTCATCCACTGGTGCTTACTATGGGCATCAAACAGCACATGGTTCTTTAGTGTTTGGAGCAGGAAGTAAGTTTGGACCATTTTCAAGAGAAGGAACTTATGTTGAAAAGAGATTGACATCACAGATGATACCATCTGGAGCCAAAGGGCTCATGGAAGTTTTTCCGTTTTTAGAAAAAACAAAAATTATACGTTCTTGGAGTGGATGGCATGATCGAACACCAGATGACACCACTTGCCTTGAAGCAATCGAAGAGGTTCCAGGACTTTATATTGCGTGTGGATTTAGTGGACATGGATTTGGAATTGCAGCACCCGTTGGAAAAGTATTAAGTGAGATGGTAATGGGAGAACCATTAGGAGCAGATATTAGTCAATTAAGATTTGATCGATTCTTACCAATGGATCCATTTACCGGAGCCGATCGAGTAAAATACTAAGTTACTTATGGAGAAAATGACAGGAGGTACGAGATGAAAAGATTGAAAAGTGTATTAGGAATTGTAATCCTATTTGCGTTGATCATGGGGCTTATGACGGCTTGTGGAAGTAGCAAAAAAGAAGAGACATCAGAAAATGAGAAATCAAAGACCCTAATCAAATTGCAGAAACAAGGATATATTACAGTTGCCATTGATGGAACAGTACCTTTTGCCTATAAGGATAAAGATTCTGGAGAATTAACAGGAGTTGATGGAGATATTACTGTTGCGATTTGTAAAAAGCTTGGAATTAAAAAAATAAGAATTGATACTACAAGTTTTGATAGTGCCATTCAGGAAGTAAAAAATGGAAATGCAGATGTTTTCTCTAATGCAATGTATATTACAAAAGAGCGAAAAAAATTGCAGACTTTAGTAATATTTATTATACAGAGGGAGAAGGAATCATTGTTAACACTAGTAAGAATATTAAAAGTTTTGCAGATCTGAAAGACAAAAAAGTAGCAATCCAACAGGGAACTACCTATCAAAAAGACTTTGAAAAATATGTAGAGGATGGAGATTTAGGAGAATTGGCAGTTTACCCATCTATTGGAGAAGCTTTGGTGGCTGTGGAATCTGGAAAAGCAGATGCATTTGTGGGAGATTCCGTTGCACTCGTTTATCACATTGAACAAATGAAAAAAACAACCCTTGCAATCTTAGATGATTATAAATCTCAATATGGTGGAAACGTAGGAGCTGCTTTTCGAAATGATGACCCAGATTTTGTAGATGAATGGAATACTGCATTGGATGAATTAAAAGATGACGGAACGGTAATGAAAATTCTAAAGAAATATGGATTGAATGAATCCTATTTTGTAAATGCAAAAGATGGAAAGACAATTAATCAATAATCGAAAGGAGAATTTGATATGGCACAACAAGAATATGGTTTTTTTCAACCAGCCAAATTGATTTTTGCCAAAGAAGCATTATCTCAAGTGGCAGAACAGGCGAAGAAATTAGGCAGTAAGGTGTTAGTTGTTACAGATAAACCAATGAAAGCAACGGGATTGTTAGATCCAATCCTAGAAGATTTAAAAAAAATAGAGATGCCTTTTGAGATTTGGGATGATATTGTTCCTAATCCAAGAGATACAGATATTGATAAAGGTGGAGACTTTGCCAAAGAAGTAGGAGTAGATGTTTTAATTGCTCTCGGTGGAGGTTCTGTTATGGATACAGCCAAGGCTATTGGGGGATTGATAACCAATGGTGGGAAGACAAAAGACTGGTATGGTGACAAACTGGTATGTCCGATTGCTCCTTTAATTTGTGTACCAACTACTTGTGGAACGGGAAGTGAAGTGACGCATGAATCTGGGGTGATAATAACTCGGTCAAGGTGGCAGTTCTTGATCCTATGGTATTAAAAGGATTACCAGCACCACTTCTTGCATCTACAGGAATTGATGCATTAACGCATGCAGTGGAAGCTTATACATGTACGGCGGCATCACCAATTACAGATGCACTTGCAATAAAAGCCATTTCTCTCATTGGAAAAAGTCTAAAGATTGCGGTGCAAGAACATACAGATGATGCAGTTTGTGACATGATGTCAGCGAGTGTAATCGCAGGAATGGCATTTGGAAATTCCAACGTAGCAGCGGTTCATTGTATGGCCGAAGCGTTGGGAGGTTTCTACGATATTCCACATGGTGTTGCCAATGCCATGTTGCTTCCAGTGGTTAGTCGATACAATGTGCCAGGGGCTACAAAAAAGTATGCCGAGGTTGCTCAAGCTTTAGGGGTTGATATTACAGGATTAACAGAGGAAGAGGCAGCATATAAAGGAATTGATTACATTGAAACATTATGTGAGGAATTAAACATTCCGAAGTTTAGCAGTGTAGAAAAAGTAAATCCAAAAGATTTTGACTTCTTAGCTGAAGCTGCAGAATTTAAGGGACCAACGAAAGTAAACCCAGTTCCTGTGGATAAAGCAAAATACATTGAATTATTTGAAGAAGCTTATGGAATAAAATAGAAATAAGATTTATAAAGATATTAAAAAATGCAACGGTGCATAGAAACTACACCGTTGCATTTTTTTATATAGATAGTAGACCCAGTTAGAGTTAAAAAAAGGAGGAAGTAATATGGCTAAAAATTATAAAATGTACATTAATGGTGAATGGGTAGATAGTTCTGATGGAGGAACTTTTGAAGTATATGATCCAGGAAATGGTGAGTTGTTGGGGACAGTTCCAATTGCTACAAAAGAAGATGTGGATAAAGCATTTGTAGCAGCTAGGGCCGCACAAAAAGAATATGCACTTTCTCCGTTAAAGGATCGTATGGATCTTTGTTACCGAATTTCAGAAGAAATTCTTAAACGAAAAGAAGAGATTGCAACGATGATTTCAAGAGAACAAGGGAAGACATATGATGATTCTCTTTACGAGGTTGGAGAAGTAGCATTAAACTTTGATATGTCAGCAAGAAACTTTCAGCGGTTAGATGGAGAAATTATTACAGCTTATGATGGGGATATGAGAATGATACTTACCTATGAAGCTTATGGAGTTTATGCAAGTATCACTCCGTGGAATTATCCAATCTTGCAGGCATCTGAGTATATTGGACCAGCTATGGTAACTGGAAGTTGTGGAGTTGCAAAACCAGCAAGCCCAACGCCGTTATCCATGTTGTTACTTGCAGAATGTATGGAATCTGCGGGAGCTCCAAAGGGAGTGTGTAATATTATCACAGGACCAGGAGCATCTGTTGGAGAAGCTATGGTAACACATCCAGAATGTGATTTGGTTTGCTTTACGGGAGAAGATAAAACAGGAGCAAGAATTGAAGATATCGTTGGACTAAAGAAATGTATTATGGAACTTGGCGGGACGGGCCCATCTATTGTGTTAGATGATGCAGATATGAAAAAAGCGGCACAGCAAGTTGCGGAAGGGGCATTTTATAACAATGGCCAAGTATGTTGTGCAACAGAGAGAGTTCTTGTGCAAGAAACCTGTAAAGAAGAATTCATGAAAGAATTAATGGAAGTTGTAAAAACATATAAGTTTGGTTACTGGAATGAACCAGGAATCCGGATGGGAAGTATGAACAGTGAAAAGCCAGTACAAAAAGTAGAAGCACATTTAAAAGATGGTTTAGAAAAGGGGGCTGTTATTTTAACAGGTGGAAAACGTGCCGAAGGAATGCCATCCAATCTTTACTTCGAACCAACGGTTGTTGATAACGTAACAAAGGATATGCTTCTTTACAGAGATGAAACTTTTGGACCTGTGATTCCAATATCCACATTTACAACAGATGATGATGCAATTGAACAGGCAAATTACAATGGATTTGGTTTGATTATGTCCATTTTTTCAAATAACATGAAGCGTACCAATTATATTACAAGACGTTTGGTAACTGGAGGTGTTAATGTAAACATTTCTTCAGGATATTGGGAAGCAGAACTTCCATTTGGAGGTGGTGGCGGAACGAAATCAGGATATGGAAGAATGGGTGGTTTACACATTCTAAAAGAGATGACATATACCAAGTGTGTATTTGTTGACTTTAATGGATGTTAGAAGAAATTGCAGTCAACTGGAAGGAAAGGAGCTGGAACAATGAAAAAACAAGAAGAATTTTTAGAAGTTTTAGATCAAGAAATTGAGTCTAGAATTAAGACAATAGAAGCTAGTGACTATGAAGGAGTTCCAGAGTTTAATAAAACAGATGGAATTTTAAGTGCAGTGACAATTGTTGTTTGTATTGGAATTTTAATCTTTACATACAACTTCTTATGTTAGAAAGGTGTGATGACATATGGGAAATAAAGCAGAAAATCAAATTAATGATGAAATTTATACAGGAGTTGTTCCTGCCCTTAAGAAAGATAGAATCTACGACTCAAAAGCAATTACAATTGCAGCAGCAGGATTTGGAGTTGCCAGTTGGTGTTATGTGCAAGGAGGATGGATTTCATCCCTTCTCCCTTTCCATCTGGCAGTCATTGTATCATTGATTCCAATGATTGTATTTGGATTGTTAATGATGTTATGTGTTATTATTCCAACACGATATGGAATAGATTTATGGATTTATCAAAAAGCAGTATTTGGCTATGGATTTTGCAGCATATTATGCATTGTTGCAATTTTGACAAACTGGGGCTGGTATGCTGTAAATAGTAATGTATTTGCAAATGCAAGTTCAACTTTATTAAAAATGGCTGGGATACCAGTATCATCTGCGGCAATTCCATGGCTTGGATCATTATGTGCGATACTTGGGCTTGTACTTGCTATGAAAGGTCCGCATTTGGTAAAATATGCAACTTATATTATGGTACCCTGTTTATTGGCTGTTGGACTATTACTTTTAATCAAAACAATGAGTACAACAACATTAACGGACTTGATGAATTCAAAACCAATGTATGCAGACACTTATCCAAGTACAAAAATTGCATTTTTATGTATGGTTGAAGCAATGTTTGGATTTATTTTTGCATGGTATCCAGTGTTAGGTTCGATGTCTCGAATTACAAAAACAGAAAGAGCCTCTTACTGGGGACAATCAGCAGGATATATCGGTGCCATGGCATTTTTCGTTATTATTGGAGTTGTATCATCAACATTAATGGGAAACTTAGGAGTCTATAGTACAGATCCAACAGATTGGTTAGCACATCTTGGAAATCCTGTATGGCAGGCAGTTTCTATCGGAGCAATTGCATTAGCTAATATTACAACACAAACGCTAGGGTGCTATTGCCTATCATTGGCAACCAAGATTTTTAAACCTTCATGGGATTATCGTAAAATTGCAGCAGGTTATACCGTGTTCGTTATTGCAATGATTTTTTGGCAAGGTGTATGGGAATACTATAATGTATTTTTAGCGGCAACAGCAGTAATTGGTGCACCTGCTTGTGCAATTATTGTAGTTGATTATTTCTTAGTTCGAAAAGGAAATGTTTCTCTTCGTTCTATGTTTAAAATAAAAGGAGAAGACAGCTATGAATATACATTTGGATGCAATATTCCTGCAGTTATTTCTTTTGCATTAGCCGTAGCGAGTTATTTATTTATATATGATCCATTAAACTATGTTGTTCGAAATGAAACACTGATGAAATTTACGCCAACTGGAATTGCGTTTGTGGTTGCAGGATTATCATATTTTCTAATGTGTCAAATTCCAGCAGTGAAAGCTTATGTATTAAGAGATGCAAAAGAAGCAGAAGTGAAGTATCCAGAAGAAGGAGTGGAAGCATAGAAGGGGCGATGATATGGAAATATTAAAGTTATATATAGGTGGAAAATGGATTGCAGGCGACAGTGGGAGTTTTATTGAGGTTGAAAATCCAGCAACAAAAGAAATTATAGCAAGGGTTCCAGAAGGAAATGAAACAGATGTGAATCGTGCAGTAAAAGCTGCAAAAGAAGGGTTTAAAGTGTGGAAAAACTTTACACCTTCAAAACGTGCCCAGTATCTATATAAAGTTGCAGATTATCTTGAAGAACATAAAGAAGAAATCGGAGTTACCGTTACAAGCGAACTTGGAATACCGAAAAAACTCGCTGTAGGATGGCATGTGGAAGCACCAATTATTGAGACTAGATTTTTTGCAAAAATAGCAGAAGAGTTTGAATATGAGACGAAAGGAAATGGTCATTTTGTACGAAGAGAACCCATTGGTGTTGTGGCAGGGTTGACGCCTTGGAATTATCCATTAGATCAAGTGACGGTAAAACTTCTTCCAGCGATTGCAGCTGGAAATGCGGTGATTTTAAAACCAAGTCAAATGACGCCGCTTTCAGCGTATCATCTTGCAAAAGCAATGGAATACGCGAAGGTTCCAGCAGGAGTTTTTAATTTAGTCACAGGCCGTGGAGGGCAAGTCGGGAATGTTTTAGCGGCTCATCCAGATATTCAAATGATTTCATTTACAGGGTCAACGGGTGCAGGAAGACAGGTAGGACAGTTAGCATTATCTAATATAAAAAGGATTGCATTAGAGCTTGGTGGAAAATCCGCATCAGTGGTATTAAAAGGAGCAGATTATCAAAAGGCTGTTGAAGCAACAGTTACAAAATGTTTTTTAAATTCAGGGCAGACTTGCAGTGCATGGACGCGAATGATTGTACCAAGAGAAGAAAAAGAAAAAATTGAACCATTGATTATTGAACAGTCTAAAAAGTTCTTGGTAGGTGATCCGATGGATGGGAAAAGCGATATTGGTCCAGTGATTAATCAAGGTGCTTTTGAAAAAATCAAAGGTTACATTGAAGCAGGATTAGAAGAAGGTGCAAACATGTTGATAGGAGAGGTTCCAGAATCTTGTGAGAAGGGATATTATATTAAGCCAGTTGTATTTATAGATGTTAATAATACAATGAAAATTGCAAGGGAAGAAATCTTTGGTCCAGTGTTATGTGTTATTTACTATGACACAAAAGAGGAAGCTCTTGCCATTGCCAATGATAGTCCTTATGGATTATCAGGAGCGGTATTTGGAGAATCAAAGGAAGCAAAAGCATTTGCAAATGAAATGGAGACAGGTGTTGTTCATCTAAATGGAGCTGCATTTACAGTGGAAGCACCGTTTGGTGGATACAAACAGTCTGGAATAGGACGTGAAAATAGTAAGTATAGTTTTGATGAATATCTTGAAATTAAGGCAATGTTAGTGTAGAAGCTGTGCTATGATTAGCTTCTTGCACAAGTAAATGTGTGCTCTGGCACATTGCAATATAAGACAGAACGGATATAATTAGAATAAATAAAACAGAGACGAAGACGTCGGTTCGCAAGAACTGGCGTCTTTTTTGGCGTTGTGTGTCCAGCAAAGCTGGACCACACTAGCCGGTGTAAGTCCGGTCGCGGTAATCACCAGTGAGCCGTGTAGCCAAACTCGGTGCGTTGCAGTAATGCAGGGTGCTAAGCGAGTGGGTAAAG
>JAQWFL010000024.1 GCA_028704435.1 Anaerostipes sp. | reverse complement strand
AAGAATTTCATAAGATGAGTTTATACTTTGTTTAGAAATGTTTATGATTAGAACATTGAATTGAGAGGGGATTCTGATATACTTAAGACATAGTTTTTCATATATATATTTAATCCTCTCTTTTTAAGATAGCTCCAGATGACTGGGGCTATTTTTATGCGTAAAATTATGCTAAGATAATGCCATGGAGGAGCATTATGTTTGACATACAGGAAGAATTAAAAAAATTGCCTGCAAAGCCAGGAGTTTACTTAATGCATAATAAACAAGGAGAAATCATTTATGTTGGGAAAGCGATTAGGCTTTGTAATCGGGTGAGACAGTATTTTCAGGACAGTCGAAATCTTAGTACCAAGATAGCACATATGGTTTCCCACATTGATTATTTTGAATATATTATTACAGATTCTGAGTTGGAAGCTTTGGTATTAGAGAATAATTTGATTAAACAGCATCATCCTAAATACAATACCATGTTAAAGGATGATAAAACATATCCATATATTAAAGTGACACTGAAAGAAGATTTTCCAAGACTTATGCTTGCAAGGAAGATGAAGCAGGATGGATCTAAGTATTTTGGACCCTATAAGAGTGGCGGGGCAGTGAGAGATACCATGGAACTTCTTAGAAAGATTTTTAAGATTCGTACTTGTAATCGAAATCTGCCAAGAGATATTGGAAAAGACAGACCATGTTTGTATTACCAGATTAAACAGTGTAATGCACCTTGTCAGGGCTATATTTCCAAAGAAGATTACGGAAAGTCCATGAATCAGGTAGTGGATTTTTTAAAGGGGAATCATAAGCCAGTGGTGGAGATGCTCACAGAGAAGATGATGGAAGCTTCAGAAGAATTGAATTTTGAGCTTGCAGCAGAATATCGGGATTTATTAAAGAGCGTCAACGATATTGGATTGACACAGAAGATTAACAGCAACAAAGGATTTGAAAATAGAGATATTATTGCATCGGCATTTGATAAAAAAGACGCGGTTATATCTGTATTTTTTGTGAGGGATGGAAAGTTACTTGGAAGAGAACATTTTCATATGACTAGAGAGGAAGAAGAAAACCAGGCTGAATTAATAGGAGCGTTTGCAAAACAGTTCTATGCAGGAACACCATATTTGCCAGAAGAGATTTTCCTAGAGTGTGAGATGGAAGAACAGGAATGGCTTGAGAAGATGTTAAGTGAGAGACGAGGAGCAAAAGTTCATATTCGTGTGCCAGAACGGGGTGAGAAGTACCGAATGGTAGCACTGGCTAAGGAAAATGCCGAAAATGTATTAAGACAGGATCGAGAACGAATTAAGAGAGAAGAACAAAGAACCGTTGGAGCAGTTCATGAGATTGAGGACTTGCTTGGATTAGAGAATTTAAAAAGAATGGAAGCTTTTGATATTTCTAATATTAGTGGTTTTCAGACGGTGGCATCTATGGTTGTGTTTGAAGATGGAAAGCCAAGGAATCGAGATTATAGAAAATTTCGATTAAAAACGGTTACAGGACCAGATGATTATAAAAGTATGGAAGAGGTTCTTACAAGAAGGCTTCTCCATGGGAAAAAAGAGCAGGAAGAATTAATGATCCAAAAGAAAGATCTTCAGTATGGAAGTTTTACGAAATTTCCGGACCTTCTTTTAATGGATGGTGGAAAAGGACAGGTAAATGTTGCGTTGAAAGTCCTTGAGAGTCTAAAGATTCATATACCAGTATGCGGAATGGTAAAAGATGACAATCATAGAACCAGAGGATTGTATTATAATAACGAGGAGATCTTTTTTCCAAAACATAGCGAGGCATTTATGCTTGTGACACGAATTCAAGATGAAGCCCATCGATTTGCCATTGAATATCATCGTTCACTTAGAACTAAGGGACAGGTTTATTCTATTTTAGATGATATCAAAGGAGTTGGACCAAAAACAAGAAGAGCATTGATGAAACATTTTAAAGAAATTGGACATATCAAAGATGCAACAATCGATGAATTAATGAAGGTTCCAGGAATGAAACAAAATATTGCAGAAGGAATCTATATTTTTTTCAATGAATCTAAAGAGGAAATATGATACACTAGAATAAATTTAGGAGGTAATTATCATGACACAAGAACACAAGGTATCCGTTACAGAATTAATTAAAAAGCATAATTTGAAATCAGTTTTTACCGATATTAATACAGATAATCGTTATATTACCCAGGCAGAAGTCAATCGACCAGCCTTACAGTTAGCTGGATTTTTTGATCACTTTTCTACAAATAGGCTGCAAATCATTGGAAATGTAGAATATATTTATTTGAATAAGATGCTAATCGATGATGAAAAGGCAGAGAAGATTTATGAGGGGATTTTTCATACAGATCTTCCATGTATGGTTTTTTGTAGAGGAATTGAACCGTGCGAACGTATGAAGATGGTGGCAAGAAAGTATGGAGTTCCGCTTTTAATTACAGAAGATCCAACATCTGAATTTATGGCAGAAGTAATTCGCTGGCTTAATGTTGAATTAGCACCACGAATTTCTATTCACGGAGTTTTAGTGGATGTATTTGGAGAAGGAGTTTTAATTACAGGAGAAAGTGGAATTGGTAAGAGTGAAGCAGCACTTGAGTTAATTAAGCGTGGACATCGTTTAGTATCAGATGATGTTGTTGAGATTAAAAGAGTGAGCAAAGATACATTGATTGGATCCTCCCCAGAGGTAACTCGTTTCTTTATTGAGCTTAGAGGAATTGGAATTATTGATGTAAAGAATTTATTTGGTGTTGAGAGTGTTAAGATGACTCAAAATATTGATTTAGTAATCCAATTAGAAGACTGGAATAAAGATACAGATTATGATCGGTTGGGACTAGATGAAAAATATACAGAATATTTAGGAAATAAAGTTGTTTCTCACGCATTGCCAATTAGACCAGGACGAAATCTTGCAGTGATTGTAGAATCAGCAGCAATTAACCATAGACAGAAGAAAATGGGATACAATGCGGCGGAGGAATTATATAAGAGAGTGACAGGACAATTGGAGGAATAGGATGGTAGCAAAAGAATTTATAAATCGATTAAAAGAAGTGTACCCACTGGACCGTATTCTTGAACAAGAACCAATGAAAAAGCATACAACATTTAAAATTGGAGGACCTGCAGATGTATTTGTAATTCCAGAAACAATTGAGGAACTTTTATTTGCGTGCAAGTGTGCAAAAGAGATGAATGTACCATATTTTATTTTGGGAAATGGAAGTAACCTTTTAGTCGGAGATAAAGGTATGGATGGACTTGTGATTCAAGTGTATAAGAATATGAATCAAATCACAGTGTGTGGGGATGAAATCACAGCAGGTGCAGGTTGTCTTCTTAGTTCTATTGCAAAGGAAGCATGGAAAGAGGAGCTAGAAGGGTTTGAATTTGCTGGAGGAATTCCTGGAACTTTTGGTGGAGCCATTACCATGAATGCAGGTGCCTATGGAGGAGAAATTGTACAGGTATTAAAGGAAGTGACAGTACTTACAAAGGAATTGAAAATTAAGAAAATTCCGGCAGGAGATCTTGAACTAGGATATCGTACAAGCAATATTTTAAAAGAAGAGTATGTTGTACTAGAAGGAGTTATCAAATTAAAACCTGGAAAAGCATATGAAATAAAAAGTAAGATGGATGAATATTCAATGGCACGAAGAACAAAACAGCCACTTGAATTTCCAAGTGCAGGAAGTACATTTAAGCGGCCAGAGGGATATTTTGCAGGGAAGTTAATTCAAGATACCAACTTAAGAGGTTATCAAGTAGGAGGGGCTAGAGTATCTGATAAACATTGTGGATTTGTAGTGAATCAAGATAAAGCGACAGCAGCTGATGTACTTAGATTAATCGAGGATGTGCAGGAAAAGGTACATGAAAAGTTTGGTGTAATGTTAGAACCAGAAGTCAAAAGAGTAGGAAAATTTTAAAGGAGAACTATGAAGTTAGTCATTGTAACGGGGATGTCTGGCGCAGGAAAAAGCACAGCACTTCGAATGCTAGAAGATGTTGGATACTTTTGTGTGGACAATTTACCAGTCAGTTTATTAAACAAATTTGCTGACTTATCAGAGGAAGATAATATTGATGTGTCAAAAATTGCCCTTGGAATTGATATTCGCAGTGGAGCAAAAATTTCAGAACTTGAGGGAGAACTAAGAAAATTAACCGACCGGGGCATTGAATATGAGATTTTGTTTTTAAATGCAAGCAATCGTATTTTAATCAAACGGTACAAAGAAACGAGAAGGAATCACCCCCTTGCAAGAAATGGGAGAATCGAGGATGGAATTCTAAAAGAAAGGGAAGCTATTGATTTCTTGAAGAAAAGAGCGAATTATGTCGTAGATACCAGTCAGCTTTTGACACGGGAATTAAAGATGGAGTTAGACGATATCTTTTTAAAAGAGAATTCATACAAGAATTTTAATGTGGCAGTTAGTTCATTTGGGTTTAAATACGGGATTCCGCCGGATGTTGATTTAGTGTTTGATGTAAGGTTTCTGCCGAATCCATATTATGATTTGGAGTTACGCCCATTAACGGGAAATGATAAACCAATCCAAGACTTTGTTTTGAATTGTAAAGAGGCTCATGAATTTTTAGACAAGTTAGAAGATATGCTGACATTTTTAATTCCTAATTACATTAAAGAAGGAAAATATAACTTGGTTGTTGGAATCGGATGTACTGGTGGAAAGCACCGTTCTGTAACAATTACAAATAAACTGGCAGAAAGATTAAATTCTCTGCCATATCTGGCTAAGGTGGAACATAGAGATATAATGAGGTAAGGAAAATGTCATTTTCAACAGATATTAAAGAAGAACTTTCTAGAATTGATAGCGGCTCCAGACATTGTAAGCTGGCGGAAACTGCAGCGATGATTCAGTATTGTGGGCAGGTGAAAATCGATTCTAATGTAAAGTATTCTCTGGGGATACATACAGAAAATCCAGCAGTGGCAAAACACTTTTTTTCGTTGATAAAGGAGACCTTTGGAGTTAGTGCAAAGTTATCTGTACAAAGGAATGATTACTTAAAAAGAAATCGAAATTACTCGGTTTTTGTTGACAATCATGATGAAACTGTTTTAATATTAAAGGCAGTAAAACTTTTAGATAATAATAATTTTGGGATTATACTACAGAACACATGCTGTAAAAGAGCGTATCTTAGAGGTGCATTTCTTGGGGCAGGTTCCATGAGTGATCCTGAAAAACACTATCATTTTGAGATTACAACAATGTCACAAGTATTAGCTCAGAAGCTGAGAGATATTATGAATTCTTTTGATTTAGATGCTAAGATTGTGCTACGAAAGAAGTATCATGTGATTTACATAAAAGAAGGTGCCAAGATTGTTGATGTACTGAATATTATGGAAGCACATATTGCTTTGATGAATCTTGAGAACATACGTATTATGAAAGATATGCGTAATAGTGTGAATCGAAGAGTGAACTGTGAAACTGCGAATATTAACAAAACAGTTTCGGCTGCAGTAAAACAACTTGAAGACATTGAATTTATCATAGAACGTGGTAAGTTTTCAGAATTGAATCAAGGGTTGAGAGATGTAGCGAATCTAAGACTAGATAACCCAGAAGCATCATTGAAGGAGCTAGGTGAGATGCTTTCACCACCAGTAGGAAAGTCGGGAGTGAATCATCGAATGAAGAAATTAAGCCGAATTGCGGATGATATGAAAGTTGGAGGAAGATTATGATTTCAAGAAGTGTAAACATTCAGATGAATACCAAGAGTGCAGATAGACCAATTGCACTTTTAGTACAGATGGCGAGTCAGTTTGAAAGCCGACTTCAAATCGAGATTGATAACAAGCAAATCAATATGAAAAGTATCATGGGAATGATGAGTCTTGGGGTTGAGAATACGAAAGAGTTGACTTTGATTGCAGATGGTCAAGATGAAGAGCAGGCTGTTTCTACAATTGAAGAATATTTGACAAAAGGTAAATAAGAAAAGGCAAAAGGTATTTTACTATAGGGATATAGTAAAGTACCTTTTTTTTGTATAACGAAAATGACTATAAATACAGAAGAAACTTAGAAGAAAAAAGACAATCACTCAACATAAAGTCGATGATTGTCTTGATAAACCTTGTATTTATGCCATTTTAAAAAAGCTGAAAACCGGATTTGAACCGGCGACCCCTTCATTACGAGTGAAGTGCTCTACCAACTGAGCTATTTCAGCAAATTAGCAACGTATATAGTTTACAATTTTTAATATAAAAAAGCAAGTAATTATTTTCTTTTATAGTTCACAAGATAATCTGTTATAATAAAAGAAAGAAATAAGAAAGCTGGGATATATGGGATGAAGAAATATAAGAACATTATTAATTACATTCAGAGTACACCACAGACTTTTGAGGAAAAGGAATTCTGTGTTGTGGATAGCCTAATTCTATCACAGGTGGCTTATTTTAAAATGGATGGGATTGTGCCTGGATTATCTTTTTTTACAAAAGGAATCAAGATAAAGGATTTATTTTTGAGAGAATATTTCCACCGAATGTTTCATCAGGTTCGAGATCAAAACTGGAACGAAAGATTAATAACTGCACTTGCAAGTAGCCCTAGATTTCGTGATATTCCATTGAAGTTTTTTGTTGATGATGTAAGTATTGAAAAAGAGCAGCAGTTCTCGGCTGTTGTATTTCTAATAACAAAGCAAGTAGCATATGTTGCATTTCGAGGGACAGATGCCACAGCTGTGGGATGGAAAGAAGATTTTAATATGGCATTTATGAAAACTATTCCAGCACAAAGAGAGGCACTTCGATATTTGAATGTGGTTGCAAAGTGGACAAGAAGACGGTTGATTCTAGGAGGACATTCCAAAGGTGGAAATTTAGCTGTGTACGCAGGGTCTATGTGTCATCCAAGGATTCAAAGTCGAATCATTGCAATTTATAATCATGATGGACCTGGATTTTCAAAAGGATTTTTTGCTTCCTCAAAGTATCAAAGAATTGAGGATAGAATTCATAAGACAGTTCCAGAATCATCTCTAATTGGTATGCTTTTAGAGAGCCAGGGTAGATATTATGTTGTCAAAAGTGTAGAAAGTGGTGGAATTATGCAGCACAATCCATACTCTTGGATTGTGGAGAATGGAGACTTTATCTATACCCAGCACGTGTCAAATAAATCTAAGCATATGGATATAGTTTTATATCAATGGATTCAGAATATGACCATAAGTGAAAGAAAAAGATTTGCAACTATTTTATATGAATTGTTAGGTGCCAATGAAGGACTGGCAATGGTATCAAAATTCTCTATGAAAGATTTGATTGCTCTTGGTATGACGGTGAAAGATATGGATACGGACACGAGAAATCATTTAGTTGATACCATAAAAAAACTAGTTACACTTTACGTAAAGATGAAATAAAGATTTGATGAAAGCATGGGAGAACTCACAGCATCATAAGTTAAGAAAGGATCAGATTATATGAGAATAGTAAAAAGAAAGTGGATTCAGTATGTATTAACAGGAGCATTTGCTGTAGGGCTAGGATGTAGCTTTGGTGGACAAAGAACTCTTGGGGCAACGGTAAAACCTGTTGTGGATAATGTACAGGCATTGGGTCATTGGGAGGTCAATGGGGATAAGAAAACATATGTTTTAAATACACCAGAAATTCTACAATCAGCTTCTTCTTCAAGCATTTTAAAAAGGGCGGCGGCTCTTCCTAGTCAGTACACCCTTGTGACAGAAGGGAAAAGCACATCTGTAAAGGATCAGGGCATTTATGGAGCCTGCTGGGCATTTGGTGCTATGGCATCATTAGAATCAAATTTAATATCCACAGGGCATGCAAGTACAAGTGTTGATTTATCAGAACGACATTTGGCATGGTTTGCATTCCATGGATCCAACAGCTATTCAGTGAGTAAATATGCAGGGAAGGATCATTATGTAGCAAATGGATATGGTGCTTATAATTCTGGTGGAAACCGAACCATTGCAGTTGCTGCATTGGCAAGGAGATATGGAGCTGTAGATGAATCCAAAGCAAAATACAACATTACTTCCATGGGGAGTCTTTCAACAAGTTTACAGACATCTTCTGCCATTGGTTTAAAGGATGCAGTATATCTGCCAGAGGTAAATACTTATAATAGCAGTGGAACGTGGACAAAGAGAAGTACAGCAGCTGTTGGAAGTATTAAAGATTATATCTACAGCAAAGGTGCAGTGAGTGTAGGAATTTATTCAGATAACAATCTTGGGAAGCAGACTGGCGGGTATAATACAGTGAATACCGTGGCAAAAACAGAATCTTATTTTTGTAATAACAATAGTGCTGAACCAAATCATGAAGTAACTATTGTTGGATGGGATGATAATTATTCTAAAGACAATTTTAGAACAAAGCCATCAAGCAATGGGGCATGGATTGTGAAGAATAGCTATGGAACAGGAACGCCTGGAAATGGATATTTTTATTTGTCTTATGAAGATAGAACATTTTCTGAGCCAACAGGATATGTAGCAGAGAATACAACATATAAAGCAACTGGAAGCAGCCATACCTATGGAAATATATATCAGTATGATGGAGTTGGTATGGGCGATGGTTTATATGTGGGAACCTCACGAATTAATGCTGCAAATATATATACAGCAAGGGGAAATGAGACGATTCGAGGGATAGGAACTTATACTCCGGCTGCAAATACAAAAGTATCTGTTCGTATTTATACAGGAGTGACTGCTAAAAAACCAATGTCAGGAACAAAAAAATATAGTCACACATTTACCTTAACCAATGCAGGATATCATACCTTAGATTTAGGATCTAGTTACTTTGCATTGCCAAAAGGAACAAGATACTCTGTTGTATTTACTACATATTACACATCAGGATCTAAAACATATTATTTGTTGCCATTTGAAATGCAGGCAGCATGGGGATCCATGGGTTCTGAAATTTCCTATTCTTCAGGGCAGAGTTATTATGATCTTGGAAGTTTAAATTCAAGTGGATGGAAGAATTCAGGAGGTGTATATTTTACAGGCAGTGCAAAAGCAGGAAATGCCCTTATGAAAGTATATACAAATACAAGAAATCAGACGATTTCAACTTCAGCAAGTACATATAAGAAAAGATATGGCCAAAAGCCTTTTAATGTAAAAGCCAAGAGAACCTCAGGAATTGGAAGTCTGTCTTATTCTTCTAATAATAAGTCAGTTGCAACAGTAACATCCAAAGGCACGGTTAAGATTAAAGGGGTAGGAAAGGCAGTTATCTCTGTAAGGGTATCAGGGAATAAGGAATATCCAGCGGTAACGAAGAAACTCAATGTTCTTGTTGCACCAAAGAAGACAACTTTAAAATCTGTGTCTTCTCCTAGCAGGAAAACATTAAAAGTGAAATGGAAAAAGGTAAGTAAGGCCACAGGATATCGCATTGATATTGCTACAAACAAGTCATTTACAAAAGGAAAGAAAAGTTATAAAGTGCGTAGCCGGTCAACCTTGACAAAAACTATCACAAAATTGAAACGAAAAAAGACATATTATATTCGAGTTCGAAGTTATAAGAAATCTTTGGGAACCAACGTTTACAGTGATTACAGTAAGATAAAAAAGAAAAAGACAAAATAACCAAAAAAAACAGACGAATCACAATTTCGTCTGTTTTTTGGTTATAAAGCCTGAGAAACTTCTTTTAAATTCATTCCATTAGAGCCTTTGATTAAAAGGGCATCATTCGCTTCTAAATTCTCTTTAAGATAAGAGATAAGTTCCTTGTTAGAATCAAAATGTTTTGTAAGAATAGAAGGTTTTAATTTCTTTACTGCTTGTATATATTCATTTGATAAGACCCCGGTGGTCAATAAATCTGTTATTTTTGTTGTCGCTAGAAATTCTCCAACTTCTCGATGATAAAGTGGAGAATCAGGACCTAATTCTAACATATCAGATAGAACGGCAATCTTGTGACCAGTGTTATTAAGTTCAGACAAAATTTTAAGACTTGCCTTCATGGAATCAGGACTTGCGTTGTAGGCATCATCCACCACGGTGTAACCATTTTTGTGGAAAATATTTTGACGCTGCCCTGAAAATGTGGACAATTGTTTTTTAATGATTTCCATTGGAACATGGAAATGCAAACCAATGGCAATGGCAACTAATGCATTGGATACGTTATGTTCACCTAATACTCCAAGAGTTACAGATTCTTTTATGTCTTTATAGGTAAATGTAAAATGTGTCGAAGAGTTTTCCACGGAAAGGTTCTCAGCACGATAATTGCAATCTTCTGAAAATCCATAGAATTCATATGGAATTTTTACATAATCTAAGTGTTTGCGAATCATATCATTGTCACCATTTAAGAAAAGAAGTCCGTCTTTAGGCAGGTTATTTTGGATGTCTAATTTTTCTTTGCAAATGGCATCCCTTGTTCCCATCATCTCAATATGGGAAACACCAACATTTGTTACAACACCAATATTAGGGCGGATGATTTCTCCAAGTGTTGTAATCTGCCCTAGTTCACTCATACCCATTTCTAAGACTCCAATTTCATCCTGAGATGTTAAATCATCTAAAGTAAGAGGAACACCAACCTGACTATTTTGATTGCCACGAGTTTCAAATACCTTATATTTTCCCTTTAATACGTGGGCAATCATCTCGCGGGTTGTTGTTTTTCCAACACTTCCGGTGACACCGATAATAGGCAGATTCATGCGGTTTCGATAGTATGTTGCAAGATTCTGCATTGCTTTTAATGTATCAGGAACTTTAATATATGCCTTGTCTGAGTTGGCACAGTTATGTTCACTTGTTAGCGTGGCAGCAGCAGTTTCCATTGCATTTTTAATAAATTTATGTGCATCAACTTTTTCACCAAGAAGGGGAACAAAAAGTGTGTTTGCTCCAAGTTCCTTTGAATTTGTACTAATTCCATCAATGATAGTCTTTGGATTACCACATAGAAGAGTTCCTCCGGTTGCGGTTAGAATGTCCTGTACTGTTATATTTTCCATGTTCTTCCTCAATTCTTTTGCGTATAAATTAGGTTTATTAATATCTTAAAATATGGTACTATTATGCTATATTTAGAAGATAAAATCAATTGTGATTATGGGGGTCTTATGGAATTTACGCATTTACACGTGCATACAGAATATAGTTTGCTAGATGGATCCAGCAAAATCAAAGAGATTGTGCATCAGGCAAAAGAGCTTGGAATGGATAGTCTTGCGATTACTGACCATGGGGTTATGTATGGTGTTATCGATTTTTATAAAGCAGCAAAGGCTGAAGGAATTAAGCCAATTATTGGATGTGAGGTTTATGTCACAACAGAGTCTAGGTTTGTCAAAGAAACGCGGCAGGGAGAGAGCAGGTATTATCACCTTGTTTTATTAGCGGAGAATAATACTGGCTATCACAATTTAATGAAGATTGTATCCCGAGGATTTACGGAGGGATTTTATTATCGTCCACGTGTGGATTATGAAGTGTTAGAAAAGTATAAAGAAGGAATTATAGCATTAAGTGCCTGCTTGGCAGGAGAGATTCCAAGTTATATTTTGGAAGATGACTATGAAAAAGCAAAAGAAACGGCATTGAATTTTGAAAAGTTATTTGGAAAGGACAATTTCTTTTTAGAACTTCAAGATCATGGGATTTCAGAGCAGATGAAGGTGAATTCTGCCATTGTAAAACTTTCCAAAGAAACTGGAATTGATATGGTGGCAACCAATGATGTCCATTATACTTATGCAGAGGATGCAGAGGCCCATGATATTTTATTGTGTATTCAGACAGGGAAAAAGGTCGCCGATGAAGAACGAATGAGGTATGAGGGCGGGCAATACTACTTAAAGTCAGCCAAAGAGATGGAACGTCTTTTCCCTTATGCAAGTGAAGCGATAGAAAACACACATAAGATTGCACAAAGATGTGAAGTTGACATTGTATTTGGAGAGCAAAAGGTACCAAAGTTTGATGTGCCAGAAGGATTTACATCAGTTACTTATCTGAGAAAGTTATGTGAAGAAGGTATCAACCGAAGATATGATTCTGTAACCCAAAACTTAAGAGAACGCTTAGAATTTGAATTGTCTACCATTGAACATATGGGATATGTAGATTATTTCTTGATTGTGTGGGATTTTATTCGTTATGCCAAAGAACAGGGGATTGCAGTTGGACCAGGTCGGGGTTCCGCCGCAGGAAGTATTGTATCGTATTGCCTTGAGATTACTAACATTGATCCCATTCAATATCAGCTTTTGTTTGAGCGTTTCTTAAATCCAGAACGTGTGTCTATGCCCGATATTGATATCGATTTTTGTTATGAAAGACGACAGGAAGTGATTGACTATGTAGTAGAAAAATATGGTAAGGAGCAAGTAGTACAGATTATCACCTTTGGAACCATGTCCGCTAGAATGGTAATTAGAGATGTGGGACGTGCACTGGATATACCTTATGCAAAGGTGGATTCTATTGCTAAGATGGTACCAAATGAATTAAATATTACATTAAAACATGCATTAAAGATAAGTTCTGATTTAAAGAAAATATATGAGGAAGATGAGGAAAGCAAGTATCTTCTTGATATGTCCATGAGGTTGGAAGGACTTCCGAGACATTCTTCTATGCATGCAGCAGGAGTTGTAATTGGTAAAGAGGCAATTGATGAATTTGTACCCCTTGCAAAGGGATCAGAGGATGCTGTCACCACACAGTTTACTATGACAACCATCGAAGAACTTGGACTACTTAAGATGGACTTTTTAGGACTTCGAACATTGACCGTAATTCAAGATGCCGTAAATCTTATAAACAAAAGATTAGAGAAACCATTGGATATAGAGACAATTCCTATGAATGATACAAAGGTATTTCATATGATTGGAGAGGGAAAGACAGAAGGTGTGTTTCAGCTTGAAAGTTCTGGAATGAAAAGTTTCATGAAGGAATTAAAACCTGAGAGTCTAGAAGAAATCATTGCGGGAATTTCCTTATACCGTCCAGGACCAATGGATTTTATTCCAAGGTATATTAAGGGAAAGAATGACAAGGAAACTATAGCGTATGATTGTTCTCAGTTAGAAGAAATTTTGGCGCCAACCTATGGATGTATTGTATACCAGGAACAGGTTATGCAGATTGTTATGGAGTTAGCTGGATATACCTTAGGACGAAGTGATTTGGTGCGAAGAGCTATGTCCAAGAAAAAGGGCGAGGTTATGAAACAGGAACGCCAGAACTTTGTCTATGGAAATGAAAAAGAAGGAGTTTTAGGCTGCATCAATAATGGAATCGATGAAAAGACAGCTAACCATATCTGGGATGAGATGATGGATTTTGCCAAGTATGCATTTAATAAGTCTCATGCGGCAGCTTATGCGGTAGTTTCTTATGAAACTGCATATTTAAAATACTACTATCCAAAGGAATTTATGGCTGCACTTATGACCTCTGTGCTTGATCACACAGAAAAGGTTGCAGCGTATGTATATGAATGCCGAAAGATGGGAATTAAAGTGCTTCCGCCAGATATTAACTTGGGAGAAGGAAGTTTCTCTGTTGATAATGGGAATATTCGCTATGGTTTAAGTGCAATTAAGAGCTTGGGGAAACCAGTCATTGAAGCAATTATAAAAGAGAGGAATCTAAATGGTCCCTATAAGTCTCTTTCTGATTTGGTAGAGAGGCTTTCCAGCAAAGAAATGAATAAACGAACTGTGGAGAGTATGATTAAATCGGGAGCTTTAGACAGCCTTGGTTATACAAGAAAGCAGCAGATGTTTGTATATGCAAGTGTTTTAGATGGAATTCAGAAGCAACGAAAGAGTGAAATTTCTGGACAAATGAGTCTGCTAGACTTTATGACAGAAGATCAGCAGAAGGATTTTGAGATTACTTATCCTGATGTTGGGGAGTATGAGAAGAACCAAAAGCTTTTACTTGAGAAGGAAGTTCTTGGAATTTATGCCAGTGGGCATCCTTTAGAGGACGATGCCCAGATGATAGAAAAAGTATCTTCAGTATCTACGGTAGATTTCTTATTAGATGATGAAGTGGAGTCTCATGTGGTAGACGGAGAGACATGTACTATAGGCGGAATTATTAGTGATATTACCATAAAATTAACAAGAAGAAATGAAAATATGGCATTTATTACATTAGAAGATATGCGAGGAACGGTAGAAGTTATAGTTTTTCCAAGACAATATCAGGCGTGCCAGAGCATACTTCAGGCAGATCAAAAGGTATTTATTCGAGGAACTGCACAAATTTCAGAAGAAGAAAGTAAGATTATCTGCAACCAAATAACCACGTTTGACGACATGATTCAAGAAATATGGGTTCAATTTGACAGTAAAAATGTATTTTTTGAAGAACAAAATAAGTTGTATGAACTATTGAAAATGCACCGTGGAAAGAACCGTGTTATCATCTATTGTAAGGAGGAAAAGGCAATAAACCGACTTGGAAATGGATTTGGAGCATCTTCTGATCAAGACCTTATTTATCAATTACAAGAGAATTTTGGTAAAAAAAATATTAAAATTAAGAAAATAGGTATATAGAACTATTGAAAAAGAGAAATGAATGCATTAGAATGATGGTATCTATAAATTATAAAGGTAAACTAAATTTGGAGGAAAACATAATATGGGAACACCTAAAGTAAAAACAATTGGAGTTTTAACAAGTGGAGGAGATGCTCCAGCTATGAACGCGGCAACAAGAGCGGTTGTTAGAATTGGTCTTGAAAGAGGATTAAGAGTAAAAGGAATTAAAAAAGGATATAATGGTTTATTGAATGAAGAGATTGTTGATTTAACACCACGTGATACTGCAGATAGTATTTCTCATGGTGGAACAATTCTTTTTACAGCAAGATGTAATGAGTTTAAGACTCCAGAGGGTCAAAAACAAGGTGCTGATATTTGTAAGAAACACGGAATTGACGGACTTGTAGTTATCGGTGGAGATGGATCTTTCCAAGGAGCAAAGCGTCTATCTGAGAACGGAATTAACACAATTGCAGTCCCAGGAACTATTGATTTAGATATTCCATGTACAGAGTATACCATTGGTTTTGATACAGCTGTAAATACAGCCATGGAAGCCATTGACAAGATTCGTGATACATCAACATCACATGAACGTTGTAGTATCGTTGAGGTTATGGGACGTAACGCTGGTTATATTGCATTATGGTGTGGTATGGCAACAGGAGCAGAAGATATTCTTATCCCAGAATCATACGATGGTAATATGCCAAAGGTTGAACAACAGATTATTGAACATTTGCTTCGTAACCGAGCATTAGGTAAGACACACCATATGATTGTGAATGCAGAGGGTGTTGGACATTCATATAGCATGGCTAAGAGAATTGAGTCTGCAACAGGAATTGAAACAAGAGCAACAATCTTAGGACATATGCAGCGTGGTGGAAGCCCAACAGCCAAAGATAGAGTGTATGCATCAATTATGGGTGCTTATGCAGTTGACTTATTATGTGAAGGAAAAACAAACCGTATTGTTCGTTACAAGAACGGAGAATTCTCTGATGTTGATATCATGGAAGGATTAGCTGTTGAGAAGAAGATTGATGATTATCAATTGCAAATTGCACATCTATTAGGTAAATAATAAAGAGTAATATTGACATAGAAAAAGCGGTCTATTCATGTGTGTGAATTCAGATTGCTTTTTTATGTAATAAGAAATTCCTTGGGAATTGTTATTATATAGAAGATGCTCCGCGAGGATGCGAAACAACGTCCGCCGTTATAGGCGGTAAGCGATGAATAAGGGAGAGAGTTATTGTTATGAAGAAACTGAAACCAGTTCAGATTATTTTGATGGGATTTCTTTTGATTATATTAATAGGGTCGTTATTATTAACCCTGCCAATTGCATCAAAATCTGGAACTGCAACAAACTATGTGGATGCATTGTTTACGGCAACCACATCGGTATGTGTAACGGGGCTTGTTACAGTACCAACAGTCGCTCATTGGAGTCTATTTGGACAAGTTGTTATATTGTTGTTAATTCAGATTGGTGGATTAGGTGTTATCACTATGGTTATGGGATTTCTTTTGATTCTTGGGAAACGAGTAACTATGAGAGAGAGAATTCTGATTCAAGAATCATATGGACTCAATGAAATGTCGGGACTTGTAAAATTGATTGCAAGAATATTTCAAGGAGTTTTGGTTGTAGAAGGGATGGGAAGTGTTGCTATGGCAACACAGTTTGTTCCTGAATTTGGATGGAAGTACGGAATATGGGCATCTGTTTTTAATTCTGTTTCTGCATTCTGTAATGCGGGAATTGATATTGTAAAGTTAGACAGCATGAGAAGCTATGTATTTAATCCTGTCATTAATTTTTCTATTATGGCATTGATTACACTTGGGGGACTTGGCTTCATTGTATGGCGTGACTGTGTGCATATTATCAAACAATTATGGAAAAGAGAGATTCGAATGAAAGATATTTTTCGAAAACTATCTCTTCATTCCAAAATTGTTATCGTTGTATCTATGGTATTGGTGTTTGGCGGAGCATTTCTAATTTTTATTTTTGAATATAATAATCCAAAGACCATGGCAGACTATTCCTTGTGGCATAAAATTCAAGCTTCATTGTTTCAATCAGTAACAACAAGAACAGCAGGATTTGAATCTATTGCACAGGCAAACCTTTCAGAAGGATCGTCTTTGATATCTATGATTCTCATGTTTATTGGAGGTTCCCCAGTTGGTACTGCAGGTGGAGTTAAGACAATTACGTTGGCAATTGTAGTTTGTTGTGTCATTGCGGTAGTAAAACAAGAGAAGCAAGTTATTTTATTTAAGAGAGGGATTGCACAGAGTTTTCTCCCAAAGGCGATTACTATTATTTGTGTTAATTTAACAGTATTGTTGACGTCCATTTTACTCATACTTATTTCAAATGATTCAAATTTTATGGAAACGTGTTTTGAATCTATATCGGCACTTGCAACAGTTGGACTGACCAAGGGACTGACGCCCAATTTAAACGATATTGGGAAAATTGTAATTATTTGCACCATGTACTTAGGACGAGTAGGACCAGTGTCGCTGGCACTAGGATTTACAACTCGAGGAAACAAGAAATTAGCGAAATATCCAGAAGAGAATATTACTCTTGGATAAGGGGAGGTTATTATGGCAAAGTCGTATGCAGTGTTTGGTTTGGGAAAGTTTGGGTCTAGTGTGGCAAAAAATCTCATGCTTAACGGAGCAGAAGTTTTAGCAGTTGATAAAAGTGAAGAGTTGGTGCGTAGTATTGCAGATGACGTTACATGTGCAGTGTGTGCAGATGTTATGGACATAGAGATTATGAAAACTATTGGGCTTGATTCTGTAGATGGAGCAGTGGTTGCTACAGCAGAAAGTTTAGAAGCCAGTGTCATGGCAATTATGACAGCAAAAGAATTAGGTGTTCCTTATATTTTAGCTAAAGCAGATGGACATATTAAAGGAGAGATTCTAAAGCGTGTTGGGGCAGATAAGGTTGTATATCCAGAAACTGAGATGGGAAAACGAATTGCCTACAACCTTGCCAGTGGAACAATTATGGATTTGATTGATTTGTCAAAGAAAACAAGTGTAATTGAGATTCATATTAAGAGCCAGTGGGTTGGAAAGACACTTCGCCAGTTAGATTTACGTGGAAAATACAGCATCAATGTTGTGGCAATTCATACTGGAGATGAATTTGACGGTTCTCCAGACCCTGATCGTATTTTGGAGGCTACAGATAGTCTTATAGTGATTGGTGATAAAAAATATATTGCGAAGATTAGGTAGGGTATGATAACAACAGTACAAAATAAGCAGATTAAGCAAATTAAAAAGATAGAAAAAAGCGCTAGAGAAAGAAGAAAATCTGGGCAATTTGTAGTAGAGGGAATTCGCATGTTTGAAGAAATTCCTACTTCTTTATATCAAAAGACATTTGTGACAGAACATTTTTATGAAGCACATAAAGACTTGATAAATGGGGATTATGATATTGTATCAGACGAAGTAATGAAAGATATGTCAGATACCCAGACACCTCAAGGAGTTTTATCCCTTGTGAGATGTCCCGCATATACTTTAGAGGATGTGATAAGTCAAAAAGAGCAGAATCTTTTATTCCTTGAAAATCTTCAAGATCCGGGAAACCTTGGAACCATTTTAAGAACTGGTGAAGGTGCTGGAATTGGTGGGATTATTATGACAAAAGAGACAGTCGATATATTCAATCCAAAGGTAATCCGATCTACAATGGGTTCTATTTTTAGAGTTCCATTTGTATATATAGAAGATACCATGGAAGTGGTAAAAAGGCTGAAAGAAGAGAAAATTACACTGTATGCAGCTCATTTAGATGGAGTGGATTTTACAAAAGAACCATTTGAGACACAAAGCTGTTTTCTCATCGGAAATGAGGGAAATGGCTTGACAGATGAACTATCAAAAAACGCAGACAAACTGATTCGGATTCCAATGGATGGAAAAGTAGAATCATTAAATGCTGCTATGGCGAGCGGATTATTAATGTATGAAGCTAGACGTCAAAGGAAGGAAAGGTAATCAAAATGTATCCAGTATATTGGTTAATAGCAGTTGCAGTGTTTTTACTGATTGAAATTGCTACTCTGGGATTGACAAGTATATGGTTTGCTGGTGGAGCAATTGCTGCCGCAATTCTTGCTGGAGTGGGAGCACCATTTTATGCACAAGTTATCCTATGGATTCTGGTTTCTCTCTCTTTGTTTTTGGTTACAAGACCCATTGCTCAAAAGTATTTCAATGGGAAAACAGAAAAGACCAATGCAGAGAGTTTAATTGGGGAAACAGCGATTGTAAAAGAAACCATTGAAAATGTTCAGGGAAAAGGAATTGTGTTTATCAATGGAATGGACTGGAGTGCAAAGTCAACAGAAATTGATGTTGTGATTTCAGAGGGAACAGAAGTAATCGTTGAAGAAATACGAGGCGTCAATTTAATTGTAAAAGAAAAATAGGAGAAAAATATGATATTACTAATAGTTTTAATATTTATCATTATACTAGTTATTGTATCGTCTGTGAGAATAGTCCCACAGGCACATGCATATGTAGTGGAAAGATTAGGAGCATTTTTAGGTACATGGTCAGTAGGACTTCATATCAAGGTACCATTTATTGATCGTGTGGCGAAGAAAGTGAATCTAAAAGAACAAGTGGTAGATTTTCCACCACAACCAGTTATTACAAAAGATAATGTAACCATGCGAATTGATACTGTTGTATATTTTCAAATAACAGACCCAAAGCTTTACAGCTATGGTGTTGAGAATCCAATTATGGCTATTGAGAATCTAACAGCTACAACTCTTCGTAATATTATTGGTGATCTTGAACTTGACCAGACACTAACATCAAGAGAGACTATTAATACAAAGATGAGAGCTACTTTAGATGAGGCTACAGATCCATGGGGAATTAAGGTGAATCGTGTGGAACTTAAGAATATTATTCCACCAGCGGCAATTCAGGATGCCATGGAAAAACAAATGAAAGCAGAACGTGAACGAAGAGAATCAATTTTGATTGCAGAAGGAGAAAAGAAGTCTCAAGTACTCCGAGCAGAAGGACACAAACAATCCGTTGTCTTAGAGGCAGAAGGAGAGAAAGAATCAGCAATCTTAAGAGCAGAGGCAAAGAAAGAGGCAACCATTCGTGAAGCGGAAGGAGAGGCAGAAGCAATTAAGCAGATCCAATTAGCCAATGCAGATGCTATTCGTTATATTAAAGAGGCAGGAGCAGATGATGCGGTCATCCAAATAAAGAGCTTAGAAGCATTTGCTAAGGCAGCAGATGGAAAAGCTACAAAGATTATTATTCCATCTGAGATTCAGGGAATTGCAGGACTTGTGAAATCTATAACAGAAGTTGCGTCAAAGGATGAAGAAAAAGAGGAAAATCCTACATTACAAGAGTTATAAAATGTTATAGAATCAAAAAAGCGAAGGCACAGTTTACAAGTTAAATTGTGCCTTTTTGTAGTCTTAGCCAATGTAAGACGTTACCGCTTTAGTTGACCATAGATTTAAAATATTATATAATATGTGTTAATACATTAACTTTTGAGTCATTGTAAAAAAATTTAGGAGGACGAAAGAATGAGAATGAAACGAGTTTTAGCAGTTGGATTGGCTGCGGTTATGGCACTTAGTTTAGTTGCCTGTGGTGGAAATAAGAAGTCTAGTGGAGAGAAGACTTACAAGATTGCAACAGACACAACATTTGCACCATTTGAATATGAAAACAAGGATGGAAAAAGAGAAGGAATTGACTTAGAGCTTTTAGAAGCAATTGCAAAAGAAGAAGGTTTTAAGTATGAAGTGAGTGCATTAGGATTTGATGCAGCTATGGCTTCTGTAGAATCAGGGGAAAGCGATGGTATGATCGCTGGTATGTCAATTAACAAAGAAAGACAAGAAAAGTATGACTTTTCAAAAAGCTACTATAAGTCTCAAGTATGTTTTGCTGTAGCAAAAGATGCTAAGATTACATCATTAAAAGACTTAAAAGGAAAGACAGTTGCAGCAAAAGTGGGAACTGTTGGATCTAAATATTCAAAGAAGATGGCAAAGAAGTATAATTTTGAAGTAAAAGAATTTGACAGTTCACCAACTATGTATCAAGAAGTAACATCAGGAAATGCAGCAGCATGTTTTGAAGACTTCCCAGTTATGAGCTATGAAATCAACAAAAAGGGACAAAAGCTAAAAGTGGCTTATACTTCAAATGAAGGAAGTGAATATGGATTCGCTGTGAAGAAGGGTGATAACGCTGAATTAATCAAGAAATTTAACAGTGGACTTGAAAAGATCAAGAAGAGTGGAAAATATCAAGAAATCATTGATAAATACACAAAATAAGACTAGTAAATTAGATTAGGAGTAACTTATGAACTTTATAGAACTATTTCAACAATATGCCCCAAGTTTTATAGATGCATTAGGGCTAACAGTTCGTTTGACTATCGTATCATTGGTTTTTGCAAGTATTTTAGGTATTGTATTTGGTATGTTTAAGGTATCAAGTAACAAGATTTTAAACTTTATTGCAACAATCTATATCGATATCATTCGAGGAACGCCATTATTGGTACAAGTATTTATTATGTACTTTGGTGTCGCAGGCAGTATTTTACAACCAATGGGAATGAATTGGAATGACTTTGGAGGAGGATTTACAGCAGGTGTAGTTGCACTTAGTTTGAATGCAGGTGCATATATGGCTGAGATTGTCCGAGGAGGAATTGAATCTGTAGATAGAGGACAGATGGAAGCAGCAAGGAGTTTAGGATTGACTTATGGAAAGGCCATGAGAAAGGTCATTTTACCACAGGCAATTAGAACTATGTTACCATCAATTATTAATCAGTTTATTATTTCCTTAAAGGATACATCTTTAATATCTGCCATTGGGTTAAGAGAATTAACTTTTAACAGTAAGATTATTTCTGCAAATGAATCTGCCGACGTTATGTCTATTTATCTTATTGCAGCAGTTTACTACTTGGTAATTTGTACAATCCTTTCTAAGGTAGCCAATGTACTAGAAAGGAGAATGTCTTATGGAAAGTAAAGTAAAAGTAAGAGGGCTTATAAAGAGCTTTGGTTCTTTGGAAGTACTAAAAGGGATGGATGTTGAAGTAGCCGATGGAGAGGTTGTATGTTTAATCGGTCCATCTGGGTCTGGAAAAAGTACATTTCTTCGCTGTTTGAATCGTTTAGAGTCAATTACAGGGGGAGATGTAGAAATCGACGGATTCAATATTACAGACAAGGAAACGGATATTAATAAAGTGAGAGAGAATATTGGAATGGTATTTCAGCACTTTAATCTATTTCCACATAAGACAGTTATCGAGAATATTATGATGGCACCAGTAGAATTAAAGAAGATGACAACGGAGGAAGCAAAGACAACAGGATTATCATTGCTTCAAGAAGTTGGACTTTCTGATAAGGCAGATGTATATCCAGCACAGTTATCTGGAGGGCAGAAGCAGCGTGTTGCCATTGCAAGAGCCTTGGCCATGCATCCAGATATTATGTTGTTTGATGAGCCAACCAGTGCCCTTGATCCAGAGATGGTTGGAGAAGTACTAAATGTCATGAAGCAGCTTGCAAAGAACGGGATGACAATGGTAGTTGTAACCCATGAGATGGGATTTGCCAGAGAAGTTGCAGATCGTATTATCTTTATGGATGGCGGGTATATTGTAGAACAGGGAACACCAGAGGAAGTATTAGCACATCCAAAAGAAGAGAGAACTATTAACTTTTTAAATCAGGTGTTATAAACATTACAAAGAAGGCAGTCGTAAAAAGCGACTGCCTTTCTCTGTTATAGAAGGAAAGGAGTTAGAATGAAAACAATTGTATGCTTTGGAGATTCTAATACATATGGGTATAATCCTCATACTGGATTTCGATATGATTATGAGGTGCGATGGCCAGGTGTTTTGCAGAAGATGGTAAAAGAAGATGCAAGAGTTATTGAAGAAGGATTAAATGGAAGAACCACATGTTTTGATGATGTGATTCGTCCGGGACGGATTGGACTTGAATATTTAGATCCATGCCTTCATTCTCATGGACCGGTGGACTTGGTAATATTAATGCTTGGAACCAATGATTTGAAAGTTCGTTTTGGACTGACGCCTATTACCATTGGAAAAGCAGTAGAATGTTTGATAAAGAAAATATTAGAAATAACGCCCCAAAAAAGAGAAGATGGAAAGCCAGCAGACATTCTTCTTGTGTCACCAATTCATATTGGAGATAATGTTGCACAGATCCCAGCAGGAGAAGAGATGGGGTTTGAGAGAGCGTTGGAGTATTCTAAAAGACTTGCCCCAATTTACGAGGAGTATGCGAAAGCATATGGAATTGATTTTTTAGACGCGGCAAAGTATGCAAAGCCATCACAAGTGGATGCTTGTCATATGGAACCAGAAAGTCATGGAAGCCTTGGAAGGGCCATTGGGGAGAAAGTAAAGGAAATCCTTGAAAGGGTGGAAAAATAAAAAAAGATGTTATATAATCAGTTCATATGGCGAAAAAAATATATCGGAGGAAATGTTATGAATTTAAAGGGAAGAAGCTTTTTAACATTAAAAGATTTTACACCAGAAGAAATTGAATATTTTATTGATTTAGCTGCAAAGTTAAAAGCAGACAAGAAAAAAGGAATTACTGGAAACAGTTTAAAAGGAAAGAACGTTGCGTTGATTTTTGAGAAACCAAGTACACGTACAAGATGTTCTTTTACCATTGGATGTATTGACGAAGGTGGGCATCCTGAATATCTAGGAAAAGATGATATTCAATTAGGATATAAAGAAAGTGTCGAAGATACAGCAAGAGTGTTGGGACGTATGTTTGATGGAATTGAGTTTCGTGGATTCTTACACGAGAATGTAGAAAAACTTGCAAAATATAGTGGAGTTCCAGTATGGAATGGATTAACAGATGATTATCATCCAACACAAATTTTAGCAGATTTCTTAACATTGAAAGAGCAGTTTGGAACATTAAAAGGATTGACTTTTGTATTTGCAGGAGATGGTAGAAACAATATGGGAAATTCTTTGATGATTGGATGTGCGAAGATGGGACTTCACTTTATTTGTCTTGCACCAGAAAGCTTATGGCCAGAGAGTGAGTTAATCGATGAATGCAAGGAGTATGCGAAAGAGTCAGGTTCTACACTTACATTTACAGAGAATCCAGATGCAGTTGCGGGAGCAGATTGTATTTATACAGATGTATGGTGCTCTATGGGAGAAGAAGATAAAGCGGCAGAAAGAGTTGCAGTATTAAAACCCTATCAGGTAAATAAAGAATTGATGGCTAAGACAGGGAAAGATTCTACAATTGTAATGCATTGCCTTCCAGCAGTGAAGGGAAATGAGATTACAGAAGAAGTATTTGATCAGCATGCAGAGGTTATTTTTGATGAGGCAGAGAATCGTATGCATACAATCAAAGCAGTTATGGTTGCAACCTTAGGAGAGTAGATGTCAGTTAAATCAGAAGTACTAAATGAACTAAAAAAACATGAGAATACTTATATCTCAGGGCAGGAATTGTGCCAAAAACTTGGGGTATCCAGAACGGCGGTATGGAAGCATATCAAAGGATTAAAGGAAGCTGGGTATGAGATTGAATCAGTGAGTAATCGTGGATATTGTCTAAAGGCAACACCAGATATTCTTGGAAAAGAAGAATTGATGACAGAACTAGATACTACATGGATTGGTTCTGAGATTTATTATTATGATACCATCGATTCTACAAATTTAGAGGCGAAGCGATTGGCAGAACAAGGTGCGCCACACGGAACTTTAGTTGTAGCAGACTGTCAGAACCAAGGAAGAGGTCGGAGAGGACGTGCATGGAAAGAACAGAAAGGAACTGGAATTGCCATGAGTTTTGTCTTAAGGCCTGAGATTCCAGTGGAGTGCAGTTCTATGCTTACTCTTGTGACAGCCCTTGCGGTTGCAAGGGGTATTAAGGATGTAGCCAAGGCGGACGTTCAAATTAAGTGGCCCAATGATATTGTCTTTCATGGGAAAAAGGTGTGCGGCATTTTGACGGAGTTAAGTGCACAGATGGACGAGTTAAACTATGTTATCGTTGGAATTGGAATTAACGTAAACATAGAGTCTTTCCCAGAGGAGGTTAAGGATGTAGCTACATCTTTGTTTATTGAGCAGAGAATGAAAATAAATAGATGTCTACTTGTATGCAAGGTGCTGAAGTTTTTTGAGGACTATTATAAGGAGTTTGAAGAAACCGGTGATTTATCCAAGGTTATGGATGAATATAATGAACTTTTAATTCATCGTAACAAGCCAATTACAATTGTAAGACAGAATCAAAAACAAGAAGTTTTGTCCCTTGGAATTGACCAAAAGGGAGAACTTATGGTAGAGGATGCCAGTCATGAAGTATATACGGTAATTTCAGGAGAAGTATCGATTCGAGGAATTCTCGGATATATTTAGGAGGGGACAACATGTATCAAGATAATATGGTTTTATGTGGAGCAAGTTCATATGAGCAGAAGTATTATTTGAATGAAGATTTCAATGGACTGCCACAAGGAATAAAAGATGAATTAAAGATTGCCTGTGTTTTATATACCGCAGAAGCTGGTGGAATCATAACCATTGAGTATGATGAAGAAGGGAATCTTCATTTTGTAACAGAAGCAAAGGAAAATGATTATATGTTTGATGAAATTGGAAGTGGTCTTAAAATCAAGCAGATGCAAATGGATAAAAAAGAACTTTGGGAATCTCTAGAGATGTTTTATAAAGTGTTTTTCTTGGGAGAAGAGGTAGAATAATGTTACTAGGACTAGATGTAGGAAATACAAATATTACAGTTGGAGTATTTGATAGGGAAGATTTGTTAGATTCTTTTCGTATTACAACAAAAATGCAGAGAACTTCAGATGAATTTGGTGCTTTAATATGTGATATGCTGTCACATAAAGGAATTAATATCGCAGGGATTGATGCTGCTATTATTGGATCTGTTGTTCCAGATATCATGCATTCATTAAACAATGCCATTGGAAAATATTTTCATGTAACACCAGTGATTATTGGACCTGGAGTGAAAACAGGAATTAATTTAAGTCGATTAAACCCTAGAGAAGTTGGAGCAGACCGTATTGTGGATATTGTTGCGGCATATAGTATATATGGAGGTCCAACTATCGTCATTGATTACGGAACAGCAACCACATACGATTTAGTTACAGAAGACGGGGTTTTCTTTGGTGGAGCAACGTCTCCAGGAATTCGAACTGCAGCCAATGCCCTATGGAAGGGAGCGGCAAGACTTCCACAAATTGAAATTAAAAAAATGGACAGTATTCTTGGCATAGAAACCATTTCTAGTATGCAGGCAGGGTTATTTTATGGTGTCGTAGGAGAAACAAAATACATTATCGAATGTATAAAAAAAGAATATGGCAGAGATGATATTAAAGTTGTTGCAACTGGTGGTCTTGGCAGAATACTTTCAAAGGAAGTAGAAGAGATTGACTTTTACGATGATAAATTAACATTAAAAGGATTGAGAATCATATATGAAAAGCAAAAATAAACCATTGCAAATTGGAAATTTGACAATAGATATTCCATTTCTTCTTGCACCTATGGCAGGGGTAACGGATCTTCCTTATCGCCTGTTATGTAAAGAGATGGGTGCAGGACTTGTATATACAGAAATGATCAGTGCAAAGGGAATCTTTTATAAGAGTCCCAATACTGGTCCATTGATGGAATCTGATCCAAGAGAAAAGCCTGTAGCTGCACAGATTTTTGGTTCCGATGCAAAGCTAATGGGTGAAATGGCAAAGTTGGTAGAAGAACAGGGATTTGAGATTATTGATATTAATATGGGATGTCCCATGCCCAAGATTGTAAATAATGGAGATGGATCAGCACTTCTTAAGAATCCACAGTTGGTAGAAGATGTAGTAAGGGAAGTTTCTTCTAATGTAAAAGTTCCAGTTACAGTGAAAATAAGAAAAGGTTTTGATGATGATTCAATTAATGCAGTGGAGATTGCAAAACGAATTGAAGCAGGTGGAGCCAAAGCTGTTGCAGTACATGGACGAACAAGAGAAGAATATTATTCTGGGAAGGCTGACTGGAATATTATCCGAAAAGTGAAAGAGCAAGTCTCCATTCCTGTCATTGGAAATGGAGACGTATGTACCCCTCTAGATGCACAGCGTATGTTTGAGGAAACCGGCTGTGATGGAATTATGATTGGTAGACATGCCAGAGGAAATCCATGGATTTTCAGGGAAATGAAGCATTATTTTGAAACGGGAGAATTATTGCCACATCCAAGTAAAGAAGAAGTCTTTGAGATGATTCTAAAGCATGGAAAAATGCTCATTGAATGTAAGGGCGAATATACTGGAATCCGTGAAATGAGAAAGCATGTCTCATGGTATACTCATGGATTCAGTGGAGCAGCAAGACTTCGTGGAATGGTCAACCAAACAAAGAGCTATGAAGAACTATATAGTCTGTTGAAGGATTACATTGACAAGTAAAAGGTTCCTAGGATATAATTGATTAATTAAAAACGTTTAGAAAGGGAGAATATCATGGCAGAAGCAAAAAAGAATATTTTAACCAGAGATGGGTTACAAGCATTAGAGAATGAATTACAAGACTTAAAAGTAGTAAAGCGTAAAGAAGTTGCACAAAAAATTAAAGAGGCAAGAGAGCAGGGAGATTTATCCGAGAATGCTGAATATGATGCTGCAAAAGATGAGCAGAGAGATATGGAAGCACGTATCGATGAAATCGAAGCTATTCTTAAGAACGCTGAGGTTATTGAAACTAAGTTTAAGAAAGGTGTTATTAGTTTAGGATGTCTTGTAACATTAGAAGATATGACACTTGGAAAAGAAGTAAAGTATCATATTGTTGGTTCTACCGAAGCTGATATTTTAAATAATAAAATTTCAAATGAAGCACCAATTGGAAGAGCTTTATTAGGAGCACAAATTGGTGATGTTGTTGATGTAGAAGGTGTAAATCAGGTAAATCAATTTAGAGTCGTAGATGTAAAGAGAAAGTAAGAGGAATAGAAATTGGCACAACAAAAGAATGAAGAGAATCAATTGGTAAAGGTTCGTCTTGACAAGCTTGCTGATCTACAAGAGCGTGGACAGAACCCTTTCGAGATTACAAAGTATGATGTGACACATCATTCAGAAGAAATCAAAGAAAACTATGATGAATTAGAAGGAAAAGAAGTCACAGTCGCTGGACGTATGATGTTTAAGCGTGTCATGGGGAAAGCTTCTTTTTGTAATATTCAGGATTTACAAGGAAAGATTCAGTCATATGTTGCGAGAGATGAAATTGGACAAGAAGAATATAAAGATTTTAAGAAGATGGATATTGGTGACATTATTGGAATCAAAGGAACTGTATTCACAACTCAAAAGGGTGAAAAGTCTATCCATGCAACAGAAGTAGTTTTACTTTCTAAGAGTTTACAGCCACTTCCAGAAAAGTTCCACGGATTAACAGATACAGACACAAGATATCGTCAAAGATATGTTGATTTGATTATGAATGAAGACTCTAAGAAGACATTTATTATGCGTTCTAAGATTATCAGTGCAGTTCGCCGTTACTTAGACGGAGAAGGATTTATGGAAGTTGAAACTCCAATGCTTGTATCCAATGCAGGTGGAGCAGCAGCTCGTCCATTTGAAACTCACTACAATGCACTTAGTGAAGACGTAAAATTACGTATTTCTCTTGAATTATATCTTAAGAGATTAATTGTAGGTGGTTTAGAGAGAGTCTATGAAATTGGACGTGTATTCCGTAACGAAGGTGTTGATACAAGACATAACCCTGAATTTACATTGATGGAATTGTACCAAGCATATACAGATTACAATGGAATGATGGATTTAACAGAAAATCTTTATCGTTATCTTGCAACTGAGGTAACTGGGTCTGCTAAGATTACTTACAATGAGATTGAGATGGATTTAGAACAGCCATTTGAGAGAATTACTATGGTTGACGCAGTCAAGAAATACGCAGGTGTTGACTGGAATACCATCGAGACATTAGAAGATGCAAGAGCCATTGCAAAGGAAAAGCATGTTGAATTTGAAGATCGCCATAAGAAGGGTGATATTCTAAACTTATTCTTTGAAGAATATGTAGAAGAACATTTAATCCAACCTACATTTGTTATGGATCATCCAACAGATATCTCTCCATTAACAAAGAAAAAGCCTGAGAACCCTGAATATGTAGAACGTTTTGAGTTCTTTATGAATGGATGGGAGATGGCCAATGCTTACTCTGAGTTAAATGATCCAATTGACCAAAGAGAGCGTTTTAAGGCACAGGAAGAATTGTTAGCACAAGGTGATGATGAAGCAAATACAACAGATGAAGACTTCTTGAATGCTTTATCTGTAGGTATGCCTCCAACTGGTGGAATTGGATTCGGAATTGATAGAATGGTAATGTTACTTACAGATTCATCTGCAATTAGAGATGTATTACTATTCCCGACGATGAAGTCATTAGACAAGTAGAAAGCCAGTAAAATCAAGGGTTTGCGAGGTTGAGTAAGGTGCTTACTACAACGCTTACTACAACAAATTCGTAATTTGAGATGAAGAATTATGGGCTCAACTGACGGATAGCTTTGAATAAAACAGGATAAAGATTAACGAAAATAGGGACTTTCCTTTAGAAAAATTCTAAGGGAAGGTCCTTTTTTGTTCCATCGTATATTCAAAGAATGTATACGAGAATTGCGATATTGTATACGAAATTTATACGAAGTCAGAAAGGAGCTAATAAGTATGAATAACACAGCGTTAAGTGCAAAAAAAGAAACAATCAATTTTAAGAATGAAAGTCACCGAGAATTCTATGAGGAATGGATGCAGAAGTGTAGATATCAAGATGTATATCACAAAGCATTGGTATATTGCCTCGGCATCAGTGAGGATACAAGAAATCATGTTGAGGAAATCTATAATTTCCAGACTGGATGTGTTCAGACGGAATGCCTGAAAAAAGGATGGAATACCAGTGGAAGTGTCAAAGTAATCAGAATGGCTTTTAATCTATATTGCAATGGAACACCGAGTGTAGATGATTATAAGAAACACGAGCAGCAATTAACAGAGTGTCGTCAGTACACAGTGGAAGAAATATTCTGCAGTGGATATGTAAGATACTTTTGGGAGGCAATTAAGATTCGATATCCAGAGTATTGCTCTTATGTAGATTGGGAGGCGTTATATGTTAAAGGTTAGATTGCAAGGGACAAAGGAATATATAGAGTGGTTTTGTGGATTGCTGAAAAGCAGTCCACAGATAGAAGTCATTCAGATGTCAGAAATCTATACGAATAAAGGAACTAATAAATATTACAGAATGTATGCAGAAATCAAAAAAGTAGAATTTAAGGAGGACAAGTAAAATGAGTAAAGTTATTATATGTGCAAATCAGAAAGGTGGAGTCGCAAAGACAACCACAACAATCAATGTAGGAATTGGTTTGGCAAGATTAGGTAAAAAGGTATTGATTATTGACAACGATCCCCAGGGATCTCTTACAGAGGCGTTAGGCTATCAGCAACCAGATCAATTAGATGTAACATTATCCAATATTATGGAGTGGGTATTGAATGAAGATGATTTTGGTCTTGATGCAGGAGTTCTTCATCACAAAGAGGGTGTTGACCTTATGCCTGCCAATATTGAGTTAGCAGGTGTAGAAACATCCTTAATCGGAATTATGAGTAGTGAGACTGTCTTAAAGGATTATATCGAAATGATTGCAGATCGCTATGACTATATTGTAATTGACTGCTCTCCAAACCTTGGTCAGTTGACATTGAATGCACTTGTAGCTGCAGATGAGATTATCATACCCGTACAACCTGCTTATCTGCCAATTAAGGGCTTACAGCAGTTGCTTAAGACAATCAGTAGGGTAAAAAGAAAGATGAACCCAAAACTTCATATCATGGGTATCTTGCTTACAATGGTTGATTACAGAACCAATTATGCAAATGACATTATTGATGTTGTTTACAATGCGTATGCAAAGGATATTCATATCTTTGATAATGTAATTCCAATGTCAGTAAGAGCAGCAGAGATGCCAGCCGCAGGTGTTAGCATATATACACATGATGCAAAAGGTAAAGTAGCAAAGGCATACGAACAGTTAGTAGAGGAGGTTGTCAGCCATGAGTAAGAGAAACTTAGGAGAAAAGATTGTATTATCCAAATACGATGATATGTTTGGGTCTGAACCAGAGGATGATGCAGTACAGGGGCAAGGTGAACAAATTAAGGATGTGGCTCTTAGTGAGCTTCATCCGTTCAAGAATCATCCATTTAAAGTCTTAGATGATGACAAGATGGAAGAAATGGTTGAAAGTGTAAAGCAGTATGGCATTCTTGTTCCTGCCATTGTAAGAGTTCGTGCAGAAGGTGGCTATGAACTGATTTCAGGTCACCGTAGACACCATGCGGCAACCCTGGCTGAACTGGAAACAATGCCAGTTATGATTAAAGACTGTAATGATGATGAAGCAACTGTGATTATGGTTGATGCCAATATTCAGAGAGAAGATATATCTATAAGTGAGAAAGCCAAGGCTTACCGCATGAAATACGATGCAATGAAACATCAGGGTGCAACTGGTGGATTATCACTGCAAGAAATGAGTGATTCTGCAGGAGAAAGCTGTAAGACGATTCAGAGACTTATATACTTATCAAATCTGTCAGATGAACTGTTAGAATGCATTGATATGAAAAAACTTGGAATTGCGCAAGGTGTAGATTTATCCTTTATATCTGCAGAACAGCAGGAAGTAGTATATCGTGTTATGAATGAGATTGGTGTATTCGTTAATATGGAGCAATCAGCAAGAATTAAGAACGCAGTAAAGGAAGGGCTTTTTAATGAGCAATGGTTAAGAGAAATCATGAGCTATAAGAAAGCTGCAGTTCGTAAGGTGGTATTTAATCAGAAAAGATTGGATTCATATTTTGAACCCAATATGAGTAACGAAGATATTGAAACAATTATTGTGAAGTTATTGGATGAGTGGAAAGAGAAAGGAGGGCATAATTAGTGGAGAAGTTGGAGCTTGATTTTTATTATGGAAGAGAATCGGAGCAGTTTACGTTTTATAGATTACCAAAGGCGTTGATTACAGATGAACGCTTTAAGGATATGTCTAATAACGCAAAGCTTCTCTACGGTCTGATGCTTGATCGAATGTCTCTTTCCAAGAGAAGAGGATGGCTTGATGAGGACAATAAGGTCTTCATCAAGTATTCTCTAAACAATATTGAAGAGGACTTAAATGTAAGCAAAAAAACTGCAGGTGTGTTGCTAAAAGAATTAGAGAATATCGGCTTAATTGATATGGTAAAACAGACCGGTGTGGCTAATGTTATCTATGTGAAAAACTTTGTATCAGAAGATAAGAGTAGTGCAGGCAAAACACCAGTGAAAGAAGTTCGCCAGGATACTAATAACACCAGTGAAGATATGGAACCAGTGAAAAAAATACACCAGTGTGTAAATGGCACCAGTGAAGCTGATTCACCAGAGGATAATTTTCGCCAGCGTAAAATAGTGGACGAAACCAGTGAAGAAACTACCACGGTACTGGGGGAATTATTACACCCGAATAATAAAGAGAACAATAATATATTGAGTAATACTAATCCTATCAGTCAATCTTATCAGCAGGTGGATGAGATGGATCAGGCATCTGCATACATGGAAATCATCAGAGACAACATTGAGTATGACATTATGATGTCTAATTATCAGTGGAATGACAGAGACATGTACGATGAACTGTATCAGATTATCTGTGATGTTGTATGTGTTCCTCGTAAGACAATTAGAATCGCAGGAGAAGAATATCCATACAGTCTGGTTAAGAGTAAATTCTTAAAACTGAATTCATCTCACTTGCAGTATGTCATTGGATGTATGGAAAAGAACACAACTAAGGTTGCTAATATTAAGGCTTACTTGATTACAGCTCTCTATAATGCGCCTAATACCATAAGCCATTATTACAATTCAGAAGTACGACACGATATGTATGGAATGAATTAGTCGGAATCACTTCTGGTCAAGTTGACTAGAAGTTGTAACCCTTTGGTCAAGCGACCAAGGGGAACATCCACAATAAAGTATGAGGAATTTGTTATGGCAGATAAGGAAAAAGAAAAATTGCGCTTCAAGGTTATTAAGACATATCCAACTGGTGACTGCAGGTGCAGCTATGAATACGAGGGAACAATTAGAGAGCTATGCATTGAGTTGAGCAAGTATACTGGTGGAGTATATACCTGATCAAGACGAATTTTAGAAAAGAAGCTGTATCAATATGAAAAAGAGCATGGAGAAATCCATTTTGAAGTAAAGAGTCCCAATACAAGAAGATGGAAAGTCATTGATAAAAACCATTTGAAGTAGTTGCAGATAAACGATATGATATATGGGAAGGTGAGGAATGATTATGGCAAAGTATATTGTAGAAGACATTAAGACAAACTCATATGATAAGAATTACAAGATTCCATTGATAAATATAGTGCCTGCAGTTGTGTGGAGCATTCCGCTTCATCAAAAGTTATTCCCTGATGCAAGTTGGTGGATGACATTTGGAATCTGTGCAGCATTTGTTGTTCTGTATTGTGCGTTAAGCTATATGCCAATCGTTGCTGCAGTTCCATGTATCGCAGGTGTGATAATCTTTACTGGATTGTTTTGGGTATTCGCAGATTATATAGGAAATGATATTGTAAGAATTATATTAAAAGTTGTTATCGTGGCATTCTTCGGATTTATGGAGTTGGCGGTATTTGCAAATGCAACAATACCTTGGTTGGATCGGAAGAATCAACAGAAGCCGAGGGTGAGAAGAATTGAAGAATAGTAATCTAAGCAAAGGTGATTTGGACTTTTCTTATTTTTATAAGGAAAGAATTGCATTTTATTTTTTGAAACAAAATTAGTTATAGCATTATGTGAGTTGATTTAAAAATTCTTGTGTAAAATTAATTTATGGATTATAATTAATAGGGTAAAAAATAATCTTATTTGTGTTATAGGAGTTCACAAAAATGGTAAAAAATGAGATTGAGATAGACGTAAAGGTAAAGTGCATCGAAAATAAACTAACTCAGCAACAACTAGGTGAAGCGATAGGAACCAGTGGTCAATATGTCAATCGTATAATTAAAAAGAAAGATGGCATAATTAACAAGAAATTTGTCGAAATGATGGAAGCATTGGGATACGATATTGTAATTTCCTATGAAAAAAGAAATTAAAATAAATAAACGGAGCATTAATGTGAAAGAAAAAATTAGAGTTATCCAGTATTTAGGAAGTAAAGTTAATATTTTGGATGCGATTGAAAAAGAGATAAAGAAAATTACTCCGGAGCATGGAACTGTTGTAGATTTATTCTCAGGAACCGGAGTCGTTTCAAGCTATTTGGCAGATAGTTATCGCGTAATAGCAAATGATGTCCAGGAATATAGCAGCTTGATTACAGGTGTATTAATAAAGAATAGTAGGTCACTAATCGGTTATGATGACTTAATTAATTCTGAGGCATATAAAAATAATAAGGACGAATTATGTAAATATTTTAAAGATATTCTCGAATATGAACAGCAAGTTATTGAAAATAATGATACAGAATTACTTGCCAAATTATGTGAATGCAATGTGTTTTATAACGGGGAAAATATCTCAGATACATCAAGAGACGAATTAAAAAAAATATTTGGCGAAAGCATAAATATGTTTACAGATGAATCTATAGAAAAATTTAAAAATGATAGAGATATTTATGCACTATTTACTTTGTATTATTCAAACAGCTACTTTTCTGTTGAACAATGTATAGAAATAGATTCAATTAGAAAAGCAATCGATATGATTGAAACAAATAGTACTGAAAATTCTGTAACAAAAAAAATTTTAATGGTATGCCTACTTCATGCAGTATCAGAAATTGTTAGCAGTGTTGGTAAAAATTTTGCTCAACCGATAAAGGTAGTAGATGGTTCTGGAAAAATTAAAACTTTTGCAATAAATAGATGTATGAGAGATAGAAAACTTAAAATTGAAGATCCTTTTAAAGAGATGTTAGAAATTCTTAATAGAAGAAGGAAAATTTATTCTGATAGCAACAAAGCATATACATTGGATTCGTTTGAAGCAATTGAAATAACTGAAATAAAAGCGGCAGACACTTTTTACTTAGATCCTCCATATACTATTGATCATTATTCTCGATTTTATCATGTGTTGGAAACATTGGTTAAATATGATTATCCTATACTAGAAGAAAAGAAATATAATGGAAAGATTTATCTGATGAATGGAAGATATAGAAACGATAGATTTCAATCTAATTATTGTATTCCATCGAAAGGAAAAATGGAATTTGAAAAATTAATTGAAACTATTTCTAGTACAGGAGCCAATATTATTATGAGTTATTCTGATTCAGATGATAATCAGGATACGAGGAAAAGAGTTGTAAGTAAAGTGGAATTAATGGAATTGTTAAAGAAAAATTATCCTAATGTCAAGATGAGAAATATTTCGCATAGATATAGAAAACTTAGTAGTAAAAATTCAAATAGGAAGGAATTAGATGATGGTGAATTATTGTTTATTTGCCATTATTGATGTATATGGATAAATATATAGGAAATAAAAAAGTTATTGTTGATGGTATTAAGGAATTTTTGGAGGAAAAAGGCATATCAGATGGACTGATTATAGATGTGTTTGCTGGAACTACAAATGTTTCCCAGTATTTTAAACAAAGAGGATTTGATGTTATATCAAATGATGTTAATGAATTCTCATATGTTTTAGGAAAGGCATATTTAGAAAACAATGAGTTTCCTTCATTTGAGAAGTTAATAAATGAAAGCGAGTTTAGTTCATTTGTTGTTTCAGAAGAAGATTTAAATAAAGACAAGTTGTATATACAGAGAAAAATAGAAGCTGATAAGATTTTTGAGGAAGGGTATTATCAAAAAATAAATTTTGATCAGAACATTGAGCCTTTATTGAAAGTATTACAGTATCTTAATAGAATAAGCTTAGAAAATTTATCAGAAGAAGAAGCATTATTTTTTGATTATTATACGGTTTGGGGAAGTCAATCGACATATAAAAGTGCTAGAGGAACAATAGGTAAAAGGAATTATTTTTCAGAAGAGAATGCAAAAAAATTAGGAAAAAGTTTGTGCTTAATTAAGAAATGGGCAAATAGCAATTTGATAACTGATTTAGAAAAATATATTCTGTTAGCGTGTATTATTGAGGAAGTGACGTTGAATGCCAATGTTAACGGCACTTTTCACGATTTCAATAGAAGTAAATTATATCCTAATGCAGAAGCAAAACTTTATTTTAAACCTATTATGTTTAATATTTTCGATGAAGAAAAAAAGTACATTGTGTTTAGGGAAGACGCTAATGAATTATATAAGAAAAATGAGTTTCAAAATATCGACATTAGTGAATCCGTTTTGTATATTGATCCGCCATACAATTTCAGACAATATTCGGCATATTATCATATGTTGAATTTTATAGCAAAATATTGCGATATTGATGATTTACTTAAATATGCTGCTGAATTTAAATTTGTAAGAGGTCAAAATATGGATGATAATTTCAATTCTAGATATTGTTATAAAGATAAATTTGTGAGAGCATTAACAGAATTGATAGACGATACCAAATCCAGACATGTGTTGATTAGTTATTATGATGAAAATAATCATTGGAGCCATGGAAAAAAGGAAGCATCATTTGAGGGAAGAGATGCAATTATTAATATACTAAAAAATGTTGAAGGGTTTTCATATTATGATAAAGATCCATCAACTATAAAAAGAAAAAATTATCAAAGTCAAAGTGGTGGACATAAGAAAATGATAGATGAATTATTATTTTATGCAAGGAGGTAATGGAAATGTGGATAGCTGCAGATGAGTTGGATCTATTAGATGCAATCTTTGAACCAGAAGAACTGATACCAAGAAATCAAAAAGGTAACTTTAAGTTACGTCATATTTCTTTTTTTAACACGGGTGCAAAAGCAATAACAAATATTTGCAAAAATCTTGAAAGAGTTGCAATGCATGATAAGGGGATAGCACATCAATATATAGAAGCATTGAGAAAAATGGGAGTTCTTAATAAGAATGAAGAAATCACAAAATATGGAGAGATGCTTCTGAAAATCATGTACTATGACAATAATAGAATAATCGATGAAATGTCCCAACCTAATATTAGTGTTAGTGGCTTGTCTGAAGATATTCCATTTGTAATTGAGTTTTTCTTGTTTTCAGTTGTAAAAAAATGTTTAGATAGTCAGCTAGAATGTGACGCCTGTGGAATAGTACATGATGATTTGGCGGAAGAGCCAATGGATAGCATTAAATATTTTTTTTCAAATATCATTGATACAATAAAAGAGCCAACAAATAAAAACAATAATCTGAATGCATTATTTTCATTTGATAATGATGAATTTTATTATACGATACAAGGAATGAACTTTTCAGGATATGAGGTAAAGCGTTTATTCCGTTTGCCTCCGAATGATATGCAGAAAGCATGGAAAGCGTATTCAAAAGTACTGAGCACTGTCAAAACGACTAATCAGGCTACATTAACAAGTCGAGAAAAAAGATATTATGAATATGCTAATTATTACGATAAGTTGGTTCAAAAGGATGTTAGAAACAGAGTAAAATTGTCGATTCTGAACTATATTTTACTAGATTCAATCGTAACACAGAGAAATAAGATAAAAATAGCACATAAAAAGGAATATGATGCAATTATACCGCATGCATTTATTGAAGAAGTATTTGAAAAATACAAGTTAAAAGAGGTTTATAATTTAGTATATTACGAGAAGGATAGTAAATATATTACTAACCAAATTAAACCATTAGCAGTTTCTGATCAGGTTGTGACTGCGGTTGATGGAAGTAAAATGTTTGTTTTACAAGAAGGAAATTTGAGAAACCAGCATGTTAATTTAGGCGATGAGATAATGTTTACAAGTTTAAAAAGAGATCAAATATTGAGAAGTTATGTATATAAGATTTTAGAAATGAGAAAACAAGGAACAGATATTGAAATTGACGTGGAAAAACGTGAAGAGATGAACAAGAGCATGTATGGCATCATGATGGAGCAGATATCAAAGAGGATCTAAGTTCGGATGTGGGTAAGGATGTGTTCTTTACCTGCATCACTGGAGATTACAACTTCAAGAACAAGGAACTAGAGGAAGTGACGGAGTATCCAAGAAGCATCTGGGTGGATTCAGACACAGATGGAAACATTCCAACAGTCACAAGTTCCGATTGTCTGGTGTATGTATCCAGTACGGAAGTGCCAAGCTCGATTGTATTTGAACGATTCGCAGATTATGGATACACCATTGGAGTTTCAAATATGCAAGCCGATCAGGGCGGTCATTATTATCTGGTCTATGCAGATGTAGATGAGGATGATTATAAGTATTACATTGATACGAAATCAGATGCAGCACAGCTTACAAGTATTGATATTATCACAAGATTGTATTTGGATAAGGTAGGTAATACCAAGGTGGATGAAAAGAATGTGTCCGATGGCGGAACTGTTCTTGGACTAAAGAAGGACAAGACCTATACTTGTGAATTCTACACAGGAACATACTACCAAGATTACAACCTAAAAGCGAACATTCACAGCTTTGGCAGCTTGGAGCGATTTGTGAGTTACGATTATGAATTTATGCACAGTAACTTCATTATGATTCAGATTCCAGAGTATTTTAAGTCAGGTTATTACTTTGTTAATGGCGTTGGTCTTTTCCGTTATGTATCGGATGCAGATGCAAAGAAATACAATGGCGAAGCCTATGATGCAGCGATTGACTGGAATGATCCAATCATTTTGTATAACGAAGATGGTACGGTCAAGTACGATCCAAGTGATCCAGACAGGATGCCAAGCGTAGATGAAAGTTCAGATCCAGGAGATGTAAACATTGGCGTATCGCTTCCTGTGGATAATACAGAGACAATCACCGATTCTGGTGGAGAAGAAGGAGGGACACAGTAAATGAGTGAAGAAGTATTAAGATGGCTTCCCTGGGGCTGTATATTTCTATTCAGTTTCTTATTGATTTTTCTGATTCATAAGAGATTTGTAGAAAACAATGTCTGGGGAAAAGTCGTTAAGAAATATAAGGACAATGTAGATTTAAAGGTACTATCGGAAGCAGAGTTTGTAACGAAGTTTGGTGCAATTGAGAATCATTCGATTCTTTATAAGCTAGACCGACTGATGTTACTGAGCGGGATTAAGAATGTACTTCCCTTTGTAAATGGAGAAGTATTCTTATGCGTAGAGATTGTACTTTCAGTTGCAGGATTCTTTGAAGGAACAATAATCTTTCAGAATGTGTTTGTGGCATTGTTTCTCGCAGTGGCGCAGGCAGTTGTTCTTTATGCAGTTGCCATTGGATTATCTGGAAGGACTTATAACCAGATTGAAGATCAGACAGCGATATTTATATCCATCCTATCCAATCATGCCAAAGGAAGCAGTGATATTGTATCCATCATGCAGAACACGATTTCATCTCTAAACGGAGTGCTAAGAGGTATTGCAGAGAAGTTTGTGCAGGATGCAGAGAATACAGGAAATGTAGATATTGCATTTGACTATATGAAGGAATCAGTGGAGAACAGACAGTTACAGACCATCATTATTAACCTTAAGAACTGTATGCATTATCAGGCAAATTATGAAGAGGTATTGGCACAGATGATGAGCCAGGTGGCAGCGGGATTATCCGCAAGAGAAGACAGAAAGAACATTTTATTTTCTATGAAGCTGACGCTTGTTGTGATTTCCATTACGGCTGTGATTATCGTATGGATTATTGGCGCAGGACTTGGCATTGATGTTAAGGGAAGTTTAACTGGAAATATGGCAGGACAGGCACTTCTTCTTATCACAGGATTGTTGTATCTGATGGTAGGAATCAAGATGTTTAAGACGGATAAGTAAAGGAGGAAGATGGATTGATAGGATTATTCGTAGCATTATTATTTATTCTAGTGTTTTCCTTTGTACAGGGAATCGTGTATCTGATTCATGGTACAACACCTGCCAAGGAAGCGAAAAAGAAGATGGACAAAATCAAACAGTCTTCCTTTGTACGAAAGTTCTTTGCAAACAAGCAGCTTACGTTAAAAAAGATGGGAGCGGGCGTTCTCTTAAAAGACCAGATGACGGTAAGCCAGTGGTATTTATATAAGGGAATGATGGCAGGACTGTTTGGAATGATATGTTTCTTTATTACAGAAGGAATATTAAAGTTTGAGATGGCAAAGCCAATTAGCGTTGTGGTTGCAATACTTGGATGGTTTTTTTTAGATATCATCTTAAGAGCACAGAACCGATCTTCTAATGATGAGATGATGCCAGACATTATGGAGATGAGCCGATCCGTTCTCTATGGTAAAAGAGGTGGTCAGTATATCGCAGATGCTCTAAAGGATGCGGTTATTGTGGTGGAAAATAAGAGACTAAAGACAGCACTTATGAGGTTAAGAAATGATTTGGATGGTGGACGAAGCTTAAATGATTGCTTAGATGAACTGGAAATGAGTTTTAGTAATGGTGAGATTTCCGCTTTTTGTACGGTCATTAAGTCGCTACAGTCTACAGGACAGGTGGATGAAGCTCTTCGTACTTTAGAGAATAACATTGAAAGAGAGCAGGTCAGTGTGAATAAAAAGAGATG
>JAQWFL010000051.1 GCA_028704435.1 Anaerostipes sp. | reverse complement strand
AAAGATTAGCCACAGCATGACACAATGCTGTAGAAAGAAGAATGTCGGAAAGCCGTGTGAGGGAAAACCTCATGCACGGTTTGATGAGGGGAAAGAGGGCTTACGCCCTCTGACCTACTCTACTAAATATGCAATAAACAATGAAAATAAGCCGATAACTGCAAATGTAAAATTCTTTACATTTATTTAACATAACATGGCTTTTGGATTTTACATTTGACCGATAAGATAAGAACATGATTTGTAAAGACAGAGAACAAATCACAAACATTAAATTAGTCAAAGGAGACAATCGAAAATGAAAAAGAAAGTTTTATCTACATTATTAGTTGCAGTAGCAGCAACAAGTTTATTAGCTGGATGTGGAAGTTCTAGCAAAGAAAGTTCATCAAAAGGAGCAGCAGGAAAAGACATTACTGTCGTTTCTCGTGAAGATGGTTCAGGAACAAGAGGAGCATTTATTGAACTTTTTGGAATTGAAGAAAAGAATTCAAAAGGTGAGAAAGTTGACAACACAACAACAGAAGCGATGATTACAAATTCAACTTCAGTTATGATGACAACCATTGGAGAAAATGATGCAGCAATTGGATACATATCATTAGGTTCTTTAGATGACACGGTAAAAGCAGTTAAGATTGACGGAGCAGAGGCAAGCGTTAAAAATGTAAAGGCTGGAAAGTACAAAATTGTTCGTCCATTCAACATTGTAACAAAAGCAAAAGTATCAGCAGGAGCTCAAGACTTCATCAATTATATTATGAGTAAAGAAGGACAAAAGATTGTTGAAGATAACGGGTACATCACAGTAGATGACAATGCAAAAGCATATAGTGGAAAAGCTGTGAAAGGAAAGATTACAGTTTCAGGATCTTCTTCAGTAACTCCAGTGATGGAAAAATTAAAAGAAGCTTATGAAAAGGCAAACAAAGACACAACAGTTGAAGTACAGCAAAGTGATTCAACAACAGGTGTATCTAATGCAGTTGAAGGTGTAAGTGATATTGGTATGGCATCTCGTGAATTAGCAGACAGTGAGACAAAGAAGGGTGTAACAGCAAAAGCAATCGCTCAAGATGGTATCGCAGTTGTAGTAAATAAAGGAAATGACATCACAGACTTAACAAGCGATCAAGTAAAGGCTATCTTTACAGGAAAGACAACAGCTTGGGATGACGTATTAAAATAGAAATTGGAGACGATAAATGAAAAAGTATAGTGAGAAAATTATGCATGGCGTATTCTTAGTTGCAGCATGTGCATCGATTTTAGCAGTTGTATTAATATGTGCTTTCTTATTTATCAATGGGGTTCCTGCAATTGGTAAAATCGGAGCTGGTAAGTTTTTGCTAGGCAAAGTTTGGATGCCAAAGAATTTTCTCTTTGGCATTTTCCCTATGATATTAGGAAGTTTGTACATCACAGCAGGTGCCATTATAATTGGTGTTCCTATTGGAATCTTATCTGCTGTATATATGGCTAGATTCTGTAATCCAAAATTATATAAATTCATCAAACCAGCCACAGAGTTATTGGCAGGAATTCCATCTGTTGTATATGGATTCTTTGGTATGGTTGTGTTAGTTCCTATGATTCGTGAGAATTTTGGAGGAACAGGTAATAGTATTTTAACTGCATCTATATTACTTGGAATTATGATTCTTCCAACGATTATCGGAGTTGCTGAAAGTGCAATTCGTGCAGTACCAGACAGCTATTACCAAGGATCTTTAGCACTTGGAGCAAGTCATGAAAGAAGTGTATTTTTTGCAACACTTCCAGCGGCAAAATCAGGAATTTTAGCTGGAGTCGTATTGGGAATTGGCCGGGCGATTGGTGAAACAATGGCAGTGGTTATGGTTGCTGGTAATCAGGCAAGAATGCCAAGTGGACTTACAAATGGTATTCGTACCTTGACATCAAACATTGTGTTAGAAATGGGATATGCAACTGATTTACATCGTGAAGCATTGATAGCAACAGGTGTTGTATTATTTGTATTCATTTTAATTATTAACCTTGCATTTGCAGCATTAAAGAGAAAGGAGAATAACTAAAATGGCAAAAGAAGCAAAATTAGAAAAAATCAATGAAGTGTCATGGAAACAAAGAATGGCTTCTTATAAAAAAACACCTTTATCATTAGTTTTAAACTTACTTGCAACATTGTCTATTATTTTTACAGTTGCTGTATTAGTTATATTAATTGGCTATATTTTAATTAAGGGAATTCCCTATTTGAAACCAGATTTGTTTGCATTTAATTATACATCAGACAATGTATCGTTATTCCCTGCGATTGTGAATACAGTTATTATGACATTTCTCGCTCTTTTATTTGCAGTTCCCCTTGGAATTTTCGCAGCGATTTATCTTGTGGAATATGCACAAAGAGGAAATAAATTAGTTGGAGTTGTAAGAATTACAGCGGAAACATTATCAGGAATTCCATCAATTGTATTTGGATTATTCGGATTATTGTTTTTTGTAACAACGATGAAAATGGGATTATCATTATTTTCAGGAGCGTTGACTCTTGCCATTATGATTTTACCTTCTGTAATGAGAACAAGCGAAGAAGCCTTAAAATCTGTGCCAGATTCATTTAGACAAGGTAGTTTTGGACTTGGAGCAGGAAAATTAAGAACCGTATTTCGTATTGTACTACCTTCTGCAGTTCCTGGTATTTTATCAGGAGTAATTCTAGCAGTAGGAAGAATTGTAGGAGAAACAGCGGCACTTATTTACACAGCAGGAACAGTAGCACAAATTCCAGCAAATATTATGGGATCAGGAAGAACATTAGCTGTCCATATGTATGTACTATCAAGTGAAGGGCTGCATATTAACCAGTCTTATGCAACTGCAGTTGTATTGTTGATTGTGGTATTGCTAATTAATGGAATATCAACACTGATTGCAAAGAGAATTTCGAAAGGATAAGAACATGGAAACAAAGTTTAGTGTAGATCACTTAGATTTATTTTATGGTGATTTTAAGGCATTAAAAGATATTAATCTTCATCTGCCTGCAAATGAAATCACTGCATTTATTGGACCTTCTGGATGTGGTAAATCTACATTACTAAAGTCATTAAACAGAATGAATGACCTAGTAGAAGGATGTCGTATTACAGGAGAAGTAAAATTAGACGGAGAAGAAATTTACGGAAATATGGATGTAAATGTACTTCGTAAAAGAGTTGGAATGGTATTTCAAAATCCAAATCCATTTCCAATGAGCATTTATGACAATATTGCTTATGGCCCAAGAACACACGGAATTCGCAACAAAGCACAATTAGATGAAATTGTTGAGAAGTCTTTAAGAGGAGCTGCAATCTGGGATGAATTGAAGGATCGTTTGAAGAAAAATGCTTTGGGTCTGTCTGGAGGACAGCAGCAGCGTCTTTGTATTGCAAGAGCATTAGCAGTAGAACCAGAAGTGTTATTAATGGATGAACCAACCTCAGCACTTGATCCAATCTCAACCTCAAAGATTGAAGACCTTGCGATTGAGTTAAAATCAAAGTATACTATTATTATGGTTACACATAATATGCAGCAAGCCGTGCGTATTTCTGATAAAACAGCATTTTTCTTGTTAGGAGAAGTTGTTGAGTATGGTGCTTCAGGAGAATTGTTCTCTAATCCAAAGGAAAAGAAAACGGAAGATTATATTACAGGGAGGTTTGGATAAGATGAGAAATCGATTTGACCGTCAGTTAGACAGATTGAATGTAGAGATGATTGGCCTTGGAGCATTGTGTGAAGAAATGATTACAGATGCTGGAAAGGTTGTATCTACAAAAGACAAAGAAACAATCGAGAGTATGATTGCCATTGAAGAGGAAATTAATCAAAAAGAAAGAGAAATTGAAAGCTTATGTATGAAGCTTTTATTACAACAACAACCAGTGGCACGTGATTTGCGTCTCATCTCAGCTGCACTTAAGATGGTCTCCGACATGGAACGTATTGGAGATCAAGGTGGAGATATCGCAGGAATTGTACAACAAAGAAGTGTTGTAAAAGTGATTGCAGATACTCATATTGCCAATATGGCAAGAGCTACAATTAAGATGGTAACAAAGAGTGTAGATTCTTTTGTAAAAAAGGATTTAGAGGCTGCTAGAAAAGTATTAGATATGGATGATGAAGTTGATGATTTATTTGAAAAAGTCAAGAAAGAAGTTATCCAATTAATCCATGAAGATCCTGAGAAAGGAGAAGAATGTGTTGCTATTGTTATGATTGCCAAGTATTTTGAACGTATTGGAGATCATGCAAATAACATTGCAGAGTGGGTTGAATATTCTATCACTGGGGAATATAAAGGAGGAAGTTTGTGATTTATATTGTTGAAGACGACGCGAATATTCGCGAATTGGTGATATATACACTTCAAAGCACTGGGTTTGATGCTCAGGGCTTTGAAAGTGGTGCTGATTTGTTTGCCCAGATGAAAGATGGAGAGAAACCAGAACTTATACTTTTAGACATTATGTTACCTGGAGAAGACGGAATCAGCATATTAAAGAAAATAAGAAGAAATGTTGATACGAAAAGCGTACCAGTCATTATGATGACGGCAAAAGGAGCTGAATATGACAAGGTATTAGGTCTTGACAGTGGGGCGGATGATTATGTGACAAAACCATTTGGAATGATGGAACTTGTTTCTAGAATCAAAGCGGTACTTCGAAGAAGTGGTACAGGACAGGAAGAATGTCTAGAAATTGGAAGTCTTTGCATCCAAATTGCAAAACATAAAGTCAGTGTAGACCAAGAAGAAGTCGATTTGACATATAAAGAATTTAAACTTTTATGTATGCTTGTAGAGAGCAAGGGAAACGTATTGACAAGAGATCAGTTATTAACTAATATCTGGGGATATGATTTTGATGGTGAAACACGTACAGTAGATGTACACATTCGAACCTTGAGACAAAAGCTGAAATCTGCAGGTAAATTAATAGAAACTGTTCGTGGAATTGGATATCGTGTTGGAGGAAATTAATGAAACGAAAGATTTATTCTAATATGCTTTATATTGCTTTCGTTTCGATTTTATTTACTTGTGCGCTATTTCTTGTTGTAACATATAACAGATATATGAATCAAATGAAGGAAAATGTGCAGACAGAAGCAAACTACTTAATGCAGTCTTTGAATGAAGATGAGAATCAAAACTTAGAAAATTATCATAGAATTTCTGGTACTCGAATTACGCTCATCAATATAGACGGAACGGTGGAGTTTGACAGTTCAGAGTCAGCAAAAAGTCTTCCTAATCATGGAAATCGGCCGGAGTTTCGGCAGGCAGTTGAAACTGGAATTGGGGAGAATACCCGAATATCAGATACATTAAATGAGCAGACTTATTACTATGCATTAAAATTAGACAGTGGAAAAGTATTAAGATTTGCAATGGAGACACAGTCCATCTATAAGCAGATTATGGATATTATACCTATTACTTTGTTGATGGCAGGCTTTGTGTTGGTTCTCTCTTTTTTCTTGTCTCGTGTATTGACAGAAAGAATTGTGGAGCCTATTAATAAAATTGATTTAGAGCATCCAGAGGATGAGAAATATTATGATGAACTAGCACCTTTGCTGGTGCGAATCCACAAGCAGAATATTGCCATTGAGGAAAAAGTAAAAGAATTAAAGCAAAGACAGCTGGAATTTTCGGCAATTACTTCGAATATGAGCGAAGGATTTCTGGTTTTAAATAAGGACTTGGTTGTACTAACTTGCAATGAGAGTGCATTGAATATATTTAATATTAGAAAAGAACAATGTGAGAATCAAAATATTATGACAATTACCCGCAGTAAATGTATGCGAAAATCTATTGAATATGCTGTTAATCTGATGCCATTTGAGGAAACCATGAAGCTTCATGGCAGACGCTATATGATTTTGACCAATCCAGTTTTAGATGAAGGAAAGTTCCGTGGGATTGTGGTACTTCTTGTGGATGTAACAGAAAAGAAAAAAAGAGAGGCGTTAAGACAGGAATTTTCTGCAAATGTTTCTCATGAACTGAAAACTCCTCTTACAACAATTTCAGGATATGCGGAATTAATCCAGGCGGGAATTGTAAAGCCAGAAGATATTGCAGGGTTTTCAGGGAAAATTCATAAAGAAGCATTGCGAATGATAGACATGGTAGATGATATTATTAAGATATCAAAATTAGATGAAAATGAACTTGATTTAGAGCGTACAGAGATTGATTTATATGAGTTGATTCAAGAGATTCAAGAATCATTAAGAATGAAAGCAAGAAAGCAGCAGGTACAGTTAAATGTAATTGGAACTGCTACAAAGATTGAAGGAATTAAACAGATTTTACATGATATGTTCTATAATCTTATGGGAAATGGAATCAAATATAACAATCCTGGGGGGAAGGTCGTTGTAACGGTGTCTACAATGAATGGTATTCCAACAGTGATTGTGGAAGATAATGGAATTGGAATTCCAAATGAAGATCAAAGTCGTGTGTTTGAACGATTTTATCGAGTAGATAAAAGTCATTCAAGTGAACGAAAGGGAACGGGTCTTGGGCTGTCCATTGTAAAACATGCGGCAAAGTTTCATCATGCAAAAATAGATTTAGAGAGCACTGTTGGAAAAGGAACCAAATTTACTGTTTCTTTTTATCCAGTAAAGAGTGAATAAATAAAAAGCAAAGAATAGAGGAAATGATAGGATTTCATATCTCATTCTTTGCTTTTTATTTGATTTGTGGTATAGTTAATTCAGTGTAAATTCCACAACTATGCGTGGAGATAATGAACTTAAGAGATGAAGGAGAATGACCATGATCAATAAGATGATAAACAAGATTAAGAAGCTAGATGCACCCATTGTTGTTGGATTAGATCCTATGCTTGATTATGTGCCAGAACATATAAAAAGAAAAGCTTTTTCGGAGTTTGGAGAGACTTTAAGAGGAGCGGGAGAAGCTATTTGGGAATACAATAAAGGAATTATTGATAGTACTTATGATTTGATTCCAGCCGTGAAACCGCAGATTGCCATGTATGAGCAGTTTGGAGTAGAGGGAATGGTTGCGTTTCAAAAGACTTGCGAGTATGCAAAGAGCAAGGATTTAGTTGTAATAGGAGATATTAAGCGTGGAGATATTGGTTCCACATCAACGGCATATGCAGTAGGTCATGCAGGACAAGTTCAAGTGGGAGAGAAAAAGTTTCGTGGTTTTGATGAAGACTTTTTGACAGTAAATCCATATTTGGGAAGTGATGGAATTAATCCGTTTATTGATGTTTGTAAAGAAGAGAAAAAAGGGATGTTTATTTTAGTAAAGACATCGAATCCATCTAGTGGGGAATTCCAAGATCAGTTAGTTGATGGAAAGCCTTTGTATGAATTAGTTGCCAGCAAAGTGGCAGCGTGGGGCCAGCAGCATATGGGAGAAGACTATAGTTATATTGGCGCTGTCGTTGGGGCGACTTATCCTAAGATGGGAGAAGCATTAAGAAAAATTATGCCAAAGAACTATATTTTAGTTCCTGGTTATGGAGCACAGGGTGGACAGGCAAAGGATTTAGCACCTTTCTTTAATGAAGATGGATTGGGAGCAATAATTAATTCATCTCGAGGAATCATCTGTGCATACAAGCAGGAACAATATGCCAAGTTTGGAGAGCAGGGTTATGCAGATGCTTCTAGACAGGCAGTTTTAGACATGAAGGAAGACTTAAAACAGGCATATGTAAAGTAGGAGAACTATATGGGAAAGCAATATATAAGTGCAGTAATTAAAAGTCAAAATGAAATTCAAACAGATATTTTTGATCTTGTTTTAGAAGTAGGGGATATGGCAAAGGCTTCGGTGCCTGGACAGTTTGTTTCTGTGTACATGAAGGATGGAAGCAAGATTTTGCCAAGACCAATTAGCATCTGTGGAATTAATAAAGAAGAAGGAACTCTTCGACTTGTGTATCGTATCGCAGGAGGAGGAACCAGAGAATTAAGTAAGTATGAGGAAGGAACCAAAGTGCGTGTTCTTGGACCACTGGGCAATGGATTTACAGTGAAGAACAAGAAAGCTATTTTGATTGGGGGAGGAATTGGAATTCCACCAATGCTTGAGTTATCCAAAGAATTAAATCAGGAAAAGACCATGGTTCTTGGATATCGAGATGAAAATCTATTCTTAAAGGATGAGTTTGATATATATGGGGATGTTGTGATTTCAACTGAAGATGGTTCCGTGGGAACCAAAGGAAATGTAATTGACGCCATAAAAGAAGCAGGTGTAACAGGGGATGTGATTTATGCATGTGGACCAATGCCAATGCTTCGTGGAATTAAGGCATATGCAGCAGAGATGGGAATCGAGGCGCAGATTTCTCTAGAGGAGAGAATGGCTTGCGGAATTGGAGCCTGTCTTGGATGTGTCTGCAAATCAAAAGAAAAGGACGCACATAGCCATGTGAATAATAAACGTGTCTGCAAAGATGGACCAGTATTTGATGCACAGGAGGTGGACATATAATGAATTTATCCGTTGATATTGGAGGGGTTACCTTAAAGAATCCAGTAACCACTGGATCAGGAACCTTTGGATCAGGAAAAGAATATGGTGAGTTTGTTGATTTAAGCAAGTTAGGTGCAGTTACTACAAAGGGAGTTGCAAATGTAGCCTGGCCAGGGAATGAGACACCAAGAGTGGCAGAAACTTATGGTGGAATGCTCAATGCCATTGGATTACAAAATCCAGGAATTGATGTGTTTATGGAACGTGATATTCCATTTTTAAAGGAACAAGATGCAACAATCATTGTAAATGTATGTGGAAAGTCTACAGAAGATTATGTTGAAGTTGTGGAGAAACTATCAAATCAGCCAGTGGATTTATTGGAGATTAATGTTTCTTGTCCCAATGTAAAAGAGGGTGGAATTGCATTTGGTCAAGATCCAAAGGCTTTGTATGAGATAACAAAAGCAGTTAAAGCAAAAGCAAAACAACCAATTATTATGAAATTAAGTCCCAATGTAACGGATATCACAGAGATGGCAAAAGCTGCGGTAGAAGGTGGAAGTGATGCACTTTCATTGATTAATACATTGACGGGAATGAAAATTGATATTGAAAAAAGAGATTTTTTATTGGCCAATCATACAGGAGGTATGTCAGGACCAGCCATTAAACCAGTGGCTGTGCGAATGGTTTATGAAGTAGCTAATGCTGTAGATGTACCTATTATCGGTATGGGTGGAATCACATGTGCCGAAGATGCACTGGAGTTTATTATGGCAGGTGCAAGGGGTGTATCTGTAGGGACTGCCAATTTCATGAATCCTAATACAACCATTGAGGTAATAGATGGAATCAAAGACTATATGACAAGACATAAGATACAAGACATCAATGAACTAGTTGGTTGTGTCAAATAGAGGTGAGGCATGAATGTTTTATTTTTTTTAACTCCGAAGAAAGAGGTATCTTGTCTTCGAGAAGATTATACACTACGTCAGGCATTAGAAAAGATGCAGGCTCATGGATATACTGCAGTACCTATTTTATCAAAGGATGGGAAGTATGTTGGAACAGTGACAGAGGGAGATATTCTCTGGTCGATTAAAGATGATTATAATCTGGACATAAAAAGTGCCAGTGATGTAAAATTAACTGATGTAAAGAGGAGAAGAGATAATAAAGCCATTTCTGTCAACAATAAGATGGATGATTTAGTTGATATTATTAAAGTGCAAAACTTTGTTCTAGTCATTGATGATAAAGAGTCGTTTATTGGAATTGTGACACGAAAAGATGTAATTGAATATTATTATGAAGAATATAAAAACAGTAAACAGCGATAGGAGAAATTATGGAAGCATATAAATCAGAATTTATTGAATTTATGGTAGAAAGTGATGTGTTGAAATTTGGAGAGTTTACTTTAAAAAGCGGACGAAAATCACCATTTTTCATGAATGCAGGTGCTTATGTAACAGGAACACAATTGATGAAACTAGGAGAATACTATGCAAAGGCAATTCATGAGAATTTTGGTGATGATTTTGATGTTTTGTTTGGACCAGCATATAAGGGAATTCCTCTTTCTGTTGTAACAACCATTGCATATGCCAAGTTATATGGAAAAGATATTCGTTACTGCTCAAACCGTAAAGAAGTAAAAGATCATGGAGACACAGGAATTTTACTTGGAAGTAATATGAAAGACGGAGACAGAGTTGTAATTATTGAAGATGTGACAACATCAGGAAAATCAATCGAAGAGACGTTTCCAATTATTATGGCACAGGGAGATGTTGAGATTAAAGGTCTTATGGTTTCATTGAACCGTATGGAAGTTGGTTTAGGTGGAAAAGTTGGTGCGTTAGATGAGATTCGCGAAAAATATGGTTTTGATGCGAAAGCTATTGTTACAATGAATGAAGTGGTAGAACATTTACATAATAAACCATGTAAAGGAAAAGTTATTATTGATGATACATTAAAAGCGGCAATTGACACATACTACGAAAAGTATGGTGCAAAGTAAGGAAGATATAGTGGCAAAATCAAAAAAACATCGGGGATTAACTACCATTATATTTTTTTTGTATGTGATAGTAATCTTCTATTTTGTATTAATAACTCAAACTTCGCACTTGAATAAGTGCCTATGCACCTTGAAAATTCAATAATAACTGGCATAAAAATAGCATGAAACTATCTGATTTGGTATAATTGAGTTGACTAGAAACAATTAAAATCGG
>JAQWFL010000023.1 GCA_028704435.1 Anaerostipes sp. | reverse complement strand
TACAATACCTGCACTTTTGAAATCGAAGCTGCAAGCTGCATAACCTGCTGAACATTGACAACTGAATAACTGCCAGATATTGAATTTTCAAGGTGCATAGCTAAAATCTATGTGCGAAGTTTGAGTATTTTATTGAAAGTAAAAGCAATGATCCTTATTTTAATCTTGCACTAGAACAATATGTATTTGATCAGTTAGATCGAAAGCATGAGTATTTTATTCTGTGGCAGAATAGTAATACAATTGTGGTTGGTAAAAATCAAAATACAATAGAAGAAATTAATCAGGAATTTGTGGATGAAAATAAAATTAGAGTTGTTCGCAGGCTGTCAGGTGGCGGTGCTGTTTACCATGATATGGGAAATATTAACTACACATTTATAGCAGATAAAGAAGAGGAACTGTTCGACTTTTCAAAGTTTTGTATGCCGGTAATACATGCATTAAAATGTATTCATGTGGATGCCCAGCTTTCTGGTAGAAATGATATGACAATTGACAATAGAAAATTTTCGGGAAATTCACAATATACAAAGGAAAATAGAATTATGCATCATGGAACAATTATGTATGACTGCAATTTAGACATAGTAGCAAATGCCTTATCAGTTTCTAGGGATAAATTTGAATCCAAAGGGCACAAATCAGTTCGTAGTAGAGTTACAAATGTAAAAGAATATGTAAAAGATTCACTAGATACAAATGAGTTTTATGAAATTTTGAAAAGTTATCTTGCAGATGAAATTTGGTTAAATCCATATCGGTTGAACCAGAAAGATTTGGATGCTATTGAACAAATTAAAAAAGAAAAGTATAGCACCTGGGAGTGGAATTATGGAAAATCTCCTAAATATGAGATTGAAAAGCGAAGGAGATTTGAAAAGTGTGGAGAAATACAGATATGTATGAATGTGGAGAAGGGTTATATTCAAAAGTTAGCTTTTTTTGGAGATTTCTTTTCAAACTCAAGTAGTGATGTATTAGCGGAGTTACTTCTTGGTACTCCTCTAAAATATGACAAAATAGAAGAAAAACTAGATAAAGTAAATATAGATGATTATTTTCATCATTTATCAAAGGATGAATTTGTTCATTTGTTATTACAGTAATCAAAGAATGGAATTGGTGATGAAATGAAAACAAATGCCATGTGTATGTCTTGTCTTTTGAAAATTCAGGAAAATAAAATTGATGCTTTGAAGGATGAGGATAAAAAAAGAAGATTTATGCATGAATGTGTAAAAGTCCTCTATGAAAAGGGAATGGAAAGCAATGTTGCGGTTTTAAATATGGAATTGGAGCAGTTGTATCTACAGTATTATGGAGATTTTCACAATTATCACAATTTAAAAAGTAAATATAATCAATATATGCTAAAAAAGGAAGAACGAATCAAAGCTGAGATAAGATGTTCTGATGATCCCTTGAAAACTAGCATATATTTTTGCTGTGCAGGGAATTATATTGATTTTGGAGTGCATGGCAAAATTGATGACTCTATTCTAGAAAAATTGTTAGAAAAAGCAAAAGAGGAGGTTATCAATGAAAATGAAATTAATTATTTTAAGCGTGAATTGTCTCATGCAAAATCGCTAGTTTATATTACAGATAATTGTGGTGAAATTGTAATGGATAAAATATTAATAGAGATAATTAAACAGTTATATCAAGGGATTGATGTAACAATTATGGTTCGTGGTGGGGATATAATTAATGATGCAACAATTGTAGACGCCAAGGAGGTAGGTCTAGACAAGAAGGCAGTAATTGTAGATAATGGACTACCAATTGGTGGGATTTCTCTGGAAAACTTGCCAGAACAGGCCAAGGGTCTGTTAGATGAAGCAGATATTATTATATCCAAGGGCATGGGCAATTTTGAATCTCTATATGGAGAAGGATACCAACCATATTATATGTTTTTATGTAAATGTGATTTGTTTGTAAAAAGATTTGGTTTAAAGATGTATGAAGCAGTCTTTGCAAGAGAGAATGGAATGAACATCAATGAAAATTCCTTTGTCGAAGGAAATTAGAATATGACAATATTTTATTTGTGGAAGAATTGGAATTGACTCATAAGTTATAATTACATATTATAATAAGTAATTGTAACTTAAATAGCAGAAGAGGAGATTCTACAGATGACCAAGGATGGTTTTTATACTTCAGGAGAATTTGCGAAGATGGCAAATATATCTTTGCGGACAGTCCGATACTATGACAAGCAGGGCGTTTTAAAGCCAAGTAAGGTGGCAGATAATGGATACCGCCTTTATTCAAAGGCTGATTTTGCAAAATTACAGAAGATATTATCCTTAAAGTTTCTAGGATTTTCTTTAGAAGAAATTATGGGACTTACCATTAACGATGGAGACAGGGATTTTATGAAAGAATCTATTGATATGCAGCTTGATTTGGTTCAGCAAAAAATTGACCATTTACAATCAGTTAAGAAATCTCTTTGTGAGACTAAGATAAAAATGAATCGAAAGGAAGAGGTAGACTGGGCACAGGTGCTTCCTCTTTTACATACTGACCAGATGGATCGAGCCTTGGTGGAGCAATATAAAAATGCATCAAATCTTGAAATCCGAATTAATCTCCATAAAAAATATTCCCAGAATCCAGAGGAGTGGTTTCAGTGGATTTTTAGGCAGCTGCATTTAAAGGATGGGCAGAGTGTTCTTGAGATTGGATGTGGAAATGGAGAGCTTTGGAAGAAAAACGAGAAGGATATTCCATCAAATGTAAGTGTTATAGTTTCTGATAAATCTTCAGGAATGGTAAAAGATGCCAAGAAAAAGATTGGTGAGAAAACAGGGTTTCAATATGGAGTCTTTGACTGTCGGGAAATTCCTTATAAGGACAGTTGTTTTGACTTAATTATTGCAAATCACGTGATGTTTTATCTCCATGATAGAGAACATGTTCTTCATGAGATTAACAGAGTCTTAAAGCCGGGAGGAACCTTTATTTGCAGCACTTATGGAAAACAGCATATGAAGGAAATCACTCAGTTGATTCAGGAGTTTGATCAACGGATTACTTTGTCAGAAGAAACCCTCTATGAGGTCTTTGGTCTTGAAAATGGAAAAACGGAATTGAAGAATGTATTTGACAGTGTAAAAGAAGTTAAATATGAGGATGCACTTATTGTTGATCAGGCAGAACCTTTAATTTCTTATATTGTATCTTGTCATGGAAATCAGCAGGAATATTTGAGCCAGAGATATTTAGAGTTTAAAGAATTTGTTCAGGGAAAAATAGAAAAGAATGGAGCATTTCACATTACAAAAGAGGCAGGAGTATTTGTGAGTAAGAAGAAAAATGAAGCATAGGAAAATTTTATTTTTAATATTTGTGTTTCTCTGGATGGGGATGATTTTTACTATGTCATCTAGAAATGGAGATTTATCAGGGAATGACAGCAGTCTGGCTGGACAGTTTATTGGGCAACATTTTGTGAAGGGATTTGAGGACTGGAGCAAAGACAATCAACAAAGATTCATAGAGGCTGTGGACCATCCCATTCGGAAAACGGCTCATGCCAGTGAATACTGTGTATTGGGAATATTATTTGTGGGTGCTTATGTGGATAACAAAAAGAAAATCAAATTAAGAATCATAGTACCATGGATATGCGGTACGTTGTATGCAATATCCGATGAGTTTCACCAGTTGTTTGTTCCAGGGCGAAGTGGAATGATAACAGATGTATTCATTGACAGTATAGGGGTATTAGTTGGGGCTATCATTGTAAATGTGCTGTATAAATTTTTGCAATTTTTGCAAAATTCTTGACCATGACGTAGCGTCACCCTTTAAACTATAACTGTTGACATATCTCGTCAGTTATAGGAGGAGAAACTTAATGAGAATTTTAGTAACAGGAGCAGCCGGACAATTGGGAACGGATGTTATGAATGAATTAAAATTGCGTGGACATGAGGGAATCGGCGTGGACGTAAATGAGATGGATATTACGAAACCAGATATGGTAGATAAGGTCATCAAAGAAGCCAGCGTTGAAGCAGTGATTCATTGTGCAGCTTATACTGCAGTAGATGCCGCGGAAGATAATATAGATTTGTGTAGAAAAATTAATGCAGATGGAACGAGAAATATTGCGAAAGTCTGTAGGGAATTAGATATTAAAATGATGTACATTAGTACAGATTATGTATTTGATGGACAGGGCAGCAGACCTTGGAAACCAGATGATAAGAGAGCACCTCTTAATATTTATGGACAGACCAAATATGAAGGAGAATTAGCAATCGAAGAATTGTTGGACAAGTTTTTTATGGTTCGTATTGCTTGGGTATTTGGTGTCAATGGAAAGAACTTTATTAAGACTATGCTAAACCTTGGAAAAACACACGATTCTTTAACTGTCGTAGATGACCAGATTGGATCGCCAACCTATACTTATGATTTAGCAAAATTATTGGTAGAAATGATTGCCACAGACAAGTATGGACGTTATCATGCCACCAACGAAGGGCTTTGTACATGGTATGAATTTGCATGTGAGATTTTTAAACAGGCAGGAATGGATGTGACGGTTACACCAGTTTCCAGTGATGAATATCCAGCAAAGGCGAAAAGACCATCTAACAGCCGTATGGATAAAAGTAAGTTGACGAAAAATGGATTTAATTTAATGCCCCCATGGCAGGATGCACTTTCAAGATATTTAAAAGAAATCGACTATTAGGAGGAAGAAATCGTGGGAAAAATTAAAGTAACACCTTGTAATATTGAAGGATTGTATGTTATCGAGCCAAGTGTATTTGGAGATGAACGTGGATATTTTATGGAAACATACAATCAAAATGACATGAAGGAAGCTGGTCTTGATATGGTATTTGTTCAGGATAATCAGTCCATGTCAACCAAAGGAGTTCTTCGGGGACTTCATTATCAAAAGGAACATCCACAAGGGAAATTAGTTCGTGTTGTTAGAGGAACGGTATTTGATGTAGCTGTTGATTTACGTTGGGATTCCGAGACTTATGGGAAATGGTTTGGCGTGGAATTATCAGATGAAAATAAAAAGCAGTTTTATATTTCAGAGGGATTTGCCCATGGATTTATTGTACTTTCTGACGAGGCAGAGTTTTGCTATAAATGTACAGACTTCTATCATCCAGGAGATGAAGGCGGTCTTGCGTGGAATGATGAAGAGATCGGAATTGACTGGCCGATTCCAGAAGGTATGGAGTTAATTATTTCAGAAAAAGACCAAAAGTGGAAAGGTCTGAAAGATACATTTAAGTTCTAAGAAAGGAACAGGTGACGTAATGAAGGGAATTATTCTTGCAGGGGGTTCAGGAACGAGACTTTATCCTCTTACTATGGTAACATCAAAACAACTTTTACCCATTTATGATAAGCCGATGATCTATTATCCGTTATCCGTGCTGATGAATGCAGGGATTCGTGATATTTTGATTATCTCAACACCAGAAGACACACCGAGATTTGAAGCTTTATTAGGAGATGGAAATCAGTTTGGAGTTCGTTTATCTTATGAAATACAGGCGTCTCCAGATGGACTTGCACAGGCATTTGTAATAGGAGAAGAATTTATTGGAGATGATAATGTAGCAATGGTTCTTGGAGATAACATTTTCCACGGTCATGGACTTACAAAGCGTTTAAAGGCAGCAGCCAATAAGAAGGTTGGGGCAACTGTATTTGGGTATTATGTGGATGACCCAGAGCGTTTTGGAATTGTGGAATTTGACGGAGATGGAAAGGCAGTTTCTATTGAAGAAAAACCAGAGCATCCAAAATCAAATTACTGCGTTACAGGACTTTATTTCTATGATAACCGAGTTGTAGAGTATGCAAAGCAGTTAAAGCCTTCTGATAGAGGAGAACTTGAGATTACAGATTTGAACAAAATTTATCTTGAGAATAATGAGCTTGATGTAGAGCTTTTAGGACAGGGATTTACATGGCTGGATACTGGAACCCATGAGTCACTGGTAGAAGCTACTAACTTTGTAAAGACAGTGGAGACACATCAACATAGAAAAATTGCATGCTTAGAAGAAATCGCATATTTAAATCGTTGGATTTCCAAAGATGTGTTACTAGATAATATTGAACCATTGAAAAAGAATCAATATGGAAAGTATTTAATGGATGTTATGGATGGAAAGTTTTTAGACAAATAAGGAGATACAAATGAAAATATTAGTGACAGGTGGAGCAGGTTTCATTGGAGGAAACTTTGTTCATTATATGGTAAATAAATACCCAGACGATGAAATAGTAAATCTAGATTTACTAACATATGCTGGGAATCTTGAGACATTAAAACCAGTGGAACACAAACCAAATTATAAATTTGTAAAAGGCGATATTGCAGATCGTGATTTTATCATGGATTTATTTGAGAAGGAACAGTTTGATGCAGTTGTAAACTTTGCAGCAGAAAGCCACGTAGATCGTTCCATTGAAAATCCAAGCATTTTTGTACAAACAAATGTAGAAGGAACTGTTGTTTTATTAGATGCAGCGAAAAAATACAATGTACGCTATCATCAAGTATCTACCGATGAAGTTTATGGGGATCTTCCATTAGACCAACCAGACTTGTTCTTTACCGAAGAGACACCCCTTCATACATCAAGTCCATATTCATCAAGTAAAGCAAGTGCAGATTTATTTGTATTATCTTACTTTAGAACATTTGGACTTCCTGTAACAATTTCAAGATGTTCCAATAACTATGGACCATATCATTTTCCAGAGAAGCTAATTCCTCTTATGATTAGCAGGGCGTTAGCAGACGAAGAACTTCCTGTTTATGGAAAAGGAGAAAATGTCCGTGACTGGCTTCACGTAGAAGACCATTGTCAAGCCATTGATTTAATTCTTCGTAAAGGAAGAATTGGAGAAGTTTATAATGTAGGCGGACATAATGAGAGAACCAATCTTGAGGTAGTAAAAACAATTTTAAAAGCATTGGACAAACCAGAATCGTTGATTAAGTATGTCACAGACCGTCCGGGGCATGATATGCGTTATGCTATTGATCCAACCAAGTTAGAGACAGAATTAGGATGGAAACCGACGTACAATTTTGATACAGGAATTGCACAGACCATTCAGTGGTACCTGGATAATGAAGATTGGTGGAAGAATATTCTTTCTGGAGAATATGCCAATTATTTTGAAGATATGTATGGAGAAAGATTATAGAAATAATTTTACGACATTAGAAGGCATAAAATCACAAGAGAACGTGATTTTATGCCTCTTTTTTTAATTGATTTATAAAAAGTGCACAAATTGTTGCACAAAAAAAACATTTGATGGGACTTTTTAAATAAAACAGATACACCTATAATGAAAACATAGCGAGGAGATAGTATGAATAGACGAAGTAATAAAATACTAAATAAGTTAATACTAGGTGAAAAGGAAAATATTCTTGAGTTGGCTACGGACTTTCAAGTGCAGGAGAGAACAATCCGAGCAGAAATCAAAGAATTAAATGAAGATTTAAAAAATAGTCATTTACCAGAAATTATAACCAATATAGATGGAGATGTATGGATTGAAAATGTAAGAAATATTGATCTTGGTGAATTTCAGAAATTTATATTAAAGTATGATTTTTATACATATTACTTATCCAAGAACGAAAGAGAAACAATATTAGCCATGATGCTTCTAAATGCAAAATCCTATACAACTATTGACCGACTGGGAGAGCGCGTGGGAGTTAGTCGAAATACAATGATTAGAGCTTTGGCAGAACTAAAAAACTGGTTTTCAGACAATGACATGGGACTGGTGTCTCAAGTGAGAAAAGGGTATGTAGTAGAAGCAACAGAAATGAAGATTCGGAATGGAATTCTAAGACTGCTTGAATTAAATGGAGAGCAGCAACTATATAAAAGTGGATATAACCTTAGTGTCTTTTGGAAACTGCTGTTAAGGGAAGTTGATCCGTTAGATGCATTTCAAACAGTGAGGCAGTTCTTAATTGAGGAAGAGGAGAACCAACAAGTCTTTTTAACGGATTATTCTTTTTTAGAAGCAACCATTGAATTGTTGATTAGTATTAATCGAATTTATAAAGGAAAGTTGTTACCCAAATTGCATCAAGAAGAGATGGAATCGTTGAAAGAAAGCTCAAAATATGAGTTTAGTAAGAGATTGTTTGTACGCCTAGGAGAAGAATATAAATTTCAGGCTCCAGAACAAGAAGTATTAAACTATACAGCATGTTTAAGAGGTAAGAGTTATCTAAAAAATAATGTTAATAAGTTAGATATGTTTGATGTGAGGATTCTCATTGGTGAAATTGTATATCAGATATCCAATAGCTTTGGAATTGATTTTTATTTAGACTTCTCTCTCTATGATTTATTGGTAGATCATATGCGTTCTGCGGTACATAGATTGCAAAACGGAGAGATTCTTTCCAACCCTCTCTGTGATGAACTAGAACGTATCTATCCCAATATTTTCAAAATAGTTCAAAAACAAATTCAACCATTGGAAGACTATATTGGAAAGAGCTTTTCAAAAGATGAAATGTCATTTATGGTATTGTATTTTGCATCAGTAATCGAAAAGGATAAAGCAGAGGATGCAAAGCGAAAGATTGTTGCCGTTGCTTTAGTATGTGCCACTGGAAGAGGAACAGCACAACTGATGCTGGCAAGGTTGAAGTGTCTGGATGGAATTATTGAAGTCGTAAATGTATCATCGGCGCATAACATGAAGGAAATTGAAAACAGTGGTGCAGAAATGATTGTTTCAACAGTGCCGATTTCAGGTACACAACTTCCTCATATTCAAGTAAAAACCCCAATGTTAAATGACAATGATATCTGTGATATTCAGATTATGGCAATGAAAGTAAGGAACGAGGAAAGAAAGAGACATCAAAAAAGAAATGATAGAGTAGAAATAACCGAAACCGAAGGTGTTGATGCGTTTTATTCATTGTTGTCATTAAAAAAGATTGAATTGGATTATGAGGCTTCAGATTGGGAGGAAGCAGTCAGGGAAGCAGGGAAACTGCTCTATGAAGATGGGGCAGTCGAAAAGCAGTACATTGAAGGTATGGTTTCAAATATTAAGAAAAATGGACCATACGTTGTGATTTATCCTGGAATTGCAGTTCCTCATTCAGATACCGAAATGGGAGTAATTAAGGAAGCAGCAAGTATTGTAAGATTGAAGACACCTGTCAAATTTTATAGTGAAATAAATGACCCGGTAAAATATATTATAGGACTTAGTATTATGAGTGCTCAAAGTATTAACCGAGCGATTTATGACATGACAATGATTTTTGGAAATGAAGAAATTAAAAATGAATTAGATAACATTACCGAAATCAAGGACATGCTAAATACAATTAAGCGCATTGAAATTCAATGCAATAAGGAGGATAACAATGGAACAAATCGCATTTGATAGAGAAAAAAAATATATTGCATATTCTTTATCAGGAAATAGTGATCAAGAAGTATTGGGACAAATGGCAACTGCCTTATTTAAAGAAGGGTATGTAACAGAAGATTATGAGGAGGCGATAAAGAAAAGAGAAAGAGAATTTCCAACAGGTTTACCAACGGGAGAAATTTGTGTTGCAATTCCACATACAGATCCAGAGTATGTGAACAATCCAGCAGTTTGTCTTGGGATTTTGGAAAAACCAGTACAGTTTCATGTAATGGGAATGGAAGATGAGACTGTTGACGTTGAAATTTTATTTATGCTGGCAATTAAGCAAAAAGAAGAACAGCTTGGATTATTACAAAAATTAATTGCCACATGTCAGGATCAGGAAATGCTATCTATTATAAAAAAAGGTGATAAAGACAAGATTAATAAAGTTTTGAAAGATTTAATTAATTAAGCAACAATAAAAAAACATATATCAAAAAGGAGAAAAACTATGAAAAAAATTCTAATTGCATGTGGTTCAGGAGTGTGTACATCAACGGTGGCAAATCAAAAAATTACCGAATTCTTGAATTCCAATGGGTATGAAGGACAATTCAAGATGGAACAATGTAAAGTTGCAGAAATCGTGGCAAAATCAGAGAATTATGATTTTTGTATTGCAACAACAACGGCACCAAAGGACGCAAAGTGTCCAGTTCTTGCAGGACTTCCGCTATTAACAGGAATGGGAATGGACAAATTACAAGAAGATGTACTAGAACAAATGAAGAAGTAGAAACTATTATGATTTTTAAGCTAAGAGTATAAAGGAGGAAATTATGTCAGCTATATTAGGAGTATTTGATTTTATCTCAGGACTTGGTGCAACTGTAATGATGCCAATTATATTAACTATATTTGGAATTATTTTAGGAGCAAAGCCTGGAAAAGCATTGCGTTCAGGATTAACGGTTGGAGTTGGTTTTGTAGGCTTGAATCTTGTAATCGGAGCCATGGGGGATAGTTTGGCACCAGCAGTTCAAACAATGACAACAAGATTTGGACTTAGTCTATCAACTGTAGATGTAGGCTGGCCAGCAGCGGCAGCGATTGCTTTTGGATCTAAGATTGGAATGATTATGATCCCATTTGGATTAGCCATTAATATTATTATGTTAATTACAAATACAACACAGACAATAGATGTTGATATTTGGGATTATTGGCATTTTGCATTTACGGGGGCTTTGGTTGTTGCTTTAACTGGAAACTTTTATATTGGATTAATTGCAACAGCAGTAAATATGGTAATTACAATGGTTATTGGTGACTGGACGGCACCGAAAGTAGAGGAGACACTGGGAATGCCCGGGGTATCTTTACCGCATGGATTCACAGCGGCCTTTGTACCAATTGCACTTATTGTAAACAAGGTGATTGAGTGCATTCCAGGGGTCAGAAATATTGATATTAATGTTGATAAATTACAAAAGAGATTTGGAGTGTTTGGAGAGCCAATTTTAGTTGGAACTGTTTTGGGAACTGTGATTGGAGCTTTAGCAGGATATGATGTAGCAAAGACATTACAAACAGGTATCACATTGGGGGCAGTGTTAGTATTGATTCCAAAGATGGCAGCACTATTGATGGAAGGATTAATGCCACTTTCTGAGTCAGCCTCATCATTTGTCTCAAAAAGATTTAAGAATCGTGGAAAAATATATATTGGACTTGATTCGGCAGTTGGTGTAGGTCATCCAATCTGTTTGACTGTTTCGTTAATTTTAGTTCCATTATCTGTTTTCTTGGCTGTTATTCTACCAGGAAACACAGTATTACCAATGGCAGATTTAGCAGTATTTCCATATATTTTTGTCCTAGTTGTCCCTTTGGTAGGTGGAAATGGGTTTAGAACCTTGATTACAGGTATTATTTGTATTATTTCTGGATTGTATATTTCTACAGATTTAGCACCAATGGTAACAAGCGTAGCAAAATCTGTTAAATTTTCAATTCCATCTGGGGCAACAACAATTTCTTCTATCTGTGATGGAGCGAATCCATTAACATGGGCATTAGTTCGTATTCATAATTTTGGGGCAATTGGAATTGCTGTAGGAGTTGTTATTGCATTAGCGTTAGCAGTGTGGAATCGTAAACGTATCTTAAAAGAAGCTCAGGAAATTCATGCAGCAAAATAAGATGAAAAGAGGGAACTTATGAAAGAATATAATTATCATCCGACACATTTTTCTATACAAGTTACAGCAACAGCAGTATTTACGGGGCTTATTGCATTATTTTCCCTATATCAAATTGTATTTGGAGAGAGTAAAGCATTGTTTGCATTTGTGATGATACTAGCCCTTTACAATACATTTAATGCCTTTGTATCAATTAGTAATCCGCAAAAAATATATTCTGGAGATGGAAAAATTATTTTCTCTGCCTATGGTCGGGAACAAGTGTATCAAGTTGATGAAATAAAACAAATTCAGATGCGGTATGTGTCAGGTAATCAACGATTATATGTTTCCTTAAATGGGGGTTCTCTTTTCAAAGGACGATATTGGATTCGCTTAAGCGAATTTGAGAATAAAGAAGAAATCGAAGATTTATTTGCAGAATTAGAGTATAAGGTAGATCCTGAGTCACTTATTGTGATTGCAAGAAGAGACGGGCGTAAACGTTTAAAAAAACAGGCATGTAAATAAAAAGGAGTAAAAATGTTTGAAAAAGAAAAAGCACAGATGACAAAAGCGGGGATGAAGATGGACCGCTATGGTCTCATCGCATTATCTGGTGGGAATGTAAGTATGCGAATGCCGAGCGGGGAAATATTGATTACACCATCAGGTATGATTTATGAAGATATGGTACCAGCGGATGTTTTAGTAATGGATATAGATGGAAATGTAATAGAAGGAACAAGAAAGACGTCTTCGGATACAGAAGGACTATTGTATATATACAAACATAGAGAAGATATTAATTCGGTCATTCACACACATCAGCCATATGCAACCGCAGTTGGACTCGTTGAAGATGAGTTTGAAGTAAACTTAACAACGCTGGCAAATGCCTGTGGTGGAAATGTTAAGGTTACACCATTTAGTTCTGCAGGGAGCGTAGATATGGGAATTGATACTGTAGAGAATCTAGGGGATTCGCTTGCAGTGATTTTAGCTAATCATGGGGTAATGGCTGTGGGAGAAAATCTAAAACAGGCATTATGTGCAGCAGTATATCTAGAAGAAGCAGCAAAGACATACTTATCGGCAAAAGCTATTGGAGAACCAAGGAAGATGACCAAAGAACAAGTCACACAAGCTGTAGAATTGTTTCATTTTTATGGACAAGGCACGCCGGTAATTCCAAAGGAATTAGTTAAGAGAATATAAGCGTCTGATTTCATGTTCATAATAGAAAAAAGGATGATTTGAATTGGTAGTTCGTAATCCTGATTTCATAAGATGAAAGTTTTATAAATCCTTGTCCATATGTGAAATGATTATATCATATATGGACAAAGATAAAAAGAAAAAATTGTAAAAGATAAAAAAGATACAGATGTTATAGTATTCAAGTCATAGGAGGATCATATGGCAGTTTATAAAGAACAGATTGATTTGAAATCACATGGAACGACGCCTACTTATATTGATATTACACAACAAGTAAGAAAAGCAATTAAAAGTAGTGGAATTAAGGAAGGTATCTGTGTTGTATTAACAGCACATACAACATGTTCAGTGTTTTTTGAAGAATTTGTCCACGATTACAATGAAGCAGGAGATGAATTCCTTCAAGAGGATTTGAACAATGTGCTGGAGAAAATTATTCCAAATCAAACAGACTGGGGTCAATATGTTTATCCAGGAGAGAAGCATTTTGAAGAGGTAGAAACTTGGCCAGATGTTGATTTTTATCTTCCAGGTGGAGACCGAACACAGTTATTTAATGCAGATGCACATTTAAAATCAACAATTTTAGGATCTAGTGAAACTTTTGAAGTGGCAGATGGAAAACTTGGGGTTGGAGCTACAGGATATGTCTATTTTGCAGATTTTGATCGCAGTCGTGAAAGAAGCCGCCGATGTAAAGTAATTGTTATGGGTGAATAATTACAAAAATGAAAAAGTAGTGTCAATCATTTTTGAAAATGTTCCAAAATAAGTGAAACATGAGTCTCGATTTTTTTCGGGGCTCATGTTTTTTATAGAATATAAATTTAATTTTTTATAGATAAATTTGGAAAAAGATGTTGTCAAATTCCTTTTTAATGGTAATATATATAAAAGAACGAGAGTGGGGTGGTAAATGTGTGCCAGGCAATTGAAGATATGAAAAAAAGCAGCGAAGCAATTGGAGAAAAGCGAGGAGAGGCACGAGGAGAAACTCGTTTATCTACATGAATGAATCGTTTGTTTGAAGACGAAAGAGTGAATGACATAAAAAAATCCATCAATGATTCAAAGTTCCGAAAAAGGTTGTATCAAGAATACGGTATTAAATAAGGATGATTGAATAAAAAAGTAGTTGACATGTTGGAAATGATATGTTATTGTAATCAAGTATTACTGCCGAAGACAGTAGGTGTCATAAGACGTAACGTATACTACCTACCGAGGATAATCATTTTTAACAATGTTTATTATGCTCTCTGTCTTAGTACAGAGAGCTTTTTTTCGTAAGGCGGTACACCAGCAACATAAGTTGCAAGAATAAATCAAGGAGGTGCACCATTCATTATGGCAAAAGTTGAATTAAAACAACCAATCGTAGACGAGATCAAAGAACTTCTTACAGATGCTCAATCAGCAGTGCTTGTAACTTACCGTGGAATCACAGTAGAAGAAGATACAGCATTACGTAGAGAGTTAAGAGAAGCAGATGTTACTTATAAAGTATATAAGAACACCATGGTTCGTTTAGCGGTTAAAGGAACAGACTTTGAAAGCTTAACAGAAGATTTAGTTGGACCAACAGCTATCGCAGTTTCTAAAACTGACGCAACAGCTCCAGCAAGAATCGTTGCTAAGCATGCTAAGGACATTGAAGTTCTTGAATTAAAGTCAGGAGTTGTAGAAGGAACTTTCTACGACAAAGACGGAATCGCTGCTATTGCAAGTGTTCCATCAAGAGACGAATTACTTTCAAAATTACTTGGAAGCATTCAATCTCCAGTTGCAAACTTTGCTCGTGTTATTAAGCAAATCGCTGAAAAAGGTGATGAAGCAGCAGCAGAGTAATCAGTTTTAAAAAATTAGAAATATTAAATTATTATTAGGAGGAAATTATAATGACAACTCAAGAGATCATTGAAGTTATTAAAGGATTATCAGTATTAGAATTAAACGAATTAGTTAAAGCATGTGAAGAAGAATTTGGTGTATCAGCAGCAGCTGGTGTTGCAGTAGTAGCAGCAGACGGTGCAGCTGGTGGAGCTGAAAAAGACGAATTTGACGTAGAACTTACAGAAGTAGGATCTGCTAAGGTTAAGGTTATCAAGGCTGTTCGTGAAATTACAGGATTAGGATTAAAAGAAGCTAAGGAATTAGTTGACGGAGCTCCTAAGGTAATCAAAGAAGCTGCAGCAAAAGCAGAAGCTGAAGATATCAAGGCTAAGTTAGAAGGAGAAGGAGCTGTTGTAACTCTTAAGTAATTAAGATTACAAAGTTTCGTTTCAGAATAAAAAGAATCCATTGTATTTTATGCAATGGATTCTTTTTTTATCTTATTTTTGAATACCGGCGTAAGAGGATACAGAAAATTGTTTAAACGTGTATCCTTTTCCTCTCGCGTATTTAATCACTTTATTTAAAACCTTGGCATTGGTAGAACTTTGTCCGTGTAATAGCGGGATAGACCCTTTGTGAATATTCTTTGTAATAAATTTGTATGCATAGGAAGTACCAGGCTGATGATTGTCGTCGTAATCATTGTAGGCAAAATTCCAGAATACAGTCTTATATTTCATTTTTTTCATAAAGTATAATGCTCGTTTGCTGTATCCGCCCTCAGGAAAGCGAAAATACTCCATGCGGTATTTGTAGTGTTTTAATACGTAGTTGTGAATGCGTAGAAAGTCTTTTTTTGTCTGTGCCAAGGAGTACTTAGAATAATCTCCATGTTTTGTGGAATGATTCCCTAAAATGTGTCCGTCAGAAATAATTCGCTTAATTAGCTTAGGGTTGTCCTTTGCAACTGGATAAGTAACAAAGAAAATAGCTTTAATTTTTGCTTTTTTTAATACTTTTAATATCTTCCATGTAGAAGAATTGCTGTAGCCAACATCAAAGGTTAAATAAACGCTTTTGTCTTTGGGGTTCATTTGATAACGACCACCAAATTTTTTGACATTCTTATCTGGGTATTTCCAAGACCAATTTTTTCTAGAACTGCTGTACTTTGCCCAGGCTTTTGATGAAATCTCTTTCGCCAGTTGATTCGCTGTCTTTTCTTTTGCGTAAATACGGGGGCCTGTATATGAGTGACAACCAAAAAGTATAGTAAATGATAAAAGAAAAATGGTAAAAATAGAAAATATTTTTTGCTTCATAAGAACACCTCCTTTTGCCTATATTATATCATATATCTAATCTCCAAAAAGAGAGAAAACCAAATTGTAAGAAAAAACTTACAATTTGGTTTTAAAGGAAAAAAGTTCATATGAACGTACTACCTAAAATTCGTCTTCTTCCATAGTTTCATTGCCGCCAGACATCTCTTCATACATTTCATGTAAGAGAATTGGAGGCTGTTTTGCGGTCTCAAGAACCATTTCGTATAATTCGTCTAGAGAAGAATCATCTCGCATCATGCAAGCCTGAACAGTCATTGCCATATTGACACCGGCAATGGCATAAAACTTCTTGCGGGCAAGACTTCTCATAATAACGTTGGATGGAGAGCCGCCTAAGATATCTACAAAAGCAATCACTCCGTCACCATCATCTAGTTTATCCAAAGCATCATTTACTTTTTTTTCAAAATCTTCAATTCCGTCTCCGTGGTAAAGTCCAACGGTTTCAATATGGTCTTGTTTTCCGGCAATTAGTTCTACAGCACTCAATAAACCTTCTGCAAAACCACCGTGTGTTGCAATTAGAATTCCAATCATTTTTCTTTATCCTCCTGAAATAAATTATAATTATAAAATTGAGCTGGCAAAAACTTTCATAGCAGCTTTTACATTTTCTTTCATAGCATCTTTCATTACAGCAATAATGTCATGAGAGAACATTTGGGTATCTGGGTTTTCTTTTATATATGCTTCAACTGCTTCTCCAGCTGCTTTTGCTGCGTAGGTATAGTAGTTAATCTTGGTAATTCCGTTTGCAATTGCAACTTTAAAGTCTTCGTCAGAAACACCAGATCCGCCATGCATAACAAATGGAATGTCGATTTCATTTTTAATTTCTGTAATACGGTTTAAGTCAAGTTTAGGCTCTGTTAAATAAACGCCATGTGTTGTTCCAAAAGAAATAGCCAGTGCATCGACGTCAGTTGCTTCCACAAATGCTTTTGCTGTTTTTGGATCTGTGTAACAGTCGTTTAATGAATCATAATCATCAGCACCAACGGCACCGCGACCTTCCCCTCCGCCCACAGAAGAGGTGAAAATATGACCTAGTTCGGCTTCCACAGAGACACCAGCCGCATGTGCTATTTTGACCATTTCTTTTGTCTTTGCAAGGTTAATATCATATGCCTCTGCAGATGCGTCAATCATAACAGAAGTAAAACCTAATCGAATTGCTTGAACGCACATATCAAAGGATGCACCGTGGTCAAAATGAACACAAACAGGTACTGTCGCTTTTTTTGCATACTCTAACATAATTGGTCCTATTTCTGCTAATGGTGTGTATGTTTCATGAACTTCTGCATGCTGAAGAATTACAGGAACGTTTAACTCCTGTGCAGCACTGATAACAGCTTGCACTGATTCAAGGTTTGGAACATTAAAAGCACCAACTGCATATTTCTTTTCTTTTGCTTCTTTTAAAATCTCTTCCATAGTTACTAACATAGTTGACTACCTCCGTAATTGAAAATCATTTGTTATATGAGATTATAACCGACGGTAACCTTGATGTCAACAAATAAATATTACCGCTGGTAATTTTCTGATGCTTTTTTAAGCATGCTCCTAACATTTACGGCGATACTATTATCTTTTAAGAAAAGTCCAGAAGTGCCGCCAGTAAAAATAGAGGCACCGGCAGATGCTAAGGAAGGAATTGTTTCAAGATTTACATTTCCGTCTGCCTGAATTGGAGTAGATAATCCTGCATTAAATAGAAGAGTTTTCATTTCCCTGATGTGTGCAATGCTTTGTGGTTGTATTTTCTGCCCTGAAAATCCTGGGTTTACAGTTAGTTTTAAAATCCAGGAAACATCTTTTGCGATTTCGACAAAATCTTCTTGGGGTGCAGTTGTGGATTTGTAGCAGATTCCAGGCTGACAGCCGAGAGAACGAATCATATCAAAGGTTCTTTTTGGATCGGTGAGGGATTCGTACTGAACGGTAATATAATCAGCTCCAGCTTTTGCAAAGCGTTCAATATATTGTTCTGGGTTATAAACTGCAAGATGTACCTCTATGGGTAGTTTTGTAGCTTTGGACATTTGTTCTAGCAGTGTGTCTCCTAGAATGAAGCACTGGTTAAATCTTCCGTCTACAACGTCGTAATGAAAGAAAGAGATATCACTTTCTTCTATTTCTTTTATCTGATTTTCTAAATGAAGTAAATCCATACATGATACCGAAGCACTGATTGCTGGAAAGTTACTGCTAAATTGTTTCATAATTCCTCCTTGTGTGACCAAACTATATATCATTATTATAAGAGAAGCAGGTCTATAACACAATGAAGAAACCAATGGTAATTAAAATTTGTGCAAAGTTTATAAAAATTTTCTAAAATTTATACAAAAGTCACAAAAGTATGACCGATTGGTAATTTATTGTTGACATTTTTCATAGGGAAAGGTAATATAATATACAACCAGTGGTCATATATGTGCCACGAGTAAAAGATTAAGAAACCATAGGAGAGTTGAAAGGAGAAATAATATTATGAATATTGAAGGAATTGTACTGGTTAGAATTGATGACAGGTTAATTCATGGTCAGGTTATGACATCGTGGTTGAATTATACAGGGGCAAACAAAATCATGATTATTGATAATGAAGTTGCAAATGATCCTTTTATGAAGAGTGTACTTAAGACCTGTATTCCAGCAAATATTAAGTTGGCTACATTTACAGTGGAACGAGCAGCAACAAGATTAAAGAAAGGGTTTGCAGGTGACAAATGTATCATCTTAGTGAAGTACCCAGAAACGTTATACAACTTAATGAAAGAAGGGGTTGTGTTTGACGAAGTTAATATTGGAGGGATGGGAGTTAGCGGAGATCGTACAAAGTTCTTTAGAAATATCTCAGCTTCAGAAGATGAAAAGAGAATGTTAAAGGAATTGATTGATGCTGGATCTAAGATAACAGTGCGTATTATTGCGGAAGATGGAGCAACAGATATTTCGGGAATGCTTTAATTAGACATTATAATTATAACTTAATTTATATGAGGAACTATTTCACAAGGCATGAATAATGAAGGAGGTCAAAAATGCATATATCATTATTTCAAGCAATTTTAGTAGGTGTTGTTTATTACTTAGGTAATATTGGTACACCATGGTTATCACTATTAGGTAGTATTTCTGTCGTATACAAACCTTTAGTGGCAGGTACATTGGTAGGATTTATATTGGGAGATCCAGTACAGGGCTGTATTATTGGAGCTGCAATTAACTTACCATATGTAGCATTTATTTCAGCTGGTGGAACAGCACCAGTAGATCCAGGACTTGCAGGTACCGTTGGTACAGCGTGGGCGTTGAGTGCAGGAATTGATGCAGCAGCGGCAACAACAATCGCAGTTCCTTTGGGATTATTAGGAACTATGATCTGGGTAGCACATATGACTCTAGACGTAACTTTTGTACATATGGCTGATAAGGCTGCGGAGGAAGGAAATCTAGAAAAGATTTGTTTTTACCATGTAGTTCCACCACAAATTTTGATGTTCTGTTTGTGTGTTATTCCAGCAACCATAGCAACCTATTTTGGTTCTACTGCAGTGCAGGGAATTATTTCACAATTAACAGGCCGTCCATTGACAGTTTTACAAGTAATTGGTGGTCTATTGCCAGCATTAGGTATTGCTATGAACTTACGTGCAATTAACCGTCCTGGTACGCTGTTATTCTTTGTTACAGGTTTCATTTTGTCTGTATACCTAGAGTTACCAGTAATTGCTATTGCTGTATTAGCGGGAGTTATTGGATACTTCTACACAATGCTATTAAACAACAAAGGTCCACAGCCTGCTGGAATTGAAGGCGGTGCAGATACCATGATAGACGATGATGAGGAGGATTTTTAATATGGCTGAAGAGATGAAGAAAAAATCGTTAAGTAAAAAAGACGTTGTTAAAGCGTTTTGGAGATGGACGTTCTTCTCACATGCAAACTATAATTATGAACGTTTGGAAGCAACGGGACTAGTACATTCTTATAAACATGTAATTAAAAAATTGTACGGTGATGATCCAGAAGAATATAAAGCTTGTATTCAAAGACATATGCAGTTCTTTAATACAGAACCTCATATTGGTGGGGTCATTCCAGGGATTGTACTTGCTATGGAAGAGGAAAGAGCAAATGGAGCACCTATTACTGATGAGGCAATCAATGGTGTGAAAACAGGATTAATGGGACCTTTCGCTGGAATTGGTGATACTTTATGGCAAGGAACTTTAACACCGATTTTGTTAGCATTTGGAATGAGTTTGGCGTCAAAAGGAAACTTGCTAGGACCTTTGGTCTATGCACTTCTTATGTTTGGAATTATGTGGCCAGTAGCATATATTTGTTACATGAAAGGATATGAGTTAGGAAAAGACGGAATTGAAAAAATCTTAGGTGGAAATCAATTACAAAAATTAATCACAGGAGCTTCGGCCATGGGGGCAATTGTACTGGGAGCGCTTTCTGCTCAGTTTGTATCAGTAAAATGTATTTCGGTCATAAAGATGGGTGCAGTAAAATTAGATGTACAGGGAACCGTTTTTGATGCCATGTTTAAAGGAATATTGCCGCTGGCAATTACATTGTTGACACTATATTTACTTAAAAATAGAAAAATGAAATCAACACATGTTATGGCAATATTAATTATTATTGGGGTTGTATTAGGCGGAATTGGATTCCTAGGAGCATAAAAGATAACGGATAGATATATGGAGGAAAGGCATAATGAGCGATAAGGCGAGAACGTTAGTATTCACTGGAGAAGAACAGATTGAGTTAAGAGAGTATGAAATTCCCAAAGTAAGTGACGATAAAGTATTAATTAAGGTTGATGCTTGTGCTATTTGTACTTGGGAACAAAGAGTTTATACGGGTGTAAAAAAAGTTGAATATCCATTTATTGGCGGGCATGAGCTAGTTGGTAAAATTGTTGAAATGGGGAAAAATGTAGACCGAAGACAATGGAAAGTTGGGGATCAGGTTACGGTTGGAGTTACATTGGCATGTAAAAATTGTTATCAATGTAAAAGCGGAAATGAACAAAACTGTGAGCATTTTGACCATAGTAAACAAATCGAAGGATTGCCTGAAAAAGGAATGGGTGGTTTAAGTTCTCACCTTTTAGTGCATCCGGATAACATGTTTCATATTGATGGAGTTTCTTCAGAAGAAGCTACGATTACAGAGCCTTTATCCTGTGTGCTACACAGTGTGGAAACTGCAGAAGTTGAATTTGGGGACTATGTAGTTGTCATTGGATGCGGAATTATGGGACTACTTCATACTATTTTGGCAAGTAAAAAGGGTGGATGTGTAATTGTTTCTGATGTAAACGAAGAGCGTACAAAACTTGCACTACAGCTGGGAGCAACTTACGCAGTGAATCCTTCAAAAGAGGATTTAGAAGAGAAAATCAAAGAAATCACAGGTGGAAAAGCACAAGTTGTGTTTGATACTACGCCAATTTCGGCAGTGGCAGAAGATGCTGTCAAAGTTGTTGCAAATAATGGACGTTTAGTTCTTTATAGCTCGTTCTATCCAGATACACCTATTTCCATCAGTCCAGACTGGCTGCACAAGAGTGGTGCAAAACTACTTGGAACAGCAAACTCAAATACAAGTGATTTTACAAAAGCGGCAAGATTAATTTCACAAGGCGTGGTGGATGTGAAACCGTTTGTAAGTGAAGTATACGATGTAGAAGATTATCAAAAGGCATTTGAGTCGGCAATTAAGGGCGATAAGTTTAGAGTTGTATTAAAGTTTTAAACTGTTAATAACAGGGCCGGATATTTAGCTATTCGGTCTTGTTTTATGTATAGAGACAAATAAATCATAGCGATATAGGAGGATATTATGAATGAGATTTTAAAATTATCAATAAATGAAATGGCAAATGCTAGCTTTGATTGCAGTTGTGGAAGACATCATACCTTTGGAGTAGATGATTTGATTATGGGAAAAGGGGTACTCCCACAAATTACAGAGATATTAAAAGATTATAAGAATAGAAAAATATATATGATAAGTGATAACAACACCTTTAAAGCGGCAGGAAAAGATACTTTAAAGATTTTAATAGATGCTGGATTTCAGGTGAAAAGCAATGTCATTGATTCTGGAGATGACATTTTAATTCCAGATGAGAAGGCAGTTGGAAATATGTTTATGGAATTAGAAAAGGATACAGGGGTTATTGTTTCTGTTGGATCTGGAACTTTAAATGATATGGCGAAATTTATGTCCCAAAGAACAAGGATTCCATATGTGATTGTTTGTACGGCACCGTCTATGGATGGGTATGCTTCTGAGGGGGCACCACTAATATATAAAGGGCGAAAAATCTCTTATGATGCATGGCTTCCAATGGCAATTCTAGGGGATACAAATATTATGAAGGATGCACCAATGCATATGCTTCGTGCTGGATATGGGGATGTAATTGGTAAGTTGACAGCATTGGCTGATTGGAGATTATCTCAGGAACAAACAGGGGAATATTTCTGTGAAACCATTACAGAATTAGTTGAAAAAGCAATTAAAAAGGTGGTAGACAGTACAGATGCCCTTGCAAAGAGAGAAGAAGATGCTGTGCTATATTTAATAGAAGCATTAACGTTGACTGGAGTTGCCATGGGACTGATTGGAGTTTCAAGACCGGCTTCTGGGGCGGAACACATGTTAAGTCACTACTGGGAAATGGCTTTTATTGAGCAGGGAAAATATCCAGAACTTCATGGAATCAAGGTAGGAATTGCAACACCGATTATTGCACAGATATTTGAAGAAATGCGAGATGAACTTCCAGAATCAGTGATTAAAATGATGCCGTCAAGAGATTATGTGGAAGATTTATTAAAGCGAGTTGGGGCACCAGTATATCCAACAGATGTTAAAATTGACAAGGAATTATTCTATAGAAGTATTATAGAAGGAAACACTGTACGTGAACGTTACAGCATTCTTGACTTGGCTGTTAAGAAGGGTAAAATCGAAGAAATTGTACAAAAATTAACAGACCGATTTTACAACTAGCAATGACTGGTAAAAAGAAAGTTATTGATTGAAAATCCTTAAAATGTTATTCTATAATTAGTGGTTAGGAAGAGGGAAGCTCTAACGCTAACACCGAGAGGAGATGGGGAGCTATGGCGGAAAAGAAGCAGTTACTTTATATGCAGTTGAAGGATAGAATTTTAAAAGAATATGAAGGAAAGCCATATTATTCTCCGTTGCCTGGTGAGCGTGAATTGTGTGACATTTATGAGGTGAGTCGACCTACGGTGAGAAAAGCACTAGAGGTATTGGAGAAAGAAAAGCAGATTTTAAGATTAAGTGGTAAGGGTACTTTTTTCTTGGGAAACAAAGTGGCAGACTTAAGCATGGAAGAAAGCAAAGCAGGTTTTACTTTCTATAATCAAGTGAGGCTGAGAGGGGATTATACGAGCAGTAAAGTATTGCTCCAGAAGGTTGTACCCGCAGACAAAACTGTTGCAGAAGCATTGAACATTCAAGAAGGGGATATGCTCTTTCGATTAGAGAGACTAAGGTATATCAATGGAAAACTTTATTCTTTGTCATGTGCCAATGTACCTTATGAAGTATGCCCAGAATTAATACAGTATGATTTTTCGGATATTTCACTTCATAATACACTGCAAGAGCATGGACATCTCCCAATCAAGGGGGAACGAAGAATTGAGATTACCAAGGCAACAAAATACATCGCATTTCATTTGGGATTAGAAGAAGGGGCGCCAGTAAATCTATGCTGTACAACAACCTTTGATCAATATAACAATCCTTTGGAATATACAATAACTCATTCAGATGCGTATAAAACACTTATTGAGATAGTGGTACATAACGATCTGGACAATTGCAAGAATTAGGAGGAAATTCATGGTAGAGAATATTAAGTGCTTTATTTTGGACATGGACGGAACGATTTACTTGGGAGATGATTTATTTCCGTTTACAAAGAAATTTTTAAAAACGGTAGAGGATATGGGAAGAGAATACTATTTCTTCACAAATAATTCTTCTAAGAGCCAGCAGGCTTATATTGATAAGTTGGGAAAACTAGGAATTAAGATTGATTCAAAGCAAATGATGATTTCCAGTCATGTAATGATTCAATATTTAAAGAAAAATTATTCAGGAAAAAGTATCTATGTTGTAGGAACACCTTCTTTGATCAAAGAATTTGAAGCTTTTGACATGAACTTGGTTGATGAGAATCCAGATATTGTGATCCTTGGATTTGACACAACCCTTACTTATGAAAAGTTATCTAAGGCTTGTCACTATGTACGCAATGGATGTACTTACTTTGGAATTAATCCAGACTGGAACTGCCCTATTGAAGGAGGAGATTTTATCCCAGACTGTGGTTCTATGGCAAAGCTTGTTGAAGCATCGACTGGAAGATTCCCAGAGTTCTTTGGAAAACCGTCGAAACATACATTGGACTATATAATAGAAGAAACAGGGTACAAACCAGAAGAGATTGCAATTGTAGGAGATCGCATTTATACAGATATTGCAGTGGCCGATGGAAGTGACGTAACATCAATTCTTGTACTGACAGGAGAAGGTACTGTTGATGAAGTGGAAGCTGGAGAAATTAAACCAAATATCATCGTAGAATCTTTGGAAGATTTAACAAAGGATATGCAGCAATAAAATGAAAAGAAGAATTTTGAAGAGAAATCTTTGAAGTTCTTTTTTTAAATCATAAGAAATGTATTTGTTATTATCAGAAAGTTAAAGAAATTATCAAAATATGATTGACACCTATTTTTTCCTATGATATATTAAGATAATGCTTTACTATGGGGTTGTATGCCTATAGTTCTGCAATTTTTAGTTTTTAAGTTGTGTAGAGAGTGCAGAAACGCTGTATTTCAGCACAATATGTAGTATATAAATTAGGTAATGAATCAAGAGGTGAAAACGTCCATGGAAAAGAGTAGAATACAACCAGTGAAATCGGGCACAAGCATAAGAATGAATTATGCAAGGCAAGATGATGTTTTAGATGTGCCAAACCTTATTGAAATTCAAAAAGATTCTTATGATTGGTTTCTTGGGGAAGGATTAAAAGAAGTATTTGAAGATATTTCTCCAATCGAGGACTATAGTGACCAACTTAGTCTTGAGTTTATTGATTTTCAATTATGTAGAGACGATGTTAAGTATTCGATTGAAGAATGTAAAGAAAGAGATGCCACTTATGCAGCTCCTATGAAGGTAAAGGTAAGACTTCATAATAAAGAGACAGGCGAGATTAAACAACATGATATTTTTATGGGTGATCTTCCGCTGATGACAGAGACAGGTACATTTGTTATCAATGGTGCAGAACGTGTTATTGTCAGTCAGTTAGTTCGTTCTCCAGGAATATATTATGGAGTTGCACATGATAAGATTGGTAAAAAGTTATATTCGGCAACAGTGATTCCCAACCGTGGAGCGTGGTTAGAATACGAAACTGATTCCAATGATGTTTTCAATGTACGTGTAGATAGAACAAGAAAAGTACCGATTACTGTACTTATTCGTGCGTTAGGAATCGGGACTAATGCAGAGATTAAGGAATTATTTGGAGAAGGTCCAAAGATTCTTGCAAGTATTGAAAAGGATCCATCAGACAATTATGAAGATGGTTTATTAGAATTATATAAGAAGATTAGACCAGGAGAGCCATTGTCAGTAGACAGTGCAGAAAGTTTGATTAACAGCATGTTCTTTGATCCAAGACGTTATGATTTGGCGAAGGTTGGCCGTTACAAATTCAACAAGAAGTTAGCATTTAGAAATCGTATTGCGGGACATATGCTGGCAGAAGATGCATTGGATGTGTCAACTGGTGAAATTATTGCAGAAGCTGGAACAGAGATGACCTTAGAACTTGCAGATAAGATTCAAAATGCTGCAATTCAAAGCGTTGTGATTCAAACAGAAGAAGGCGCTACAAAAGTCATTTCTAATATGACAGTCAACTTAGCTGGTTATGTTGACTTTGATCCAGAAGAGATTGGAATTCACGAACATGTATTTTACCCTGTTCTTGAGAAGATTTTAGAAGAAGGTCTTACAGGAGACGAATTAAAAGAAGAATTACAGCGCAATATTCATGAATTAGTTCCAAAGCATATTACAAAAGAAGATATTTTAGCTTCTATTAACTACAATATGCATCTTGAATATGGAATTGGAAATGCCGATGACATTGACCATTTAGGAAACCGTCGTATTCGTGCCGTTGGAGAATTACTTCAAAATCAATATAGAATTGGACTTTCTCGTTTAGAGAGAGTTGTACGTGAGAGAATGACAACTCAAGATATTGAGACAATTTCTCCACAATCATTAATTAATATTAAGCCGGTAACTGCAGCAGTAAAAGAATTCTTTGGAAGTTCTCAGTTATCTCAGTTCATGGATCATAACAATCCACTTTCTGAGCTTACTCATAAGAGACGTTTGTCTGCATTAGGACCGGGTGGATTGAGTCGTGACCGTGCTGGATTTGAAGTTCGAGATGTACACTATTCTCATTATGGAAGAATGTGTCCAATTGAGACTCCTGAAGGACCAAATATCGGATTGATTAACTCACTTGCTACTTATGCAAGAATTAATGAATATGGATTTATCGAAGCTCCTTATAGAGTGTTAGATAAAACAGACCCAGAAAACCCAGTTGTAACCAATGATGTTGTTTATTTGACAGCAGACGAGGAAGACAACTTTACAGTAGCTCAGGCCAACGAACCATTAGATGAAGATGGACATTTTGTACATCCTCAAGTATCAGGACGTTTCCGTGAAGAGACATCTGAGTTTGATAAATCAAGACTAGACCTTATGGATGTATCACCTAAGATGGTATTCTCAGTAGCTACATCAATGATTCCTTTCCTTGAGAATGATGATGCTAACCGTGCCCTTATGGGATCTAACATGCAGCGTCAGGCAGTGCCGCTATTATCCACAGAGGCACCAGTGGTTGGAACAGGAATGGAAGCAAAGGCAGCATTTGATTCGGGTGTTTGTGTTGTTGCAAAGCGTGATGGTGTTATTGAAAAATCAACAAGTACAGAAATTGTGGTCCGTACAGATGATGGACAACGTGATGTATATCACATTATTAAGTTTGCACGAAGCAACCAAGGAAACTGTATGAATCAGCGTCCAATTGTAGTTGTTGGAGATAGAGTTAAGAAAGATGACATTTTAGCAGATGGAGCTTCAACTTCAAAAGGTGAGATGGCATTAGGAAAGAACCCATTGATTGGTTTTATGACATGGGAAGGTTACAACTATGAGGATGCGGTACTATTAAGTGAACGCCTTGTAAAAGAAGATGTTTATACTTCTGTTCATATTGAAGAGTATGAAGCAGAGGCTAGAGATACAAAACTTGGACAAGAGGAAATCACAAGAGATTTGGCTGGTTTAAGCGAAGATGTATTAAAGGACTTAGATGAAAATGGTGTGATTCGTGTTGGTGCAGAGGTTCGTGCAGGGGATATCCTTGTAGGAAAGGTTACTCCTAAGGGAGAGACAGAACTAACAGCAGAAGAGCGTTTGTTACGTGCTATTTTCGGAGAAAAAGCAAGAGAGGTTCGTGATACGTCTCTAAGAGTTCCCCATGGAGCTTATGGAGTTGTTATGGATATTAAGAAGTTTACACGGGAGAATGGGGATGAGCTTCCACCGGGAGTAAACCAATCTGTTCGTGTATACATCGCTCAAAAGAGAAAGATTTCTGTTGGAGATAAGATGGCTGGTCGTCATGGTAATAAGGGTGTAATTTCTCGTATTTTACCAGTAGAAGATATGCCTTACCTTCCAAATGGACGTCCTTTAGATATCGTATTGAATCCGCTAGGTGTACCATCTCGTATGAATATCGGACAGGTATTAGAGATTCACTTGTCTTTGGCTTCTAAAGTATTAGGATTTAATGTTGCAACACCAGTATTTAATGGTGCGGATGAAACAGATATTGCGTTGACATTAAATATGGCCAATGATTTTGCCAATACAGACTTTGAAGAATTCAAAGAAAAGTGGGCAGATAAGATTAGCGAAGATTTAATGGCGTACTTAGAAGAAAATAAAGATCATAAATCAGAATGGGAAGGGGTTCCAATTGATGAAACTGGTAAAGTTCAACTTCGTGATGGACGTACAGGGGAAGCATTTGACAACCCAACAACAATCGGTTTCATGCATTACTTGAAACTCCACCATTTGGTAGATGATAAGATCCATGCTCGTTCTACGGGTCCTTACTCATTGGTAACACAACAACCATTAGGTGGTAAGGCACAGTTTGGTGGACAGAGATTTGGAGAGATGGAAGTATGGGCATTAGAGGCATATGGTGCTTCTTATACACTACAAGAAATCTTAACTGTGAAGTCAGATGACGTCGTAGGACGTGTGAAGACATATGAAGCAATTATTAAGGGTGACAATATTCCTGAACCAGGTATTCCAGAGTCTTTCAAGGTATTATTGAAAGAATTCCAATCTCTTGCATTAGATGTCAAAGTACTTGACGAAGATGGAAATGAGATTGAAATGAAGGAAAATATTGAGCCAAATAATAACGAAGGTCAAGACATTACGAAGATGATTGAAGGCGACAGTATATTCAATAATTATGAAGAGAATGAAAATTCTTTGGGAGCCTTAGGATTCAAAGAAGGGAACTTTGAAGACGGAGAAGACACAACCATTTCATAGTATTGTCATTTAGTTAGGAAGGAGCAACCTTAATGATGGAATCAAACACTGAATCAAATAAAATTGCATTTGATGCAATTAAAATAGGGTTAGCTTCTCCTGATAAGATCCGTATGTGGTCAAGAGGAGAAGTTAAGAAACCAGAAACAATTAACTATAGAACTTTAAAACCAGAAAAAGATGGACTTTTCTGCGAAAAGATTTTTGGACCAAGCAAGGACTGGGAGTGTCATTGTGGTAAGTACAAAAAGATTCGTTATAAAGGTGTTGTCTGTGATCGATGTGGAGTAGAAGTCACAAAAGCCAATGTTCGTCGTGAGAGAATGGGGCATATTGAATTGGCAGCTCCAGTATCACATATCTGGTATTTCAAGGGGATTCCAAGTAGAATGGGATTAATTCTTGATATTTCGCCAAGAACTCTTGAAAAAGTATTATACTTTGCATGTTATATTGTGCTAGATGTAGGTGAGTCTGATTTAGCCTACAAGCAAGTATTAACAGAGAGAGAATATAGAGATGCTTATGAGAAATTCGGAGACACATTCCGTGTAGGTATGGGTGCTGAATCAATCAAAGAATTATTACAAGCAATTGATTTGAAACATGAAGCAGCTGTGTTAAAAGAAGAATTCAAAACAGCAACAGGACAAAAGAGAGCAAGAATTGTAAAACGTTTAGAAGTAGTCGAAGCGTTCTGCAACTCTGAAAATAATCCAGAATGGATGATTCTTGATGTTGTCCCAGTAATTCCTCCAGATATTAGACCAATGGTTCAATTAGATGGTGGACGTTTTGCAACATCTGATTTAAATGACTTATATCGTCGAATCATTAATAGAAATAATCGTTTAAAGAGACTTCTTGAATTAGGGGCTCCAGATATTATTGTTCGAAATGAAAAGAGAATGTTACAAGAAGCAGTGGATGCTTTGATTGATAATGGTCGTCGTGGACGTCCAGTAACAGGACCAGGAAATCGTGCCTTAAAGTCATTGTCAGATATGTTAAAAGGTAAACAGGGTCGTTTCCGTCAGAACTTACTTGGAAAACGTGTTGACTATTCAGGACGTTCTGTTATCGTAGTAGGACCAGAATTAAAGATTTATCAATGTGGTCTTCCAAAAGAAATGGCAATCGAATTATTTAAGCCATTTGTTATGAAAGAATTAGTAGAGAGAAAACTTTCTCACAACATTAAATCTGCAAAGAAAATGGTAGAAAAGTTACAGCCTGAAGTTTGGGATGTATTAGAAGATGTAATCAAAGAACATCCAGTAATGCTAAATCGTGCACCGACACTTCATAGACTTGGTATTCAAGCATTTGAACCAATTCTTGTAGAAGGTAAGGCGATTAAGCTTCATCCGTTGGTATGTACAGCGTACAATGCCGATTTTGATGGTGACCAAATGGCTGTCCATCTTCCTTTATCAGTAGAAGCTCAGGCAGAATGCCGCTTCTTACTATTATCACCAAACAATATGCTAAAACCATCAGATGGTGGAGCAGTTGCCGTTCCTTCTCAGGATATGGTATTAGGTGTATATTACTTGACTATGGAAAAAGAAGGCGACATAGGAGAAGGAAAGTACTTTAAATCTGAAAACGAAGCATTTTTGGCTTATGAGAATAAAGTAATTACTCTTCATGCACGTATTCACGTACGTCGTACAAAGACAGATAAAGATGGAAATCAAACTTCAAAAATAGTTGAATGTACATTGGGACGTTTACTATTTAACGAAATTATTTTACAAGACTTAGGATTTGTAGATCGTTCTATACCAGAAAATCAACTTGCTCTAGAAATTGATTATCATGTTGGTAAAAAACAATTAAAACAGATTCTTGATAAATGTATCAATATTCATGGTGCAACAAAGACAGCTGAGATGCTAGATGATATCAAAGCGTTAGGATATAAATATTCAACACGTGGAGCATTGACTGTATCTGTATCAGATATGACAGTACCAAAAGAAAAGAAACAAATTCTTTCAGATGCTCAGGATCAGGTTGGATTTATTACAGACCAGTTCAAACGTGGAATGATGACAGAAGAAGAAAGATATAAAGCGGTCGTTAAAACTTGGTTTGAAGCCGATGATGTATTGACAGACAAACTGATTACAGGTTTGGATAAATATAACAATATCTTTATGATGGCCGATTCCGGAGCCCGTGGTTCTAACCAGCAGATTAAACAGTTGGCTGGTATGCGTGGATTGATGGCAGATACATCAGGACGTACCATCGAACTTCCAATCAAATCAAACTTCCGTGAAGGACTTGATGTATTGGAGTACTTTATTTCAGCCCATGGAGCTCGTAAAGGACTTTCAGATACTGCTCTTCGTACAGCCGATTCAGGATACTTGACACGTCGTTTGGTAGACGTATCTCAAGATTTGATTATCCGTGAGGCAGACTGCTGTGATTCAACAGGAGATAAAGAGATTCCAGGAATGGATGTAGAAGCATTTATGGATGGACAGGAAGTCATTGAAAGCTTACAAGAACGTATCACAGGTCGTTATGCTGCAGAAACAGTAGAAGATCCAAAAACAGGAGAAGTTCTAGTAAAAGCAAATCATATGATTACACCTAAGAGAGCAAAGACAATTGTTGATGCTGGATATGAAAAGGTGAAGATTAGAACAATGCTTACATGTAAGTCTCCATTAGGTGCTTGTGCAAGATGTTATGGAAGTAACCTTGCAACAGGTCAGGCAGTTCAGGTTGGGGAAGCAGTTGGTATTATTGCAGCTCAATCAATTGGTGAGCCGGGTACACAGTTAACAATGCGTACTTTCCATGCCGGTGGTGTAGCTGGTGATGATATTACACAGGGTCTTCCACGTATTGAAGAGTTATTCGAGGCAAGAAAGCCAAAAGGACTTGCAATTATTGCAGAATTTGGTGGAATTGTTCAGATTAAGGATACAAAGAAGAAACGTGAAGTAGTTATTACAAATAAAGAAACTGGAGATATGAAAGCTTACTTGATTCCATATGGTTCAAGACTTAAAGTTATGGAAGATCAGGAAGTAGAAGCTGGAGACGAGTTGACAGAAGGTTCTGTAAATCCTCATGATATCCTTAAGATTAAGGGGGTTCGTGCAGTTCAGGATTACATGATTCAAGAAGTTCAACGAGTTTACCGTCTGCAGGGAGTAGATATCAACGATAAGCACGTAGAGGTTATCGTTCGTCAAATGCTTAAAAAGATTCGTATCGAAGAAGGTGGAGATACAGGATACTTGCCAGGAGTTATGGTAAATATTCTTGAATATAACAAGAAGAATGAAGAGATGGTAGAGCAAGGATTGGAACCTGCACAAGGGGAACAAATTATGCTTGGTATCACAAAAGCCTCTCTTGCAACAGATTCTTTCTTATCTGCAGCATCATTCCAGGAGACAACAAAAGTCTTAACAGATGCGGCAATTAAAGGTAAAGTTGATCCATTAGTTGGATTGAAGGAAAATGTACTTCTTGGTAAATTAATTCCTGCTGGAACTGGTATGAAACGTTACCGTGATGTATTAATCAATACAGAGGTTGAAGAAGTAACAGTTGGAAGTGAATTAGAAGATTTTGAAATTGACTTTGAAGAAGAATAAACAAAAAAGAGGAACAGTATTTGATGTACTGTTTCTCCTTTTTTGTTTATTCCCAAAAAAAGTCTTAAGAAAGTTTTAAGTTTTTCCTTGGAAAGTATTGACAACAACACCAGATGAGTGTATTATATAAATATAGAAAAGGGTTTATACCTTATCTAATTAAAATTTCATCGGCAAAACTACTGAAAGGTAGTGGCGCAAAGCCAAGGGTCTAAGGTCGCAAGACTATGATAGCCGGTTGCCACATTATATGAGATAATGTGTATGGATATTTAATTTGACTTAAAACCATAAAGCAACCGCTCGTAGAAGAAATTCTATAAGCGGTTTTTTAATGTCTAAACTGATTAAGCCAAAATATTCTACACAGTTCAACAAGGAACGATGAAGATGTATTTGGGAATTTAATAGTTAGTAAACCTATCGAAAGGTAGGGACACAAAGCCAAGGGTCTAAAGTCCAAAAGGACAATGATAGCCGGTTGCCACATGATAGTTCATGTGCAGACAGTGGGGAAAGAATTCGTAACCGCTATCAAACCAGAATGGTTTTTGTGTCACCTTTAATCAGGGAGGCGCATGGTTATGAAAAAGTCAATTAAAAAAATTTTATTAGTAGCAATAGCAATCCTTTCAATAGCAGTTCCAATGGGGGTTGGAGCTAATGTGAAGGAAGCAAAAGCAGCAACGGTCAAAGTTAGCACAAAAAAGAAAGTTAGCGTTAAAAACTATAAACTTAAGAAAAAAGCAAAAAGAAAAACTGTAAGAACTCAGACAAGTACAAAGACAAACATTCGCACAACAAAGAGTATTGCAGCGAAAGTTGTAAAGAAAACAGTAACTAAAGTTGAAAAGAAGACAACAACAGCAAAGAGAAAGAAACAAATTAGAACAACAACGACTGTTAGAATTACAACAACAACAAATAGTTACGCTAGAAGCAAACGCAGCAGCTAACACCAATGAATGGCGTTCAATTTATAACGCTGAAAGAAGAAACTTTAATGGTTCAGCAGATGACTCATACGAGACATCTAAAGCAAGTGAATTTTTTGCTGGAGCATTTGCAGAGTATACAATGAATCCAAGCGGATTAAAGAGAACTTGCCCACGCGCTTATGATTATGTTGCAAAGACTGTAAAGAATATGTAACAAATCATGAACTTAAATAACTCGTCAGGAATTATCCTGGCGGGTTATTTTTTGTCATTGGTTAGCCGGAAAAAAATGTCTGAAATCTATTGACAAAAAATAAATGAGGATATATAATGATTAAACGCGTGTAGATATACATGCGTTACTTATTGTAAAGAATAAGTAGCTACAGTAGAAAATATGTATGGAGGTGAAATGAAATGCCAACTTTTAACCAATTAGTTAGAAAAGGAAGAAAGACAACAACGAAGAAGTCTACAGCACCAGCTCTTCAAAAAGGATTTAACTCTTTAAAGAAGAAGTCTGTTGATTCTAGTTCTCCACAAAAAAGAGGAGTATGTACAGCTGTTAAGACTGCTACACCTAAGAAGCCTAACTCAGCTCTTCGTAAGATTGCCAGAGTTCGTCTATCTAACGGGATTGAAGTAACAAGTTATATTCCTGGAGAAGGACATAACCTACAAGAACATAGTGTTGTTCTTATTCGTGGAGGTCGTGTTAAGGATTTACCAGGTACTCGTTACCATATTGTTAGAGGTACACTAGATACAGCTGGTGTTGCTAACAGAATGCAAGCTCGTTCTAAATATGGAGCTAAGAAACCTAAAAAGAAATAAGAAACTAAATTGGTACAAAGCAGCATAGGAATATGCTACCTTGTATAGTTGTGCTGGTACTATTATTATTTTCCTGTAAGCTACAGGTAATATATTGGTGTCCTGCACGATGCATGTAAACAAGACATGAGTACCGATGAATTAAGGCCGTTACATTTTATAGTATTCTATAGAACAGAGACGGTAAGTATTAAGGAGGGAAGAACCGTGCCACGTAAAGGACATATTGCGAAAAGAGATGTATTGGCAGATCCTATTTACAATAACAAGGTTGTAACTAAGTTAGTTAACAACATTATGTTAGATGGTAAGAAGGGTGTTGCACAAAAGATCGTATACGGTGCATTTAACCGTGTAGAAGAAAAAGCTGGAAAGCCTGCTCTTGAAGTATTTGAAGAAGCTATGAACAATATTATGCCTGTTCTTGAAGTAAAGGCTAGACGTATTGGTGGAGCTACTTACCAAGTACCTATTGATGTTAGACCAGACAGAAGACAAGCACTTGCACTTCGTTGGATTACTTTATATTCTCGTAACAGAGGAGAAAAGACAATGGAAGAAAGACTTGCAAACGAAATCTTAGATGCTGCAAACAACACAGGAGCAGCAGTAAAGAAAAAAGAAGATATGCACAAAATGGCAGAAGCAAACAAAGCATTTGCTCACTACAGATTCTAATCTGTTACCACTAAAATTATACGTGCAAATATTGACAATAGGAGGAAAGAATCTTGGCTGGAAGAGAATATCCATTAGAACAAACCAGAAATATTGGAATCATGGCTCATATCGATGCTGGTAAGACAACATTAACAGAGCGTATCCTTTATTATACTGGTGTAAATTATAAGATTGGTGATACTCATGAAGGAACAGCTACCATGGACTGGATGGAGCAGGAACAAGAGAGAGGTATTACAATTACTTCTGCTGCTACAACTTGCCATTGGACTCTTCAAAAAGAGAATAAAGTAGTTCCTGGAGCTCCAGAACATCGTATTAACATTATTGATACACCGGGTCACGTTGACTTTACAGTAGAAGTTGAACGTTCACTGCGTGTACTTGATGGTGCAGTAGGTGTTTTCTGTGCAAAGGGTGGAGTAGAACCTCAATCTGAAAATGTATGGCGTCAAGCTGACACATACAATGTACCAAGAATGGCATTCGTCAATAAGATGGATATCATTGGTGCAAACTTCTACGGAGCCGTAGAACAAATCAGAGAGCGCCTTGGAAAGAATGCAATTATGCTTCAATTACCAATTGGTGCTGAAGATGATTTCGTTGGAATTATTGATCTATTTGAAATGCAAGCTTACATCTACAATGATGAAAAGGGTGAAAGTATTTCAATTACAGAAATTCCAGAAGACATGAAAGAAGATGCAGAACTTTATCATACAGAATTAGTTGAAAAGATCTGTGAACTAGATGATGAATTAATGATGCAGTACCTTGAAGGTGAAGAACCTACAATTGATGAATTGAAAAAGGTATTGAGAAAAGGTACTTGTGAGTGTACAGCAGTTCCTGTTTGTTGTGGAACAGCTTACCGTAACAAGGGTGTTCAAAAGTTATTGGATGCAGTTATTGAATTTATGCCAGCTCCAACAGATATCCCAGCAATTGAGGGTGTTGATGAAGATGGAAATGAAGTTGTAAGACATTCATCAGATGAGGAACCTTTCTCAGCATTAGCGTTTAAGATTATGACAGATCCATTCGTTGGAAAGCTTGCTTTCTTCCGTGTATACTCAGGAACAATGAAGTCTGGATCTTATGTATTGAACGCAACAAAAGAAAAGAAAGAGCGTGTTGGACGTATTCTTCAGATGCATGCTAACAAGCGTGAAGAGTTAGATACTGTATATTCAGGAGATATCGCAGCAGCTGTTGGTTTTAAAGGAACAAGTACTGGAGATACAATCTGTGATGAACAACATCCAGTAATTCTTGAATCTATGGAATTCCCAGAGCCAGTTATCGATATTGCTATCGAACCTAAGACTAAGGGAGACCAAGGAAAGATGTCTGAAGCATTAGCTAAGCTTGCTGAAGAAGATCCTACATTTAGAGCTCATACTGATCATGAAACAGGACAAACAATTATTTCAGGAATGGGAGAACTTCATCTTGAGATTATCGTTGACCGTTTACTTCGTGAATTTAAGGTAGACGCTAACGTAGGTGCTCCACAAGTTGCTTATAAAGAAACATTCACAAAAGCCGTTGATATTGATAGCAAATATGCAAAACAATCTGGTGGACGTGGACAATATGGACATTGTAAGGTTCACTTTGAACCAATGGATGCCAATGGTGAAGAATTATTTAAATTTGAATCTACAGTTGTTGGTGGTAATATTCCAAAAGAATACATCCCAGCAGTTGGAGAAGGTATCGAAGAAGCAGCTCAAGCTGGTATCTTAGGTGGATTCCCAGTACTTGGTGTAAAAGCTACAGTATACGATGGATCTTACCATGATGTCGATTCTAGTGAAATGGCTTTCCATATCGCTGGATCTATGGCATTCAAAGAAGCTATGCAAAAAGCAGGAGCTATCTTACTTGAGCCTATCATGAGAGTCGAAGTAACAACTCCAGAAGAATACATGGGAGATGTTATCGGAGATATTAACTCTCGTCGTGGTCGTATTGAAGGTATGGACGATATTGGTGGTGGAAAAATGATCAGAGGATTTGTTCCACTAGCAGAGATGTTCGGATATTCAACAGACTTACGTTCAAGAACTCAGGGACGTGGTAACTACTCAATGTTCTTTAGTAGTTATGATCCAGTTCCAAAGAATGTTCAAGAAAAGGTTATTTCAGATAAGACAAATTAGGCAGTTTTTCTTAAATTTGCTTGAAATCTTGTATGAAATGAAATATAATCAAGTTTAGACAGTTTATATTAATTGTAGACTTGAAGTAGTAAATAAAAATTAATTTATGTGCCCAAAGGGCATAATAAGGAGGACATTAAAAATGGCTAAAGAAAAGTTTGAGAGAACCAAACCCCATTGTAACATCGGTACTATTGGTCATGTCGATCATGGTAAAACAACATTAACAGCAGCTATCACTAAAACATTAAGTGCTAGAGTTGAAGGAAATGACGCTGTAGATTTCGAAAATATCGATAAAGCACCAGAAGAAAGAGAACGTGGAATTACTATCTCTACAGCTCACGTTGAGTATGAGACAGATAACCGTCACTACGCTCACGTTGACTGCCCAGGACATGCCGATTATGTAAAGAACATGATTACAGGAGCTGCTCAAATGGATGGAGCTATCTTAGTAGTAGCTGCAACTGATGGTGTTATGGCTCAAACAAAGGAACATATCTTACTTTCTCGTCAAGTAGGTGTTCCATACATCGTAGTATTCATGAACAAATGTGACATGGTAGACGATGAAGAATTATTAGAATTAGTAGAAATGGAAATTCGTGAACTATTAAATGAATACGAATTCCCAGGTGATGATACTCCAATCATCCAAGGATCAGCTCTTAAAGCATTAGAAGATCCTTCAGGAGAATGGGGAGATAAGATCATGGAACTTATGGATGCTGTAGATAGCTATATCCCAGATCCACAACGTGATACAGACAAACCATTCTTAATGCCAGTAGAAGATGTATTCTCTATCACAGGACGTGGTACAGTTGCAACTGGTAGAGTAGAAAGCGGTGTTCTTCACGTATCTGAAGAAGTTGAAATCGTTGGAATCAAAGAAGAAACAATGAAAGTTGTTGTAACAGGAATCGAAATGTTCCGTAAACTTCTTGATGAAGCTCAAGCTGGAGATAACATTGGTGCATTACTTCGTGGTGTTCAAAGAGAAGATATCGAAAGAGGTCAAGTACTTTGTAAACCAGGATCAATTACATGTCATACAAAGTTTACAGCTCAAGTATACGTTTTAACTAAAGATGAAGGTGGACGTCATACTCCATTCTTTAACAACTACCGTCCACAGTTCTACTTCAGAACAACTGACGTAACAGGTGTTATTGATCTTCCAGAAGGAACAGAAATGTGTATGCCTGGAGATAACGTAGAAATGACAATCGAATTAATTCATCCAATCGCTATGGCTCAAGGTTTATCTTTTGCTATTCGTGAAGGTGGACGTACAGTAGGATCAGGAAGAGTTGCAACTATTATTGAATAGTCAACAATTTCTCATTCACTAAGAATGTCTAATATACTGCAATCCCTTATTATATAAGGGGTTGCAGTTTTTTTGTCAAAACAATGAAAGACTTATTGAGAAAATGATTCATTCAAATGCATTGCTTTATTTTATAGAAGTGATAGTATAAAGTTAGAAAGAACTAACTAAATTAGAAGGAGAGGTACGAGGGATGTTTTAAATATGAGAGTTAATATAATCAGTTCAGTTATTTTTTTATTAGGAAATCTTTTGCTTATTTTTCAAAATAATTTAAACTTTAGCAAAAACTATATATTATTTATTTTGTTATTTATCTGATGCTAAGGGGTTAAGTTCAAGGATAGCCATAAGATATTTAATTGCTATAGGTAGAAATAGAAGAAACACAGTCAATAAACAGTAAATGGTAATAGAATATACACAATATAAGGTTATATCATGCAACCACTTATTTATATAAGGGGTTGTATTTTTTTGAATTAACATGAAAATGTTACAAGTATGTTAAAAATATATCAAACACATTAAATGGGTGTTTTAAGGATAAATAGATAATTAGCATAGAAATGTATATGAAAAAGCCTAAGGGGCTTCCTTGGCTTAAATTATGCACAGCATGATAAAAGGCTACTCCTGTGTCTTATAATGAGAATAGATTGATTTTATGATGAACAAAATGTTATAAGAGACAGGAATATAGCCTTAAAAAGACAGTAACATATATTACCAAAAAGGTCAATACATGCATATAAAAGTAAGAATATTGTATCATTTTTAACAAATGAATTTAACATTTAAGATTCATCTTGTATAAATATGGGGAAGTATGGTAGAATATACGGAAAGATAGGAGGATAGAGGGAACATGGATAACAAAAAAGTGTTGAGAATGGTACAGATTTCATTGTTTATTACGATTATTTTAATTATGACATTTACACCATTAGGTTATTTACGATTAGGATTACTTGAGATTTCTTTACTTACAATTCCGGTTGGGATTGGTGCGATGTTGTTTTCGCCAGCAGCAGGAGCGGTTCTTGGTTTTGTATTTGGAATTACAAGTTTTGCAAGATTCTTTGGGCTGAATCCATTTGGAGCGGTTCTTGTGGGAATCAATCCATTTTATGCTTTTCTAGTAGCGGTACCCACAAGAACTCTGATGGGATTTTTAACTGGAGTTATTTTTAAGATGCTTCGAAAGAGCAAGGGGATGTCAACCAGTTCGTATTATATAGGTGGTTTTTTGGCTCCATTTCTAAACACAGTATTTTTCATGGGAGCCTTGGTCCTTTGTTATTGGAATACGGATTATATACAGAATTTGAACACAACCATGGGAAGTTTGAATCCAATTAATTTTATTTGTGCATTTGTGGGAATCAATGCAGTAGTTGAGATAGTAGCGGGAGCCTTGGTGGGAGGAACTGTTTCAAAAGTTCTTCATAGTGTTGTTAGAAGTTTATAAAAAGAAGCAGGAGACTATTCGTTTCCTGCTTTTTCTTTATTTCTAAAATAGGCCATGTTGGCTTCTTTTCCAGCAGCCTGAAGATGTTCTAAGCCCTCTTCTGGACAAAGATAGGTTCCAAGTGGATAAGGAGTTGTAGAATATAATCCATGAAAGTCTGTTCCTCCAGTCAAGAACAAATCATGTTCTTTGGAGAGGCTTAGAATATGCTCTTTTATTTGTTCATCATTTCGAGGGTGTTCATACTCAAGACCATCTAAATAATTGTGTTCAATAAGCATCTCCATAAGCATAGGATTTTTATATTGCCCTGGGTGTGCCAATACAGCTACTCCACCACAAGTGTGAATAAGGGATGCAGCTTCTTTGGTGGAAATGTATTCTTGAGGACAGTTGTATTTTGAGCCTGCTCCAAATAATTTGTCATGAAGTTCGCCAATAGGTTGTCCAGTGTATCCTAGGGAGGCAAGAACTTGCATCATATGAACCTTGTAAATAGAGGTACTGTATTTTGTGGCCTCTTCTAGTTGTTCTAATGTAACGGGATAATCCTCCATTAGCTTTGTATACATGGAAAGTTTGGCTTCCTTCTCCAATTGGATATATTTATCCAGCTTTTTTTGAAGACGCTTTATGTCAACAGGAAAATAACATAGAATATGAGGTTTTGTTCCTGTTTCTGAATGGTAGGTAGACAATTCTACTCCGGGAATTACCTGAATATCTAATTCTTCGCCCAAAGCCATTGCAGGTGCAATTGAGTGGGTGGAATTGTGGTCGGTGACAGACAAATAATCAAGTCCAATATGCTTTGCATGGTGGAATAATTGATCCACATCAAGTGCACCATCAGATAAAACTGTATGTGTATGTAAATCAGCTTTCATTTATAAAATCCTTTCATTTTTATTATTTTTCTTACTCTATTATAACTTAGTTTGTCATTTTATCAAATGTAAGTTAAAATAAAAGGTAATAGTATAGGAAGAACGGAGGCGAGGGAATGAAAGAAATATTGTTAATTGCAACTGGAGGAACTATAGCATCTACCAATCAGGGAGGAGGTTTGGAACCTACGTTGGAGGTGGGAAAGGTATTAGAATATTTGCCTGAATTGCCAGAAGGATGTCATGTATCTGGGATTCAGCTTATGAATTTGGACAGTAGTAATATTGGAAGGACTCAATGGAACCAGATGGTTTCAAAGATAGAAAAAGAGTATGCTCAATATGATGGATTTGTTATTTTACATGGAACGGACACATTGGCATATACATCAAGTGTATTGTCCTATATGATTCAGCAGTCAGGAAAGCCTATTATTGTTACTGGTGCACAGCATTCATTGACAGAGGAAGGATCAGACGGAGTGAAAAATCTACATGATTCAATATGTGTTGCCATGAATGAGAAAAGTCATGGGGTGCTTGTGGTATTTGATGGGGATGTTATTGTGGGAACGAGAGTAAATAAAGTTTGTACAAAAAGTAATCATTCCATGGAGAGTATAAATATGCCAACAGTTGCAACTGTGGAAGATGGAAAAGTTCAGTGGAATATAGATTTACAAAAGCCAGAAAGGTTCCCTATGTTTACCTATCCAAAGGAGCCTTCCATCCATTTGGTAAAGGTTACACCATATGTTAACAGTGAATTAATAGAGCTGGTGTTTCATAAGTATGATTGTGTGGTCTTAGAGGGATTTGGATGTGGGAATCTGCCAGAATTATTATTTGATGATTTAAAGCTTCTTTCACAAAGGTATGAAACCCTTATCGTTGTGGGGACACAGGTATTAAAAGAAGGAACGGATATGTTATCTTATGAAGTCGGCAGAAAGTTCTTGAGTCTTGAACGGGTGGTAGAAGCAAAGGATATGACGATGGAAGCTGTTATGGCAAAGATTATGTGGATGCAAAGTACAGGAGTTAAGGAACTAGAGGAACAAAAAAGAATATTTCAACAAGAGATTTGGTATGATTGTATGTAACCAGGAGCCGTTGTCTTGGAATGAGACAGCGGCTCTTGCCTTAAGATTTCCCCAAGGTAGATGAGGTCGCCTTGTTTTCAAGAAGGTGAATTAGAGCATAAAGGAAAATAGCAATAAGACATAAAATCACAATGGAGAGCAAAAC
>JAQWFL010000073.1 GCA_028704435.1 Anaerostipes sp. | reverse complement strand
TGCAAATGATACTATAAGGATGTAGGAATTATGGCAAATAAAAATGTCATAAAACCTACATCCTTATTTGATTATTCTAAACATATTGTTACACTTTTCTTGGAGGTGTAACACATGAATAACAATCTCAAAGGAGAATTAGCAGTAATGGACAGTTTAGGTATCAAGCCAAACTATACTGCTTTAGGCAAGAAGTATGGAATGGATCCACGAACAGTAAAAAAATATCACAATGGTTACGAAGGGAGGCCTGCAACAAGAAATAAAGGAAGCAAGCTAGATGTTTATAAAACAGAAATTGCGGATAAGCTTACAATACGACGAGTAACTGTTCAGGGCGTTTATGAATTTATGGTTAAAAAGTATGGCATTAGTAGAATCGGTACTTATTCTAACTTTAATAAATATGTTAAAAAAAACAAGCTTAAGCCCAAAGCTCAGATTGAAGGACATCCAAGATTTGAAAAAGAACCTGGTGTACAGGGACAGGTTGACTGGAAGGAGGATATTAGTATTGCCAATAAATACGGAGAAATATTTACTATCAATGTCCTGCACCTTGTATTGAAGTTTTCACGATTTAGCCATCTAAATTTATCAGTGCAAAAAAGATTTGATGATGTTTCAAGAGGATTGATTAACGGATTTGTAAAGTTTGGAGGTGTGCCTAAAGAACTACTCTTCGACAACATGTCTACGGTTGCAAATATCAATGCAAAGCCTAAGCGGCCTACAGATGCAATAAGTCAGCTGGCTAAGGACTTTGGATTTAAAGTTCGTTTGTGTAGGGCCAGACAGCCTGAAACAAAAGGTACTGTAGAAGCTAAGAATAAAGTAATTGACTGGATAAGAGCTTATGAAGGTGAATTTGAAACATTAGAGGAATTAACACAAATAATTGAAACAATCAATAAGGATATGAATATTAATATCAATCAGGAAACAGAAATGTCCCCTACTGCTCTGTTTTACAAAGAAAAAGAGTACCTGAAGCCATTACCTAACAAAAACATCATCGACACGTACCTGACTCCAAACAAGTATAAAGTGTCAGCTGAATCATTAATTAGATATGGAGCAAACAGATACTCTGTTGATCCAAAGCTTATTGGTGAAGAGGTCACGGTAGACGTCTTAGATAACAAGCTTTACATATATTATAACGGAAAACTTGTTACCTTTCACTCTATAACAGATAAAAATATAAATTATTCAGACGCTCATTATAAAAAACTTATGAATGGAAAGGTGAAAAAAGAAGATATGGACAGTGTTGTATCTGAAAATCTCGAAATGATGGATAAACTTTTAGAACACCGAAAGGTTAAAGTATCAGGAATAGCAGCTACTAAGTCTGCTGATGCATTGATAGCTTACATCAATCAGAGTGAATATGGACGATGGGTAATAAGTAACTATGCTCATCTTTCTCCTGCAGACAGACTTATATTTATAAAAGGGATGAACGAAGTATTACCTTATGTTGCAAACAGAGAAGTATTTATTTCTCATATCAAATTTTCTATGAAGGAAAACTTATGTAGAAGTATAGCATTCGATTGCTGGGTTAATGATTTTATGGCTGTAAGTGAAAGTGAGTGTATTCTTACAGAAGAAGGATTCGAGATTATAAAGCAAAAGTATTCCAACGAAATTGAGGAATTTATTAAAGATATGACAATAGAACACAAAAAAGATGAAGCAGAAGAACAGGAAAGATATCAGGAATGCTTAAAATTACATCCAGAATCAAAAGATATCTATGCTGTTTCACACGAAGATGAATTACCATTTATGTAAAGGAGCTAAGATGAATACATACAATAGTTTATTAAACAATCTTGAAGCGTTAGAATTAAGACGATTTCAGGAAAATATAGATAAATACCTTGATATGATAGCTGACGGAAGTAAAACAGCTCTTGATGCAATATATGAGCTTACACAACTGGAGATTAGTTTTAAAAAGGAACAATCTATTAAAGGCTGTGTCAAAGTTGCAAATTTCCCATATTTAAAGGAAATACACGAGTTTGATTTTAATTTTCAGCCATCCCTTGATAAGTCGAAAATAATGGATCTTATGACACTAAGATTTATAGAGAACGCTGAGAATGTTATATTTTGTGGAACACCAGGTGTGGGTAAAACAAACCTTGCAGTATCTATAGGCATAGAAGCTGCAAAGCACAGATACTGTGTATATTTCATCACATTTCAGGATTTAATATCACAATTAAAGAAGGCTGCATCAGAAAACAGACTCGAAACCAGAATTAAATGGTTTTGCCGTTATAAACTACTAATTATAGATGAATTGGGCTACCAGAGAATGGACGTTGATTCAGCTAATCTCTTCTTTAACCTCATAGCAAAAAGATATGAGAAACTCTCAACAATTATTACTACAAATAGTCCATTTTCAAAGTGGGCTGATATTTTTCAAGAACCTGTACTTACAAATGCACTTCTGGATAGATTATTGCACCATTGTTCTGTTATTAACATCAATGGCCCATCTTACAGAATCAAAGACCAGATGCAATATTTGACTGAGGAAAATTAAAAAAAATGGAAAATAAGAATGTCATTTTTCTTACATACTTATTTTCCATAAAACCTACATTTTTATGTTGACATTTGCA
>JAQWFL010000022.1 GCA_028704435.1 Anaerostipes sp. | reverse complement strand
CCTAGCACTGCACTATTTAATGCGTTTAATGCTTTTGGACGATTAATTGTAATAATACCGATTTGTCCTTCTGTTTCATATGTAATGAATTCCATGAATGAATTCTCCTTTCAACTTAAACTTAAAAATGTTTAATTAGTCCATTTCAACGATTGTTGCGCAACCCATTCCACCACCAATACAAAGAGTAGCTAAACCTTTCTTTGCATTGTTTTGTTTCATAGCATGTAATAATGTAACAAAAATACGGCATCCTGAAGCTCCTACTGGATGTCCAATAGCGATTGCTCCACCATTCACATTTAATACATCATCCTTAAATCCTAATTCTTTTTGAACAGCTACTGATTGAGCAGCAAAAGCTTCGTTTGCTTCAATTAAATCAAAGTCATCAATCTTCATTCCTGCTTTGTCCATTACTTTCTTAGTAGCTGCTACTGGTCCGATTCCCATAATCTTAGGATCAACTCCTGCCAAATCTCCAGCAATCCATGTAGCCATAGGTGTAACACCTAATTCTTTTGCTTTTTCTTCACTCATTACAACAACTGCTGCTGCACCATCATTGATTCCTGATGAGTTAGCTGCAGTAACGATTCCGTCTTTCTTAAATGCTGGACGTAGTCCTGAAATTCCTTCAGCTGTTGTTCCTGCACGAGGTCCTTCATCTTTATTTACAACTACTGTTGCTTTTCTTGATTTTACTTCAACTGGCACGATTTCTTCGTCAAACTTACCAGCTTCTTGAGCTGCTACAGCTTTTTGTTGGCTAGTTGCTGCAAATTCATCTAATTGCTCACGAGTTAATCCCCATTTTTCACAGATGTTTTCTGCTGTCATACCCATGTGGATATCGTTCATAGCACACCAAAGTGCATCGTTTACCATAGTATCTTTCATTGTTGCGTTACCCATTCTGTATCCAAAACGAGCTTTATCTAATGCATAAGGTGCCATTGACATGTTTTCCATACCACCTGCAACAACAACATCAGCATTACCAGCAATAATCTTTTCTGCAGCCATGTTAATTGCGTTTAATCCTGAACCACATACAACGTTAAGTGTTACTGCTGGAACTTCAATTGGTAATCCAGCCTTTAATGTTGCTTGACGAGCTACGTTTTGTCCTAATCCTGCCTGAATAACACATCCCATTAATACTTGATCTACAGCTTCTGGTTGAACTTTTGCTCTGTTTAAAGCTTCTTTGATTACGATAGCTCCTAGATCCGCTGCTGGAGTTGTGCTTAGTGCTCCACCCATTTTACCTACTGCTGTACGACAAGCACTTGCGATTACTACTTTTTTTGACATTTTGATTCCTCCATTAATTAATTATTAATATTGTTAAGGTATTTTTACCGATGTGTTAATAGTATCACAATCTATTTTTGATTTCAATTGTTTCTTTCTATAAAAAGTTTCTCATATTTATTATAAACAATTTAGCACGATAAAAAACCACGTTTTAAGCCATTTTTCAACCCCCTTCCATATATTTAAAAATTGTACTTTTTAAAAAACAATTTTTATTATCCATTATTTTTTTTTATGAATATTATAAATTTCATATTTATTTTATTCTTTTTTTATACTTTATTGTTATATAATTAACAATATCTATATGTAACGGTTTGTCCTGTGTCCATTATAAAAAGCTGTATATACATATTGTATACACAGCTTTTTTGTCATCGGTCCTGCATGCTGATAGAGTCAATTGCAACACTTCCACCACGGACAACTTCAATATTAGTAAAACGACTTTTAAATACATTTAAAATTGAATTATTCTTTGCTTCTGTACGAACTGCCTCAATTAAAACGCTGTCCTTCCCCATATCCTTTACTAAGAATCTGAAAACTTCTGCCATTTGAAAAATTTCATTTTTATCTCGCTGGGTACAGCTTTTAACCTTGATAAACATAATTTCTTTCATGCGAATTGACATAGTTGTATAATCAATTACTTTGATTACTTCTACGCTGCGGTTTAACTGCTTTTTAATCTGTTCAAAGGTTGCATCATCACTTTCAACTGCAATTGTCATTCTTGACACAGTCTCATCCTCTGTAGGCCCCACTGTTAAGCTTTGAAGATTGTATGATTTTCCTGAAAATAAACCTGAAATTTTTGCTAATACACCAACTCGATTTTCTACATATAAAGATAACCATCTTTTTTCCATTTTATTTTCTCCTTTCTTCTCTGCTCATAATTAAATCAGTAAGAGAACCTCCACCTTTTACCATTGGCATTACAAGCTCTTCCCTGTCAATTATAAATTCAATTAATGTTGGACCATCTTTTTTTGCTTTTGCCTGGTCAAATGCAGCCTTAATTTCTTCTTTCTTCGTTACTCGTATTCCCTGTGCTCCATAACTCTCTGCCAATTTTATAAAGTCAGGTGTATATGGTGGACAAGTTATGCGGTCTGATTTCCCACAAAAATGTTCACATTCTTTTCTTCTCATCAAACAGGTTCCACCATATCTCTTTTGATAAAATAAATCCTGCCATTGACGAACCATTCCTAAATATCCATTATTCAAAACACACAAAACAACTGGTAATTCCTGAATCACTGCAGTTGCCATCTCTTGTATATTCATCTGAACTCCGCCATCTCCACAGATAGCAACCACCTCACGGTCAGGATTTCCTATCTGAGCTCCAAGCGCCGCTGGAAAACCATATCCCATGGTACCTAATCCACCTGATGTTAAGAACTGGCTTCTTCCCCATAATTGAACGAACTGTGTCGCCCACATTTGATTTTGACCTACATCTGTCACAACAATTGATTCCTTGAAGTTTTCGTTGATAGCTTCGATAATTTGCTGTGGATTAAGTTCATTTGTTTCTTCCATCTTGATTGGATGTTTTGCTTTCCACGCATCCATCATATCAAGCCATTTTGATGTATCCACTGCTGGATGCTCTTCTGCCACTTTAATTAATTCAACAATAGCTTCCTTGGCATCTGCAACAATTGGAATATCAACGGTTACATTTTTAGAAATGGATGCTGTATCGATATCAATATGTATAATCTTTGCATGAGGTGCAAAAGTTCCAAGTTTTCCAGTAATTCTGTCATTGAACCTTGTTCCAATTGAAAATAGTACGTCACAGTTTGTTACTGCTTCGTTGGCTGCGTAACTTCCATGCATTCCTATATTTCCATAGTATAAAGGATGATTTGTTGGAAGAACACCCCTTCCCATAATCGTCGTAATAACTGGCACTCTTACAAGTTCCGCTAATTTTACCATCTCTTCATGTGCATTGGCAATCTTAGTACCCCCACCAATTAAGAATAATGGTTTCTTTGCCTTTAATAATGTCCGCATGGCTCTATGTACCTGTGGAATATGGACCTTAGTATTTGGTTTATATCCTCGAATATTTACTTCTTCTGGATAAACATCGCTTCCAAGTTCTGCCATCACATCCTTTGGAAGGTCAATTAATACAGGACCTGGACGTCCACTTTTGGCAATATAAAAGGCTTCTTTTATAATACGGTTTAAGTCGTTTCTATTACGACAGACTATCACAAACTTGGCAATATTGCGTGTTACACCAACAATATCAATCTCTTGAAAACTGTCATTTCCAATGGATGTTAATGGAACCTGTCCCGTAAAACAAACAAGGGGAACACTATCATAATTTGCTGTTGCAATTCCTGTTACTAAATTTGTTGCCCCAGGACCACTTGTAGCAATACAAACTCCAACTTTCCCTGTAGATCTAGCATACCCATCTGCTGCATGAACTAAAGCCTGTTCATGACGAGGTAATATTAACTCCATTTCTTCCTGTTTATATATCTCATCAAAAATATCAATAACACAAGCCCCAGGGTATCCAAAGATTTTTTCAACCCCTTCTTTCTGCAATGCTTTTACAAGCATTTGGTTTCCCGTAATTTTTCCCATATAGCGCTTCCTTTCTATGTCTACTCTTCTTTTTCTTCCAAAGCGAATATAATTTCCTCCTGTGCCTCCTGTTTAAAATCTTCCACCTGTTCTTTTTCTATTTTAGGTAAATCTTTCATCGATTCCACCCCAAAGGAACGTAAAAATTCCTCTGTAGTTCGAAATAAAATTGGTCTTCCGATTGCATCTAGGCGCCCAGCCTCTCTGATTAAATTATAATCTAACAACTTATTAATTGCGTGATCGCACTTCACTCCACGAATCGCCTCTATTTCCTGCTTCGTTACCGGCTGTTTATACGCAATAATTGACAGTGTCTCTAACATAACCTCTGTTAATTTTGGCTTTTGTGGATGATTCACAATGGAAATCAAGTTGTCGTAACATGTTTCCTTTGTACATAATTGATAGGATCCATCCAGTTCTAACAACTTTATTCCACTATCTTTATTATTATATTTTATTTTCAATTGTTCTATTAAATACAGAAACAGCTCTTCCGAAATATTAAGTGCTTCTATTAATTGCTTCTTTGATACACTTGTACCCATGGAAAAGAGAATTCCCTCTATAATAGCTTGCTTTTCTTTCATATATTAATTACCCCAATGCTTGAATTTGAATCTCCTGCCCGATTCCTTCCTGTATAACATTTACTTTTCCAACTTTAATTAACTCCAGAATAGATAAAAAAGTAACAACAACCATCTCTTTTGATTCTTGTCCCTCTAACAGCTCCCTAAAAATCAACTGTCTTTTTTTGAAAATCAAATTCTCCACTTCAATAAGCTTGTCCTCTAAACTAATTTCTTCTCTTTTGATTTCTCCAAACTTACTTCGGATAGGATCCAACTTATCCACTCGCTTTCGCATAACAAACTGAAATACTTTCTGAAGCTCGAGAAGTGTCAAATCTCCAATTACATCCTTTGGATGAACCTCTTCCCTATACATAAGAACCTCTTCTGGCAGTTTCTTTTGTTTAAAAAACACCTTTGCCGCCTCATATTCTCGGTCTTTTAACTGTATAGATGCATACTTATAAATCTTATATTCAATTAAGCGACGAACCAATTCTTCTCTTGGATCATCTTCATCTTCCTCTTCTTCAAGTTTTGGAAGCAACATCTTGGTCTTTATCTTAAGCAATGTTGCAGCCATCACAAGGAATTCACTCATAACATCTAGATCTTCTTCCTCCATTGCCCTAACATATTCTAAATACTGCTCTGTAATCTCAGAAATTGGAATGTCATAAATATCTACTTTATTCTTCTCAATCAAATGGAGAAGCAAGTCCAACGGACCTTCAAACATATTTAACTTAACTTCAATCGCCATGCTCATCCTCTGCTTTTCTTAATGTAATCAAAGAAACTTCTGGTTTATTCCATAAGCGAATCTTAATTGAATGATTTCCTAATCCACGACTTAATATCATCGTGGATTTTCCAATGGTGTATTTGCCGTTGTCATATTTTGGAAACAATTGAAACTGTGGTGATATCACCCCACCAATCTTAGGAATTCTTACCATTCCTCCATGGTAATGCCCGCTTAATACTAAATCAGCTCCCCAATTGGCATACTGCTTAAATCCATTAGGGTTGTGTACCAAGAGAATCTGAAAAAAGTCTTCTTCAGGAACCCCAATCTTATCAATAATCTGTCGCACCTGAATAGGTGTTGACTTAAACTTTTTGTACTGTTCAAACTCTAAATCCAATCCTGTAATACGAATTGCATCTATTCCATTGTCAAGGAACGCTCCTTCATCACTTAAATGAATCACTCCTGCTTCTTTTAATCTTGAGACATATTCCTTATACTTCACGCCGTAAACCTCTTCCATACGACTTAACCGAAACTCATGATTCCCATCTCCACAATAAATACGATATTTCCTTGATAACTTACTCATAAACTCTAGAGTAATCTTTAAATCCTCTTCTGGTCTTCCAACAATCATATCGCCACCAACAACAATAACGTCTGGATGTGCATCATCAATCAATTGATGAAGTCGTTCATTCTCAAAACCAAATTCATTGCTATGAAGATCTGTTAAAAATACAATTTTAAATCCATCAAATGCTTCCGGCAGTTTGCTGGAAACAACATCATAAGATTCTAGTGCCAAACTTTGATTCTCTCCAATGCTTAAAATAACAACAGCTAAAAGAATCAGTAGTAGTATTATAATTATATAAACCATATAAACTCACTTTCTAATACATATATACTTATATATTCTACTAAAAGTCTATAGAAAAAGCAAGGACTATGGTCTCTCTTTGACCATAGTCCTTGCTTCTAACTTGAAAGTAAAGAAAGACTTATTCAACAATCTTGATTGTGCTTCCTACTTTAAGTTGTGGTAATTCAGATTTTTCTACACAAATTGATCCTGGCAAACATTCTCCACTTCCATTGAAAGAATATGTAACATGTCCTAGATTATGTAGATTTTCCTGTGCAACATCTCCAACTTGAACAATTTCATGTTCTTCTCCGTCGATTACAAGCTTGCATCCAGGTTTTATTTCTCCCTCTACTGGGTTTAAATCTACAATGTAACAAAAATCCTTTAATGTTTCTGGTGCTTGATTTCCAAATGATACAAAAATCCCTTCTCCAGCAAATGCGTTTACATCTGCTCCCATTCCTTTTACTGTTGTTTGATAAATCATGTCCTTCTTTCCTTTCTTTCTTTTACTATTTGCTATATAGTCCTGCACTAGCAGCAAATGCAACTAATACTCGAGGAATAGCAATAATGAATCGTGAGTATAATACAGATGGTACACCAACTTCTACAGTTTCTGGCTCTGCATCTGCAAGTCCAAGTCCAACCGGGATAAAGTCACAAGCACATTGAGCATTGATTGCAAATAGTGCAGGTAATGCTAATGATGGTGCAATATTTCCTTTTCCAATTTCAACACCAATTAATGTACCGATAATTTGAGCAATAACAGCTCCTGGTCCCAATAAACAAGATAATACTGGAATCGCACAGATAAACGATAAAATGACAAGTCCAATAATATTTCCGCAAAGTGGTTTTAATAATGCTGCAAACCAGTTACCAAATCCAGATCCTTGAATAATACCAATTAATAATGCTACGAATCCCATAAATGGTAAAATTGTGTGCAATACTGTGTTTACTGACTCCTTTGCAGCTGCGTTAAATGTAGCTACAACTTTACCAGCTCCCATACCAAATTTTTGAATAAAGCTTGACTTTGATGTTTCTCCTAATGTTTCAGAAACTTTCTTATCTGAGCTGTATTTAAATTCTCTTTCTGGTTTTGCCTCTTCTTTTGCTTCAGAAGCGATTGGTGCTGTACTTCCATCTGCTGCTTCAATTTGGTTCATTCCAACACCAGATACATAAATATCTTCTGTGATGTATTTTGCCATTGGTCCAGATTTTCCTACTGGGTTTACGTTAATTGTAGGAATTCTCTTTTGTGGATAAATTCCACATCGAAGGGTTCCACCACAGTCGATAATTACTAAGAAGATTTCTTCTTCAGGTACTGCTGTTTTAAATCCATTCACAGCACGACATCCTGTTAAATCAACAATCTTCTGAACAATATCTGGTTCAGCTCCACCACCTGTTATAAATAATAATACATCTTTTCCATCTTTTGGGCAAACTGTTAATGGTCCACCAAATCCGCCACTACCTTTTTTTATTGTAATTGAATTATATTCTGCCATTTTTTAATCCTCCTAATTCTTAGTCCAACTCATTACTTAGTTCGATTCCTTGTTGTTTCATAACCATCTTCGTTGTAAAGTCTGTAACCCATCCTGCGAAGAAGTTCATAACTAAACCAACTAATAAATAACGCATGGCTAAGTCTGTCTGATCTAATCCTAATGTTTGAATTCCTGCTGCAATTCCCATGTAGATAAAGATTTCACCTGGGTTAATATGTGGAAAAATACCACTATTTGTATGGCAGTGGAACGATGCTGACGCATAATAACTTGGTTTCATTCTTTCTGGTAAGAATTTACCCATTGAAAGTGCCATTGGATTTCCTAGCATAAATGCTGAAAGGAATGGTAATAATCCATATGCTAAAATCACATTTCCTGAGCATACTTTTGCAAATTTATCAATTCTTTCTTGTCCCACAAGGGCAATAATTGTGTTCATTAAAATAAGTAATAATAATACTTTTGGTACAATACTAGTAACCCAACCTGTAAATGTTGTAGCACCTGTATCAAATAATCCCATAAATCCTGATGCGAATTTTACTATAATCTTCATATATGTTCTCCTTTTCTAACTGCAAGTTTTCTTTGTGTTTCCTTTTCCATAAATCACATTTGCAATGCGAGTTAACAGTCCTGGTTTTTCCACAATCTCTCCACCACTCATGGCGATGTTGTAATTAGAGGATGCATTTACAACAGCTCTTTGTTTTGGTACTCCGATTCCTACACAGTCTTCTTTTGTAAGAGACCCAACAAATCTTCCATTAAACTTGTCAAACTCTTTGAATTTTGCCAGAAATGTCACACCTTCCATACAGCTTCCTGCTATGATTATTCCATTTTCATCAACTGCAAACATAGCAATACATCCAGCATAAATAATACCTTTGCTTTTTCCAATGGCAACTCGTCCCATTTTTCTAAGTTTTGTGTAAAATGCATTAAAACTTTTCATTTGATACATTGAAAATACAAATTGCAATAGGAAAGCTGCTAATAATGTTCCTGCAATTAATAAATAATATGTCATAATTTCCTCCTTTATATTTATCTAAAAATATTATTTTCCTCTGAAAAATAAATCAACAAGTCTCGGTAACTATCAATATCTCTAAGCTTTTCAACCACGTCTGGTCGATTGGCAATAGAAAGCACATCATCATACAATTGTACTAATATAGAATCATCTTGTAAGGATTCTGGAATTCCTAAAATGATAATCAGCTTAACCCCTTCGCCACTACTGCTTTCTGTCTTTTTATATATTCCAAGTCCAAGGCAAAGGTTTTGTTTGGTAGTTGTTGTGTGAGGAAAAGCAATATTTTCATCAAATATCATTGTTGACTCTTCTTCTCTTTTGAGAAGTCGTTTTGTAAAATCTTGATCTAAATATCCTTTTTCCACCATATCATCTGACATTACAATCATGTTTTCTTCATATGAAAGTTCTGAATCTAAAATATAAAACCTATTTTCATCAATCATATTTAAAAACAATGAATCAATGCCCTGGCGAACAGGAATATTCATTTTCTTTAGATATTTCACACTTAAAATCTTACTTTTCAATAATTGTTTATCAAAAACTTCATCTGTATAAATTACAGGAATTGAAGTTTGAATCTTTGACTTATTTGTTGTGATGATAAAATCAAATCTTTCATCATCTGGTACTTTAAAATGATTGTCATAGTAATACTTTACAATTGGCTCTATTTCAAATATGTTTTTCACTTGATTTGCAATCAAACGGCCAATAATCTTACCTGATCCACAGACAATTGCAATTTTACAAGGCCTCTGCTCTTTGGTTTGTTCAATTAAGAACACTCCAAAATATGCTGCCAAAAATCCCATCTCGTCTTTTGAAACTTTAATTTCACATGTCTTTTCAATCACTTCTTTTGCAATTTGAGCCATCTTATAGGCCAAGGAATATTCGTCTCTTATATCATCCACAATTTCATTTCGAATATGAATCCCATAATTCAAACGATTAATCATAAAAAATACATGATATACAAAATCATCGAACAATTCATTTACAACCACATCAACTCCTAGTTCATCTTTGATTCGATTTAATATTTCAATAATCAAATCAGCTGCATCTTCAGAAATAGTTATATAATTTTCAATGCCTTTAATATTTGCCGGTGTTCTCATTCCTACTAACGGCAGACATAAATATATTTTTTCGTATTTAGGAATCAAAATTCCTGTCAAATTTTCAATATCTAATGATAACTTATGTACAATTTTATAGATTGGATTGCCCTCAAGTCTTAGATATTTTTCTCCTAATTCCTTGATGTAATGTTTGTTTTGCAGACGGTCAATCATAATAACAAACGACCGATAAAACAATCCAAAACCTAAGGCATCCAATGAATATTCTTCTTGCATTTTATAAAGTACTCTTCGTAACTTTGCACCAAGTGGAAAATTCAAATAGATTTGTTCGTAGACGTTCTCAAGAAGATAAAATCTTATATTCAATTCATCTCCATCTAATGTCAATCCAGTGTTAGCTCTTCCTACAATATCCAAATCATATTTTCTAATCGACTCACGTAGTTTTTTCAAGTCACTGTTTGTTGTAGTTCTCCCAACTTTCATCTCTTCCGCTAAATCATCAATCAGATATGGATGTTTTGCATCCATAAGCTGCCAAAATATATAGGCCATACGCGTCTGAGGTGAGTTAAAATACTCCTCTTGCTGGTAAATTCTATCTCGTATTTCTTCGTAACCTGTTTGGTTAAAGACAATTAGTTTATAATCACTTTTTTTGTTACTAATCACAGCATAGCCACCCATTAAACAATTTAATTCTTTAACATCATTACGAATTGTCTTGGAGGAAACATTGATTCGATCTGCAATTTTTTCAACATCACAAATCCGCTGATTCTCAAGACTTCGCAGTATCATTGCCATTCTGTTCTCTTCACTAAAAAGCTTCATATATTCTATCCTCTTGTTTTACCACCAGCTACATTAACTGTAACTCCATGTACATAAGATGCTCTCTTACTTCCAAGGAATACACACATGTCTCCTACTTCTGATAATTTACCAGATCTTCCAAGTGGTGTGGTTGAAGTCTTGCTGTATCCAGCTCTTAGATCATCCACTGTAATTCCTCTTGTGTATGCTAAAGCTGATTCATATGCTAATGTTCTAAGTCCTGTTGCTTCCATAATTCCTGGTGCAACTCCTACAACTCTGACTCCTTGTTTTCCTAGTTCCTTTGCCCATGATCTTGTCAATGAATTCACTGCATTCTTTGTCGCAGCATATACGCTTTGACCTTCAGATCCTTCTAATCCACTTTCAGATGACATGTTAATAATAACACCTTCACCTTTTTCTACTAGGACTCTTCCTACTGCCTGGGCACAGAAGAAAACTCCTTTTAAATTTACATTGCAGACCTTATCCCATACTTGTTCATCAAGTTCATATTGACCCTTTGGATCTTTCTTATCTACAAGTAATCTTGGAATATTAATCCCTGCATTATTTACTAACACATCTACTGTTCCAAATGTAGTAACAGCTTCCTGCACCATCGCCTCAACTTGTGCTGCATTTGTGACATCTGTCTTTACATAGTGAAACTTTCCACATTCTTCGTTCATCTCTGGTGCTTCTGGTGCCATATCTGAAACAACTACGTTTGCTCCAGCATCCAAATACCCTTGGGCAACCGCTTTCCCGATTCCAGATGCTCCACCTGTTACGATTACTGTTTTTCCTTCAAGTTCTAGCCATGAATTACTCATCTTAATTCCTCCTTAAATTTGCCTTCATGTTTAACATGTTTTTATTATAAGGGGGAAGTTATAAAAATTTAATTCTTTCTTTTTCTTCTTTTTAGAAATCCAATGTTTTAATTCACTGTTTTTCTCTTACCCGGAAAAACAGTGAATTAATTTAAAAATATTGATTTATGATTTTCTTTAAATAATCTAGGTAATATGCCTTGTCAACAGACTGTACCGCAAGAATATTTTGTGTATGTATTATCTTGTTTTTCTGTTTAAAAATAATAGAACCTATAATTTCTCCTTTTTTTACTGGTGCAATTAGTGTTTTCTTTTTAATTATTTTTTTTAAATCAGTTGGATTTTCAGAATGAAATATGACAAAGTTAGAAATTAGTTCCGATTTACTTTGAATGAAATCTTCATTTCCTTTTTCTACTTTAAAGTTTCCAATCTCATTTGCTTTTGTAACCCTTTTTATTTTCTGACAAATAGAAAAACCATAATCTAATAACTTACTAGTATCTTTTATTCTCTCTTTGGAAGAATCACTTCCCATAACAACAGCAATTAACGAAACACCATTTCTTTTTGCTGTGGCACTTAGGCAAAATTTTGCCTTTCCTGTGCTTCCAGTTTTCAACCCAGTGCACCCATTATATTGGCGAATCATTTTGTTGGTATTACTTAATCCAAACTCTTTCTTTTCTTTACTTGTAGTGTGGGTAATCGTATCCATCCATATTTTCGTATAATTTAGAACATCTGGATACTTTTGAATTAGTGCCCTAGACATAAGGGCTATATCATAAGATGAAGTATAATGCTGGTCTGTATCCAATCCACAACAGTTTTTAAACATTGTATGTTTCATACCAAGTTGTTTTGCTTTCTGGTTCATCCGCTTTACAAAAGCGGTTTCGCTTCCAGCAACTTTTTCAGCCATGGCTACAGTGGCATCATTTGCACTTGATATTATCATACATTTTAGTAAATCGTCTACCCTTTGTTTCTCTCCTGTTTCTAAGAATACTTGTGAACCGCCCATAGAAGCTGCATGTTCACTTACAGAAACTATATCTGTTTTTTTTATTTGCCCCTGATCTAGTGCCTCAAAAATTAATAAAAGAGACATTACTTTTGTAACACTTGCAGGTGGCAGCTCTTCATTTTTTTTCTGTTCAAATAGTACTCTCCCAGAAGTTTCTTCCATGACTACAGCAGATTTTGCTGTTAAATTCATATCTTTTGTTTCAGATGCATAAATAGATATTGGAGTATACCCTTGAAAAAAAATAAGTGAAATAAGAATTGTACATACTATAACATATTGTTTCATAGGAACTCGCCTAACCATCTTTTTTATATTGTATTATGTTTTTAAAGGAATTATGTATTGTCACATACTGTATTGCAAGGAGTTGTTTTCCAAGAAAAAAGAAGAATCATGCCTTAACATGATTCTTCTTTGTCTTTCTTTCCGTATTCTTTCCTTGAATGGTTTCCCCATCGATCCTTAGACTTTAATTGTTTATATTCATCGTATGCTTTTTTTAAAATCTCTTTCTCATTGGGAAACTTTAATAAGTGGTAAGCCTCGTGAAATTTGTAGTACCCAGAGTCGACGAAGAACTCTTCCTTTTGCGGTTTTGAATGATAGCTATCGGACTCCATCAAATACCAATGAACACTCTTTACAATCTGCTCATGAAATGAATAAAATGTATACTCACTCTTCCCTACATACTTGATAATTGTCCCATCAATATCAGACTCTTCCTTTACCTCACGTAATGCTGTCTCTTCGTGAGTTTCACCTTCCTCTACTGTACCCTTTGGAAGCACCCATCCATCATATCGGTTTCTATAACTCTTATATAACAGAAGAATCTTCCCTCTAAATATTACGACACCTCCACAGCTTGTTGCCTCGGTCATATAAGCCTCCCATCATAGCTCCTTCGTGTCTTGTATCTTCCTTGGTAATATTATAGCTCTATTAATATGTGATTTCAAGAGAGGATTCTTATTGATTAAAATAAGCGTCAAAAATATCTTTTGCAATTGGTGCAGCAACTCTTCCTCCAGAGCCACCACCTTCTACAATTACACCGACTACTAATTTTTTTCCATTATATTCTGCCCCTCCAATATACCACGCATGAGAATCTTTGTCTGAATTATATTCCGCTGACCCTGTTTTCCCATAAGAATAGTAATTAGAAGAATATGCTTTACTTCCAGTCCCTTTGGTTACAACTTTTCGCAACATTTTCTTTAATGCTTTGCTCTCCGATTTTGTCATGGGACTGCTTAACTCTTTTGTTTTCGTTTCTTTGATAACACCATTATCTGAATTCTTCACCTGAGAAACAAGATATGGCTCCATCATAGTTCCGCCATTTGCAATAGCTGCAATCACCATGCAATTCTGCAGTGGTGTTATTAATGTACTTCCCTGTCCAATTGCAATTTGAGGGACTGTACTATCCGATGATTTCTTATTAAATGAAAATCTACTGGAATTCGCGGCAATACTAATTGGTATTTTTGAATCAAACATCAAGTCTGTTGCAAGGGATGCCATTTTCCCTTTATTTAATTGAGATGCCATATGAACAATCGCGGTATTACAAGACTTCTCAATGGCTTCTTCCATATCAACAGTTCCATGTGCTTCTCCACCATAGCAATGAATTTTAACATTATTTATCTTGGTATACCCAGTACATTTATATTTAAAATTATTATTTGCTCCATACTCTCTCATATATTCTAACGCTGTAACCACCTTAAATGTAGAACCAGGTGGATACAATCCCTGAGTTGCACGATTTACAAGCATGGCATCACTGTCTGTATTCAATTCCTCCCAGTTTTGTGCAACCTTGCCAGGACGAAAATCCGGCTTTGAAACCATGGCAACTACTGCACCCGTTTGCGGATCCATGGCAACCACTGCACCCTTTTCTCCACTTAAGGCATTATATGCTGCCTTTTGAACAGAAGTATTTAATGTAGTATAAACATCATCTCCTAAATTCTTTTCTCCTTTTAAATCTGTGGAAATTTGTGTAAAAATATTAGAATTCGATGTTAATAGTTCAAAATTCCATTTAGATTCAATCCCTGACTTTCCTTTATCGTTATATCCAACTACATGTGCAAACATTCTGCCATATGGATAATAACGTTCTTCATTTCCAGAATCATCTGAAACAGTTTGTGCTAACACTTTACCATCACTACTTATAATTTTCCCACGCACAACATTTTTCTCTAATGCACTTAATCTTCGATTATGTGAATCTGTAATCACAGACCTGCTGTCCACTGTAACAAAATAAATTATATATCCCACAAGCGCCAGAAATAGAGCCACGAAAATATAAGTAATCTGCAAGATTTGACGATTAGCGCGTTTTTTCTTCTTTAATGACTGGTTTTGTCCGAACTCTAGTGGTTGGTTGTTCTCCAGCGACTTCTTGTCCTTTTTTCTCTTGTTCCATACGCTCATTTTCTTCTTCCTCACTATCTACTAACATATATAATCCTTGAATTACACTAATAAGTATCATGGTACTGGCAACAGAGGTTCCTCCATAACTAACAAAGGGAATGGTGACTCCTGTAGATGGGATAAATTTTGTAACTCCTCCAACACTTAAGAATACTTGAAACAAAAAGCACACACCAAATCCAACGCACAAAAGCTTATTAAATAGCCCTCTGCTTCTTGTTGCTGTATCCATAAATAAAATAAAACAACTGATTAAAATAAAGATAATACAAATTCCAAATACGACGCCAAATTCTTCACTAATTGCTGAGAATATAAAATCTGATTCGCTAACTGGAACATCATATGGTCTTCCTTGTCCTAGTCCTAGTCCAAACCATCCTCCAGTTCCAATGGCAAATAGTGATTGACAAACCTGAAGCCCTCTTCCCTCAATCATTGAAAAAGGATCCTTCCACGCTGCAACACGCACTTGCACATGACTAAACACATGATATGCAATAACAGCTGCAACTGAGCCTCCCGCAAACCCTCCTAGAAGGTATTTTAGTTTTCCAGTGGCAACGTACAACATCATAAGATATGTCATGAAATATAGAAGTGCTCCTCCTAAATCCTTTTCTGCAACTAAGACAAGTACATATAACCCTGCAATAATGGTTATCTTAACTAAGTCCTTAAATTCTCTTGCTTTGCTGAGCATAGCAGCTATAAAAAATATAAAAACAATTTTTACAAATTCCGATGGCTGAAATGATACTGGTCCAATCTTAACCCAGTTATATGCCCCATTTTTTTGAACTCCCACAATAAAAACGGATGCCAGCAGTCCAAGTCCGCCAAAAGCATACAGCCAACCTAACTTGTGCCAGAACTTTAATTTATGCATCATAAGTGGAATCAATCCAGTTGCTACTACACTCACTGCTACAATTGCAAACTGCCTCATAGCAAGTTCAAATGACAACCTTGTTAAAATAACAAATCCAACACCTAATAGAAAACACATATTATTAATTAATAGCCTTGAACATCTCTTATATATTTTAGGATATAAAATCATAACAATCTCAAAAAATACCACTTGAGCTGCAAAGAAAATTAAAATTTTAAAATCTAATGTGTGTAAAAATAAAACAAAATTACAAAGAAACAAAAAGATAAACATATAGATTACCTGATTGTCTAATAATGCTTCACGTTTTTGTTTATTCCTTTTGCGAAACATATTAAAACATGAAAATGTATAGATTAAGCACATAATCAATATTAAATATTTCGCAATAATCGAGGCTAATTGTATCATAATATCACCTATAGTATTCCTCTCTTGAAATGTCCTTTTGTATATTCTCCCATGTCCACATGGTTTGTATGTCCCGAAATAATTGCAGTAGTTTTATCAATGACTTCATTGATTTCCTCTACTGTTTCAATTGTAAAATGAAGTCTTACATACTGGGGATTTAGTTTCATCACATCCTGATTATCATTTCCAAGCCATGTACAAACTCCGTTTAAAATTTCATTATAACAAAGTTTACAATGATTTTTCACATAGAAATCTTGATTCTTTCTATCCTTTAATCTTAAGACAGTAGGTTTATGATCACATCTTAACATGTCCTTTTTTTGACACTGAGCAGATATCATCACTGGAAAATGTCCATAATAATAGATTTCTCCATTGTTAATTCCCAGATTCTCCATCTCCTCTAAGTTACATTCTGCTGGAAATGTAAAACTCACCTGTTCTCCAAGAAGTTCTTGATAAAATCTTACACTTCTTTGATTATAATTATATACATTGTAATTGAGCATCATCTTTTTGTCTATATGATGTGTCATAAGCCAGTGAATCTGATCCATACTTTGAACCAAAAATCCACGAACCCCATCTTGTTTCATAAGCTCTATATTTTCTTCAAACAACTTCAAGGTCTGTTCTCTTGTCACCTGTGGCAATGTAAGAAAAACTTCTTTTGATGCATTTTCTAACTTCTTCCACAATTCTTTTCTTTGAATTAATTCTAAAAACGAAACATAAATACGAGAAACACTTTCCTTTTCCACAGCAAAATCAAAGTATTTCATTTCATCAATAGCGACACTTATTTTCACTGCCGGATGAATTATGTTACTTTTTTCATCTTCCCTCTGGAATATATCCTGGTATTCTCTGTGATATTTTTTAGCTGTAGCTTCTTCCAATGCATCAAATGCTTTTCGTCGCAAATCTTTTAACGCCTTTACTGGAAGAAAACCTGCCCCTTGAACTTCCACTTCTAAAGATTCAAAGACATAATCTGTTTGTCCTGTCTTCTTTAACTGCTTTACAATATCCTCTTCATCCATAGGTCGATTCTGTGCCACATCTACGATAGCCCCTTCCACAAAAATATCTTCTTTTGTAGATTGTATCTCCAGCGTAACAGGTTTTCCCACTAAAAACTTAACTTTTCCCTTAAGTTTTTCTTTATTTTTAGTTTTTAAGTGTTCTTCTAGTTCACTGCGAAGCTTTTGATTCTTGGTACGATAAATAGGCATCCCAAGTTTCATCTTGCGAAGCTTTTGACCGTTTAAGGTAACAATATTTCCTTTTTTCTCTTCTACGGGAGATGTTAATTCCACACAATCTGTATCATGAATGGAAATTTCAAGGATATCTCCCTTATGAAGATTCTCTTCTAGTTTAAAACTTAGAGTTCCACCTTTTATTTTTTCAATAACACCAATCCTGATTCCTTGATGGTTGGGACGGTGCATAGCCATCATGTCTTTCCCATTATGCTGCTTATAATAACCTCTGGTAAATCCGCCACGGTTAAATAATTCTAATAAAATTAATCGATCGTTTTCATCTACTTTATAGGGCTTCTGACTCGAGTATAAATCTACATATTTTCGATAAATACGAGTAACTTCTCCTACATATTCTGGATTCTTCATTCTTCCTTCAATTTTTAGAGAATCAACTCCTGCCTCTATGATCTCAGGTAGAATATCAATGGTACATAAATCCTTCTGGCTTAACAAATACTTCTGTCCTTGGTTTTGAATTTTTTGATTTCCATCATAAATATCAAATGGTAATCTACAGGTTCCTGCACATCTTCCTCGGTTTCCACTTCTTCCACCAATCATACTACTCATAAAACACTGCCCTGAATAACAGTAACAAAGTGCTCCATGTACAAAACACTCAACATCAAGATTTGTTCCATCTTTTATCTTTTTTATTTCATTCAAAGATAATTCTCTTGCTGGAACTACACGCTTCATTCCCAGCCTTTTAAGCTCCATAGCACTTTCTACCGTAGTCACTGTCATCTGTGTACTTGCATGAAGTTCCAAATCCGGAAAATGCTCTTTGACTACCATCAATACACCTAGGTCTTGTATGAGTACCGCATCAAGTCCCGCTTCATAATAAGGTCTTAAATATGAAACAACATCCTTTATTTCAGATTCTTTTACTAGTGTATTTACGGTTAAATATATCTTCTTGTGAAACTTGTGTGCATATTCAATTGCCTGAATTAATTCTTCTTGTGAAAAATTATTGGCATACGCTCTCGCTCCAAATAATTCTCCACCTAAGTATACTGCATCTGCTCCATTTAAAAAGGCTGCCTTTAAACTCTCCATAGACCCTGCAGGTGCCAATACTTCTATTTGTCTCGTCATTAAATCTGATCCTTTTCTAATTCTTGTACTTTTTTACGATATTCATCCAACTGCTTTTCTAGTGATTCTCTTTTGATTTGAAGCTGCACCAATTGCTGCTTCATCTCATATAGAGAACCTTCTTTTTGTTCTAATTGCTGTTCTAATTCATCATTCTCTTGTGTCTGCCTCATGTAATCATCTGCAACACTCAGCGCTAAATGAAAACTCTGCATATCTGGCGGCAATTTGCGATAATTATCCGCAGATTTTAATTCTCTCGTTTTATGATTGAGATAGGAGGCAACTTTATGCATATATTCCTCAGATTCTTCTCCTCCAAGATAAAATATTTTCCCGTCTATAATCACTTCTACAATATCCTTTGCCATATATGTCCTCCTATTCTGACTGTGTTAAGCCAAAATGCCTATACGCCGCCTCTGTTGCCATTCTTCCTCTTGGTGTCCTTTGAATCAATCCATTTTGAATTAAGAATGGTTCATACACTTCTTCTATCGTTCCTGAATCTTCACCAATTGCTGCAGCTAATGTATCTAGTCCAACTGGTTTTCCCTGAAATGTTTCCATCATGGTTTTTAAAATAGTACGATCTACGTTATCTAATCCAAGAGTATCTACTTCCAAATGATCCAGTGCGTTCATGGCAACCTCTTTTGTAATTTTTCCATCAAATTGAACTTGTGCAAAATCTCTGACCCTCTTTAGCAAACGGTTTGCAAGCCTTGGTGTTCCCCTAGAACGTCGCCCTATCTCCATGGCTCCATCCTCATCAATCTCAATATCCAGCACAACTGCGGATTTCTCTACAATGGTCTGAAGTTCTCCATTGGTATAAAAATTCAATCGGTTTACGACTCCAAATCGGTCACGAAGAGGTGCTGTCAACATACCTGCTCTTGTTGTCGCACCAATCAAAGTAAACTGTGGGAGTTCCAAACGTATGGATCTTGCTGCTTGTCCTTTCCCAACTAGGATGTCAATGGCAAAATCCTCCATCGCAGGATATAAGACTTCTTCTACCTGTCGATTCAATCTGTGAATTTCATCAATAAATAACACGTCACCTTCTTGAAGATTATTTAACAACGCTGCTATCTCCCCTGGCTTTTCAATAGCTGGACCACTTGTGATTTTTAAATTAACACCCATCTCATTGGCAACAATACCAGCTAAGGTTGTCTTTCCAAGTCCTGGAGGTCCATACAATAAGACATGGTCTAAAGATTCATTTCTTCCCTTTGCGGCTTCAATAAAAATCTCCAAATTCCGTTTTACCTTCTCTTGTCCAATATAATCATCTAAAGTCTGTGGCCGTAAATGGTTTTCAATGGTCACATCCTCATCTATTAATTCTGTTGAAATCATTCTATCTAACATATCTGTCCCCATTATATTAACTTACGTAATGCTTGTTTTAACAGTTCTTCTGGAGTATAAGTATCTGCATCCTCCACCTTGCGAATTGCTGCAATTGCCTCTGACTTTGAATATCCCAAACTTGTAAGTCCTGATGCTGTAAGAGAAATCACATCATCTGAAACATCCGAAACATCTCCAATCTCACTTTCTCCACCAAGCATATCATCAAAATCGAACTTATCCTTTAACTCTAGGATTAGCTTTTTGGCACCCTTTGGTCCAAGCCCTGGTGTTGTTGCTATTGTTTTTGCATCATCGCTTAAAATAGCCATCTTTAAATCCACAACCGATAATGTTGCAAGTAGTGAAAGAGCTACTTTCGGTCCAATTCCATTGACTCCAATTAACAGTTCAAATATCTCTTTTTCATCCTGTGATGAAAATCCAAATAAGCTAATATCATCTTCTCTCACGTGCATATGTGTAAATACCTGACGTGTTGTTCCAATCCACCTTGCCCATGTATCAATTGCTGGAACCATGATTCCATAACCCATTCCTTGATTTTCAACTATGATATGATTATGATCAATCCCTGTTATTATTCCTTTTATATATGAAATCACAATATCCTCCTAAAAATTATTTGGTACTAGTATATCATATAATCATTTTTCTTTAAAATAGATTGAATATATTTTTCATGGGAACTATAATAAAATTAAAATTATAAAAAGGAAGAGGGGATGTTATGAACTCAAATACTATTTTTATTGATATAGAAACTACAGGACTTTCTCCCGAAACATCTGCTCTTACTATCTTAGGAGCTAAAACACTTCACGGAGACGTGAGACAATGGTTCAACGAGACTGGAAGAGAACAAAAAGAAATTTTATCTGAATTTCTCACTTTTATTTCTTCTTATGATGAGATTGTCACTTTTAACGGAACTACTTTTGACCTTCCATATTTAGCTCATAAATGCAGTGACTACAAACTTTCTCCTGTTTGGAAAGGGAAGAAACATGTTGATTTGTATCAAAAGCTAAAAAAAATAAAGCACCTATTTCCATGGAAAAACCTAAAACAAAAAACATTAGAATCCTATCTAAACATTTCCCGAAGGGATAATCTTTCTAGCCGAGCAATGATAAAAACCTATCAGGATTTCCTTGACTCCAAAGATGATTTTATGAAAGAAAAGTTGCTCCTTCATAATCAAGAAGATTTGATTGGATTGGAGGCTGTCTATTCTTTGTTATCCTTTCAAGCTCTTCTGGATGGAAATTTTAAGGTTACCTCTTCTTCTTTTGCTGACAATCTGGACATACATTTTAAATTAGATACTTGTGTTCCAACAAATTTATCTGTTAGAAAAGACAATATGACTCTATGTATCACACATGAAACTGGCATTTTTTCCTGCCCTGTATTAAATGGACAAGTATATCATTACTATCCTGACACAAAGGACTATTATTATTTAGATGATGGGAATGTACTCCTTCCAAAAGCAATGGGACAAACGATTCCAAGGTCACAGAGACATCATCCCGCCCCAGATCAGTGCCGCACATACTTTTGCCCTACAACAGAATTTTTATCACAAACTCAGCAGCTTTATACCCTTTGTGCTCATAATATTACATATATTTTGCGAAAGGATACAACGAAAGAAATAGAGATAATATAAAAGGACAAGCCATGACGGTGGATACGACAAAGATATAACTGTACTCAACTGAAATACATTTTCTCTATCCTTGTCAAAAGTTGGAATCATTAAAGTATAAAAATCCACCACCTTTTGTAGTTGTCTGTAACCACAAAGAAAGATTGATTTTTTTGGCTTCTCCCTCATCACAGATATATGCCCAAGCTTCACTCTTATTTTCATTATATTCCAATGAATAAATGGTTACCCAATGCCATCGTTCCAAATTCCATACCTCTCCATTACACAAATTTAAGAATGCAATTGGTCTGTCCTGTCCAATCCCACTGACAATAAAATCTATAACTTCTGATATGTTTTTTCGTCGTTCTTTATTTTCACAAATATTAATACTAAAATACCGATAAACTCTATCCTGTTTTTTTGCATACACTTCCATTCCAGCTATAAACATATTTGTACTTGGAATCCCATCTTCTTTTGGTGTAACAAATCTCCAGATTTCTTCCATTAAAGACAAAAGGCATTTCTTATCACATTCCTCTCCACTCATATCCTGTTTTCTATTATCATAAAGCAGTAGATTAGCTGCTGTAGATGGTCCACAACCAGTTAATCTCTGCCTCCTGGCAGAATACCATTCCTGATCACTACCACAATAAATCATTCCTGATAAATGATCCTGTACCTTAAAAAGATTTATATTTGATAAAGAAACGCTATGATCCATATGAATATCTCCTCTTTTCCCATTTCATTTTAATGGGTTTTATTTTTCTTGTTTATCTCTGTGTTTTTCGCTATTTTATATACTCTCGCAAACCTTTGGAATACTATTTGCATCTTTTTCAAAGATTTTACAAATCTCCGGTGCAATTGCCAAAATAAAATACTCTTTTTCCTTATTACTGAGTGCAACAAACTCATTAATCAAGTTTTCCATCTTTTCCCCCTTAATCTACACAGGTCATGATACATAGAATTTCTTTATCTGTATCTCGCATTCCATCTTTTCCAAGACGTCCAATATTTTTAATAGTATTCTCGACACCATCTGAAACAACACCTTCTCCACTATAAAATTGCTGACCTTGCAAATACATCTCATAACCAAATATTCCGGCATCAACTGCTGTCGCAATTTTAGCTGCACAGGATGCTTTTGCACCATCACAGATGATTCCTGAAGTAATGGCAAGTGCATTTATAATAGTGTGTGCTATTTCCCCATATTCTCCACCTCTAAGATATGCAATTCCTGCTCCGGCTGCTGCGCCTGCACTGACTGCTCCACAATAAGCAGACAGATAACCAATTCCTGTTTTCTGGTGAATCGCCGTCAAATTTGAAATAATTAAAGCTCTATAAAGTTTATCCTTCCCTATATCAAGTTCTTTCGCATATTCTATTACAGGTAATGACACCGCCATCCCTTGATTTCCACTACCCGAATTTATGACAACTGGATATTCACATCCATTCATTCTGGCATCCGAACCAGCCGCCGCCTTAGCTTTTGCACGTGTTCTCACTTCATTGCCATATACACTTAATATTACTGATCCTATGTTAGCTCCATAGTCTTCTTTTAACCCTTCTTCGGAGATTATTGAATTATATTGAATTTGCCTTTCTATTACATCGCTTATTTCATCTAGATTTACCAACTGTGCAAACTCATAGATTCCCATCACAGATAATAACTGATAATTAAGAAGCTCTGTCTGGTTTTGTGTTTCAACTTCTTTATTCAAAATAACTTGCCCATTTTTTTCAATATATACAACATTGGCATGAGCATTGGTGATTCGAACAACTGCACTCTCATCCTCACTATATACCCTCACAATGATATCCAAAAGCAAATCACTTTCTGCCTGTTTTACAGAAAATTCTGTATTATCTAAATATTGCACAAATTCCTGTTTCTGCTTCTTTGTAACATTTTGTAAAACTTCTAAGCCCAACTTTTCATTGCCTGCAACAATTCCAATGGCCGCTGCTGCTTCCATTCCTTTTTTTCCATTTGTATTTGGTACAATTACACTTTTGACATTTTTAATAATATTTCCGCTGGCTTCTATTTCAACTTTCTGGGGTAATTTTCCCAATACACTTCTTGCTGTAGCTGCACATAGTGCAAGGGATGTCGGCTCCGTACATCCCATTGATGGAACAAGTTCCTTTTTTAATATGTCTACATATGTTTGATACTGCTTATCATGTCTTTTCAAATTTATCCACCTTTCCATACACTTCTTTATTTAGGTGGCAAACAGTTAGATACCGCTTACCACCTTATTTCTTAGTCTAATATAATTTCATTTTTTTCACTGGTTGTCTCCTTTGGAAACCAATATGTTGTTTTATTTGCTATTTTCACCATAGTAAGCATTACAGGCACTTCAACCAATACTCCTACCGTTACAGCAAGAACAACTGGAGAAGATGCTCCAAACAATGCAATCGCAACTGCAACCGCAAATTCAAAAAAGTTCGAAGCGCCAACTAACCCTGCAGGTGCCGCAATATTGTGTGACAACTTTAACATTTTTGCTGCTAAATACGAAACAAAAAATATGAAGAAAGATTGAAGAACCATAGGTATTGCCAAGAGCAGAATATGTATTGGATTTTCAATAATCATATGACCTTGGTATGAAAAAATAATAACCAGCATCAGTAAAAGTCCAATAAAAATCAACTTATTAAATTTAGGAACAAATTTTTCTTCAAAGTATTCCTTCCCTTTATTTTTAGTCATAAAAATTCTTGTTAAGATACCTGCAACAAGTGGAATAACCACAAACAAAACAATTGAAAGAATCAAGGTGTCCCAAGGGACAGAAAAGCCGCCTGTACCAAGTAGAAATACCATGGTAGGTGCATACGCAACTAAAAGAATAAGATCATTACTTGCCACCTGAACCAATGTATGCGCAGCATCACCCTTTGTTAAATGACTCCATACAAATACCATTGCTGTACAAGGTGCTCCTCCCAGCAATACTGCACCTGCGAGATAATTTTTTGCTAAATCAGCAGGGATAATTCCTTTAAATAAAACATAAAGGAAAAAAGCCATTATGCCATACATGGTGAATGGTTTAATTAACCAGTTTGCTACCCATGTAACAATCAATCCCTTAGGATGCTTTCCAACATTTTTTACACTGGCAAAGTCAATCTTAATCATCATGGGATAAACCATAACCCAAATCAGTATCGCTATGGGCAGAGATATCTGTGCATATTGCAGTTTGCCCAAAAATTCAGGTATTGCAGGCACATATTTCGAAATCAGAACACCTACTATCATACAAAGGACAACCCAAACACTAAGATATTTTTCAAGGATTCCTAAGCTTTGTGTATTATTTTTTTCCATGTTTCATTACTCCATTCTTTTTAATCGTTAAGCGACCTCTTTCTACATCAAATATCTTATTTTTTGTCCATCTTTCTGCCTCTTTGTCCATAGATACTTGAATACCATCCACCATCATAGTCTGAACACCATCTTTTGCATTTACCATATCAAGCTGTAATGCAGTGCCACAGCAGGATTTATGCAGAAACATTTTTAAAGTATCGCACTTTTCTGAAGCTAATGAATCTTGTATTAGCTTTTTTGCACTTTCTGTAAACTGTACCATTTTGCAATTCCTTTCTTTAATCAATTAATTCTTTTAATTTATCACCTTTAATCTCATCGGCTTGCCATTTAACCGCCACAAAATTTCCCTTGGAAATTTCGTCTACTTTATTAATCCACTCAACTTCGTGATTAGCTTTTGCTTTCAAAGTAGCATTTGATGGTTCGGTGGCATAAAGTGAAGAATTGATAATCCACCATTTTGTACGAATACCAGCACGCTTTAAATCCTGCTCTAATCTCATCGCTTCATAAACTGGAGTAGTTTCAGCAAGCGTAACTATAATAACTTCTGTTTCCTCACCATTATGTAGCCTTGGCAATAATTGTTTTACCGACTCTGGAATATCTCCCGCTGTATGTGCAATTTCACGATGATAACTCTCAGATGAATCTAACAGTAATAGTGTATGTCCCGTTGGTGCAGTATCAATTACAACAACCTGTTCCTCTGCCTTTTCTACAATATCTGCAAAGGCACGAAATACTGCGATTTCCTGCGTACATGGAGAACGCAGATCCTCTTCCACATATGCGATATCTTCCTTGGACATATTTTTTCTTGCTTTTGTCAGGACTTCCTCTTTGTACTTTTCTAGTTCTGCCTTTTCGTCAATGTGACTCATAGTGATCCGATCTGTATCCTGAATGACGTATTTCAAATGAGCAGCCGGATCAGTTGTAGTCAAATGTACTTTTTTCCCTTTTTCTGCAAGTCCCAATGCAATAGCTGCTGCCATAGTTGTCTTTCCTACTCCACCTTTGCCCATGGTGAAAATAACTTTCTTATTGCTTGTATACAACTCATCAATCATATTTTTCAAACTTGGCACTTCATTTGCATGAAGAATTGCCTTCTTATAGTTCTGATTGTCCGTCACTAAAAGATTCCTTACATTATCAAGACCTGTTACATTGTAAGAACGCAGTGGAATCATATACTGGTCAAAATCCTTCAAACTTTCTGGTGCATTTTCCAGTGCCTTCTGCTGTTTCTGGTACAGACTTTCTGAAATCTTATCATCATGACTTGTGAGAACACCATTAATAACTAATGCCTGATTTTTTAATCCCATTTCAGAAAGTTCTTTGGACGCCCTCTCTACTTCACGTAATGGTGCACCCTCTGGTCTTGAAACCAAAATTAAAGTGGTTTTACTTGCATCAGAAAGTGTATCTACCGCTTTCTGATAAATATCTTTTCTCGCCGCCATACCGGAAAGCTGCCCTACCTTTGCAGCTCCACCATCCTGCTCCTCAATAAAATCATTCCAGGCTGATGGAAGTGAAAGAAATCGAAGTGTATGTCCTGTAGGTGCAGTATCAAAAATGATATAGTCATATTCCCTTTCATCTTTTTCGTCTGTTAAAAAATTTGCAAACTGATTAAATGCTGCAATTTCTACGGTACATGAACCAGAAAGCTGTTCCTCCATATTGGCAATCACTGCATCCGGAAGTTTTCCACGATATGGTGCGATAATGCTCTCTTTATACTCTTCCATTGCCTGCATTGGATCAAGATTTGCCACTACAAGTCCAGGTACTTCCTCAATTGGAACCCCCTGATTCGTCAACTCTTTTTTAAACACATCCTGCAAATTTGATGCAGGATCTGTGCTTATCAGCAATACCGTTTTGCCCTGATCTGCTAAGGTAACTGCGGTAGCACATGCAGTTGATGTTTTTCCAACCCCTCCTTTTCCTGTAAAAAATAAATATTTTGTTAATTCAATTTCTCTTGGATTAAATGTTTGCATATTGTTTTCCTCCTGTTTTTTTAATTAGTTTTCAATTGATACACCCAAAATCTTTGGTTTTTCACCTAATGCTTCGATTGGTAATTCCAGATACTCCGCAATTTCCTCGTTGCTTGGATATCTACCTTCTAAAACGATTTTCCCATCCAATGTAGTAACTGGAAGTTTGTCTATTCCAACCGTATTTACATATTTGTTTACTTCTGCATTGTTGATAAATTCCTGTGGTTCTTTGGATAAATTAAACCGATCCAGTTTGACCTCTTTTTTTGCAAGTGCTTTTATTACTGCTGAGATACGAATTAATTCTGTATCTACTCCCACACCACTAAATCCTGTGTTGCAACACATAGCAGGTTCAAAAATCTGTAATTTTTTCATTGTCCAATAGCCTCCTTGTATTTTTCTACGTTCTTGTTTGTCTTACTTCTATAGCCTATCATTGCCGCTTATACAGAACGACAATGATACATTCTCTTGCAAAAACACATACCTGTTCCTCCCTATCTATTACATAGAAATATAGAAATATTTCTATGTAAACTTTATTTTTTTACCGATGCTCTTCACATCGGTATTTTTTATCTACTCTGTCCTGTTAGAATTCTTCCTATCTCCGCATTAAAACTCAATAACATTTCTTGATTTGCAGAATAATAACTCCACTTTCCTTCTTTTCTAACATTTACAATCCCTATATCACATAATAATTTCATGTCATGGGAAAGTGTTGGTTGTGTTATTTTGAACTCCTCTAGGATGTCACAAGCGCATAATTCTTTATCCGCCAGCATGGCAACTATTTTAAGTCTCTTTGAGTCAGCAAGCACTTTTAAAACTTTAGCATATCTGATATAGTCTTCTTCCATCTTCTTACCTCACATTGATTTATTTCTATGTGTTATTATATTCCTTACATAGAAAAAAGTCAATGTGTTTTTAAAAATTTTTTCAAAAAATAATATACAGATTTATATGAATCCAGTAAGAGGCTAATCATTCGTTGATTAGCCCACCTCTATTCTCCACGAATTTCTTTTAATTGTTTTAAGAAAACATGGGTGGAACGATTTGCAACCAGTTCCATTGGAAAACTCATTTCTTTTAATATTTGCGCAACCTGATCAAATTTTCCAACAGCACTTGGATCATGAGCATCGGACCCTGCTATTATCATAACTTCATATTCTTTGCAAAGCTTTAACATCTTAATATAGTTTTCTCTTGGATTCACTCGGCTATTCTCAGGGCTAAAGGATGAATTGTTTATCTCCAGCATAGTTCCTGTTTCCTTTGCGGCTTTTACAATTGGCTCATAATGTACAGGAATTCTACCGTCATCTGGATGTGTAATAATATCTACAAGGGGATTATAAATTGCATTTACATATGCCGATGTATTTTCATCTGCAGAACCTACTTTATAACATAAATCATGGATTCCAGCTAATCGTATATCAAAACATTTTTTTATAATATGCTCTTTTTCGCTCAAAGTACCCTTATAATCAACAATATTCATCTCGCATCCAAGCATTAAGCGTAGTCCATTCCAATCCCTTGGCACTACGGACATGTTACGAAAATAAATCTCATTACAAGTTCCCGGTATTCCCTTTCCATGTTCTGTAATTCCTAAGATTTCTAGTCCCTGATTTTGGGCTGCTTCTACAGATTCACGAATACTTCCATATGCGTGTCCACTGGCCAGTGTATGGGTATGCATGTCTAATAAATAACTCATCTCTTATCCTCTTTCCTTTATACAAACTTTCTCAAACGATATCTAAGTGGCAATGGTTGATTTAAAATGTCAACAGCCTTTTTTATATGCTCCTTTAGTAAACCACCTTTTTGAAAGTCTGTTTTTACAACATAACTTTCCAAATGCTTTTTCTTCCATTCAAATGGTCCGTCATCTAATATAACAATTCCATCAATTGGTTCCTGACACTTCTTTATCCACTGAAATATCTCCATCTCCCTTCGACATGTTTCATCACATCCAGTACGGGAGAAAACTTCTAAACCAAACTTATGAAACTCAAGAAGCATTTCCTGCATCTCTTCGGTACAATCTTCAAACTCATGTCTCCATCCACGTCTCCATGACGACGTCAACACAATCCTTGCATCTGTCTGATTTACAATTTCTTTTAACACTTTTAAATTATCTGCATCTATTAAATCTGTGTATCTCTGAGTTTTCTCATAATAATCATATGAATTCAAAACACCATCAATATCTAAAAATATAACTTTCAATTGGACTCCTTTAACGCTTCTCTAACATTTATAATATTATTCAAATATATTTCCTGAATCACCAATGGTCTGATTATAATCTTCTTTCGCACTATACCCAAACGTATCAATATCTAGTGTGCCTCCATAATTCTTGGCAAAGTTCTGCTTTTTCCCTTGATGAAACATGAAATATTTTAATGCCTCTTGATTTGCTTTGAAATTCACAAAAAACACAAAACCACATGGTGGCGTACTTGCTCCACTCATCTTATATGTATTTTCTATTGGAATACGCAATTGTTTAATCTTTGAAACGTCCATCCTGGCAACAGCATAAATTAATTCCTTTATATAGGATGCTGTCATATCTGTGGAAACATCTCCTAATGCATCAATGGCAATATTAATAATATCAACTGGATTTTGCTTTAACATCTTGTGGAAAGTAGCCTGTAGTACTGCTCTTTGTCTCCCTGTTCGTCCAAATTCTCCAATTCCATATTTCTTTGAATCCACATGACGTACTCTTGCATATCCAAGTGCCTGATTTCCATTCAAAGTCTGTGTTCCTGTCTTTACGTTTCGATACTTCTTCTTAGAAATATAATTGGTTGTATTTAGATAATTAGCCTCTTGCTCTTCTAGGGTCATTTCAATTCCACCAATACGATCAATTACCTTTTCAAAAGCTGAAAAATCAACAATGCAGAACTTATCTATCTTAATTCCAAAATTTTCCGCAATGGTTTGATACAGCAATGTTTCCCCACCAAATGCATATGCAGAATTCAGCTTATTTCTTCCATGTCCTGGGACATTTACATACATATCACGGAGAAATGATGTTAATTTCAATTCCTTCCGTTTTAAATCAATAGTTGCAACCATCATACTATCTGAACGCCCAGAATCTCCTGCCATAGCTCCATGATCTGAACCAACTAATAAAATATTGACTACATCTTCTTGAAACGTTAAATTCTTAGCTACTTTCACTTTCGCCAAACTTTTCTTTTTAGGAACAACTGCTGCTTCAAGTCTTGCGTCATAATACCCTGCGACTCCTCCTGTTAATACGGAAACCATAACAAGAAAACAGCAAAAAATCGTAATCTTTTTACCTTTTAACATAACTTCTCCTTACCTTTTGTTGCTAATGAAGATGGACTCATCCACTTTCAACTCTTCCTTCCCTCAATTATGAAGGTTTTTCATCACTTATCATAGCATATTTGCCCAAAAAATCAAAAAAATCTATCTTTTGCATATATAATCTGCTTTTATGCAAGAATTACGGCTCCATCTTTTTTTGCAAAATATCTTTTATCACCTTTATCTATCTTCGCCTTTCCACTGGTTAATTCCACAATTTGATTTAAAATACCATCGACTTTATTTTCAGGTATCATTAAAAGAAATTCTACATTCTCCCCGTAATTAGCCTCTAACTGCGGAATTTCATTTTGTTCCAATACATATTGAAGTTTCCCCACTGCCATATAATCGCAGACAATCTGAATCTTACGCCCTAACTCATAGGTAATTTGCTCACAAGCATTTACTGCCTGTTTCATGGCATTGGTATATGCCCGAACCAACCCTCCTGTTCCAAGAAGTGTCCCTCCAAAATATCGAGTCACTACAGCTGCCACATTGGTAAGTTTTGCCCCAGACAAAACTTCAAGCATTGGATTTCCTGCCGTTCCACTTGGTTCTCCATCGTCACTGCACCGCCTTTGGGGCTGATTAGCCCCAATAGAATATGCAATACAGTTATGTCTCGCATCGTAATGTTTCTTTTGAATTCTCTCAAAAAATGCCTCAGCCTCTTCTACTGTTTTCACTGGTGCTAAATGTGCAATAAACCTTGATTTTTTCTCTACAATTTCCTGCGTACACTCTGAAACAATTGTATTATAAGTTTCTGTCACTGTCTTCTTCCTCCAACTCTATAATTCCATCTATACTGTCAAAAAATGATATTGGTGTCACTTTATATGCAGCTAAATATTCCAAAATCCTAAGTGCCTTTTCTCTGGAATCAGAAATCGTTTCAAGTTCTTCAAATTCTACATGCTCAAAAGAACTCTTCTTTTCCACACTGACACCATATAAGCCCTTGGCACTATCTTCTAGCAAATAATACAATACACTAAATTCTTCACAATTTCCATCGTTTAATATAATCTCAGCCTTTTTTTCTTTCTTCATAACTTTTTCCTCTCTTTTCCTTAAATAATATGTTTGTCTTCCCTTTATTTACTTGTTATTTCTTATTTGCTATAATGCTAGAGACAGGAGGTTTTTATGAACTATAACAAAAAAGAAACAACAGATAAAAAGAACGCTCTTACATCTTCTAAAACAAGAAGACATGCAAAGTACTCTTTATTTCTATATAAATATATATTGATTTTGGCAGTTGCTATAACATTTGTCATGCTTGGGCTTGGATTTGGATTTGTGCGTGGAATTTTAAATAACGCACCTCGTCTATCTCTGGATTCTATCCACAAGACAAGTTATCGTACGATAATTTATAATAATAAGAATCAAAAGATTGGATCCATTGAAAATACAGATGTTAAAAAGAATTACCAGAAGCTTTCTTCTCTTCCTAACAGTTTGCAGAATGCATTTGTAGCGATTGAGGATAAGGACTTTTACAGTCATAGTGGAATTGATATCTACAATGTTGCAAAGGGTATTATTTTAAATGTGCAGAATAAGTCGAATCATGTAAACTCGACAATCACATCACAATTAGTTGAAAATAGTATCTTGGGGAATGAATACAAAGGATCTGCTATAGAACGAATTGAAAGTCAGATACAAGAACAGTATCTCGCTTATAAATTAGAAAAAATATCTTCAAAACAAACAATCTTAGAACAGTATCTAAATACGATTAATCTGGGAGAAGGAACTACTGGGGTACAGGCTGCAAGTAAAAAATACTTCAACAAGGATGCTAAGTCTCTTACCTTATCAGAAAGTACCGTACTAGCTGCCCTTGCGGGAAATCCTTCAAAATATGACCCTTTTAAGCATCCAGATGCAAATGCATCCAAAAGGCTTCTCGTTCTCCAAAATATGTTAGAACAACATTATATCACAAAAACAGAATATTCAGAAGCATTAAATGACAATATTTACAATAAATTAAAAGATACCATAAACTCTTCCAATTCTACTCTCCTTGGAAATTCTGACTTTAACAATGCTCTTCTGCTTCAAGTAGTTGAGGATTTACAGAATCAATTAGGTTATGATGAGTCAACTGCCTATGCAGCTATTTATAGTGGGGGATTAAAGATATATTCTACACAGGATTCCCAGATTCAAAAAATTGCTGAGAACATTTCCGAAGATGCCTCTAACTATCCTGCAACTTCAGAATACAAACTAACCTACTATTTGATAACAAAAGACAAACATAAGAAAGAACATGTTTATACGGAAAAAAATGTTTTAAACTATATGAAAAAGCATAAAATAGGCAACAGTCTTTCTTTTTCTAGCCAGACAGCTGCAAAGAAAGCAACAACCGTATTTAAAGCTTTTTTAAAGAAACATAGGGAATCAAAAGTTTCTGAGGATTTCCACTTATCCATACAGCCTCAAATATCTATTTCAATTTTGAACCAATATGATGGCTCAGTAGAAGCTTTAATTGGTGGTCGTGGAAAAGACTCAACATCCAATAGCGATCGTTCTGTATTAAACACAGAACAGCCGGGTACAGACTTTGCTGTATTATCAGCGTTTCTTCCTGCTCTAGATCAAAATAAATTAACTTTAGCTTCCTCTTTCAACGATGCACCATACCGTTATCTTGACAACAATGAAGTAGTAAAAAACAATACAACTACCTATCAAGGATTAACTACCATTCGAAATGCCATCACAAATTCAGTAAATGTTGTGGCAGCAAAGGTAATATCACATGTGACACCAACAACTTCATATCAATATTTAAATGCTTTAGGATTTTCAACCTTATCTGATACACAGTCTGTAAACAAAGGAAAAGCCTCATCTGATATTCATCAGGCATTAGCTCTTGGAGAACTAACCTCTGGGGTTACAAACCTTGAGATGACCAATGCATATGCAACCATTGCAAATGGAGGTTCCTATCATACACCTCGGTTTTACACAAAAGTAGTTGACCGATATGGACGAGTTTTACTAGAAAACAAAAAATCCTCAAAACAAATCATCCAAAGCAGTACTGCATTTTTATTAACAGATGCTTTGAAAGATTCTATTTCCAAAGGAACAAGTTCTAGTGCCAGACTATCAAATAATACTACCTGTGCTGGCTCAAGCGGCACTAGCTTAGAAAGCGACGATGCATGGTTTAGTGGATATACTCCATATCATACAGCTTCTGTCTGGATGGGATATGATACTGATACCAAGTTTTCTTCCGAAAATTGTCAGTCAAAGATATGGAAGAAAATCATGGATAAAATTACATCCACAAAAAAAGAAAAAAATATTTCTTTTACAAAACCATCAAATATTACCACAGGAAAAATATGTACTAAGTCAGGGAAACTTGAAATTCCAGGTGTTTGCAGCAAGGATCCTCGAGGGGATTTAACAAAAACAGAATTCTTTACACTGGGAACTGTACCCACTCAGACTTGTGATGTTCATACAAAGGTTACCTTGTGTAAAGAAACAAATGAAATTGCAACAAATGAGTGCCCTTCTACTTATGACAAGGTTTTTCTTTTACATTCAAGCTACAACAAAGAGAAAACTGCAGATACTCCATATGAATTACCACAAAACAAGAAAAAGTGCACAAAGCATTATAAAAAATAGACACACGAAAGAGCGAAAACATTATATTTTCGCTCTTTTTATATAAAATAAGAAAGTTCATGAAACTCTCTTATTGACAACATTAACAGTGTCATTTTTTAATTTTAGGTTTAAATACAAAGGATGCAAGATATGAAAAAATCAAAGCTGCAGATGTTCCAACTGCAGCGGCGGTAAAACCACCCTCAAACAATCCAAAGAATCCATGGGTGTCAATAGCCTCTTTCATACCTTTCCATAGACTGTATCCAAATCCACTTAAGGGAACACTGGCCCCACATCCTGCAAATTCATCTAGCTTCTTATAGATTCCAACAGCTCCTAATATAACCCCTGATACTACAAGGAGTACCATGATTCTGCCTGGCTGTAGCTTCGTCCGATCCATTAGTATCTGCACAAGTGCACAAATAATTCCCCCTACAATAAATGCCTTTACAAATATCATATTAAATACCCTCGCTTTCAAATAAAATGCCATGTGCAATTCCCGGCACACTTTCTCCTTCATTAAAACTCACCTTTGAAATCAAGGCTCCTGTAGGCACAAAAAGCACTCTCTTCCATCTTCCAGATGCAATTCGATTTGTAATAAGCCCTGCAAGTACAACTGCACTACAGGCACATCCTGAACCTCCTGAATGGGTATCTTGTGATTCATCCTCATAAATTGCAAGTCCACAATCCTTATGTTTTCCCTCTAAATCATATCCATTTTTCATTAAAAGATCCTTTAATATTTTACTTCCAATTTCACCTAAATCTCCTGTAATTACTGCATCATAATCTTTTGGAGACATTCCAAAATCCTGCATACTCTGATATATGACATCTGCAGCAGCCGGTGCCATGCAGGCACCCATATTCATAGAATCTGTGCATCCATAATCAACAATTTTACCTGTTGTAATTCCTCTGATTTTAATATGACTCTTTTTCTTTGAAACAACAAATCCACCAGCACCTGTGACTGTCCATGTGGCAGAAAGTGGTCTTTGATTCCCATATTCCAAAGGAAATCGAAAAGTCTTCTCTGCACTGCCTATATGACTTGATGCTAAAGCAAGTGCATAATCTGCATATCCACCTGCTACCGTCATTGAAGCTAAGGATATAGATTCCCCAGCTGTAGAACAGGCTCCAAATAGCCCGAACAAGGGGATTTTCAAATCTTTTACCCCAAATGTAGTAGACATATTCTGTTCTAGTAAGTCACCTGCAAACACATATCGAATTTCTCTCTTTGTGATTCCTGCCTTTTGAATCGCTAAAAGTGCTGTCTGATGCATAAACCTTGCTTCTGCCAGTTCCCATGTCTTTTCCCCGAAATATGGATCTTCTATGACCTGATCAAATTCTTTTCCAAGAGGACCCTCCCCCTCTTTTTCCCCGACAATAGAAGCCCAACTCTGCAAAAATGGAGGCTCTTTAAATTCAATGCTTTGTTTTCCTTTTTGGTTCATCTGCCAATCACCTCCATAAAATAATAAATCACTCCAACAACAAAAGATGAAAAAATTCCATATAAAATAACCGGACCTGCAATGGAAAATATCTTAACTCCAATTCCAAATACCTGACCCTCTTTTTGATATTCAATGGTTGGAGACGCTACAGAGTTAGCAAATCCAGTAATAGGAACCAATGCTCCTGCTCCACCAAACTTTGTGATTTTCCCATAAAGATTAAACCCTGTAGAAATAACACTTAAAAATACTAAAATTAAAATAACTATAATTAAAGCATCTTTTGCTTCTAACTTAAAATACTTTAGACATATTTGTTTTAAAATTTCACCAAACAGGCAAATAGATCCTCCTGTTAAGAATGCCTTACTACAATTGACAAGAAGATTATGCTTAGGTGTTATTTCCTCCACATACTCTTCATATTCCTGCTGATTTGGCTCATATTTCATATTATCACTCCTCCTATCCATAAAACTGTAAAAGACATCCAATACATTTTCCAAATGCTATTCCATAAACGATTGCTGCAATTCCTGTTTTCAGTTCCATTCGATTCATAAAAATAGGCAGACTCTTTAACATCTCTGCCAAAGCACCAATTAAACATCCTACAAAAATACCTCCAAATAATCCATATACAATTAGAAAAGCAATCCCAAAAGGAAGGGAAATGTTAAAAATATAAACAACACTTCCAAATATTCCACCAATAGAAATACAAGTTTCATATGTCATAGCATATTTTGCTGATTTTGTTGTGGTTGCAAGTCTTGGCACGATTCCTACCATACTTAAAAAAGCAAGGAAACTTGCTGCTATAAAAAAACCTGCACAAACACCATAAAAACCTAGAAACACACTACGAATCAACATCGATTTCCTCCTTACCCTGTCCTGTTTCCATAATAATACTGTCATTGACATCTTTTTCATATAACTTCATTTGTATCTGGAAAGGTGTAGGTTCCTTGGATAATTTCATTCTTCCAACATGATTAAAAAATACTAAAATCCCAATAGAAAGCCCAATAGAATAACATACATGGAGAATTGTTGGCCCTGTTGGATTTTCCCCCATCACAAGGATATATATACGAAAAAACAACTCTTCAATCCCAACATCTGTGTTATATGCCATAATAGAAAATGTAGCTCCAAAAAAAGAAACTAGGGCAACAAAAAATATCTTTAAACGGTGAACCCACACTTCTTCTGTCTTTTTTTCCTTTAAATAGACAATGAAATCACTTGAACCAAAGTTCTCCACCTCCAGATTCTTGTCCACTTCTTTTATTTTTTCTACAAGATACAAAGTTGAAATAACTTCTCTTGCTGTGGGCCTTTTTCTAAATTTAAACACAGGCAATTTTTTTAATTGCTCTTCCACATCCTTATTTGTACAATAAATAGCCGCAATATCTTTTAGATGTACCGTAGGTTTATTTACACATGTTGTATCATTTACCTTTATATAAACTGTCATTCCATCATCCTTCTATCCTTTTCTTTCTCTTATTATTTGTGTATTTTATAATTTCATACATTTATTTTCCTTGCGAGAAAAAATTACTAGTGATATGATTAATAAAGTATAGGAGGATATTAGACCATGGAACAAAAAGATTTGACCTTATACAAATTTATGATTTTATATCTAGTGAATAAAGTAGATTTCCCTCTAAGCAATTCGCAGATTAGTGAGTTCTTTTTAGAAAAAGGATACACGACTTATTTCAAATTACAGCAGGCTTTTCACGAATTAGAAGATGACAATATGCTTCAATCAAAAACCATTCGGAATGCAAGCCACTATTCTTTGACAGAAGAGGGACAAGAAGCGATTAATATGTTTGAATCTATGATTTCAGAACCTATTAAAGAGGATATGCTAGACTTCTTATCCACAAAGGAATATGAGCTTCGCAACGAAGCAAATATTGAGGCAGATTACTTTCCTGCCAAATTAGATGAATATACCGTTCGTCTTCGAATCAAAGAAAAAAACAGTACTTTATTAGAATTGAATATGAATGTCACTTCTAGAGAACAGGCAATACATGTTTGTGACCACTGGAATGATACCCATTCTAAAGTATATGAGATGCTTGTAAATGAACTACTATTTTCATAATAGATAAAAAAATGACGTTGAAGATAAAACCTCAACGTCATTTTTATTGTTATAAGAATGTTTCAATATAATCCCAGATTTCTTCTCTTCCCTGCTTTGATAAAGCTGAGAATGGAAAAATTGGAATGTCTTTGTCCACTTGTAATTCTTGTCTAATTTCCTTTAAATGTTTTGGTAGCTGGCTTCGCTTCAGCTTATCACTCTTGGTTGCAATAATCGTTGGCTGATATCCATTATGTACAATCCAGTCATACATCATAACATCATTTTTAGATGGTTTATGACGTATATCAATCAAGAGAAATACTAGCTTTAACTGCTTTGATGTATGTAGATAATTCTCTATCATATGTCCCCATTTTTCTTTGACAGACGCCGTCACCTTGGCATATCCGTACCCAGGTAAATCCACATAATATAATTCGTCGTTAATATTATAATAATTAATCGTCTGAGTCTTCCCTGGTTGTGCAGAAATTCTAGCATATGACTTTCGATTCATTAGTCCATTAATCAAAGACGACTTTCCTACATTAGACTTTCCTGCAAAGGCAATCTCTGGCAGCGTATTGTCTGGTAATGTGCTTGTAATTCCACAAACCGTTTCTAAATTTACTGATTTAATAATCATGTGAATACCCACCTTTCTCTATCGTAATACTAGTTGTATAATATATGCCACATAACAGACAAGCATAATGATACCATTGCCTTTTGTTAATTCATGGTCTCGTATCGATAACACCCAAAGAATTGTTGCTGCAAAAATGGCAACAATTAAATCTGGAACAAACTGCATGGAAAACGGAATTGGATGGATCAAAGCAACAGTTCCAACAACAAATAATATATTGAAAATATTACTTCCTACAATATTCCCTACTGCAATCTCTGTCTTTCCCTTCATGGCTGCTGTCACTGATGTAACTAACTCAGGCAATGAAGTTCCAAATGCAACAACGGTTAATCCAATAATACGGTCTGTCACATGCAGCGCTTTTGCAATTTGTGTTGCCGCATCTACTGTGATATCACTTCCCCATACAATAGCAATTAATCCACCAATAGTAAATACTATCATCTTCCACATAGGAACCAAATTAGGTATGTCATCTTCCACGGGATCTTTTCTTGTTAAATGGATTAAGTACCCAAAAAAGCCAAGGAAAAAAATCCACATAATAGCTCCATCCATTCGGGATAAATCCCCCTGTATCAACCCAAGAACTAATAAAACCCCTGTAATCACAATCACAAATGGCATCTCAACCTTCACAGTTCCTTCTTTGATTGGCACTTTTGCTACAATTGCAGTAATCCCTAGAATCAACAATATATTCATGATATTGCTTCCTACTATATTCCCAACCGTAATTCCTACAGTTCCCTTAAATGCTGCAGAAATACTAACGGCGGCCTCTGGTGCACTGGTTCCACAGGCAACAATTGTAAGTCCAATCACAATCTGTGGAATCCCAAATTTACTTGCAATTAATGACGCACCTTCAACAAAATAATCTGCACCTTTTATTAATAGCACAAAACCAATAACTAAAAATACAAACTGTGGCAATAAACTCATATTACTCTCTCCTTTTTCTTATGTCTGTTTGTAATTCTACGTGAACGTGGTTTATTTGTCAACGGATACATGCTGGATTTCTTTTGTACTCTCAGTAATTGGAAGAATCTCATACCCCTGATCCTTTAAAGAGCGAATCAAAGAATCCAAACCTTTTACTGTGCTTTTTGCTTTTCCTAAATCATGCATTAAAATAATCGTATTATTTTCATGGATTGCGTCCTTTAAAATATTGTTATTCAACTCTTCAGGACTTTGGGTAAAATCAACTGCATCTCCACTCAATGCATTCCAATCATAATAATAAAGCCCCATGCTCTTAACTTTCCTAATATATGGCTTAATATCATTGACACAAGAATTACTGCTTCCCCCTGGAAATCGATAATATATAGATTTCACTTTTGTTATCTTATATAAATAATTTTGAAGCTTCTGTAAATCCTTTGAAAATGCATCTACAGACCCATAAATTTTCTTATAATTATGTTCATATGCATGCATACCTAATGTATGTCCTTCGGCTACAATTCTTTGGTACTTTCGTTTTGCTTCCTTGGTTGGATTTCCTACTACAAAAAAAGTTGCCTTAACATCATTTTTCTTTAAGATATCTAAAATTTGATCTGTATGTTTTGATGGACCATCATCAAAGGTTAAATAAGCTTTTTTCTTTACAATTTGCTGACTGGTAAAAAGACCACTTTCCCCCTCTTTTTGACTTCCAATCCGAAACCATTGGCTGCCGTTGGTATTTTTACACAAAACGATGCCAAGCACCGCTGCGATTCCAATGACAACTATCATAACTTTACTTCTCATGTCTTTTTCCTCACTTTCTCCTAACTATAGGATATGAGGAACAAAAAAAAATATACAATAAAAAAACCATATGAATCTAATTGCTGCAATTAGATTCATATGGTTTTTATTTTTAATATATACTATACTTCAAAAATTAAATCTCCGTAGCTTGGTAATGGCCAATCTTCTTTTGCCACTAACATTTCAAGAGTATCCGCTGGTTCTCTAACTGCTGCCATATGTGTAAACACTTGATCATGGTAGAAACAAGCTTGTTCTTTGATATCTTCGATTGCCTGTGCTTTTTTCTCTGTTACTGCCAATTCTCCAATTGCACTGTATAATGCTTTTAAATTGTCTGTAATGTCAGAGAGTAAAGCTTCTTGAACTGATGTATCCATAGATGCTGCCTTTAATGCTGCAATTGCGTCTGCCAATGTTTTTTGATATTTCATAACAGCAGGTACAATCTGCTTTTTCGCAATATCTAGTGTAGACAATGCTTCAATATTAATTGTCTGTGCATATTGCTCAAATAAGATTTCAACACGAGATTCTAATTCTGCTTTTGTGTAAACGCCGAATTTCTCAAACATCTTAACTGATTTTTCTGTGACTAACGTAGGAATTGCATCTACCATAGATTTAAGGTTTGGTAATCCACGTTTCTCTGCCTCAGTAACCCATGCATCAGAATATCCATTTCCATTAAAGATGACTCTTCTATGTTCTGTAAATAATTCTTTTGTAATTTCATGAGCTTCCATCATTACATCTTGAACATCTCCATGGACTTTTTCAAGTCTATCACAAATATCAGCAATGGAATCTGCAACGATTGTATTAAGTACAACGTTAGGATCTGAAATTGATTGAGTTGAACCAACCATTCTAAATTCAAATTTATTTCCTGTAAATGCAAATGGTGATGTACGGTTACGATCTGTTGCGTCCTTTTCAAAATCTGGCAATGTATGTACTCCAGAAGCTAACTTATCTCCTTGTTTTGAGCTTGTTGCTTCTCCACGAGTAACTAATTGTTTTACAACATCTTCTAACTGTTCTCCCAAGAAAACAGAAATAATAGCTGGAGGTGCTTCATTTGCCCCTAGTCTATGGTCATTTCCTGGTGTTGAAGCAGACATACGAAGCAAATCAGCATGAATATCTACTGCCTTGATAATAGCTGCTAAAACTAATAAGAACTGTTGATTGTCATGAGGAGTATTCCCTGGTTCTAATAAGTTCTTTCCTGTATTTGTTACTAATGACCAGTTGTTATGTTTTCCTGAACCGTTAATTCCTGCAAATGGTTTTTCATGCAATAAGCACTTCAATCCCTGACGGTCAGCCACTCGTCGCATTGTTTCCATCAATAGCTGATTATGGTCTGTTGCAACGTTATTTGAGTTATAAATTGGTGCTAATTCATGTTGTGCTGGAGCAACTTCATTATGCTGAGTTTTTGCTGAAATTCCAAGTTTCCATGCTTCTTCATTTAATTCTTTCATAAAGCATGAAATTCTTTCACGAATAATACCAAAGTAATGGTCATCCATCTCTTGACCTTTTGGAGGCATTGCTCCAAATAAAGTACGTCCAGTGAAAATTAAATCTTTTCTTTTTAGGTATTTTTCTTTATCAACTAAGAAATATTCTTGTTCTGGTCCAACTGATGTATTCACATTCTTTACTTCTTTATGTCCTAATAAATGCATCAATCTTGTTGCCTGAATATCAAGTGCCTGCATAGAACGAAGAAGTGGTGTCTTCTTATCTAATGCTTCACCTGTATAAGAACAGAAAGCTGTAGGGATACAAAGAATCGTAGAGGAAGGTGTCTCTTTAATAAACGCTGGTGATGTACAATCCCATGCTGTATATCCTCTAGCCTCAAAAGTTGCTCTTAATCCTCCTGATGGGAAGGAAGACGCATCCGGCTCACCCTTTACTAATTCTTTTCCTGAAAACTCAAGTAATACTTTACCATCGTCTGTTGGTGTAATAAAAGCATCATGCTTTTCAGCAGTAATACCTGTCATAGGCTGGAACCAATGTGTAAAGTGTGTTGCACCCTTTTCAACGGCCCATTCTTTCATCTCATTGGCAACTACATCTGCAATTGCTGGATTCAACTCAGTTCCTTCTTCTATTGTCTTTTTCAAATCTTTGTATACCGCTTTTGGCAAACGTGATCTCATAACGCTATCATTAAACACGTTACTTCCAAAGATTTCTGCAACATTACAATTTTCTTTCATAAGTTTTCTCCCTTTCATTCATCATATTACTTCATCCATTATATTATTAAGTAAAAAAAGGGGCGTCAAACAATCCGAAATTGCTTGACACCCTCGTCATTACTTCTTTCATGTATTAAGATACAATGATTTCGTTAAAAAATCAAGCATTTTTTTGTATTTT
>JAQWFL010000072.1 GCA_028704435.1 Anaerostipes sp. | reverse complement strand
ACCCACTCGCTTAGCACCCTGCATTACTGCAACGCACCGAGTTTGGCTACACGGCTCACTGGTGATTACCGCGACCGGACTTACACCGGCTAGTGTGGTCCAGCTTTGCTGGACACACAACGCAAAACAGCACAAGAAGCAGAATCCATTAGATTCTGCTTCTTGTGCTATATCATTGGCCGTAGTACATGGAAAAAGCTGCCATTGGCAGGTCTTCTTGTTGACGTTTATATCTCCTGCCATTTTGTGTCAACTCCTTCCTATAATTTTCTGTTCTCTATTTATTACCTAATGTCCTATCATAAGGCTGTAGTGGAAGTTATTTTACCTCCAAAACATGGTATATTGTAGCATATCACCCCCTGTTTTGTATACTAGCCTAAAGTATAGTTTTTAAACGAGAACTTTTGAAAAAAGTCTTGGCATTGCATTTATATTCAATTTTACAAACTGGAATTTGAATTACTCCTTATATACGTTTTTTCCAAACTCATAGGCTTCCTGTAAATGACTTGTTTTGTCTATCTGTGGCTTACCGTTTGTATCTCCACATCCTCCAGCCAGAACCATTCCTTTGTCGTGGAAGCCGATATAATTGATAATCGTAAACTTATAATATGACACTGCCTGTTCATATGTCCAAAATAAATCATCTGCTGATGTCATCAATAAAGCAGCATCTTTTATTGGATACTTTTCATATCTGCCATATGGTGGATTGGAATCTTCTTCCGCAATACAATAGAACCTTTCAATGAAAGCCTTTATCTTTGATGATAAAGTCCAAAATAGTAGCGGTGAGGCAAACACAATCAAATCTGCTTCTCTAATCATCGGTACAATATCATTGAAACTATCTTTCTGAATACAGGGTTTTCCATATCGGCAGGCGTTGCAACCGATACAACCATTTACAATATTTTTCTGTAATGAAAGTACATCCACTTTATGTCCTGCTTCTATTGCTCCTTTTTTAAAAGCTGACACAAGCTGTGCAGTATTTCCGTTCGCCCTTCCTCCGCCTTGAATTACCAATATTTTTTTCATTTCACTCTCCTCATAAATTCAAATTTATTTAACTGCAACAATAACTGCAAACTTCTGATTTAAATATACACACTTTACTTCTGCAAAACTACATTTATGAAGCATTTGTACTTCTTCTTCAACAGAAATTTCCCTATCCATTTTTCTTCGTTCTTTCCACTGCTCAATATCTTTTGATGTCAAACAACTTTCTTCAAGTCTACTTATCCAATACGTATCAAACCATGTATCCATTGCTGAAGAACCGCCACAAAACTGGTCATAATTCACAAATATCCCGCCCGTTGGAAGTCTATTGTAAATATCAGAAAACAGCTTTTTCTTTTCCTCATATTCCAAATGGTGAATGGATAATGCGGAAATAATACAGTCAAATTTCCCACTAGGAAATTCTTTTGAATAATCCAACACCTCAAATTCTATATTACTTATATTTGCAAATCTCTTTCTTGCCACATTTAACATTTCATCTGCTATATCTACAAGAACGTATTTTGTTAATTCAAATTTTTTATACCAATAATAGGTTAAAAGTCCGGTTCCTGCACCTAAATCTAAAACTCTTTGGGGTACTTCAATATTTGCTGCAATAAAATTCGTAGTCGCTTCATAATATTCATCAAAACATGGAATAAAATTACGTCTATTTACATCATACTCTTTTGCTATCCTGTTAAACTGCTCCTCAATACTCAATACTCTTACCTCACTAAATTTAAATTCATTTTTATATTCACATTATACAACAAAAAGCACCATAATTCCATGAAGCCTTAAATGCAGACAAAATGGAAAAAGGTGGTTTGCTGGGATGCTCCTGCTCATGGAAAGTCACGTCCATATATAAACTTTTCATATTACAACGCAGCTGAACATTTAAAAGATATTCTAGAAAAAGAACAGATTAGTAAAGCTGTTTTCCAGAATTTGTGATAGGGTTTAAAGGGGGAAATTATGCCATTTGATGGAAATTGGCTACGCAGGATTTTTAGAGGGAAATTGCGATTTGAATATTAAATGCCCTGTATTAATTCTTGTTGGAGAATATGACAAAACAGGAAAGGTGAAACAGTATTGTAATGCATGGAAAGAGAATAGCGGATATCCCATTTCTATAATCAAAAGGGCGGCACATAATTCAAATGTAGATAATTACGAACAAGTTAATAATGAAATTGATAGTCTTTGCATACCTTTCCGTTGTCACTATCTCACAATACGGTGTTTGCACATCCCTGTTTTTCCACACTTAGGGCAAGTTAATCTACGTCTTGTAAAAGTGTGATACCCTTTTACATATTCGTCCATACTTGGGACAAATAATTCCTTACAATGTTGACATTCAAAGTAACCAGATTTAATATCAAGCATTGAAGCCGCGGCTATACCTGCTACTGCCACCCCAACAGAGACTAAAATCAATATAATTCGTACAATCGTCGGTAAGTCTATAAATGACGCAATTACGATAAGCGCACAAAAAGCAATGATTGTGATCACACCAACCATTATGGACAATATAAATATTTTCCTATTTTCTTCGTTTTCTTTCATTAGATTCATCATATTTCCCTCCGCCTTTCTTTGATAATCAGTTAGGGAAACCTTTTCACCCGAAAGCAAAT
>JAQWFL010000050.1 GCA_028704435.1 Anaerostipes sp. | reverse complement strand
TTAAGAATAAAGATATATTAAAAGGATAGAAGGGGTATCATATGGTAGCAGAAATTATTTGTGTAGGAACAGAAATTTTACTTGGGAATATCGTAAATACCAACGCTGCTTATTTATCAGAACGCTTAGCCGGATTAGGGGTAAGCGTTTTTTTTGAAACAACAGTTGGAGATAATCCAGAACGTTTACAAGAAACCATTGAATTAGGACTAGAGCGATCTGACATTTTGATTTTATCTGGGGGTCTTGGTCCCACTAAGGATGACTTAACCAAGGAAATTGCAACGAAGGCTTGTGGGCAGCAATTAGTAGAGGACAAGAAAGCAAAACAAAAGCTTTTAGATTATTTTGCTGGACGTGAGCATAAGATGACGGAAAATAACTTAAAACAGGCCATGGTACCAGAAGACTGTACTGTATTATATAATGAAAATGGAACAGCTCCGGGGATGGTTATCAATGCCAGGGAAAATAAGAAAATTATATTACTTCCTGGTCCTCCAAGTGAATTAATCCCTATGTTTCATAGACAGGTAGAACCTATTTTGCAATCTTATCAAAGGGGAGTTCTATATTCTAAAGTTGTAAAGATTGACAGTGTAGGCGAAAGTTTGGTAGAAACAAAAGTTTTGGATTTGATTGATGAACAAAGCAATCCAACGGTAGCTCCCTATGCTAAACTTGGAGAAGTCCATTTGCGTGTAACGGCAAAGGCAGATACAAAAGAAAATGGGCAAAAACTTGTTATGCCAATGGTAGATGAATTGAAAAAACGTTTTTCAACAGAAATTTTTACAATTGAAGAGGATGTAACACTAGAACAAGTTATTGTTCAGGAACTTGTGAAGAAACATTATAGTATTGCCACAGCAGAATCTTGTACTGGTGGTCTTCTTGCTGGACGGATTATTAATGTCCCAGGAGCTTCTGATGTGTTAAATGAAGGATATATCACTTATTCAAATGAAGCTAAAATGAAAAATCTTGGGGTAAAAGAAGAAACCCTAGCTGCAGTAGGAGCAGTTTCCAGGGAAGTTGCCAAGGAGATGGCAGAAGGTGTATGTAAAGCGGCCCATAGTAATGTAGGAGTTGGAATTACGGGACTGGCAGGACCAGGAGGGGAAACCAAAGACAAGAAACCTGGACTTGTTTATATTGGGGTTTGTGTCAATGGTGATACAACAGTAAACAAGTATCAACTTCGTGGAAATCGAGCAAAAATAAGAGAAGTAGCCGTAAGCCGGGCATTAACAATGATAAGAAAAAAGATTATGTAAAATAATATTGAACAATATGGAAATATATGGTAAAATCAAAAACAAGATAAAAAACAAAGATACCGAACAAATATTCGGACGAACACTTGTTTTGATTTCTGAGCTGTGATATACTAATTGCATAAAAGAGATTACCATGAAAAGGAGATATAGAATGCAACAAGAAGAAAAACAAAAGGCATTAGAAGCTGCGTTAGGAAAGATAGAAAAGGATTATGGAAAGGGTTCAGTTATGAAGCTTGGGGATTTTCAGGCGGATATGTCTATTGAGACAACACCAACTGGCTCTATTAGTCTAGATGTGGCACTTGGTGTTGGAGGAATTCCGAAAGGACGAATTATTGAAGTATATGGTCCAGAATCAAGTGGTAAGACAACAGTTGCACTGCATATGGTTGCAGAAGTCCAAAAGAAGGGTGGGATTGCTGGATTTATTGATGCTGAACATGCATTGGATCCTGTATATGCTGCCAATATCGGAGTCGATGTAGAGAATTTATATATTTCACAGCCAGATACAGGGGAGCAGGGGCTTGAGATTGCAGAGACCATGGTTCGTTCAGGGGCAATCGATATTATTATTGTGGATTCTGTTGCAGCCTTAGTTCCAAAGGCTGAGATTGATGGAGAGATGGGAGATTCTCATATGGGACTTCAAGCTAGATTGATGTCTCAGGCATTGCGTAAACTTACATCAGTCATTAGTAAGTCTAACTGTACCGTCATTTTTATCAATCAGTTACGTGAGAAGATTGGGGTTATGTTTGGGAATCCAGAGACTACAACAGGGGGTAGAGCACTTAAGTTTTATGCTTCTATTCGGTTGGATGTTCGTAGAACTGAGACATTAAAGCAGGCTGGAGAGATGATTGGAAATAGAACCAGAATTAAGGTAGTGAAGAATAAGGTTGCACCTCCATTTAAACAGGCTGAATTTGATATTATGTTTGGAAAGGGAATATCAAGAGAAGGAGATGTGCTTGATTTAGCAGCCAATGCCAATATTATCAATAAAAGTGGATCTTGGTATGCTTACAATGGTGAGAAAATTGGTCAAGGACGAGAGAATGCCAAGACATATTTAGCGGAGCATCCAGATGTTTTTGCTGAAGTTGACAAGAAGATTCGTGAGGAGTATGGATTAGAACCAGCAAAGGAAGAAAAAACAGAGAAAAAAGGGAAATCAGGAAAAGAAGCATAGTTAGATGATTGTTACAAAATTAGAACCAGTAGGAGCGAAAAAAGTTCGGTTATATTTAGATGAAGATCGATATTGCCTTTTATATAAGAATGAAGTCTGGAAGCTGTCATTGCGAGAAGAAGTTCAAGTGTCAGGGGATAAGTTTAAGGAACTCAACGATATGCTTCTTCATAGAAGTAAATTAAAGGTTATGTCCCTATTAAAGCATTCCAGCCGTACAAGGAAGGAATTGGAGAACCGACTTCATCGATTGGAATTCCCAGAAGAAATTATAGCCGGTGCAATTGCATATGTAAAAGGATATCACTATATTGATGATCAGTTATATGTTCGCAATTATATTAGTTACTATGGACAGATAAGAAGTAAGAAGAAGATGCAATTTGATTTATTGAAAAAGGGAATCACATTTGATTTTTTTGACAAAGTATGGGATGAGTTTGATTTTAACCAAGATGATATTCTTGAAGAACAGATGAAGAAAAGAATACGAATCAAAGGTCCTATTACAAAAGCAAATTATCAGAAGAATTTTAATTTTTTCTTGCGAAAAGGATTTCCATCATCCAGTGTTTCTAGAATGATGAAAGACTATTTGTTAGAAGAATGAATTATTAATTTTCTGTAAAGTTTTATTAATACACTTGAATTGTTAGAAAATTCATGTATAATGAACCTTGGAGTGGTAATTAGCATGTTAAGGAGTGCAGATGAGAAAGAAATCACATATTTCGCTAGCAGGTCAGATTATGGATTCATTGGATTTGAATCAGGTTTTCGATTACAAGATGCCTTTTTATGTAGGCAGTATATGGCCGGATTGTCGACCATCTTTTATTACAACACCTCATACTTATGATGTTACTTATCATAAAATCAAAGGAAAATTAGAAGAATTTGTGGAAGAATATAATGGTAGCGACACTATGAATATGCGCTCATGTGCAAAGTTGGGTGTTATGATTCATTATATTGCAGATTATTTTACATTCCCACACAATTCTCATTATGTAGGCAATGTAAAGGATCACTGTATTTATGAACGTGATTTAAAGCATGAATTAAAGTCTTATTTAGGTACGGAAGAAGCAAGAAGTACAAAAGATCAGTTAAAGACATATAACACAGTAGATGAATTGAAAGAGTTTATCCAGAGAATTCACAAGCAATATATTTCAAAGATTCGCTGTGTAGAAGAAGATATTCAATATATTGTTAAGGTTTGTACAACAGTAGTATTAAGTGTTGTACACATGATAACAGTAGGATTTGAAAGTGTTCATTTAAAATTGAAGTATGTATAGTTAAGTATAAAAATGCTGTAGGGGATTCCCCTACAGCATTTTTTTGTTTTATTCTTCGTTATCTAATTCAAAAACTTGACGTTTCTTTGCAGTAACATCACTATCTAAATATTCATCATAGCTACATACTTTATCAATTAATCCATTAGTGGTTAATTCCATAATACGATTAGCAGTTGTTTGTACAAACTGATGATCTTGAGAAGAGAATAATAAAGCACCTTTAAATTCTTGAAGAGCCTCATTTAAGGCAGTGATTGATTCCATATCTAAATGGTTCGTAGGTTCATCTAAGATAAGAATGTTAGCACCACTGATCATCATCTTTGATAATAGACAGCGAACCTTTTCTCCTCCAGATAATACGGCAACACTTTTTAAAGCTTCTTCTCCGGAAAATAGCATACGTCCTAAGAAACCACGAACGAAAGTTGCATCTTTATCCTCAGAATATTGAGTTAGCCAGTCAACGATTGGCATATCATCACTAAAATCCTTTGTATTATCTTTTGGGAAATAACTTTGTGTTGTAGTAACTCCCCATTTATAAGAACCTTCGTCTGGTTCCATCTCCCCAGAAATAATCTTAAATAATGTTGTAGTTGCAGTAGTATTTGGACCAACAAAAGCAACTTTATCTTCAGGATTCATTGTAAATGAAATATTATCAAGAACTTTTACTCCATCGATTGTTTTTGAAATTCCTTCTACTTGCAGTGCATCGTTTCCAATGTCTCTGTTTGGCTTAAAATTAATGTATGGATATTTACGGCTAGAAGGCTTGATTTCATCTAATTGAATTTTCTCTAATGCTTTCTTTCTAGAAGTTGCCTGCTTTGATTTTGAGGCATTGGCACTAAATCGATCAATAAAGTCTTGAAGTTCCTTCATCTTGTCTTCTTTTTTCTTATTAGAATCCTTCATTTGCTTTGAAATTAACTGGCTTGATTCATACCAGAAGTCATAATTTCCAGTAAATAACTGAATTTTAGCATAATCAATATCTGCAATATGTGTACAAACTTTATTTAAGAAATATCTATCATGAGATACTACAATTACGGTGTTCTCAAAATCAATTAAAAAGTCTTCTAACCATTCGATAGCTTCCAAATCCAAATGGTTTGTAGGCTCATCTAAGAGAAGAATATCGGGGTTACCAAAAAGTGCCTGTGCCAATAATACTTTAACCTTTTGTGGTCCAGTTAATTCAGACATCATAGAATAGTGGATATCACTTTCAATTCCAAGACCATTTAGCATGGTAGCAGCGTCAGATTCTGCTTCCCATCCATTCATGTCAGCAAATTCACCTTCTAGTTCACTTGCCTTGATTCCATCCTCATCTGTAAAATCCTCTTTTGCGTAAATGGCATCTTTTTCTTTCATAATATCATAAAGACGTTTATTACCCATGATAACAGTATCTAAGACTTGTTCATTATCATATTGGTAGTGATCCTGCTTTAATACAGATAAACGTTGTCCAGAAGTAATAGAAACATCACCACTTGATGGTTCTAGTTCCCCAGAAAGAATCTTAAGAAATGTAGATTTCCCGGCACCGTTTGCACCAATTAGGCCATAGCAGTTACCCTCTGTAAATTTAATATTCACGTCTTCAAAAAGAGCTCGCTTTCCAAGACGAAGTGTTACGTTATTTGCTTGTATCATAAAATTACCTTTCTTTCATATATAATGTATTTATCAATGCAAATTACATCATACTAAAAAAATATGAAATGTGCAAGTAAAAATACTTGACAAAGACAAAGGAATCGGATAAACTTATTTTTGGTAAAGGAAAAATGCTTTACAGGAGTGAATGATGGAACGAATTGTAGAACAAACATTATTATATGATTTCTATGGTGAATTGCTGACAGAACATCAAAAGCAGATTTTTGGTGACCATGTACTGAATGATATGACAGCAACTGAGATTGCAAAGGAACATGGAATCACAAGACAGGCTGCATATGATATGATTAAAAGATGCAATCATATTTTAACAAATTATGAGGATAGTCTTCATCTTGTAAGGAAGTTTTTGATTACAAAAGAGAAAGTTCAAGAGATATATGAATTATCTAGGAGAACGATGGAAGTGAAGTCTTATGAAGTGATTCATGAGAATATGAAAAAGATAGAGAAAGTATCCAGCACTATATTAGAAGAATTATAGTATTAGGAGGAAAACATGGCATTTGAAAGCTTATCTGAAAAACTTCAAAATGTATTTAAGAATTTACGTGGTAAAGGTAGATTATCAGAAGATGATGTAAAAGCAGCAATGAAAGAAGTGAAGCGTGCTTTATTAGAGGCAGATGTAAACTTTAAAGTTGTAAAGACATTTATTAAAACTGTACAGGAGAGAGCAGTTGGCCAAGATGTATTGAATGGTTTGAATCCTGGACAGATGGTAATTAAAATAGTAAAAGAAGAGATGGAATCGTTAATGGGTTCCACAATGACTGAGATAGATATGAAACCAGGCAATGAGATTACTGTTATTTTAATGGCAGGTCTTCAAGGTGCTGGTAAGACAACAACAACAGCAAAATTAGCTGGTCAGTACAAGCAAAAAGGAAAACGTCCTTTATTAGTAGCTTGTGATGTTTACCGTCCGGCCGCAATTAAACAATTGCAGGTCAACGGAGAGAAACAAGGTGTTCCAGTATTTTCTATGGGGGATAAGCAAAACCCTGTAGATATTGCAAAAGCATCCATTGAACATGCTGAGAAGAATAACAATAATATTGTGATTTTAGATACAGCAGGTCGTTTGCATATAGATGAAGACATGATGAATGAATTAATTGCAATCAAAGCACAGGTCGATGTTCATCAAACTATTTTAGTAGTTGATGCCATGACAGGTCAGGATGCAGTGAATGTTGCAAAGGATTTCAACGAGAAGGTTGGAATTGACGGTATTATCATTACTAAGATGGATGGTGATACACGTGGTGGAGCAGCATTATCTATTCGATCAGTAACTGGAAAACCAATCCTTTATGTAGGTATGGGAGAAAAGTTAGAAGATCTTCAACAGTTTTATCCAGATCGTATGACAAGCCGAATTCTGGGTATGGGTGATGTTTTAACCTTGATTGAAAAGGCAGAGGCCAATGTAGACGAAGAAAAAGCAAAAGAGATGCAGCAAAAGCTTAAGAAAGCATCTTTTAATTTCAATGATTACTTGGAACAAATGGAACAAGTAAAGAAGATGGGTGGCTTGTCGGACATGTTATCAATGATTCCTGGAATGGGAAATCAATTGAAAGGTGTGAACTTAGATGACAGTATGCTGGATAAGACAGCATGTATTATATATTCGATGACAAATGAAGAAAGAGAGAATCCAGAGATAATTACACCGCCTCGAAAAAAGAGAATTGCGGCTGGAGCTGGAGTACCAATTGCTGAAGTGAATCGATTATGTAAGCAGTTTCAGAATCAAAAGAAGATGATGAAACAGATGTCAGGTATGATGGGTGGCAAAGGCGGACGAAGAGGTGGATTTAAATTACCATTCTAAGCGTTGTTATATATTATTAATTTATTATGGAGGTGAAAAAGATGGCAGTAAAAATGAGATTAAAAAGATTAGGACAAAAGAAGGCTCCTTTTTATAGAGTTGTAGTAGCAGATTCTAGAGCTCCTAGAGATGGAAAATTCATCCAGGAAATCGGAACATACGATCCTAACCAAGAACCAAGTGTTGTAAAAATCGATGAAGAAGCAGCAAAAAAATGGTTATCTGAAGGTGCTCAACCTACTGATACCGTTGCAAAATTGCTTAAAGTTGCAGGAATCGAGAAGTAATAAGGAGGCAGACGCATGAAGCATTTATTAGAAGTCATTGCAAAAGCCCTCGTTGATCAACCAGAAGAAGTATCTGTAACTGAAAAAGAAGATGATAATACTTTAGTATTAGAACTTCGCGTTGCCCAAAATGACATGGGTAAAGTTATTGGAAAGCAAGGACGTATTGCAAAAGCAATTCGTACGGTTGTAAAAGCTTCTGTGAATAAAGGCGACAAGAAAATTATCGTTGATATAAAAGAGTAGGGGATTCCTGTAATCAATTATGATTACAGGATTTTCTTTTTTTAGTGGAGGACAACAATATGATGAAATTAGTTTCCTGGAACGTGAATGGACTACGTGCCTGTGTGAAAAAAGGATTCTTAGATGTAATGGATGAGTTGGATGCAGATGTATTTTGCGTTCAAGAAACAAAGCTGCAAGAGGGACAGATAGATTTGGATTTGCCAGAATATTATCAGTATTGGAATTATGCAGACAAAAAAGGATATTCAGGTACAGCGATTTTTACAAAGATTGAACCAGAATCAGTGGCATATGGATTAGGGATTGATGAATTCGATCACGAAGGCAGAGTAATTACCTTAGAATTTGATGAATATTATGTTGTGACATGCTATACACCAAATTCACAAGGAGAATTAGCCAGATTACCCTTCCGAATGGAGTGGGAGAATCATTTTAGGGAGTATTTAAAGAATTTAGAAGAAACAAAACCAGTTGTACTTTGTGGAGATCTTAATGTAGCACATGAAGAAATCGACTTAAAAAACCCGAAAACAAATCACAAAAACGCAGGATTTTCTGATGAAGAACGTGGTAAATTTACGGAATTATTAGAATCTGGATTTATTGATAGTTTTCGATATTTTTATCCAGATACTGAAGAAGTCTATAGCTGGTGGTCTTATCGATTTAAGGCAAGAGAGAAAAATGCAGGTTGGCGCATTGATTATTTCTGTGTTTCAAAGGAACTAGAAGATCAATTGGCAGATGCTACAATTCATACAGAGATTTATGGGTCTGATCACTGTCCCGTAGAATTAGTGATAGAATAAAAGGCTTTTGGGGAGTTTTCCTCAAAAGCCTTTCTTTTATATTACTTTAGTTCATTTAAATCTATAGTTTCTTTTATTGATTCAAGATCGATTTTTTCAGCTTGTTCAAACTGTCCTAGAATATCATTTAAAGAAGTACTTAATTCTTCTTTGATTTTCTCCATCGTGTCTGCATCAACATTGTAATTTAAAAATAGTTTTTCTATATTTTCTGTTACATGATGTCCTAAATGAGATATTAGAAGAAAAGAATTGAAGTTGCTACTGTTCATTGCATTTTTAAAATGCAATAAATCTTCTTCAATAAATTCTATAATCTCTCGATCACTTGCAAATTTTCCATGGATCATTGCGTATGGCTGAACTCTTTGCAAAAAGAATTTGTTGTGCCTTGTAATATTAAACACATAGGAAACAATAAGTCCGTTTCCAAGGTCAAACTCAGCAATATGCATAATACTATTATATTCTTTAATAGAAGTGGCACCTAGTTGCCTTAGGTTAATGTTAATAAAATCTCCAGTGATTGAATTTCGGTTCATATAAATTCCTCCCTTTTATAGTGCGAATTTGACAAGTAAGAATATCATTGATACAAAAACAGATAGTAGCATCATAGGGAATCCGATTTTGAAATAACGACCAAAGGTAATTGGATATCCTTCTTTGTTACTAATGCCAGATAATACTACATTTGCAGATGCACCAATTAAAGTTCCGTTTCCGCCAAGACATGCACCTAATGATAACGCCCACCAAAGAGGAGTAACATCTACACCAGTTGCTTTAATGGTAAGCAGCATGGGAATTAAAGTTGCGACAAATGGAATATTATCAAGGAATGAAGATACAATAGCAGAAATCCATAAAACTAAAACCATGGTCAAAATAATATTTCCACCAGTGGCACCAATTAATGCATTTGCTAAGATGGTTATGACTCCAACCTTTTTTAATCCCCCAACAACAATAAATAATCCAATAAAAAATAAAATAGTTGGCCATTCAACACTTAATACAATATCTTCTACTTCTTGCTTACCTATTAATAGCATAACACAAGCAGCGGTTAAAGCAATGGTACATGACTCAACACCAAGTTGATCATGTAAAATAAATGATAGGGCAACTAAAATTAAAATAATTACGCTTTCTTTTAAAAGAAGAGGATCTTTAATTGCCTTTCGCTCATCTAATTTTATAACAGCAGCAATGTTTTTATCCTCTACCTGCAAATTTTTCCCGTAAATAAATTTGAAGCAGATAATAGAAACAATAATAACCATAAGAGATGCAACACCTGTATTTACTATAAAATCTACAAAGTTTAAATGTGCAGCACTTCCAATCATAATATTGGGTGGATCACCGATTAGTGTTGCAGTACCACCAATATTAGATGCCATAATCTGAGTCATAATATAAGGAACAGGATTTACCTTTAAAATGTTGGTAATAGCCAATGTCATTGGACCAACGAGTAAAACCGTCGTTACATTATCTAACAACCCTGAGAGAACAGCGGTGATAATAATAAATACAACCATAATAGGCCATGGTCTACCTTTTGCTAATTTTGCTGCTTTGATAGCTATGTACTCAAAGATACCTGAGTTTTTAACTACAGATACTAAGAGCATCATGCCAACTAAAATACATATTGTTTCTACATCCACAGCAGAGACACAATCTTCTATTGAAAGAATATGTGTTAGAATCAATAAAACTGCTCCGGTCATTGCGGCAACAGTATTATGTATTTTGTTTGTGATAATAGCTGTCATCGTTCCTAAGAAAATGATGATAGCTATGACTTGTTGTAAAGTCATTTTTTTCGCCTCCTTTATTTTGTCCATGGAATATTTTAACACTAAAAAAAATAAAAGAAAGGATTTTTTGATTTTTTATTAAATAAATCTGTTAGTGAGGCATTTAAATGAAATATAATACTATTTGTGGCTTTTGGATTTATTTCATATACAAAGAAAAAGTGGCACCAGGATTTGTTTCCTGACACCACTTTATTAGTTAAACGTTATTTACAATTTGATCATATAAGTCAAGAGAGCAGTGATGGTTAGAATCAAAATGTGAACAATTCAAACAGCTACAACCTTTTGAATCGTTTCCATTGCTTACATTCTTGATGGAACTATCACAACCACAAGGGCAGTATTCGCTGCAGGACTGAGCAACTTCCTCATATAATTTATTCTGATTTGACATAAGAAACCTCCTTTATAATTAACGTTACAACTGTAGTATGTACAAAAAAAATTACCCCATTCAAAAAACTTTAAAAAAGTGGTTGACAAACGCCATTTAGGATGATAAGATTATCAACGTTGCTGACAAAACAGCAGCAAAATAAAACAAGATATGACACTTGTTTGGATCAAAACTTTTTAAAGGAATTGAAAAAAGTTCTTGACAGAAACAGATGAGTATGATAATCTATTATAGCTGTCACAAAAACAGACAGCACAGAAACTTGATAATTAAATAATAAGACAACCTTGAAAATTCTAAAAGATTTTCAGTTGGTTTTTCAAAAAAACCAGCAACGAAC
>JAQWFL010000021.1 GCA_028704435.1 Anaerostipes sp. | reverse complement strand
TTGTATCATCTGTACTCTCATCATTTGTATTGTCCCCCGAAGAAGTATCCCCAGAAACTAAAGCTTTCTTCAACGCATTTTCCACAGCTTTAATAATCCCATTGGAACTGTAGGTTGCTCCTGAAACAACATCTACTTTTGTATTTTGACTCTTTAAAATAAAGGCAATCACTCCACGTGCTTTGTTAAAATACGCAGCATCATCCTTTTCTTCTACTACTTTAATCTGAGAAATGACACCACCTTTAATTGTTACTACTACCTTTACATTTCCTCGAAAACCAGTCCCTGAACCCTCATAAGTTCCATCTTTGTAAGTTCCCGCCACTCCTTCTGGCTTTGAACTTGTACTGCTGTTTGGCTTACTGTTATTACTTGAACTATCATTGGAGCCACTACTGCTATTTGATTTCTTCACTGATGCCTTCTTTAACGCGGCACGAACTGCCTTAATAATTCCATTGGAACTATAGGTTGCTCCTGAAACTGCATCCACGTTAGTAGTTTGTTTCTTTAACATCAACGGAATCAACGTTCCCTTGGCACGATTGAAATAAGCTGCATCATCATAATTTTTTAATATCTTAATACCTTTGATTTTATTATTCTTAATGGTAACTGAAACACTCACAAGTCCATGATACCCCTGGGCAGATCCTGTATAAGTTCCATCTTTGTAGTTCCCTGACTCGTCTGTACTTCCAACTTTTCCTGCACTGTTTGAGGAAGAGCCTGCTCCTGCAGAAGATGAAGTATCTTTCTCTCCAGTCAAAGCATTTTTTACCGCTGCAATAATCCCTTTGGAGCTATAGGTTGCTCCACTGACTACATCAATAGCAAGAGTCTGCTTTGCTAAAAGTGCCTTTATCACTCCTGAAGAAGCCCTGTTAAAATAAGCTGTATCATCCGATGTACTTAAGACTTTAATTGCAGTCATCTTATGAGCTTTCACAGTGACAGCAACTTTTACTTTCCCTCGAAATCCATTTCCTTCTCCTTCATAAATTCCATCTTTTATTTTGCTTAAATCCAAACTTCCCATGGAAACTTTCTTTGTTTCTGTACTATTTGCAGCCTGCACACTTTTAGGTGTTGCTGTCATTTTCTCAGTCTTTGGTGCAGTATAGGATATCATACTATTTACTACTAAACTTGCAATAAAAACAGCAGGAACAAACTGAATTATATTTACTTTTATCAATTTTTCAAGTATTCTCATATGAAATAACTTCCTACCTTTCCACAATCTCAACATCATAATCTGATGTAAATCTATCTTTTATCCCCTGAGTTACATATATTTTATTGTTCTTATCCACTAAAATCATCTGAAATTTATCTTGATGTTTTTTCCAATATGAAACTGCTTTATCCTTCCCTAAAACAAACAATGTGGTGGACAGCATATCAGCACTGGTTCCATCACTGCTAATAATGGTGACAGAAATCAAATTTGAATCCGAAGGTTTTCCAGTAACTGGATCTAAGATATGATGATATGTTTTTCCGTCTTTCTCAAAATATCTTTCATACCCCCCTGATGTAATGACTCCTTCATCCTCTGCCTCGTAAGTTCCTACCATATCCATGGAATCATTTGGTGATTGAATTCCAACTTTCCATCTACTTCCATCTGGTTTCTTTCCAATCACTTGAACATTGCCCCCAAGACTCATCATCCCTGAAGTCACCCCATTTTTTTTGAAAATCTGAGCAACTTGTGAAGAGGTATATCCCTTAGCAATTCCCCCAAGGTCAATCTTAGCGTTTTTATCCAAAGTAATGGTTTGTGATGTCTCGTCTACCTGAACTCGGTTCATCCCTATACTCAATTTTAAATAATTCTTAATTTCCTTCTCTGATGGTATTCGATATTTCTGAGTTGTAAATCCCCATGCTTCCATCAATGGATATACAGTCAAATCAAAAGCCCCATTGGTTTCTTCCCATATCTTCTTTGAATCTTTAACTAACTCTACTGTCTCCTTAGAAACTTTCAATTTCTTTTCTTTATTTAGTCTCGTAATTTCACTTTGACTTTCCCCTACAGACCAAAGAGCATCCAGTCGGTGAATCTCTTTTTTTGCAGCTTTGATTGCTTTCTCCCCATGACTGCCATACGCTTTTAAACTCATATAGGTATCCATTGCAAAAATGTCATCTGATGATTCTGTCTTTGTATCACTTTCTTTCGTCTGATTTTTCGCCTTTGTCTTACTACATCCAGTGACTGCTAACATGCACAGCAGCCCAAATATTATAATTTTTCTCCATCTATTCTTCATCTGCTTCCTCTCAACATTCATTTTTGATACGCCTAGTTAGTTTAATCTAACATGTGTTTTGTGTCAATAACCTTATTAATAAAAAAATATCATCTTCTCTTATTGAGAAAATGACATCAAAAAAGAGGCATAATTATCTACTTTGATAACTATACCCCTCTGGATTCCTTTATATTTTATTGCTTTTCTTTCCCCTTCACTTCTATGGCAACTCCTTAATTTTAGAATCTTCATGTATTATAATGGTATCCTTTGCATCTAAATAGGCCTGATACACTACATAAGTTCTATATCCAAAAAAAGCAACTCCAACAAAAACTAATATACACAAGGCCATTCTAATACTCTGCACCAAATTAGTTTTTTTCAGTAAATAATCGTCACTTGTCTCACATTATGTATATCCACCCACATTGTTCATGCATCAGGAAATACATCTCCAAAAAAATCCTATTACAAAGAATATCAAAAAATTGTAAAAAATATAACTGCCGCCAAAACTCAAAATATTTCTTTACTGCCTCAAAACCAAATTAAGGACAGCGATTATATTGCACCTAAAACTTTCAAAAATACATTGACAAATATGAAAAATGCAAGTTATACAGATATTGTTTCAACTGGTAATTTATTAAGTCGTTCTCTTTTAAAATCTTCTTTTAAAAAAAGCAAGAAAACAACAATTAAAGTGGCAACAAATGAAAATATTATTATTACCTGTAAATTAACTGGAACTTATTATTACAACAAATCAACGAAGAGATGTTATTTTGGAAAGATTAATAAGCCAACATTTTCAGTATATGGTGGTAGCTGGAAGAATCGAGGATTCACATATTCGCTTATAGATTCTAGTAGAACTGCTATGATAAATATAAAAGGAAAAGCTGTAGTAGGGAATAATTATAGCAAAAACTTTAGCACATATATGGAATTTCACTGTGCTGATAATGGTGTAATTTAATAGAAAAAAATAGGTAATTGACTTATCTCAATCACCTATTTTATTAAATTTTATATTTACGATACATATCGTTTCTTAGCTTTGTATCATTTGTAATTTGTTCTATTAAATCATATTTATGATGGTGCAGCAAGACTTTAACTAATGCTGCAAATCTTGTTTCTCCTTCCAGTTGTCCTTCGACTTTACAGTCAGACATTAATTCTTGTAGTGCTTGACACATATCAACAACCTCACTTTCTTCTTTTTCCACATATTGGTTTATTTCATTTACATTGGCGACAGCCTGAACAGTTCTACAAGTCTCTCGTGACACAGACGCAAAAATCCTCTTGTGATTCTCTACAAATGATAATAATCCTTCCTTATCCTTCTGATATTTTACAAATCCAAAAACAATCATTAAATCATTATCATACTTCTCAAGATTTTGAATCTTAGTAACTTCCAAAAGATTTAGATGATAGTTTGCAATCAAAGAAAGAAACGGTTTTATTTCTTTTGATATATCAAGCATATCATGTAACTGGGTTGGTCCATCCCATTCTTCAACTCCATAGTAGATGATCAAAGTAATCACAGGTGCTAGTTTATCCTCTTTAGAAAATTTACTAATCCATTCTGAACCATGCAAATCCTTTCGTTTGGCATGCCCACGAGCTATTTCTCTTCGCTGTGCTTCGTAGGATTGAGAATCATAAGTCATCCCACGAAGAGGCATGGCATAGTGAATATTCTGCTGATTTTCAAGGGCAATGATAGCAATTATGGTCTTATTGTCATAGAGTTTCTTAACAATATCTCTTGAAGTATCTTCCTCGCCATAAATATGGCTCTTCCCTTCCATACTTCCTAATTTCCCATAATCAATAATCTCTTTTCCTTGAAAAATTGTTTGATTTATTACATTGGCAAAACGCTTTTCATCCTCAAAAAACGAATTAATTACCACATCTGTTCTTCCCATACAACTTCTCCTTTTTATTCATCGATAAAGAAAAAGTTGATTTACATATATTGTATCAAAATCCAACATAAAATACTACTCCATTATATGCCAAAGTCCTTCTTCTTTTTTATAAATAACTTCTTAATAATAGTGAAAAAATGCCGATACGGCTTGAAATTAGATTCAAGAAATCTGAATCCGATAGATATATTATATTGCATTTTCCAAAATATGTCAATATCGAATATAGGCTAGGACTACTTCACTTACAATTTTGTCCACAAAAAAATCGTCATTGCCGAATTGCAATGACGATTTATCTTTTCTAATTAATCTTGAGTGTAAGGCATAAGTGCAAGATGTCTTGCTCTCTTAACAGCACCTGTTACAGCTCTTTGATGTTTTGCACATGTTCCAGTAATACGTCTTGGAAGGATCTTTCCTCTTTCAGATACATACTTTCTTAATGTTGCAACATCTTTATAATCGATTGTAGCGTCAGCTTCTGTACAGAATGTACATACTTTTCTTCTTCTACGACCACCACGTCTTCTCATTGAAGAATCGCGATTACTCTTATCATAAGCCATGATATTACCTCCTATTTTAACTAAATGGTAACTCCTCTTCCAATCCGTCTGGAATGTTCATAAAACCATCTCCTGATGCTGCGCTTGGCTGTGGAGCTGATGCTCCCATAGCGTTTCCACCAGTATATTGGTCTGATGCAGCTTTGCTCTCACAAAAATCCTGCTCTTCAATCACAACATCTGTTGTATAAACCTTAATTCCATCTTTATTGGTATAGCTACCTGTTTGAATTCGTCCAGAAACGACAATCTTAATTCCTTGTCTGAAATACTTCTCTGCAAACTCTCCAGCTCTTCCAAATGCTACGCAATTGATAAAGTCTGCGTCTTGCTCTCCGTCTCTTTTGAATCTGCGATTTACTGCTAAAGTATATCTTGCTACCGCTAACGGTTTGTCTCCTTGTGTGTATGTCACATGTGGGTCTCTGGTTAAACGGCCCATCAAAACTACTTTATTCATTGGATTCCTCCTATATGGCGACTACGCGTCTTGTTTCACTACTAAGAAACGTAACACTGGTTCCATAATTCTAAGCTTTGCTTCTAATTCTGTTGGAACAGCTGTCTCAGCGTCAAATTGAATGAAATAATAGAAGCCTTCGTTCATCTTTTGAATCTCATAAGCTAAACGCTTCTTTCCCCATTCATCGACATTAGTGATTGTAGCTCCCGCTTCAGTAATCATAGCTTTTACTTTTTCTACTACTTCTGTTCTTGCGTCATCTTCAATCTTTGCATTAACTACTAATGCTAATTCGTACTTTGTCATGTTACTTGCACCTCCTTCTGGTCTATTGGCTCTTACCTTACTTGGTAAAAGCAAGGATAAATTTATATATCACAAGTTAAAATGATAGCATAGATTGAGTTTATTCGCAAGGATTTTTTATAAATCCCCTGAAATTTTTTTCAACTAGTTTTCTTGGAACCATTACCTGTCTGTCACACCCTTTGCATTTTAACCGAAAATCCATCCCTACCCGCAGGATTTCCCATTGATTACATCCACATGGATGAGCTTTTTTCATCTTAATTACTTCCCCAACATGAAATTCCATTTTTATTCCTTCCTTACATCCATTAATTTTAGAGCATTATAATAAAAGATATCTTCTAACTTCTCCTCTTCTAATCCACAAGTTAATACCTTTTGAATTTCTACACTGGGATGATGAAATGGGCTGTCTGTTCCAAACATAATTCGGTCTGTTCCCACTGTTTCATATGCTTCTTTTATCTTGCATCCCATAGGCATTCCTGACATCTCTAAATATATATTCTCATATCTTCGTGCCATTTTCAATGCTGCATCAATATAAACACCATGACCATGTCCCATATGAATCATAACAACCTTAACCTTTGGAAATCGTTCCGCCAACAGTGCAATGCTCCATGGAAGTGAATAAGGTGGATGTCCACTGTGAATAAAAACTGGGACCTTATACTCTTGTGCTTTTTCCATAACTACATCTAAACATGTATCATCGGCAACAAATGCATCCCGAAGTGGATTCATTTTAATTCCTTGAAATCCTTTTTCTCCAATATAATATTCTATATCACTTATAGCCTTTTCTCTCTTTAGAGGGTTTACATAAACAAGGGGTATGATGCGTTTTGGATGACTCTCAAACATCTCTCTTGTATCTTCATTTCTCTCATAGTTTGCAGAACAAAGAATCGTCTTTTCAATCTCATATTCATCCATGTTCTTTAAAATACTTTCTTCGCTGGAAGATACTCCTGCCCAGCCACCATACTCTCCTATATGTGCATGTGCATCTATTTTTTTCATATTACTGGCCTCCTATATATTCTGAATCATTTCTAATGCATTTGTTTTCTCAAAGATTTTAAGGAAGATAAATGCTGCTGCGATTCCAAAACATGTTTGAAATGAAATTGTAGGGATTGTTAAAAGGGCTGCTTTTGTTCCAATGATAAAGATTTTTACAAAAGTATATCCTATGATTTGAACCAATCCTGCTATAACTGCTCCAATTATCATCCATCCCTTTTTCTTTAATGAAAATCTATCTATAAACGTTCCCATGACCCATGCCATCATCCCATTAATTAATAGCGTTGGGATAACCCATATTAAGAACCCACCAGCAAAATCAGACAAAGCTGCTCCTGCTGCCCCAGCGACAACTCCATATCTTCTTCCAAGTAAGATTACAGATAAGAAAATCATGCAGTCTCCCAGATGTGTATAGCCCCCTGTCAAAGAAACTGGTATTTTAAATGTATAGGTACAAATAAAAACCAAAGCCATCATCATTGCTGTTTTTGTTAACATTTTCGTATTCCATTTCATTTTCTATTCCTCCTGATGTATCCCCCACAAGTCTCTCATTATATCTCACGAAGGGTCTTGAATTTTTGTATTGAAACTATCATACCCTTACTTTGGCACTGTCAAAAGTGCCAGTTTTCTTATTTAAAACCAATCCAAAAAAAGAGATGCAACAGCATCAGCCCACTGGCCGTTCTCTTACATCTCTTTTGGATTTTATTTACTTGTCTTATTTACTTGCAGCTGTTGTTGTTGCTTCTGATGACGCTGCTGTTGTTGTAGTTGTTGATGCTGTTGTTGCTGTTGTTGTTGCTTTGTACTTGAATGTAACCTGCTTCCAAAGATCTTGATCTACATCTTTACTTTCTTTCCACTTCTTCTCATACTTATTGGTCCACTTCTTATAAACCTTGTTGTATGCAGCCTGTTGCTTTTCAGATAATAAAGTAGACTTTGTAGAAGATAAATCCTTTGTAGACTTACCTAAAAACTTAACAATTACATAAGCTTTGTTAGTTTCAATCACTCCACTTGCACCATTCTTCTTAAGTTTTTTCACTGCCGTCTCAAATGCTGTTCCCTGGTCAGCCTTTCCAGCTGTATAACTTTCTGAATTATTAGAGTTTACACCATACTTTTTAGCAACTGTCTTAATATTTGTACCTGATTTAATCTCTTTCAATGCTTTTTCCGCTTTTACAAGCTGAGCTTTCTTCTCTTTGTCTGTCATGTCTGTAGACTTTCCAGTCTTGCTGTTTGTCTTCTTTGTTGTGAAAACTAACTTGTAAACCTTCATTGTCGTAGCTTCTTCATCAGAAACTAAAACATTTGCCTTTTTAATAATTGCACTTTGTACTTTTGATGCAATCATATTCTGCTCATAAATCTTCTTAATAAATGCCTTGTCCGCTCCAGTTACCTTCATAACCTTCTTACCAAGATCATTCTTTGCAAATTCAGTCATACTTGTGTTTAACTGCTTTTTCTCAGCCTTTGTTAGCTTCACATTGTAGTCATCTGCATGGGCACAAAGAACTTTTACTTGTTTAATTTGTTCAATTACACTTGTCTTAATTGACTTTTGTAAAGTAATCTTCTTTCCGTCAGAATCAGTTCCAACTTGTGTTGACCACGTCTTTTCTCCAAAGTATGATGCGTATTGTTCTTCCGCACTATACTGTTGAATTCTTGCATATACATGTGCTTCTTGATATGTTACATCATTCCCAGCAAATGAAAACAATGTCTTCTCATCTTGACTCTTGCATCCTGTTAATAATGTTGCTCCCATAACAGCTATTAGTGCAAGAGATACTAATCTTCTACCTATACGTTTCATGTTTTCCCTCCAATATTCTGTTTGCTAGTTTCCTATTATACTACATCTCTATCTGATAATCAACGAATCTAACGAGTTCACACAATCTTCAATTTTGCGAATCCATTTTCTCTTGGGTATTTGATTTAGTTCAAGAATAAATGTTGGTACATCTCCTGGCTGTATAAAAAGCTTCCCTTTGAACTTTGCCAATACATCTCCAATCCCATCTACATCTACATTTGCTTTTGGATACATTTCAAAATAAACTTTCTCACCTTTTTGCTTTACGTCTGTCATATATGCTTTATGCGCTTTTGATTTCAGCAATGCAATATGAAGAAGATTTACAACCGCTCTTGGAATATCTCCAAATCGGTCCACCATCTCATCTGTCATATCCTCCACCTCATCCTCTGTCTCGATGGAAGAAATCCTCTTGTAAAATTCCAGTTTTTGATATTCATTTTTTACATAGGTATTTGGAATAAAGGCATCTACATCTAAATCCAATGTTGTCTCATAATCTTCCTCTTCCTGAATTTCCCCTTTAAGACGAAGCACTGCATCATTTAACATTTTACAATACATGTCATATCCTACAGCTTCCATGTGTCCTGACTGTGCTTGGCCTAAAAGATTCCCTGCTCCACGAATCTCAAGATCTCGCATAGCAATCTTATATCCAGAACCAAGGTCTGTAAATTCTCGAATAGCCTGAAGTCTCTTTTCCGCAGTTTCCTTTAATAAAGTATCTCGCTTGTACATTAAAAATGCAAACGCATTTCGATTGGACCGACCTACTCGGCCTCTCAATTGATATAGCTGAGAAAGACCAAGTTGATTGGCGTCATGAATAATCATTGTATTTACGTTTGGGATATCAAGTCCCGTCTCAATAATTGTAGTAGAAACTAGTACATCAATCTCTCGATTCATAAACTCCATCATAATCTTTTCTAGTTCATGTTCTCTCATCTGTCCATGTGCAAACGCCACTTTTGCATTTGGCACTAGCTTTTGAATGTTACTTGTAATTTCCGCAATATTATTGACTCGGTTATATACATAATAAATCTGACCTCCACGAGTCATTTCTCTATGAATGGCTTCCTTTACAAGTTCATCGTTGTATTCCATTACATAGGTTTGAATCGCCCTTCGGTCATGAGGCGGTTCTTCTAATAAGCTCATATCTCTAATACCAATCAAACTCATATGGAGAGTTCTTGGTATCGGCGTTGCTGACAAGGAAAGTACATCTATATCCTTTTTCAAAGATTTAATTTTCTCTTTATGACTCACTCCAAATCTTTGTTCTTCATCAATAATCAAAAGTCCAAGATCTTTGTACATCATATCTTTGGAAAGCAGTCGGTGTGTTCCAATGACAACATCCACCATTCCCTTTTTTAGCCCTTCAATAGTTTCTCTTTGCTCTTTTGCAGTGCAGAACCTGGACATTACACGAACTGTCATTGGATAATTCTTAAAACGTTCTACAAATGTATTATAATGCTGCTGGGCTAAAATCGTTGTAGGAACCAGATATGCCACCTGTTTTCCGTTGCTAACTGTCTTAAATGCTGCTCGAATGGCAACTTCGGTTTTTCCATATCCAACATCTCCACATATAAGTCGATCCATAATCTTAGTACTTTCCATATCTCTCTTTGTATCTTCAATGGCTGCCAACTGGTCTGTGGTTTCATCATATGGAAACAATTCTTCAAATTCCTTTTGCCATACTGTGTCCTTGTCATATACATAGCCTTCTTTGGATTGGCGGATTGCATATAGTTCAACTAACTCCTTTGCAATCTCCTTTACCTGCCCCTGAACACGTTTTGTAGTCTTTTTCCATTCTGTTCCCCCAAGCTTATTCAATCTTGGTTTTTTTGCTTTTGCACTGGCATATTTTGAAATCTGATCCAGGGCAGATGCCAGGATAAATAATTTATCCCCACCATTATACTCAATACTAATATAATCTTTTTCAACATGGTCTACCGTAATTTTTTCAATTCCACGATAAATTCCAACCCCATGTTTTTCATGAACCACATAGTCTCCAATGGAAATATCAGCAAAGTTCTTTATCTTTTCTCCCTGAAACTTTTCCCCTTGCTTTTTCCTCTTTGCCTTTTTCTTACCTTTAAAAATATCACTTTCTGAGATTAACACCCATTTATTCTGAGGATACTCAATTCCACTTTTTAATTTACCTGGAGTTAAAATAATCTGACCAGATTGTACCTCACCTTTTATATCTTTTTCATAGGTGACAACTAATTCATGTTCCCTCATATCCTGCGCCAGCCGCTTTGCTCTTGTCACCGACGGGGAAACTACTACAATTTTATACTGATTTTTCTGATATCTTCTTAAATCCTTTACCAGCTGTTCAAAGCTATTGTTGTATGACTGAATTGATTTTGTCTCAAAATAATGAGTCATCCACACTGGCATAAAATCAACCTGAGATGATAATGTACTTAAAAATATATTTTGTTTCTTTTTAAGCTGCCCCGCGACTTCATCAAATGAAACAACAGTATTCATCTGACTTGGCAGAATATAACCACTTTCCAACCGGCTTTTCATACTTTCTTTAAATTCGAGAAAAAATCCTTCTCCTCGCTCTTTTACGTGATTTGGTTCATCCCATATAATCATGGTATTTTTAGGAAAATAATCAAGAAAAGAAACGGTATTCTCATAAAAAAATGGCAGATAACCTTCTACTCCAATGAGCATTTGCAGTTCCTTTAATTCTTCCTGTACCCTCTCATACTCTTTTCGAATTCGTTTTTGCTGCTCGCCTTGAAACCCTTCTTTAAAATGAGAATATACCTTTTCATATTCTGTTGTGATATTCCTAAGTCCAAGGGCAATAATTTCATCATCTAAGACTACTTCCGTTGCAGGATAAATAGAAAGTGTATCTATATTTTCAATGGACCTTTGACTTTCTACATCAAAACTTCGGATGGAATCAATGTCGTCACCCCATAATTCCATTCGGTAAGGACAGTCTCCCGTAAATGGATAAACATCAATAATACCTCCTCGAATTGCAAATTCTCCTTGAGCTTCTACAAATGGAACTTTTTCATATCCAATAGATACTAACGTTCTTGGAATCTCGCTCTCCACAATTTGCATTCCAACTTTATATACTTGTTTTTGCTTTTTTATTTCTTTTAGCGGAACTACTCGATCCATTAAAGCATCAACAGTCAATACAAAAACGCCGCCAGTCCCTTTAATAATTCGTTCAATTCCCCTCATTCTTTCCTTGGCAATTGCATTTCCATGGACATCTGCTGTATAAAATAAAGGATCCTTTGCCGGAAAATAGATGCAGTCATTTCCAAAAAAACGATATTGATCCACCCACTCTTTTGCTTTGTTCTCATCTGAAGTTATGACAATTTTATAATTGCCTCTTTTCTTTTGTCCAATGGCTGACGTGATATGTGCTTTCGCAGAATCCGTTATTCCCGACACGCAAACAGGACCTTGATTTGCCTCAAGGTCTGTTTTTATCTGTATCCATTGGTCATTGGTTTTTAAAATTTGTTCTAACAACTTGACACCTTCTATTTAGTTATATTGATTCATTGCTTCTGTCATGTGATCTAATACAATGAGCTTTACTCCGTCATAAATATCAGAATACAAATCATCGTAAATCTCATGTTCTCCCTTTGAAAAATGACCCAGCACATAATCAGCTAAATCATATCCCTTTGGTTTTTCTCCGACACCAATCTTTAGACGAGGAAAATTCTGGCTTCCCAAATGGGAAATAATACTCTTAATCCCATTGTGTCCCCCCGCACTTCCCTTTCTTCTAATTCTTATCTTTCCAACATCAAGTGAAATATCGTCGAAAATCACAATGAAATCTTCTGGTTCCAACTTATAAAAATCCATAACACTTCGTAAACTTTCTCCACTGAGATTCATAAATGTCTGCGGCTTTACAAGAAGAACCTTCTGCCCCTCTATATAACCACTTCCTATCAGTGCTTTATGCTTTTTGGTACTAATATCAATTCCTGACTTTTCCCCAATATAATCCAAAGCTGTAAATCCAATATTATGTCTTGTATTCTCATACTTCTTTCCTGGATTCCCAAGTCCAACAATCACTTTCATCCTTAACTCCTACTATAATGTTTCAAAAAACGTTCTGGTTTTGTTCACTTTTTTCATTAAATCACTAAATGCATCTGGTGTCAATGACTGTGGTCCATCACATAATGCTTTTGCTGGATTGTTATGTACTTCTACCATTAATCCATCTGCACCTGCTGCAATTGCCGCAAGGGCCATTGGTTCAACTAAATCACGTACACCTGTTGCATGAGATGGATCTACAATAACTGGTAGGTGAGACTTCTTTTTGATCACTGGAATTGCTGATAAATCTAGTGTATTACGAACAGCTGTCTCATATGTACGAATTCCTCGTTCGCAAAGAATTACATCCTCATTTCCACCTGCCATAATGTACTCTGCACTCATTAACCATTCTTGCATAGTCGCAGCCAACCCTCTTTTTAATAAAACTGGTTTGTTGGTTTTTCCTAATTCCTTTAACAATTCAAAGTTCTGCATATTTCTTGCTCCCACTTGAATTAAATCAACATTATCAAACAATGGCAGATCTCTTGGATCCATAATTTCTGTTACCACTGGAAGTCCTGTTGCTTTTTTTGCTTCTAATAATAGCTTCAATCCTTCGTCATGAAGTCCCTGAAATGCGTAAGGTGATGTTCTAGGCTTAAATGCACCTCCACGGAGGAATCCTGCTCCTGCATCTTTGACACTGTTTGCTACACTTGTCATCTGTTCCTTTGTCTCAATGGAACAAGGTCCTGCCATCACCTGAAAATGTCCGCCACCAATCTTTACCCCATTTACATCTACAACACTATCTGTTGGATGAAATTGGCGATTGGCTTTCTTGTATGGTTCCTGAATTCTGCGTACTGCCTCTACAGCATCATTGGCCATAACAAGGTCTTCGTCAATAATTGATGTATCACCAATCAAACCAAATAAATTGGTATTGGCTCCGGTTGATTCATGAATATCAAATCCTTGATTTCTCATAGATTCTTTTAGTTCTCTTACTTGTTCTTCCTTTGCGTTCTGCTTTAAAATAATAATCATGTGTTATTTCCTTTCTCTTTGCATAAACTGAAAAGACCTATGCCCCTTACTACAAGGACACAGGTCTATGACTTCAAACTTCTTGTTATCTCTTCATAGGATTAGTCTTTGCAGCACGAATAGCCAGGATTAAAATAGTAACCCCAGAAATAAAAAGAATATGTTGTTGTATTCTTTTGTGCGAACATAAGACGTTCTCCTTTCAAATATCTATGTGAATTAGAATACTCCTTCTTCTCATAGTTGTCAAGTACTTAACGATATATTTTTTCACTTTAAAGTGTGTTAGTGTTTATCTTTTAAATATTTCATAGATATTTTCTATCATATCTTCATATCCTGTGTAATAGTGAAACAACTTATCTCGCACTTCTTCCTCAGAATAACGACTTAATATTCTTTGCTCTTTCCAAATATATTTTAAGTATTCATAGATGGCGTCAACTCCCTGTAATTTATGAATTGGTATTGGCGTTGGATAGTCTAAGGTTAATATTTGATTCTGTGGATAAAATTTCACATCATAGTAAAGAAAAAATTGAGGCATTCCCTTTACCATTGTATCGTAGTAACAACGATTCCCATAATGTTTAAACTCGGCCATAATATTTTCATATAATTTTAATGCCTTTTTTGTTTTTTGAATGACTTTTTCATATCCAATATGGTAGGCTTCTTTGGCCGACATTCCTTTTACAATCTCCCTGTCTTTAGTATCACTACAACATTCATTCATACAGTAAATCACTGCACCCATCAGCTGTTTTGCAAGATTCTCACTAATTGACGTACTCTGTTTTGATGTGTACTTTTCTGACAACATTTGAACTAATGGGAGTAATTCCTCCATGGTATAATTCATTTAGTTCTCCTTTTCTTCTAATGGGATCTCTACTAACTCTCTCATTTTTCTTGCATATGCTTCCAGACAAGTATCTTCAAGAAAATCCAAATCACCTCTAGCCTCTTCTTCAAATTGCTTTTTCATCACTTCCAGCAATTCATCGTCTGTCCATTCATCTAAGGCTTCATTTTTATACAAATAAAAGATGTCCTGAAGCCTTCCAATAACGTCCACATAGTTATCTTGATAAATATATCCAGAGTCACAAAATGTAAAAATAAGCTTTGGCAGAATTCCTACTCCAAACTCAATCCTCCCCTGCTGCCTTAAACTATTGGTTCGATCCATCATAAGTACCTTTGCATCTTCTCTGCTTAAAACAAGTCCAAATCCTTTCGTATATAGATTGCATTCAACGATCTTTTCCAGTGTAGTTCCCTGATTTATCAGCTGACTCATATCAAACTTTTTCATGGACCTAACCCCCATTTCATTTATGTTATGGACAGTTTATACCCATTCCACAATGGTTACAAGACTTGAAAAAATGCTAATTTTGTGGTAATATAAAAGCATAATAAATCAGAAAAAAGAACCAATGCTCATAGATTGATGCATTGGTTCTCTTTTTGTTTTTCTAAGATTTTATGTGGATCCACTTTGTTCCTTTGTACCGTATAAGAAAGAATACCCCTCGGACAGCCCAGTCCAAGGTCATTGCAACCCATACTCCAAAGACACCCCAGCCCATCCATTTTCCAAGGACAACACTGCAGCCTAGCCGAAATACCCACATAGAGATAATCGCGATTATCATGCAAAACTTCACATCATTAGATGCACGTAATGTATTTGGGATGGTAAATGATACCGGCCATATGGTAACGCAACAGATGGTATGATAAATCAAAATCTGTTCTGTTAATTTCGCTGTCTGTGGCGACAGATGATACGCTTTCACAATCCAAGGAAGCGCTAGAACAACTATTATATTTAAGGCAAACAGCCCTACATAGGCTATCTTTAACAGTTTCCTTGTATAGGTCCTAACTGCTTTATAATCATTTGCTCCCACACACCTTGAAACAACGGTAAGAAGTGCAAGTCCAATTGCCATTCCCGGAATAATTTGAAACATAGCAATGACACTGCTCACTGCGTTTGCTGTAATTGCTGCTGTTCCAAAGGTAGCAATCATACTTAACAACATAATTTTACCCAACTGAAACATACTATTTTCAATTCCATTGGGAACGCCAATATACAAAATCCGTTTTACCAGATACCCCTTAAATTTAAACTTAAAGTTACGGCTTATATGGACCATTTGATTTGAATTTTTGATTCGAGCCAACATAATAAGTGCCGCAATAATTCTAGACACTAATGTGGGAATTGCAGCACCTGCAACACCCATCTTCCATCCGTAAATCATCACCGCATTTCCTGCGATATTAATTCCATTCATAAGAAGTGACATCTCCATGGATATCTTGGAATTCCCCATAATTCGAAATAATGCTGCACATCCATTATAGATTGCGATAAATGGAATGGATGCCGTTACAATCATTAAATAAGTTCTGGCACTACTCATTACATCTGGTGCAATGGCTCCAAACACTCCATGTAAAATAAAATTTCGGCCAAGATAAATCAGTCCCATAATCCCCGTAGAAAGTGCGGCGACAAACAGTAAAAGCTGATCTGATGTTTTACATGCCATAACATGTTTTTTCTGCCCTAGATACTGCCCTGCAACCACAGCTCCACCAGTTGCAAGAGCAGCAAACATATTGATTAACAATATCATGACAGAATCAACTAAAGAGACCCCAGAAACTGCGGCCTCTCCAACACTTGATATCATAATTGAATCTGCTAACCCCACAGTAACCGTAAGGGTCTGCTCAACAATCAATGGTATAATTAATTTTCTTAAATCCTTATTTGTAAACATATACCCTTCTTATTCTGCTTGATTTTTCTGATCCACTTTATCAATCACATATGCAATGGTCTGGTCACCTGAAATGTTACAAGCAGTACCAAAACTATCCTGTGAGAAGTGAAGGGAAATTATCAGCTGACTCATAGGATCTGTAAATCCCAGCATACTCTTAATTAATCCAAGAGCTGCCATAACTCCACCACCTGGAACACCTGGTGCAGCTACCATGGTTACTCCAAGCATCATAACAAATGGTGCAAACATAGAAAACGTTGGTGTAATTCCATTTGCAAACATAATCCCCATAGAACCAATTACAAGACAAATAGTATCCCCTGCCAAGTGAATCGTAGCACATAGCGGAATTACAAAATCCGCAATATCATCTGCTACACCGCTTGTTTTTACACTATCCATATTGACTGGAATCGTAGTTGCTGAAGATTGTGTCCCCAATGCTGTCAAATATGCTGGTGCCAGATTCTTTAAGTTTTTAAATTTATTTTCCTTGGTGTAAAGTGTGGCAACTAAATGTTGAAGTAAAATATATGTCCACTGGAATAATAAAATCATAATATATAATTTTACAAACATCTTAATGGTTGGAAGCAGTTCTCCTTCCGCCGCAATCTTTGCAAATAATCCTGCAATATAAAATGGAATCATTGGAATAATAATCTTATTCAATGTCTTTGTAATAATTTCCTGTAAATCCTTAACACAAAGGAGCAAGCTATCACTCTTTGTATTTGCCAATCCTAATCCTAGTAGAAATGCCAAAATAAGTGCTGTCATAACTCCAAATACAGGATCCGCTTGAATTGTGAAAATTTCTTTGAATTCTTTTGCCTGAATAGAACCTGCTGCAATCTTATGAATCATAGATGGCAGAAACATCTTTCCAAGTAAAAAGGCCAAAAATCCTGCAATAATTGTGGATAAATATGATAATAATAATGTAATTCCAAATAGTCGATTAGCTTTCTTTCCAAGGTCAGCAAGACCAACAGAAACAAACGATACTATCAATAGTGGAATTATAAAAGAAAGGAATGTGCTAAACAACGTTGTAAATGTTATAAAGATTCGAATAATTCCTTTAAATACAATATTATCTGAAACTCCAAAAATCTCTCCAATGGAACCAATAATCATACCAAGTCCAATTCCAATGAGCAATCTCCAAAGCAGTCCTACTTTAATTTTTTTCGTTTTCATTTGTTTTTCTCCTCCTTTTTTTTCTGTAACGGACAACTGTCCGTACAGCAACTTTTTTATTATACCGAGAACAGCCTCAAATAACAATACTTATTTCCTAAAAAGACAAAAAAATACTTTTCTAAGTCATTCACTTAGAAAAGTATTTAAATATTATTTGATTATTTTATTGCTGTGCATCTGTTGCTGGTGCTGATGTTGCTGGTGCTGATGTCGTTGGTGCCGATGTTGTTGGTGCTGATGTCGTTGCCTGAGCTGTCGTTGCTTGAGAAGTTCCAGATGTATTTCCACTTGATGTTCCACCTGAACTTCCACCTGAACTTCCTGAACCATAATCATTATATGAATATGATGATCCAGAGCTTGGTGATGCTGCTGCTGATATTTCAGAATGTATCTTATTCATGAAGCTGCTCCAAATACTCTTTGGATAAGAAGCCCCACTTAGAGCTGCCATGGTCTTATTGTCATCTCGTCCAACCCAAATAGCTGTTGTATAATATGGTGTGTATCCACAGAACCAACCATCTTTATTGCTTGTTGTTGTTCCTGTCTTACCCGCAGTATCTACATTTGGTACTTTAGCTCCTACACCTGTACCCGATTTTACAACGCTTTGTAAACAACTACTCATCATACTTGATGTTGTTTTTGAGAAAATAGTTTTTTCTGATGAAATATCTGAATCCTCAACTACAGCGTCTCCATCTGAGTTATCAATCTTATCAATACATGTAGGTTCACGATAAACTCCGTTATTTGGGAACGTAGCATATCCTGCTGCCATCTCTTCTGCTGTTGTTCCATATGTGAATCCACCTAGACAAGTTGTATAGTACTTATAGTCCACACTTGTCAAACTCTTAAAATTCATTCGTTCCAAATATCTTAATGCCGTCGTTGGCCCTAATTCTTCGTATAACCTCATGGTTACAACATTACTAGATTTTTGTAACGCCTTACGAATGGTAATATTTCCAGAATAACTTCCTCCAGAGTTATTGACTCTATGCTTATCATTGGATTTCATTGGAGAATCACTCACAATGGACCCTGGTCCATAACCACGCTCCATAGCTGGTCCAAATACTAGCAAAGGCTTAATCGCACTACCTGGCTGTCTTGGACTTTGGAATGCACGGTTCAAAGAATAGCTTACCTTCTTCTGGTATCGGCCTCCAACGATTGCCGCTACTTTTCCTGTTTCATTGTCAATACAGGTTCCTGCAGCTTGTGCTTTATATATTCCATTCTTATCCTTTGAATCATAGGAGTCCATGGCATTATTTATACTGTCCTGCAATTTTTCCTGTACCTTTAAATCAATGGATGTATAAATACGGTATCCCGAACTATACAACTGGGTTTTACATTTTGCATACAACTTACTATATTCTTCTTGATATGATTTCTTTGCTTCATCACTGCTAAACTTCTCTTTGAATACAAATCCCTGATTCTTCATCAATGCCCTTGTCGCAGTGTAAATCACATAAGACTCTATATAGTTTCGTTTTTCTGTTGAATCTTTCTTTTTAGCCTTTAGTTTGATTTTTTCATTCAATGCCTCTTTGTATTGAGACTTTGTAATCATCTTTTGCTCCAACATATCTTTTAGAATTTTCTTTTGTCGTACAACGGTATTGTCCTTATTCTTATAAGGCTCATACATAGACGGTGCATTTGGAATAGAACATAAAAATGTTGCCTGAGCAAGGGATAAATCCTCTGCATCTTTTCCAAAATATCCTTGACTAGCTGCCTGAATTCCATAATAACCGTTGGCGAAATAGATATTATTCAAATAAAATTCCATAATCTGATCCTTCGAATATATCTTTTCAAGTTCAAGAGCTATAAATATCTCTTTTGCCTTTCGCTTCCATGACCGTTCATTGGTCAAAAACACACCTTTGGCTAACTGCTGGGTAATGGTACTTCCACCCTGGGTAATCTCTCCTTTGTTTGTAACGTAGGAAACAAGAGCTCGTCCAATTCCTCGAACACTAATACCACTGTGCTTATAGAAGTCTTGATCCTCTACTGAAATCATTGCCGCAACTGCATATACTGGTAATTTACTATATTTTAAATAGTAAACATCCTTCTCGCCTTTTAACTTAAACATCTGTTTCCCATTGGTATCATATACAATACTGGTCTGGGATGCTTTAAAAGTTTTTTCAGATGCATTTGCCACTAATTCTTGTGCCTGCTTGTGATATTTTACAAGCTGAACACCAATGGAAAGCCATGCAATTCCTATCAAAAATAAAAATGCAATGGAAATCTTCAATAGAAGTTTTCTTGGCTTTTTCTTCGCCTTGACTTTTCTACGTTTCGATACTACTTGCTTTGTTGTTGTATCACGCCTATCTTCTGCCATAACCTACACCTTTCACTTATTCTTAGACTCCTCTATGGAAATCCAATTCACTGTTTGACTTAATTTATTTAAAGAATGAAGCATGCTTTTCTTGCATGTAAATAAAATAACCTGCTTTCCTGTGACTTTTGAAACAGCCTCAAGAGTGGAGATCATTCTTTCTTCATCAAAGTTACCAAAAATGTCATCAAATAGAATAGGAACTACAGCTTTAGGATATAGAATTTCCCCTGCCGCAAGCCGAATTGCTAAATAAATCTGTTCTATTGTTCCTGTACTTAAATATTTCATATCAATATATCTGTCATTACATTTTACCATAAAAGATAGTGATTCATCAATTTTGATTTCTCGATACCTTCCATTTGTCATTTCAGCAATGAATTCACTTACTTTCATATTCAATGGTCCACTAAAGGAGTTGCGTATTTCATTGGCCGATTCTAAAATTGTATCAATCGCAATATTAATCTGTCTTATATCATAAGATAACTGATCCGCTATTTCCTTTTGTTTTTGATATTCTTTTCTTAATTCTTCCTTAATATCATGAGTTGTGGTTACCTGGGTCACAACCTTTTTCTTTCGCAGTGTTAAAATAGAACCTATCAATGCACCTAATACTCCGGGAATCAATAACAAATAGGATGCTGAAATTCCAAGATATAAAAATACCATTCCACCAATCAAAAATGGAAGTCCAATAATGGTTCGCTCATAGGACTCCACTGTTTTCACTTCCTCTTTCGGAGGCTCTGTCATCCTTTGTCTTTGATTCTTAAGAAGAATCTCTTTTTCTGACAATACCCTCTTCTTGTCCCGTCTTTTGTCCTTTAGATAATTAACTGCCTTATCCACCTGAATATTGGTTGTTCCACTTTCAAATATATTATTCGCATAATTTGTTACATCCACAGCTAACTGCTTTGACGGAATCATATCTCCACTCTTAATGGAAAATGTATCTTGGTATCCACTCTCTGAAATTCCAAGAACTGACTCCAAACTTTTTGTCTCGTTAGTTCCCTCCGAAAAGAAAATACACTCTCGCTCATCTGCTCTAAACTTTCTTTGGAGAACATATTCTTCTTGTTCAATTTCAAGTCTCATAGTTCCACCATAATTTCCACCATATATTGGACTATATACTGTGTATGCATCACTTCTCGCTGCGATTCCTCTTGCCTTATCTAAACCAAACAGCATATGAAACATAAACTCTCTTATTGTAGTTTTCCCACTTTCATTAGGTCCGTAAATAACATTAACTCCAGATCTTAATTGCACATCTTTGTATGCAAATTTACCAAACCCATCTATGTGAAGTTTTTTAATCATGCTGCAACCCTTCTAATGCGTATTTTAATGCATCTTGTTGATCCTTTAATTTATCCTCTACCAGTGACACAATATTAGGCTGATTTTCCCTCTTTTGTACAGCTTCATACTCTTCATCGATAACATCTTCCATAATATTCACAATGTGATATTTCTCATATAGTATATCATAATCTAACTTTTCAAGTTTTTTCTTTGTCCCCTGCAAATATAAGGTAAACATCTGATCAATTCCATAATTTAATATTTCTTCATGAATCTGCTGGTACATAGCAATTCGATTCATATCCAATTCAAAGGTTACATAAATATCGATATAATTTCGCTGACTCACTGGCACAAACTTTACAAAATGATGTTCTTTTGTAAACTCTCCTAAAAACACTCCATGACGTCCTGTTTCTGTACGATCCAGCGGTTCAAGACTTCCTCCATAACACATCAAATCATCTACAAGTACGCGTGGTTCATGAATATGTCCCAATGCAATATAGTCAAATCCTGACCATTTTAATTCTTCCTGATTCATAGGAATATGAGTTGCATCTCCTCCATGTGCCAGCAAAATATGACAACCGCCTTTCTTGTACGGCTTTATATCATCAAACACTCCTTTTGTTATTTGTGGCTGGTGATAACTATATCCATAAATATACGTGTCCGTGCTCTTTGAATGGACACACTTCACCTTATCTTCCTTGAACATATACACATTTGATAAAAATTCATAATTTAAATATGCAGAATTTTCTGTAATATAATCATGATTCCCTGCAATTATAAACACCCAGGTTTCCTTTAATCCCATAAGAATTTCGTCTAATTTTTTAAGCTGTTCCATCGTTGGCGGAGCATCAAAAACATCTCCTGTAAAGAATAGATAATCTACCTGTTCCCTATTTGCTAATGCCACAACACTTTGAAGAGAAAGATATACATCTTCCTTTCTTTCTTCATTCCATCCACGGCTGCTTTCAAAATTCCCATTTAAATGTACATCGCCTACATGTATAAACTTCATAGGTCTCCTTTTCTAATCTGTATAACTGTAAAAAATATTACCCGCTTTTTTGATGTCTTTTTCAAAGTCTGTTCGCCCTGTCTGAACAGACTTTCCACTAATTGGATCAATATAACGAATCTTTGTACTATTGTAACTCATAATTAACACGTAATGATTATTGCTCATCTTTGTCATAATCGGACGTCCTTTATATACACAATACAAAACATCATCTAAACTTGCTCCCGAGTAGTTATATGCTAAATTATCAAACACCTGATTCAACAAATTAAAGGTAGATAATTTGCTTGCCGTCAATTTTTCGTAAGAACAGCTTTTACTTGCAGCTCTTGCCATCATTTGAATACATGCAATCTCTGACTCATCTTTTTGCTTTGCTTTTAGAATCACAACATTGGGTGCTTTTCCATATGTTTTTGCGACTCCCTTTTCCCACAAATAATACTGGTCACTATTAACTACAACACCAGCACTCTTTTTTGCTTTTGAAATGGCCTGGTTCACACTTTCATATGTTCCAAGTAAAGAACCACTGGCATAAACATATGCCTCCTGCCCTCTTTTCCTATTCTTTTCAAAGTTCATCTCATAATTACTGTTTGCCTCATCTATGGTTGTTGATTCATATTTAGGTTGACTTTGAATATAAAGTTTATCTGGAAATGTGATACTTAGCAAGTTTAAACAGTCTTGAGAATATCTATATTCTAGCACTGCTTTATCCTTTGTACTTTCTCTGTATCTGATATACTCTGTCTTTTTCTTCTTGAATCCATCTCCAACTCTTGTTGCTGGCGTTACTGTAACAACAGTTCCATCTACACTTGCATTTATAATATAAGTTCCATCATTCCCATAGGTTTTTAATGTTTCCTTCTTTTGATTGATAATATGGACAAACTTCATTGGAAGGTTCATTGTACCATCTGAATCAGTAGAAATATCATCTTCATAAGCAACTCCATATACAAGGTCTTTTTTCACAAATCCTATAGGCTTTATCACTTCCCCCGCCTTGCATTTGATTGAGTATGATGTGTCATTTTCTAAATCCATTACAGTTACTGTATGCTGTGAATTCCCCATAGCAAGCATTCCACTGTTAGAAACTACAACAAATCCATTCTCAATATTTTTAGCTAATACATTTGTATCCTTACCATCCACATCAACCTCATAAAGTGCAGCATCTAATGTAAAATATAACTTGTCGTCTTGACTTAAATACAACCCTTTTTTCATTTCCGTTTCTAGGTTATCATATTGTAATTTCGTCGGAATAAAAATACGTTCCTCTACTTCTCCTTTTTTGGCATTATACTGATAAACAGAAATTCCATTTTCTCCTTCATGTTTTCCACCATTCATATAACCATATACAACAAAGGTTATATCTCCGTTGGACTTTGTATCTACAATATGGATTCCATGGTGGTCATAATTTCTTCTTTCTTCTCGATAATCTTCTCCTACAAACGAAAATACCCTCGTCATAGAAACCTCATCATAGTCATATTCCCACAATTCATTTTGTTGGACAAATGCAACTTTTTTACCTCCATCTACGCTTTTTAACTCATCTAAATTATTACTTGCAATTCCTATTACAAATTGATTTGCTGAAGCATTGATTGTGTCATACCTAACGTAAGCTTCCTGATTCCTTTCGTAATTGAGCAAGTAATTCTTCCCTCCACTATACCGCACTCGATAATATTCTGTAACCATATAATACTGTTTAATCCCTTTACTATTCTCTGCGGAAAGCATAGTTTTCATCTCGATGGAAGCAATTCCTGGTGATAATTCTTTTATTGTGGGCGTATAAGTTTCTTCCTCATCCGGATTCAACCCTGCATACTGCACAGCCTCTTGATCAGAATTAATATCTATGGTTGATAAATCATTTGCTGTCTCACCCTCTTTAGGTTCAATATAGCGTTTAATAAAGTCAGAGTCTGAACCAGACAAAGTTGCCTTGTGAAATTTATTTGCAAAAGCAAGACACTCTTTCAAATAAAACTTTGTTCCATAAATCACTCTTGTATAGTAAGTTATTTTCTGCTTATCTTTTTCAATTTGAAGTGCTAATAAATATGTTTTTCCTGTCTCCAAGCGTTTTGAAATCCGAACTTTTGCTTTCTTGTTTTGAATTGATACAACTCCTTTTTCTAATACTTTCTGATTATCTTCCTTGTATAATTTATAGTTCATAGCTTCGATTGATTTGGATCCATATTTCATGGAAACGGTTAGAGAATCGCCTTCTAGAGGAGTAATGGAATCACGAAGTAATGCTTTATCTACATTTCCTACATAACCATGAAGCTGATTAATACTTGATTTTCCCATCTCCACACTTAGTAAAGGCAGTGTTGCGTGTCCAGACTCACTGCTTCCTTTATTATTCCTTCCAACAAGCACATAGTTCCAAACAACTATTGCAACAAGAAACACAAGAACTGTTACAAGAATTCTTGGTTTTTTACTCTCCGTCATACTTTTCTCCTTCTGCATGTCCTATATCTTTACAGCCCACCACAGGGGATGGACTGTTATCTACAATTAAGATAACACTTTTTTCTACGGTAACGGCATCTTCTGTGATGCACCTCACCACATAATAACACATAAATCAATTGAAATAGATTACTTTCACATTTGATGCATTCTTCTTTTTCTCTATCTTTCATCTTTTGGTAAACTTGATCCGCTAAATGGAGCATCTGCGTTCTGTCTACATATTCATGGAACATCATACTTCCTTCATATTCCATCTGATCACAACATTCCCCAATATACACCAATGCATCTCTTGCATCTTTTGCATAAAGCTTCGTCATATATTGATAATCCTTTTCTTCATCCTCCTGATCTTTTACTAACTTCATAGCATCTGGTTTCGGAAATGAATCCATAGATTCAAATGTTGGTAAATCACCCAATCCTTCTGCTCCCATATATGACTCCTTTTCTTCTCTTGCTCCATACTATGGGCAAATGAAAAAATGGTGCTATTCTTCCTTTACATCCATGCCTCGAATCTCTTCATTAATGGCTAACATCTTACTGTCAAGATAACTAATCATCTCTGCACATTCTCTTAACTCTGTGCGTATATACTCTGGTGCATTTCCTTCATACTTGTAGTAAATTTTGTGTTCTAATGATGCCCAAAAATCCATAGCAACCGTTCGAATCTGAATCTCCACACGGGTTGGTATTCTTCGATCTGACAAGAAAATTGGTACTGTTATTATCATATGATAACTTCGATATCCACTAGGTTTTGGATGATTCATATAATCTTTTGTCTTGATAACCTCAATATCATCTTGTGCCGAAAGCATATCTACAATGCGATAAATATCTGGTGTAAAAGAACAAATCACACGGATTCCCGCAATGTCATCAATATACTTTTCAATATTCTCTATGGTTACGTCTTTTCCTTTGTTCATTAATTTGCGGACAATACTCTCTTCACTTTTTAATCGAGATTCTATATGTTCAATTGGGTTATAACAATGTACAAACTTAAATTCATCGTTCAAAATCTCTAATTTTGTTCCAATTTCTTTCAATGCAGACTGATATAATAATTGCATCTTTCGATATTCCACAAATACATCTGGTAATTCTATCTTCTGTCCCATACAACCACTCCTTCATTCTACTTTTAATCTACAAATAGCTCCTTATATTTTAACATTCATAGACTATATTTTCAATTTTATGAACATAACTTCACAAAATTATAATAAATAACCACTCCAACAGGATTTCCTATGATTAAAAAAGGAGAAAGCCCCTATGGAATGACTCCATCTAATAGCTTCCTCCTTGTCTTAGCACCACTGTCCCTTTATATTCCATTAGGTACATGCATCTCCTGACAAATATCTTCTAAAATTTTGTCCACATTTGCACCCCAGATATCCAGTCCCTCTCCACAATATAGTTCCGTTTCTTGGATTCCTAACATATCCGCAATACTTTTTATATATTCATACCCAAGATTCTGCTCTCCAACATAACCTCCAGCCGTCATAATATACACAAGCTTGTCTGCCTGACACAATCCAACAGAAGAATTATCCTCATATTTAAACGTAATTCCACCAATCATAATTTGCTCTATATAAACCTTCACCACTGACGGAAATGTCATATCCCAAAATGGTGCCGCAAGTATAACTCGATCTGCTTTTTGAAACTGCCTTGCAAGCACAAACATTTCGTCATCGTATTTTTGTTCTTTTATCAGTTTGTTTCTCTTTTCTAACATTTGTGCTGTAAGTGGCATTAGCCCTAGATCTTCCAATATAACATGTGCAATTTCATCTTGAGTCGTCCTATACTGTTCCATATAATTCTCACAAAGTATCTTTGTTCTTGACGGATGATTGGTGCTGATACACGCATCTAATAATAATATATTCATTCTGTTTCTCCTGTCTGCTATTTATATCATATATTATAGTCTATTTCCTTATAAAATACACAACAAAGGAAATTTTTTATGACACAAAAAAAAATAACCTGTTAGTATCTAACAAATTATCTTTTGTAAATTCTATATGGATTAATATATAAAATCCGTGCGGTTTGTGTTGTGAAATATTCCACGAACGTTACCTCTACAGTTAACTCAGCCCAGGCACCCTTAAGGCACATAGGAGATTCTGCTTAGTGCTGCTTCGTTCCCGACCTGACACGGTTCACAGATTCCTATTGCTTAAGACCCAAACATCAACGCCACTTATAAAGGGCAGCTTCACAGGACAAATCCCGAAACAAACCATGACCTCTGCTATAGCGGATTGCAGATACAGGGTGCCGCTGACTCCCCGGTTGCACGGAAACTTTTTGACATATGAATCGCACTGAAAAATTCAGCGCATGTTTGATTATACTAATTTTCCTTTGTTTCGTCAACTGTTATCTTTTTCTTCTTTCGCAATTTCCGAAAAAACTGAGACATCATCTCTCCACATTCTTCTCCTAAAATTTCTCTTTCTACCTCTGCCTGGTGATTAAATTGCTCCATCTGTAATATATTAAGTACAGAACCACCACAACCAGCCTTTGGATTCATAGCACCAATGACCACTCGGTCCATTCTTGCCTGTACAATGGCTCCTGCACACATTTGACATGGTTCTAATGTCACATACATGGTGCAGCCTTCCAATCTCCAGTCCCCCATCTTTTTGCTTGCTTTTTCAATGGCTAAAAGCTCAGCATGGGCAAGGGTTGTCTTTTTTTTATTTCTTTGATTATAAGCTCTCGCAATAATTTTATTTTCATAAACAATGACAGCACCAATTGGTACATCTCCAATATCTGCGGCTTTTCTTGCCTGCTTCATTGCTTCTTTCATGTATTTTTCATCCTGTGTCATATTTTTTAATATCTCCTCATAAAATGAATCAAAAAGAGAGAGTAACATTGTCTGAATATCAACGAATTGTATCCTATCTTTATGAATATAACCATGGTGTTAAAGGGGCAAATGTAGGTTTTGCACGTATTGAAAAACGGCAAAATCAAATCAAAGTCTACTTTCACGTCAAAACAAATGAGCAGGCACTGCCTTATAAAATCTATTTCTATCATTTTCACGAAGGAGCTATGGAAGGAATTTTGTTAGACTCCTTTCAAAAAAGTGATTCCGTTATAGAAATGAAACTTACCTACCCTCTGATTGTGGATTTAAATGAAATAGATGGATTCTTAATTTATCACTCCAACCAGTTATTTTTCGGTTCTGAATGGAATGATAAACCCATTACCATTCGTAATTTTCTCCCTTTGGAGACACAAAAAACTACTCCAGAAAAGCAACCAGTAGAAAACAAACCCATAGAAGAACCACCTGTAAAGATTAAACCTGTGGAGGAATCACCTGTAGAGGTTAAACCTACGGAAAATAAACCTTTGGAAAACGACTCTAAAAAGAGCAAACCTGTAGACGAAAAGACTCCAGCGGTCACATCAAAACTGGTGGAATATATTGAAGCTCTCCAGCTAGAAAAAGAAGCAAAAAACAGCATCTCGCCATCTTCCTCTAAGGACTTTGACTGGAAGGAGTATCCCTCCTTGTCCTTTTGCACTGATTCTTTCTTTGATCCTTGCATCAAAATAACCTTAGATGACCTGGTAAAATTAAAAAACATTCCTGAAAAACTTCCTAAAAACGGATTTTTACTTTTGAATTATGGTAACTATGGGCATTTAATGCTTGGCGTTCACAAAAAGACAGGTCATACCTGCCTGGGTGTTCCAGGAACTTTTGATAATGAAAAGAATTTTATTGCCAAATTCTTTGGATTTGAAAGCTTCATCACTGTGCCTGAGAAAAATCAAAAAACAGGTAACTTTGGTTATTGGATTCTGCCTATTTAGACTCACACAATAAGTCGCTAAGTTTTGCAAACTGCTCTAATGTTAATGCTTCTCCTCGAATAGTTGGTGATATTCCCATTATGTCTAATGCGTCTACCACCTGCTGTTTGGAGAAGTTTAAATTACTGTTATTAATTCCGTTTTGTAACGTCTTTCTTCTTTGGTTAAATGATGCTCGAATCAATTGAAACAATAACTTTTCATCTTTTACCGTCACTGGTGGTTCTTGATACTTTGTCAATCGAATCACTGCAGACCCTACCTTTGGTCTTGGCATAAAACAATTTGGTGGAACATTTGCAACGATATAAGGTTTAGCATAATATTGAACTGCCAGAGAAAGTGCCCCATACTCTTTTGTACCAGGTCCTACCTGCATACGGCTTGCAACTTCCTTCTGCACCATCACCGTAATACTGTCCATTGGAACTTTACTTTCAAACAGTCCCATAATAATTGGAGTCGTAATATAATATGGAAGATTGGCCACAACCTTAATAGGTTTTCCGTCATTCTTCTCTTTTGCAATTGCTCCAATATCAACCTTTAAAATATCTTGATTTAAGACACTGACATTACTATATTCACTTAAGGTATCCTCTAAAATGGGAATCAAATTTCCATCAATCTCAACGGCCATAACTTCTCTTGCATGTTCCGCTAAATACTGTGTCATGGTTCCAATTCCAGGTCCAATCTCTAATACAAAATCATCCTTTGTAATGTTGGCTGCCTCAATAATTTTCTCTAGTACGTGACTATCAATTAAAAAGTTCTGTCCAAACCTTTTTTGAAAATCAAATCCGTATTTTTGAATTATCTCAATTGTTTTCTTTGGATTACTTAACTTCTCCATCTATACCTCTTTCATTTTGTACATATTTCTTGCATTCTTATTTGTAATATTAATAATCTCTTCTTTGGAAACTTGCTTAATTTGTGCAATTGCCTCTGCTACATAAGAAAGATACAAAGATGAATTTCTTTTCCCTCTATTAGGCTCTGGAGTTAAATAGGGAGAATCTGTTTCAAGAACAATTCGATCAAGCGGTGTATACTCTACCACCTCTTTTAAAGTCTTGGCATTCTTAAATGTAACAACTCCTCCAACACCAATATAAAATCCCATGTTCAAATACTCTCTGGCTATCTCCTTACTATAAGAGAAACAGTGAATTACCCCGCCTATATCCTCACTGTGAAGTGCTTTCATCACATCTAATGTATCTTTGGCTGCATCTCGGCTATGAATCACAACTGGAAGCTCCACCATTCTTGCAAGTTCCAACTGTGCCTCAAACCATTTTTTTTGAATGGAACGCTCTGGCTCATCCCAATAGTAATCCAGTCCAATCTCACCAATGGCTACTACCTTCTCAAGATAGCTGTACTCCGCCAATTTCTGCAAATCATTGTCTGTCATATTTCCGGTTTCATTTGGATGAACTCCTACGGCTCCAAACATAAAGGGATACTTTTCAATGGCTTTCACTGTCCATCTTGTTGTTTCCATGCTGGCACCAACATTCACAATAGTCTCAATTCCATTGTCCTTCATAGATGCTAGTAATTCTTCTCTATCTTCATTGAACTTCTCATCATCATAATGAGCGTGTGTTTCAAATATCATATAAACCTCTCCATTCCGTTCTTGATTCCTCTAATTATATCAAAAAAGCAAGACGAGATGTGAAATAAATTCTTTCTCTATCTATTTTTATAGATTGAATGATAGTAGTAAACACTTGTCTGTATCATCCATAATACAGATATCATGATACATGCAAAAATTCCAATGCCCATAATCATTTGTACAAGAGTTGTGACAAGCCATGCAAATACATATGTAGTATTCATTACTTTAAGAGCCTTCCAGGCACTCTCGTAAGTCTTTAATTTCTCAGCTTCATCACAACTTTTCATCCACTTATCCTGAAACTTAATATCATAGACACTACCCTTTTTTTCTGGGTTCATCTCTTTTGTAAAATCAATTGCCTTTTGTTGTCCTATGATTGTAATTCCAATATTCAACACAAAAACTACCGTATTTTTTAAACTAAATTCAGCACTCATAGCTCCTTGTTGTAATCCAAGTCCTAATGCAAACAAAAAGAAGGCTAAGATTACATTCACATTCTGTATCCACATCATACACCCAATCTTAGTATCAATTTTATCTGCAGTCTCTTCATTCTCTCCATCCCATGCCTCAAATAATTTTTTTGCATTTAGATAAAAAGCCCATATCAAGCCTTGAAACAATACTGCCCCAAGAAGCATAATATAAAAGGAATTCATTGTCATAAAATCCTTCAACTGTTTTCCTGTGGAACTGAAAAATCCTGTTGACCTATAACCAAGTCCTCCAATCACTCCACCTACAATCGCGGAAACTATCAAAATAATAAAAAATCCAACCAGTGACTTTCGATTCTCTTTTTTAATTTCTTCTCTTTTATTCATTCCATCTCCTCCTCATACCAAAAAATATCTTCTACATGAACTTCAAATACTTTCGCAATCTTTAATGCCAGTGCCACAGAAGGTGAATAATCCCCTCTTTCAATCTGACTAATTGTCTGCCTTGACACACCTGCCATTCTTCCCATTTCTTGTTGATTCACATTAATTCTTGCTCTATATTCCTTTAATCGATTGTGTAACGGCATGCATCTTCTCCTCTCTTTGATAATAATACTTGTCATTATGACAACTTTTCTTGTCACTAATATAACATATGACAACTTTTCTTGTCAACACTATTTTTAATATTATTTTTTAGAAGTGTTTTCAAAGAAAACATTATTTTTTCTATGTATGTTATAATAAGAGAAACTAAATTACCATGAAAAAGCGGAGGTGTTCTTATGAGTATTTTTAAATGTAATGTATGTGGATACATATATGATGAGGGAAAAGAGGGAACAACATTTACAGACTTGCCTGGAGACTATGTCTGCCCTATTTGTAAAGCAACAAAGGATCATTTTCTAGAACAGGAAGAATCAAAAGCTGCCGAAATTCCAGCAAATACAGCCAATCCTTTAGCTTATCCAGAGGCATTTGCAAAATCATCGAGTGATGAATTTCCTCAGCTAGACAAAATCCATCAAATGGCTTTAACAGGGGAATCTGTGGTAAATGCCATGGGAACCTTGAAACCAATTGTGTCCTGGGATGATATTTTAATCCTTGGAGCACAGTTAAATCCTGCGCCTTTAAATGCCGGTGAGCCTGTAGACACAACAACAATTATTGGAAAAAACGCAAAAAAACCAATGGAGTTATATCATCCAGTTTATGTATCTCATATGTCTTTTGGTGCCTTATCAAGAGAATTAAAGATTGCTCTGGCAAAGGGAAGTGCTATGACCAAAACCGCTATGTGCAGCGGAGAAGGTGGAATCCTTCCAGAAGAAAAACAGGCAGCTTTCAAATACATTTTCGAGTATGTACCAAACTTATATAGCGTAACTCCAGAAAATTTAAGAGAAGCGGATGCCATTGAAGTGAAAATCGGTCAGGGAACAAAACCAGGCATGGGTGGACACCTTCCTGGAGATAAAGTGACTCCGGAAATTTCTAAGATTCGAAATAAACCATTGGGACAAGACGTTATTAGTCCATCTAAGTTTCCGAATATTAATTCAAAAGAAGATTTGAAAACTATGGTTGACTGGCTTAGAGATGCCTCCCAAGGAAGACCAATTGGAATTAAAATTGCAGCAGGACATATTGAACAGGATTTAGAATGGATTGCCTATGCAAATGCTGATTTTGTTACCATTGATGGACGTGGTGGTGCCACAGGTGCAAGTCCAGAATCTCTAAAAGACAACACCTCTGTTCCTACCATTTATGCCCTTGCCCGTGCAAGAAAATATTTGGATGAACATAACTTGGATATGGAGCTTGTCATTACTGGTGGACTTCGTCTTCCTGGGGATTTTGCAAAGGCTATCGCTATGGGTGCAGATGCCATTGCCATTGCTTCTGCTGCTTTAGTTGCTGCAGCATGTCAGCAATATCGAATCTGTGGAAGTGGAAAATGTCCAGTGGGTGTTGCCACCCAAGACCCTGAACTTCGAAAGAATTTACAGCAGGATGCTGCTGCCAAGCGACTTGCAAACTACTTAACAGTCTGTAAGAAAGAATTAGAAATGTTTGGACGAATTACAGGTCATAGTAATCTTCATGATTTAAGTGTCAAAGACCTATGTACAACAAACAGAGAAATATCAGAACATACTGATATTCCTCATGCATAAATTCAAATAAAATTAGTTTAACGTGCACAGATTCCGTAAATACAAGAAACATAACATGCAAAGTCACCAATTCGTTTTCTGGCAGTACCTAGCTGGTTCCTCCATGCAGCGTCCATATTGAGACTTTCCATAGCTTCACACAGTGAATCTAAAGAATGAATCACAGCATCATGTTTTGCAGTTCGACCTGCTTCATGATGCTCTTCTTTTGTCTGCTGCAGCCAGTTTGCTCGCAAATCAGCGTATGTTGTCATGGCTTTTAGGGCAGTCTTCCACGCATCTTTTAGGACATCAGTTTCATTTTTAAGATTTTGAAGAATTTTCTCATAGATTTCCATAGCTTCTTCAAAGGATAATGGGTCTGGCTCTGCCAAATAATTGTTATAAGTAATTGTAGTCATAATCAGTACCTCCTTGTACTCTCCTTACAAATCTTCTCCAATTTGTAAGGCTTTTTCTAAATCCGAAACAAATTGTGTCTGTTGCTTTTTTAGATAGGCTTTCACAAATGGTTTCATAATCAATTTTTTTGCACTTACATCTTCCGTAAACTCAACTTCTGTTTCTTCCTCTTTTTGTTTGAAAATACCAATCCAGTGTCCTTTTATATTTTCATTTTCCATATCAAATTCCCAGCGTTTATATGGTACCATTTTTGTAATTGTAAACGTGGTACCATAGCCATCCTTTGTATATTCCACAAACTGCTTTTCATTTAAAATTTCTGTCTTACCTAAATCACTTCTCCACGTATATCCTTCCACCGCTGTAACAACATCCCATACTTTTTTAATATTACTTTGAAAAATAATCTTTATACTTGAAACTGCCATATCCTCTTAATACCCCCCTAATCTAAATCAAACTATTACAAAATTCCTCTTATTCGCAACTAATTTTCTAATATTATAGTTCTTAATCCCATACCAAATCAGAGTTTTGCCCAACCCTTTTCCTCTTTCTTCTGGTGTAATAAAAAGCATCTCAAGTGTTTCATTTTCTGCTCCCATAAAAGCAACTGGACATCCATTTTCATCCTCTGCAATTACCAGATGTGAAATTTCACTTAATGCATGTGGAACATACTGTTTGATGTTTTTTATCTCATAATCTGATAAGAACAGGTGTGTTGCTTTTACAGATTCTTCCCATATATTTAATAATTTCTGTATTAATATTGGTGTTTTCTCTTTGATTTCAACAATTCTCATACCTTTATTCCCATTCATAAATTTTACTCTTACATTGGAGTTCCAACTTCAATTAAATTCCCGTCTGGATCATAAAATCGAACAACTCTTTGTCCCCAGGAATGCTCCATTAACTTATTAAGATATTTGATTGGCATATGGTAATTCTCTAATTTTTCAACAAATCCATCAATATCCTTTTCTTCAAAATATAATTCACAGGCATTGTTTTCTTTTATTATTTCTTTCTCAATGAAAGATTTCCAAATTTTTCGGTCTTGAAGCACTAATCCTTCTGTTAAAATTACATTTCCATCGTTATCTAAAAGTACATCCAGGCCAAATAAATCTTTATAGAATTTCTTAGAAGTTTCTATATCATCTACGACAATTAAAATATTTTTCAACTTCACTTCATTTTCTCCTTATCTTGCTCTGTGATTGGACGGATTACTTTACATGGATTCCCCGCCGCCACACAGTTATCTGGAATATCTTTTAATACAACACTCCCTCCGCCAATTACAACATTGTTTCCAATCGTGACTCCTGGCATAACTTGAACTCCTGCACCAATCCATACATTGTCACCAACTTTAATGGGATATGCATATTCAAGACCCTTATTCCTTCGCTCAAAATCTATAGGATGTCCTGCAGTATGAAATCCACAATCCGGTGCAATAAATACATTATCGCCAAACTGAACTTTTCCTCCGTCTAAAATAACTGTATTGTGATTTGCAAAGAAATTTTCTCCAATTTCAATATTGTATCCGTAATCGCACCAAAAAGGTGCCACAATACAAAACTCTCCTTTTGTCTTACCAAGAAGACCCTTTAATAACTCTGTCTGTTCCTCTGTCTGAGATGGACGAAGTTGATTAAAATCATAGCAAACATCCTTTGCTCTTGCTCGTTCTTCCAATAAAGTTTTATCATAATTTGCATCATATAGCATCTGTTTTTGCATTTTTTGTTTTTCAGTCATTTTCATTCATCCCCTATCTTTCCAATGCCACCATTTTGCCTTCTCTGAATCTGGATTTTCTGTGTTTACCCAGTATTCCACTGCCCGATAAAGATATAGCTGGCAACGGTCTATCTGCTGATTTCTAAGAATGCATTCCTGTCGATATAGCTCTTCTCCTGAAATTCCCTGCAAAGATTCTATGGTTGTATACCCCATTGCAATGAGATCCTTTTCCGTTTCTTTTCCCACATTTGGTATTTTCCTTAACTCACTCATCAAAGTCCTCCCATATATACCTCCGCCGCTTTACTTCCCTTATTCTTTTATTATATCATATGTTATTTGTATGCCAACTTTTTTGGCTTTATTGCATAAAAAAAATCAGAACCTCACATGGAAATTCTGATTTTCTTTCACATTTATAAAATTTTTCCATAAAATCTGCGGCGATACTTTAACTCCATATACGATGTTACTTGTTTCATACAAACTGCATCATATGCTCCACCCACGATACCTACCAGTGGAATTCCCTGTAAAAATTTCATATACAACAACTCATCCGAAAGGGCACTGGCCGCTTCGTGAATCAACTGATTTATATCTGGCAGATTCTCTCCGTTTTCTTTTTCAATCAATTCATTTATTTGATTATCTATTTTAGAGAATTTTTCTTTTCTAGAAACAGCTCCACGAATCAATAAAAGGATAAATTTCCTTTCCTCTTCTTTGTTATAATCATATCCATAGTTTAAAGCAATTTCATAGATAGACTTTAACATTAAGCCGGTAAAAAGTGCGATATCTGGAATACCGATTCCCAGAATGCCTAACCCCACACCGGCACCTCCTGATACAAGAAGATTTAATGTTCCAGAACTCTTTGCTTTTTTAGAAAACACACGCAGAGACTTCTTGTTTTGATGAACAGAATGTGCATATGAATTCACTTGAAATTCCTTCTCCAATTCTTCTGGCTTGAAGGTCTTTTCGATTACACCCGTTCCCTTTTGAAAAATCAACTGAAATGCTTTCACAAAAGCTTTTTCTAATGTATGTTGTAATTTTTCTGGCACTTTGTCATCTAAAAATTGATTCATTTTTGAATCTTTTTTCTTCATACGTCTGGCTTGAAATGATTTTTCCTGCTTATCTAATCGTTTCAATTCTTGTTGTACTTGGAATTTTCTCTGCTTCATAGTTCTTCCTTCCCCTGCTTTTATTCAAAGAATTCATTTTCTTTTCTTTCTTTAAATACTTTAGCCATTTTCACTGCCGCACCTTTTAAAACAATCTGATTCAATCCTCTTGCTTTTTGTGGACAGACTGTAATGCAACGCATACAGGAGATACATTTTTCTTTGTCTATCTTTTTCGGCTCTTTTATTGGAATTGCACCCGTTGGACATTCTTTCGCACAAACCCCACAAGAGTTGCATTTTTTATCTGCACTTGGCTTAAATGGAACACCACCATATTCTCTGTAATCCTTATTTCCTGGCACATGTACTTCCGATAATTCTTCCTTTGACTGTATCTTCTCCCAGATTTTCTTTCCATAAGACTCTAAGGTTTCTTTGTCATTATCATCTGGTCTTCCTGCTGCAAACTGTCTCATAATAGAATGCTCTGCCACTGCCGCGACTGCCATCACAGGGATAAATCCGGCTGCACTTGCTGCATCCTTAAGTTCCATCAAGGTATCCTCATATGCACGATTTCCATATACACAAACCAAAACTGATTTTGCACCATTTCCGTTTAAAAGCTTAATTCGTCCAACTGCAGTCTCAGGAACTCTTCCCCCAAAAGATGGTACTGCAATCACACAGACATCATTTTGTGTAAACGCATATTTGCTATAGTCTGTATTTCTGGGTAAAAGACTAATCTCCTCCGTCTTCGTGTCAAACTGTGAAGTAATAATTTCTGTCACTTTTTTTGTTCCACCAGTTGGGCTAAATGTAATTTCATATGTACTCATCTTATATTCTCCTTTCGCTCTTTGAATTGAATATAACATCTTACAAATTTAAAATCAAATTTATAAAAGACAAAAAGAAAGAGAACTGGTGCAAATAAAGGTATAGAATTTCTACTTTGCAAGTTCAAGCATTTTTTGTAATGGAATTACTGCTTTTTTTGAAATGCTCTCATCTACCAGAACCTCTGGTTCCATTTCTTTTAGCGCACCCAATACTTTTTCTAATGTTACTTTTTTCATATTAGGACAAAACTGTCGATGACCAACGGAATAGAATTTTTTGTTTGGATTCTTCCTCATTAATTCAAAGAAAACTCCCATTTCAGTGCAAATGATAAACTTCTCACATTCACTTTGCGTGGCATACGCTATAATTTCCGAGGTACTTCCTATATAATCTGCAATATTAAGCACATCCTCTGTACACTCTGGATGTGCCAGAACTTTTGCCTCTGGATTCACTCGTTTCGCTTCAATTACCCTATCTAAATGTATACTTTTATGCACATGACAAAACCCATCATGGAAAATAAAATTCTTTTCAGGAATCATCTTGGAAACATATCTCCCCAAATTGTTATCTGGTATAAAAAATATATTCTTTTGCTCTATAGCCTTTACTACTTTGACTGCATTTGATGATGTCACACATATGTCAGAGTATGCTTTTATCTCTGCTGTGGAATTAACATAACAGACCACTGCCACATCAGAATATTCCTTTCGAACTTCTTGAATCCGTTCTTTATCTATCATATGTGCCATTGGACAATCTGCACTTGAATCTGCCATAATCACTGTTTTATTAGGGTTTAAAAGTTTGGCACTCTCACCCATAAAAGAAACACCACAAAATATAATAACTTGCTCTTTCAGCTCTGTAGCAATTTTAGCCAAATAATAAGAATCACCAACATAATCCGCAATTTCCTGCACTGCACCATCAACATAATAATGCGCCAAAATAACAGCATCCCTTTTTTCTTTCCACTTAGTTATCTCTCTTACTAATTCATTTTCCATACCAAACTCCTCCAAAAATAATTTTAACAGTTATACCATAGTATACCTATTATTTTACTAGGATTCAAGATTGGATTTCATATTAAAATTGCAGAGTCCATAGTCTCTAAAATTTATCTAACTGGAATATAGCCAATTTCACATATTTCTTCTCATAATATTTCATTTGGCGGCTCTATCTCTTTTGCTATTGTATGTTCTGTAAGTTCCGACAGTAATTTTATTTTTTTATTAATTACAGGTCTCATACAATTAGGAACATGTTCTTGATGTGCCCGGTGGATTGCAACACACTCTTTACAATTCCCATGATATCTACACGCTTTTTTACAGGGACAATGATCTTTTTCTTTATATTCTTCTCTAAATTCAGATGCAAATTCTTCTTGAAGTTTCAGCCCTTCTTGTCGATTTCCTTTATGAAATTCTTTCATTGCATCCAGTTCTTTTTTATTCCCCTCAATAATCATATTTTCACTCTTCCTCACTTTCCCCACAAAAACTATCTGCATCTATAATTTTGGCTCCGATATTTTTCATGTCTAGCATATTTGCCCTCTGAATCTCAAGAGTATTAGAAGAACAACAGTCCTCAATTACAGTGACACCATAGTCTAAAGAAATACCATCATAGCAGGTAGTACGAATGCAGTTTGGCGTCGTAGTTCCGGCAAGATAAATCTTTTGAACTCCCAGCCTGCGAAGTATCAAGTCTAATTCCGTGGCAAAAAAAGCAGAAAACCGAGGTTTCACAATAAAAAAATCTTTGGAGTTGACAGTAAATTCAGCTGGCATCTCTATGGATAAAGGTCCCTTGCTACTCTTTGTCAACGGCTTTCCTCCAGCCTCCCAATTCTCTTTTCTTGTATGTTCTACATCACTTCCATCCTCTTTGTAAATTCGGGTTACAAAAAACACTGGAATCTGTTTTTCTCTGGCAAAACGAATAACACGACTGCAGGCTGGAACTGTAGCCTTTGCCATTGCAATACAAAGAGAAGATTCCTCTTCTAGAAATCCATTTTGCATATCAATGACAATTAACGCTGCCCTATCATCTTTACAATTATTATTTCCCATACTTTTTATCTTTCTTTAAATTACTTGAATTTGACACACCTTCATAGCCTCTAACGCATTGTTATGACTTTCTGGTGTTACTCCTGCACAACAACTTGCATCTACAATCAGCTTCGCTTCTGGAAGCACTGCCTTCAAACACATGGCATTGGAAATCACACAGATATCCGTACAAAGGCCAATGAAAGTAATCTCCAAATCTTGTCCTTGGTACTTTTCTTCTAACATTTTTGCAAGATCTTTAGAACCAAATGTATCTTTACGACAAAATTCATATACCTCTGCCTTTGTTTCAAAAATAGCATCCATTACCTCTTGGTTTAAAGCCCATCCTTCTTCCCCAGCAATACAGTGAACAACAGGAAGATTTTTTCCTTCCTGTGTTTCCATATAATCTTCCTTATGGGTATCTAAAGTTCCATAAATCTCGCCTGAAAATGAACGAATTCTATCACATACATTAGGAACAATGCTTTGTGCTTCTTTTGTCCCTAAGGTACCATCTATAAAATCATTTTGCATATCTACAACAACGAGTATTTTCTTCATATAAATCTCCTAATTTCCCAACACTTGAGACACTAATTGATTGACAAGCTTACCATCTGATTTTCCTTTGACCCTAGGCATTAAATTCTTCATAACCTGCCCTTTATTCTTCACGGTTGGGGCATCAATTCCTAATTCCTCTAAAACTGCTTTAATCTCTGCCTTAATTTGTTCTTCACTCATCTCTTCTGGTGCAAATTCCTTTAATACCGCAAGTCTGGCATCACATTCTTCCATAATATCTGTACGATCTGCTGGACAAGAATCCTTTGTCTCTTTTGTCTGCTTAATTTCTCTTGCAATAATTGCATTCTCTTCCGCTTCTGTTAAATCTTCTCTTTTATCAATTGCAGCATTTTTAAGGGCGCTTAACACCATAGAAAGTGATTCTTTTCTCACTTTATCTTTTGCCTTCATTGCCTGCATCATTTCTTTTCTAATTTCGTCAATCTTACTCATAATATCCTCCTAAGTTTTCTTTTCTTTATTGTAGCACTGCCACCTTAAACTTTCCAGTGATAATCCTCTCCATCCAAGTATTCCACATCATTTCCAATGAGCCACCAGTTTTTATAACTTCTCATTACCTGATAATTTCCCTTAATTTCAGGAAATGTATCTCGTTGAAATGCATGAATATAAAATGATGTTTCCTTTTTTGCCTTTACCCATTTTTCTGCCTTAATATATGCACTCCCAACATCAATTTTTCCATTCTTTATTTTTTGAACCTTTGTATGCTCATATACTTTCATATCTCTTGTTAAATATAAGAACAACTTTACTGGGTGCACCCAAATACAACAATCAGATTCCACTTCCATATCACACAAAATATTTCTACCTGCAATATAGTCCTGTAATCGATGCAAATCCTTGATTTCCTCCTTCGTCTCCCCTTTTATAATCCCCATACCTCCAAGCTCCTTCATTTGAGAAATACATTTTTCCTCAATTAGAATCACTTTTTGACCCTGCTCCATTGCAAAATGACCCTCCACTGCATTTTGTAATGTTGCGCCAATATATACGATATCTGTTTCTTGATCTTTTTTTAAAGTGGGATACTCTGGAAAATTTATTTTTTCTTGCCATAATGAATGCATACTAAACTCCTTTTGGATTAGTATGTGAAATGAAGTTTTTTATATACAAAAAGAAGCAGTAATCACTGCCTCTTTTAGAAATTGATTTTATTGCTATTTACGATATAAAATTCGAATGGAATTAAGAATACATAAAAATGCAACTCCTGTATCGGCGAATACAGCCAGCCACATATTTGCATAAATACCACTTAGTCCAAGAATCATAACTGCAATCTTAATTGCCAACGCTCCGATTACATTCTGCCTTGCAATTCTTACTGTTGCCTTTGCAATATCTAATGCACCTGGAATGGCATCCATATTTGAATTCATAAACACAACACCTGCCGCCTCTATAGCTGCATCTGCACCACTTCCCATGGCTGCTCCAACATCGGCTCCTGCAAGAACTGGTGCATCGTTAATTCCATCTCCAACAAACATAACCTGACCATAAGAATCTCTCATATGTTGTACTTCACTTAATTTTTCTTGTGGCATTAGTTTTGCGTGAACTTCAGCTACTCCAGCTTTTTTTGCCATAGCTCTGGCGCTTTCATCACTGTCACCTGTTAACATTGCAGTGACAATTCCCTGCTTTGAAATCTTTTCAATAGCATATGGTGCTTCTTCCTTCATGGTATCAGAAATTACAATATTTCCTTCATAAATTCCATCTACCGCCACTAAAACTTCAGACCCTACCCCTGCATTTTTATAGGTAGAAATATCAATTCCAAAAGTATTCATAAGCTTAACATTTCCACAAAGAACTTCCTTGCCATCAATTAGAGCTTTGATTCCTTTTCCTGAAATCTCCTCCACTTTTTCTGGCTGAATAATATCAAGTCCTTTTTCACTGGCTGCTTCTACAATACTTGTTCCAATGGGATGGGTTGAGGTCAATTCACATCTTGCTGCTAATTTTAATATTTCATCCACTGTTTTCCCATCACTTGTCACCACATTTTGCACAACAAAGTTACCTTCTGTGATTGTACCTGTTTTATCCATAACAACAGCTTTTACATTTGCGAGAGCTTCTAATACAATTCCGCCCTTAAACAAAATACCTCTCTTACTTCCTGCCCCGATTCCACAGAAAAATGCAAGTGGAACACTGAGAACCAATGCACAAGGGCATGACATAACTAGGAATGTAAGTGCAGTATAAATCCATGGGCCAAATTCCTGTCCTGTAACAAGGGGAATTCCAACCCCAGTAAATAATGCTACTGCAACCACAATCGGCGTATAGATTCTTGCAAATCTTGTAATAAATGCATCTAATTTTGGCTTACTTGCCGCTGCGTTTTCTACAGAATCAAGAATACGAGATACCATAGATTCTTCTAATATTTTTTCTGTTCTTATCTTTAATAATCCCGATGTATTAACACACCCTGAAATCACTTCACTTCCTTGTTCAACTTTTACTGGAACTGGCTCTCCTGTGACAGCCGAGGTATCAATTCGACTTTCTCCGTCAATTACAGTTCCGTCTAATGGAATTCTGTCTCCCGGACGAACCAATAATATATCCCCTACACTTGCTTCTTTGGCATCAATAATTTTAATATCATCTCCGTCTACAAGATTCACAACTTCTGGACGTAAATCCACCGCATCCATAATCTGGCTTCGACTCTTCTCCACTGCAATATGTTCAAACCATTCTCCTATTTTGAAAAACAGCATAACTCCAACCGCTTCTGGATATTCTTTGATACAAAATGCTCCAATGGTTGCAACTGACATCAAGAAATTTTCATCAAATATCTGTCCTTTTGTTATATTTTTAATTGCAGTAAATACAACTTCCCCACCTAAAACTAAATATGCAATTACAAGAAGTCCAATGAGGGGAAGTGAAAATTCTTCTAGTCCCGCTACCTTGCTGTAAACTTCAACTCCAACAAATAAAACTGCTCCAATTACAATTTGAATCATATCCTTATGCTTTGCAAAGAAACTCTCTTTTTTAACTTCTTTTTTTGTTGTCTCTCTTGGAATAATTTCAATTCCATCATCCACTTGATAGCATAATTCTTCCATCTGAGAAATCAAAGCATCTGGATTCTTCCCAGTCACTCGAAGCTGCTTGGTTGCAAAGGTAATGGTTGCATGACTCACTTCAGGAAGTTCATTAATCTTTGTTTCCATCTTGGCTGCGCAATTGGCACAATCCACATTCTTCATAATATAGACTTTCGTAACTTCTCCCTTTCCCGCCGTCTTGGTTCTAGGAACTACCCTCACATCTGATTCAATTCCTTCACAGATTCTTTGAAATACTGGAAGCAAAGCTTGTGGGTCCTTACAAGTCACTCGAAGCTGCTTGGTTGCAAAGGTAATACTTGCACTTTTAATTGCAGGCAAATCTTTAATCTTGCTTTCCATCTTAGCTGCACAATTGGCACATCCCAAATCCTCTAAAATAAAAATTTCTTTTTTTAATTGATTCTCTGGAATCTCACATATACAGTCTTCTAAGTGGTTTCCACACCCCACGCAACATGGTGTCTCGCTATGATGATGGTGGTGTTCGTGGTCACATCCGCATCCACATGCTTCTCCGTGTTCATGGTGGTGTATATCTAAATGAACATGTTCATGTTGATGATCATGTTCATGGTTATGATTATGTCCCTTCATATCTTTTCCTCCTAGTTCTTTTAACATATGAACATCTGCTCATATATAAATATAATACTATAAAACTGTTTTGTCAATACCCTTTGGTTTATACTTTTTTCACAACAGAAGCTATATAATGGTAGAGTAGGTCAGAGGGCGTAAGCCCTCTTTCCCCTCATCAAACCGTGCATGAGGTTTTCCCTCACACGGCTTTCCGACATTCTTCTTTCTACAGCATTGTGTCATGCTGTGGCTAATCTTT
>JAQWFL010000049.1 GCA_028704435.1 Anaerostipes sp. | reverse complement strand
ATACCTGCACTTTTGAAATCGAAGCTGCAAGCTGCATAACCTGCTGAACATTGACAACTGAATAACTGCCAGATATTGAATTTTCAAGGTGCATAGCTAAAATCTATGTGCGAAGTTTGAGTAATATAATCGAACATACTTAAGCTAAAGTTTTAAAAAGCAAAGAGATGGGAGCGGATGACTCTCGAAATCTTTCTTTAATTATAGGATGAGTATAATTAAAAATCAATTATTACTTCATTTTAATTGGTTGTTATTTCAATACATTTTTAAGAGGACCCTATTGACGGATTAGGAAATAGTGGTTATACTCAAATATGAACATATGTTCTTTAAACGTAGATTTTAAGTGTAAGGTAAGGAGGGTTGTAGCCAATGGAAAGATTTGAATTAGTATCAGAATACGAGCCTACTGGAGATCAGCCACAAGCAATTAAAGAGCTTGTGGATGGATTTCAAGAAGGAAATCAGTTTGAAACATTGCTTGGAGTTACTGGATCGGGGAAGACCTTTGCCATGGCCAATGTGATTCAGGCGTTGAATAAACCAACTTTGATTATTGCACACAATAAGACATTGGCGGCACAATTATATAGTGAATTTAAGGCATATTTTCCACACAATGCAGTGGAGTATTTTGTCAGCTACTATGATTACTATCAACCAGAAGCCTATGTACCTTCTACTGATACCTATATTGAGAAGGATTCAGCTGTTAACGATGAGATTGATAAACTGCGTCATAGTGCCACAGCAGCACTGATTGAACGGAAAGATGTGATTGTAGTCTCCAGTGTTTCATGTATTTATGGAATTGGTAGTAAAGAGAATTATTCTGAGATGATGATTTCTCTTCGTTCAGGTATGGAGAAGGATAGAGACCGAGTAATAGATGATTTGATTAATATTCAATATGTTCGGAATGAATTGGACTTTAAACGGGGGACCTTTCGTGTAAAGGGAGATGTACTAGAGATTATTCCTGTTTCTACATTTGAAGAAGCGGTAAGAGTTGAATTTTTTGGAGATGAGATTGAACGTATTGTAGAATTTGACGTATTAACTGGAGAGGTGAAGAGAAGTTTAAGTTTTGTAGCTATTTTTCCTGCATCTCACTATGTAGTCCCTCAAGAGCAGATAGAACGTGCAATTGTAGATATTAAAGCTGAGCTGGCAGAACGTGTAAAGTATTTTCAGGAGAATGATCAGCTGATTGAAGCACAACGAATTTCTGAACGAACTAATTTTGATATGGAGATGTTGAAGGAGACAGGATTTTGCTCGGGAATTGAAAACTATTCCAGACATTTGACCAATCAGAAGCCAGGACAGCCACCAGCAACATTGATGGATTTCTTTGGAGATGATTTTTTGACTATTATAGATGAGTCCCATATTACAGTTTCACAGATTGGGGCGATGTATTCAGGGGATCAGTCAAGAAAGTCTACGTTGGTAGATTTTGGATTTAGACTTCCGTCGGCAAAGGATAACCGTCCTTTAGAATTTACAGAGTTTGAGCAGAAGATTGATCAATTGATGTTTGTATCAGCAACACCTGGAAAGTATGAGGCAGCTCATGAATTGCTTCGAGCAGAGCAGATTATCAGACCAACAGGACTATTAGATCCAAAGATTGATGTAAGACCTGTCACTGGACAGATTGATGATTTATTATCAGAAGTGAATATAGAAACTGAAAAGGGGAATAAGGTTCTTGTTACAACACTGACGAAACGTATGGCAGAAGAGCTGACGGACTATATGCGAGAAGTTGGAGTTAGAGTCAAGTATCTTCATTCAGATATTGATACTTTAGAGCGAATAGAGATTGTACGAGATCTTCGTATGGGGGTATTTGACGTCTTGGTTGGAATCAACCTTTTAAGAGAAGGACTTGATATTCCAGAGATTACACTGGTAGCAATTTTAGATGCAGATAAAGAAGGCTTTCTTCGTTCAGAGACTTCTTTGGTTCAGACAATCGGAAGAGCTGCCCGTAACAGTGAGGGACGAGTTATCATGTATGCAGATAGAATCACAGATTCTATGGATGCTGCAATCAACGAGACAAACCGAAGAAGAGAGATTCAACATCAATATAATCTAGATCATGGAATTACACCACAGACCATTCAAAAGGAAATCAGAGATTTGATTAGGGTTTCGGAGGAACAAGAAGAAAGTACAGATTATGAAAAAGATATTGAGTCTATGAATCAAAAGGAACTCAAGGCTATCATTGAAAGATTGACGAAGAAGATGAATCAAGCAGCAACAGAACTGAATTTTGAAAGAGCGGCACAGCTAAGGGATGAATTAAAAGAATTCAAGATTGCCTATCGAGATTACGATAAGTAGACGGGAGATTAGAATGAAAAAGGATATAATTAAGATAAAAGGAGCGAGAGAACATAACTTGAAAGGAATTGATGTGGATATACCAAGAGATTCCTTTGTTGTGCTCACAGGATTAAGTGGTTCTGGAAAGTCATCTCTTGCCTTTGATACTATATATGCAGAGGGACAGAGAAGATATATGGAATCTTTGTCTTCGTATGCAAGGCAGTTTTTAGGGCAGATGGAAAAACCGGAAGTGGATAGCATTGAGGGACTTTCACCGGCCATTTCCATTGATCAAAAGTCAACCAATAGAAACCCTAGATCTACTGTGGGAACGGTAACGGAAATTTATGATTATTTGAGACTTCTATATGCAAGAGTTGGAATTCCACACTGTCCAAAGTGTGGAAAAGAGATTAGAAGACAGACGGTAGATCAGATGGTGGATCGTATTCAAGAACTAGAAGAAGGAACAAAGTTTCAAATTTTAGCACCCATTATTCGTGGAAGAAAAGGGCAGCATGTAAAAGTATTACAAAGTGCAAAGAAAAGTGGATATGTGCGAGTTCGAATTGATGGAAATATATATAGTTTAGATGAAGATATTTCCTTAGAAAAGAATATGAAACATAATATAGAAGTTGTCATTGATCGATTGGTTGTCAAAGATGGAATTCAAAAAAGACTATCAGATTCTATTGAAACTGCACTTGCCTTGTCAGATGGACTGATTTTTATAGATGTAATAGGTGGAGAGCAGTTGAACTTTAGCCAAAGTTTCTCGTGTCCTGACTGTGGAATTAGTATTGATGAAATTGAACCAAGAAGTTTTTCCTTTAACAACCCATTTGGGGCATGTCCAACATGTCATGGATTAGGATATAAGATGGAATTTGATCCAGAACTTATGATTCCAGACGAATCCCTGTCTATCAATGAAGGAGCCATTCAAGTACTAGGGTGGCAGTCCAGTTCTGATGCAAAGAGTTATACAAGAGCAATTTTAGATGCCCTTGGAAAGGAATATGGATTTGATATGGACACTCCATTTCAAGATTACTCACAGGAGGTTCGTCAGATTTTATTTCATGGAACCAATGGACACGAAGTAAAAGTATATTATAAGGGACAGCGTGGAGAAGGAATTTATGATGTTGCTTTTGAGGGGATTATTAAGAATGTAGGTAGAAGATACCGCGAATCATCAGAACGTATGAAAGCAGAATATGAGACATTTATGACTGTGACACCATGCGAAGACTGTCATGGACAGAGATTAAAAGCGACTTCTTTGGCGGTTACAGTTGCCGGGTTAAACATTATGGAATTTTGCGATATGTCAGTAGAAGACATTCTGGAGTTTTTAGCTCATATGGAACTAAGCCAAAGACAGCAGATGATTGGGAATCAAGTACTAAAAGAAATCAAAGCTAGAGTTGGATTTTTAAATGAAGTTGGACTGGGATATTTAACACTCTCAAGGGCGACAGGAACGTTGTCTGGGGGAGAGGCACAGAGAATACGTCTTGCAACTCAGATTGGATCAGGTCTGGTAGGTGTTGCATATATTTTAGATGAGCCAAGTATTGGACTGCATCAGCGAGACAACGATAAATTAATTCATGCACTAAAAGGGTTAAAGGATTTAGGCAACACGTTAATTGTTGTGGAACACGACGAAGACACCATGCTAGAAGCAGATTATATTGTAGATATTGGACCAAAAGCTGGAGAATTTGGTGGAGAAGTTGTGGCAGTTGGAACGGCAGAAGAGATTATGAACAACCCAAAATCAATTACAGGTGCATATTTAAGTGGGAAGATGAAGATTCCAGTGCCTGAAGTACGAAGAGAACCTACAGGATTTATTGAAGTACTGGGAGCACAGGAAAACAACCTAAAGAATATTGATGTTAAGTTTCCACTGGGTGTATTAACTTGTGTCACAGGGGTTTCTGGTTCAGGAAAAAGTTCTTTAGTTAATCAGATTTTATACAAGCGTCTTGCAAGAGATTTGAATCGTGCCAAGATGAAAGCAGGAAAGCATAAAGGGATTAAGGGGATTGAACAGTTAGACAAGGTTATTGATATTGACCAGTCTCCAATTGGGAGAACACCAAGATCTAATCCTGCCACATATACAGGAGTATTTGATCAGATTCGTGATTTATTTGCAATGACGAAAGATGCCAAAGCAAAAGGATACAAGAAGGGTAGATTTAGTTTTAATGTCAAAGGTGGACGCTGTGAAGCGTGTCGTGGAGATGGAATAAATAAAATAGAAATGCATTTTCTACCAGATGTATATGTGCCTTGCGATGTTTGTGATGGAAAGCGTTATAATCGTGAAACTTTAGAAGTAAGATATAAAGGTAAAAACATATACGATGTGTTAGATATGACAGTAGATGAAGCTTGTGGATTTTTTGAAAGCATTCCATATATTTCTAGGAAAATGGAGACACTCAGGGACGTTGGACTAGGATATATTCGTTTAGGTCAGCCATCTACCCAGTTGTCTGGAGGGGAAGCACAAAGAATTAAACTTGCAACAGAGTTAAGTAAAAGAAGTACAGGTAAGACGATTTATATTTTAGATGAACCAACAACAGGACTTCACTTTGCAGATGTTCACAAATTAGTGGATATTCTTGGGAAGTTGACAGAGGGCGGTAATACTGTCATTGTAATTGAACACAATTTAGAAGTGATTAAAACCGCAGATTATATTATTGATATGGGTCCAGAAGGTGGGGCAAAAGGTGGACAGGTTGTAACTCAGGGAACACCAGAGGAAATTGCCAAAGTAAAAGCATCTTATACAGGACAGTATATCAAAGACAAACTTTAGAATAGAAATAAAATAATTAGGTCAGAGTTTTCCGACCTAATTATTTTTATGCTAATTGCTGGCCAAGGAAGTCAGCAGAAATTTTTGCGACCTCCAATTCATGTTCTGATAAAGATTCCTCCAATGATAAGATAAATACACTTCCAATGGCGTCTCCTTCAGAGATAATGGTGGCAAAAGCTTCGCTGATAAATTCTTCTGGAAAATCAGAGGTTATAGGTATAAAGGTATTCTCTGATTTAGTGGATAGCCTAACAATACGGTGTTCCATAGAATCAATGACTTTAGAATTCAAGTCTTTTCCATTTAATTGTTTGCTATTAGGTCCAGCACTGGCAATCACTGAATATAAGTCGCAGATACAAATGGTATGGGGAATGTTTCTTGCGATTGCATCTACATAGGATTTAGCAAAAGCCCCCAGCTCCTCAAAAGGGGAATATTTCCCCAAAATGATCTTTCCATCTTGTTCAATAAAAATTTCCAAAGGATCCCCTTCATGAATTCGCAGAGTTTTTCTTATTTCTTTCGGGATAACAATCCTTCCAAGATTGTCAATTCGCCTCACAATTCCTGTTGCTTTCATAGCATATGCCTCCGTTCATTTGATATTCATAGTGTTTGTCAAATATGAAAAAATATGCAAGATGAAAAAAGATACAAAAAAACAAAAGGGTATGATATAATGTCATACTAGTAAGAATAATAAAAATAGGAGATAATTAACATGAAATTTAAATTTAAATTAGATGTAAATGACTTGTTTCGCTTTTCTTTAATTCATTCCTACACAGGAAGTGGTGGAATTTTTTCGGCCATTGTTGGAATTATTGGAATTGTTATGATTGTGCAGGGAGTAGCTCTTGGAGCAGGAATTTCAAAGGCTATCGTTGGATTGGTGATGCTTGCATTGTTTTTTGGACTTAATCCGGCAATGTTATATCTAAAAACAAAGAGACAAGCAGAAAATAATATGATGTATCAGACGGAAACAGAGTGTGAATTTGATGAGGAAGGTATGCATATTCATATTGGAGAGCAAAATGGTGGAATTTTATGGAATGAAGTTCAGAGAGTTCAGTATTTGTTAGGGTTGTACATGCTTTATACAGGCCCAAAGACTGCTTTTGTATTTAATGAAAAGAAACTGGGTGCTCAGGCACAGAACATTATGAACTATATTTATTCTCATGTGGGAGCACATGTGAAGTTGCCAAAAGGTGCTGTGAGGAAATAAAAAATGGAAAGTTTTTGTCATGAAGATACATTTCAAGCTGGGTTTGATCTTGGTAGTAAAGCTCAAAAGGGAGATGTATATTGTTTAGAAGGAGATTTAGGTGTTGGGAAAACTGTATTTACACAAGGGTTTGCCAAAGGACTTGGCATTGAGGAACCAATTAACAGTCCAACATTTACAATAGTCCAAGTTTATGAAGAAGGGAGACTTCCTTTCTATCATTTTGATGTCTATCGAATTGGAGATATTGAAGAGATGGACGAGATTGGATATGATTATTATGTGTATGGAGAAGGGGTTTCCCTTATCGAATGGGCCAATCTAATTGAAGAGAGCCTACCAGAGCATTATAAGAAGATTACTATTGAGAAAGACTTGGAAAAGGGATTTGATTATCGAAATATAAAGATTGAGGACAAGACAATATAAAACAAGATTTATATTGTAGGAGAATTTATCACTTACATATTATATAGGAGATGTAGATTATGAAGATTTTAGCATTAGACAGTTCTGGACTTGTTGCCTCTGTTGCATTGTTAGAAGATGATACAATGGTGGCAGAATATACAACTAATTTTAAGTTGACACATTCTCAAACACTGTTACCAATGCTGGATGAGTTGAAACAAAGAGTTCAATTAGAGTTAGAAAGTATTGATGCCATTGCGGTTGCCATGGGACCTGGTTCGTTTACTGGACTTCGAATAGGTGCTGCCACTGCAAAGGGATTAGGACTTGCATTGAAAAAGCCGTTGATACCAATTCCTTCTGTGGATGGATTAGCGTATAATTTATTTGGTGCAAAGGGAATTATATGTCCAATTATGGATGCAAGAAGAAATCAAGTGTACACAGGATTTTATTGTTTCAAAGACGGGGAATTTATTGTAAAGAAAGAGCAATGTGCAGTAGCAATGCAGGATATATTAGATGAATTGAAGAATCAAGATGAGAAGGTTACATTCCTTGGAGATGGTGTAAAGGTACACAAACAATTAATTCAAGAAGTGTTGGGTGACCAGGCTATTTTTGCACCAGCGCATGTAAATAAACAGCGAGGAGCAGCAATTGGAGCCTTGGGTGAACTTTACATGCTTCAGGGAAAAGCTGTAACTGCAGATGAATTTGAACCAGAGTATTTAAGAAAATCACAAGCAGAGCGTGAAAGAGAAGAGCGCTTAAAGCATGAATAAAATAAAAGGAGTCACTGAAGATGACATCGAAGAAATTGCAAAGCTGGAAGCAGACTGCTTTTCTGATCCATGGTCCCAGAAGGGAATATGGGATGCTTATAATGGTGACTTTTATTTGATGTATAAGATAGAAGAAAATGAAAAAATTGCAGGATACATTATAGGACGATATATCGTAGATGAAGGAGAATTGTTACGGGTTGCTGTAAATCCAAAAGCACGTCAGGTTGGATTGGGACAGGCACTAGTACAAATACTTCAAAATGAAATGAGAGTAAGAGGTATAAGAGACATTTTCTTAGAAGTGAGAGAGTCCAATGAAAATGCAATTAGATTATATGAGAAGATGCGGTTTGAATATATTGGGAAAAGAAAAAATTATTATCAGCACCCAACAGAAGATGCAGTTCTTATGAAGTGGAAGGAAAAAATATGTTAGATGTATGTTTATTAGGGACAGGGGGGATGATGCCACTGCCTTATCGAAAGTTGACTGCCTGTATGACAAGATATAATGGGCATAGTCTGTTAATTGACTGTGGAGAAGGAACCCAGGTGGCAATTAAAGAAAGAGGATGGAGTGTAAAACCGTTAGATGCCATTTGTTTTACTCATTTTCATGCAGATCATATTAGTGGCCTGCCTGGATTACTTTTAACATTGGGAAATGCAGAACGGACAGAGCCATTACTAATGATTGGACCCAAAGGACTAGAGTATGTGGTTAAATCTCTGCGTGTGATAGCTCCTGATTTACCTTTTGAGATTGAATTTCTTGAATTATCCAAGAAAGAGGAAACGATTCATATGGATGGGTATGATATTAAAGCATTTCGTGTAAAGCACAACATTACTTGTTATGGTTACAGTATGGAAATTTCAAGAGCAGGTAAGTTTGATCCAGAAAAAGCAAAGGAAAATGAGATTCCCATGAAGTATTGGAATCAATTACAAAAAGGAATTTCAATAGAAGACAATGGCAGAATTCTCACAAGTGATATGATACTTGGAGAACCTAGAAAAGGAATTAAATTAACTTACTGCACAGACACCAGACCGGTTGATAGCATTTGGCAGAACGCCCAAGAGTCAGATTTGTTTATTTGTGAAGGAATGTATGGAGAAGACGGAAAAGAAAAAAAAGCAAGAGAGTATAAGCATATGACCTTCTACGAGGCTGCTGAATTGGCAAAAAAAGCCAATGTAAAAGAGATGTGGTTGACCCATTATAGCCCGTCACTGGTTCGAGCAGAAGAATTTATGGATAAGGTAAGAGGTATTTTTCCAAGAGCGAAAGCTGGAAAAGACGGAAAGACAGTAACACTGGATTTTATGGAAGAATAGGAGAATGACATGAAAGAACATATTAAAATACTGGCAATTGAATCTTCATGTGACGAGACAGCCGCAGCGATTGTTGAAGATGGCAGAAGTGTAAAATCAAACATCATATCTTCTCAGATTGAGCTTCATAAATTATATGGTGGTGTAGTGCCAGAAATAGCATCCAGAAAACATATTGAGAAAATAAACTATGTAATAGAAGAAGCATTGAAAGAAGCAGGTGAAACTTTGGATTCTATAGATGCTATTGCCGTGACCTATGGACCGGGGCTTGTGGGTGCTTTATTAGTTGGGGTTGCCGAAGCTAAAGCAATTGCGTTTGCAAAAGACAAACCCTTGGTAGGAGTGCATCATATCGAAGGGCATATTTGTGCAAACTATATCGAAAATTTAGAGTTAGAGCCATCATTTTTGTGTCTCGTTGTATCAGGGGGTCATACACATCTTGTAGATGTCCAAGGATATGGAAACTACAAAATTATTGGACGAACCAGAGACGATGCAGCAGGAGAAGCTTTTGATAAAGTTGCTAGAGCAATCGGTCTTGGGTATCCAGGTGGTCCCAAAATTGAAAAACTTGCATTAGAAGGCAACAAAGATGCAATAGATTTTCCGAGAGCTAAGGTGCATGATGCACCAAATGATTTTAGTTTTAGTGGATTAAAATCGTCTGTTTTAAATTATTTGAACAAATGCGAAATGAAACATGAAGAAGTTAATCCAGCGGATGTTGCCGCTTCTTTTCAAGAAGCAGTAGTTGATGTATTGAGCAGTCATGGAGTAAATGCAGCCCAAGAATTAGGTTATAAAAAGCTTGCCATTGCAGGGGGAGTTGCGTCTAATGGAGCATTTCGCACTAAGATAGAAGAAAAATGTAAAGAAGCAGGCATTGAGTTCTATCATCCGTCTCCAATTTTCTGTACCGACAATGCAGCCATGATTGGTGTGGCTGGATATTATGAGTACATAAATGGTACAAGAAGTGGATGGGATTTAAATGCAGTTCCAGGATTGAAAATAGGGGAACGTTAGGAAAACGTTAGGAGAACGTATGAAGAAAAAGATTGTGGCAGTGGTATTAGCTGCAGGAGAAGGCAAACGAATGGGAAGCAATATACCCAAACAATACATGATTATTAAATCAAAACCTATGATTTACTATGCCCTAAAATCATTTCAAAATAGTCCTGTAGATGAAGTGGTTTTAGTTACAGGAAGCGATGAAATTGAATATTGCAGACAATATATTGTAGAAAAATATCATTTTGATAAAGTAAAACATGTGGTTCCAGGTGGAAGAGAACGTTCGGAATCAGTTTATTTGGGATTAAAAGAAATAGAGAATGCAGATTATGTTTTAATTCACGATGGTGCAAGACCTATGCTTGATGCTACAATCATACAAAGATGTATTAAAAGTGTTGTTGAATATAGGGCATGTGTTGTAGGTATGCCTATAAAAGATACCGTTAAAATGGTCGATGCAAATCAAGTTGTAACAACAACTCCACCAAGAAAATACTTGTGGCAGGTGCAAACACCTCAATGTTTTGAATATGATCTTGTTTATGATGCGTATAAACAATTAAAAGAGGAAGACAGATTTGAACATGTTACAGATGATGGATCAGTTGTAGAATTATATACAGATGTAAAGGTTAAAATAATTCATGGAAGCTATGATAATATAAAAGTTACGACACCGGAAGATGTTCGCATTGCAGGTAGTTTATTTAAAGCAAAAAAGTTTTTTCGTTGGTTACATGTGATGCATGATAAGCTGATTTATATACAGATGTTAATATTTAAAATGCATCATAAATAGTTTTTTTAAAAAAGTCGAAAAAAACCTAAAAAAAGTGTTGACAACAATATGTTGAATTGGTATTATATACAAGCGTCACATTTGAGGCGGACAACACGAAATAAAAAGTTAAAAAAACTTAAAAAAAGTGTTGACGAGGTCGTGACATTTTGGTACAATGTACTGGTGTCATGAAAAAGCAAGAACGACGCAAAACAATTATATATTGTATGGAGAGGTATCGAAGTGGTCATAACGAGGCGGTCTTGAAAACCGTTTGTCCGCAAGGGCGCGTGGGTTCGAATCCCACCCTCTCCGTTGTATCGATTAGATACTACAGAACGCTTGGAGAAGTACCCAAGTGGCTGAAGGGGCTCGCCTGGAAAGTGAGTAGGTCGTTAATAGCGGCGTGAGGGTTCAAATCCCTCCTTCTCCGTGGAAACTTTCTTATCAAGAAGTTCTATGAATATTGACAACTAAACAATAAGACAACCTTGAAAATTCTAAAAGATTTTCAGTTGGTTTTTCAAAAAAACCAGCAACGAACGTTCTTAAAACAAGAACAGTAATAACAAGGATAAACAAAAGCT
>JAQWFL010000048.1 GCA_028704435.1 Anaerostipes sp. | reverse complement strand
AAAGATTAGCCACAGCATGACACAATGCTGTAGAAAGAAGAATGTCGGAAAGCCGTGTGAGGGAAAACCTCATGCACGGTTTGATGAGGGGAAAGAGGGCTTACGCCCTCTGACCTACTCTACTAAAGGGTCAACTAAAAAAAGGAGTAATATCATAAATTATGATATTGCTCCTTTGATTATCTTGTCGTTTATTTTCTTGTAGCTTCGACACTTTTTTTTCTAAGTTTGTTCATGAAACCTTTTTTCTCTTCTGGTGGTGCAACGTTACGAAGATTCTTAATGCTTGTAATGTAGATACCACTAACAGTAGCCTTAATCTCGGCTTTTACTGGAACTTGATCAAAAATAAGTTCATCACATAATAACGGTGTTATCTTTGGTCCAATCTTTGCTTTTACAATTGGAACTTTTGACATATTAGCACGCTTTGGAATCTGATCCATAACAATCTTAGGGAAACCTGCATCTTTCATCTTCATACGTTTCTTGTCAATTACCAGCATAGACACTGTTTGTGCCATACTTTCCATCTGTTCTTGTTGAACCTTTTGTTTCTTTTGCATTCTTCTTCCAACGACGTACATTACAACAAGAATAACAAGGACAACAACCGCAACGATCGCTAAAACTAACCAAATATTCATTTTTCTGTATCCTCCTGCTTGTTACTATAATAATATATATTCCAAAAAAGGAATAAAGTCTAGGTGTCATTATAACATCTTTTTATCCAATTGTCTTATGTTTTTTTCTCATTTCGATAATTTCTTCACGAATTTTGCTTCCTAAATGCTTTTGTTCAGAACGCTCTAACTGATTCACATAAATTGGCTCACCAAATGTAATATGAACAGTCGCAGGTTTTGCAACATAACCTTTGTTGTTTTCAAAAATATCAGCAGTGCCTGAAATTGCCATAGGAATTACAGGTACATTCGCCTTTAATGCTGGACGGAGACTTCCCTCTTTGAATTCCTGGGGGTCTTCATTCTGACATCTTGTTCCTTCTGGGAAAATTGTCATAGAAAATCCTTTTTTCAAATATTCAGTTCCTCGATTGATGGTTTTCATTCCTTCTCGAATGTTGGTACGGTCTAAAAATAAACAATTAATATATGTCATCCAGTGTCTTAAAAATGGAAGTTTTCCCATCTCTTGTTTTGCAAAAAAGCCGGTACCGTGGGGTGTTGCATAATAAGAACATAGAATATCATAATAACTGCTATGATTTCCAACGTATAATACAGCAGTGTCCTTTGGAATATTTTCCTTTCCATCGACAATGACGTCAGTGCCCACAATATTAAGACAATGATGAAATGCCCACATAACCATACGCTGGGCAACCTTGGTTCTCTTCTCTTCCTGGCCTGTCTTATCCCAATGATTGAATAAAAGATACATTGGTGCAGTTAAGGTTAAGAAGAGAAATAAAAAAATTATATCTGCAAAAAAACGAATCATAAGAATTCTCCTTCCTTTTATCTTGCAAGTAATTGATTCTTTAAATCAAAAAGAGGTTTGGATAAATCAACATATACTTCTTGAGGATTCACAAGACGTCTTGATTCATCCCATAGTGTGTTCAATTCTTCCTGACAAAATGCACGAATTTCCATGGTTGTAGGACTTTCATAAGTGCATTGCCCCTTAATGAAAATTGGAACTAATAGTTCTTTTATTGTGTAAGAACCACCTGGAATAATTGATTTTTTCCAGATTGAAATTGGGTCAAACAAAACCAAATCTTCATTACAGTCATATTCTTCTCCTACAAGACAAATTAAGTCTCCACGAATCTTTCCAGTTAGCTTGTCATGAATACGATAAATAGTCTTATTGCCAGGATTGGTCACTTTAATTGGATTCTCTGAAATCTTAATCTTTGGGGTAAAGTCTGTGCTACCATTACGTTTGGTAGCTGCTAACTTGTACACGCCTCCAAATGCAGGACAGTCTGCAGAAGTAATAAGTTTTGTTCCAACACCCCAAGAAGTAATAGGAGCTCCTTGAAGTTTTAAACTTTCGATTAATTTTTCATCTAAATCACTAGAAGCAGCAATACTTGCCTCTGTAAATCCAGCCTCATCTAGCATCATACGAGCTTTCTTAGATAAGTAGGCCAAATCCCCGCTATCCAGACGGATGCCCATTCTTTCTGGAACCTTTCCGGCATCTTTTAATTCCTGAAATACACGGATGGCGTTTGGAACTCCTGATTTTAAAGTGTCATAAGTATCCACAAGTAAAATACAAGTGTCTGGATATAAATCAGCATAGGTCTTAAATGCTGTATACTCATCATCAAAACTCATAATCCAGCTGTGTGCATGGGTTCCTAAAATGGGAATATCAAACATCTGTCCAGCTAGAACATTGGAGGTTCCATCGCAGCCACCAATAACAGCAGCTCTGGCACCGTAGGTTCCTGCGTCAGCACCTTGTGCACGCCGAAGCCCAAATTCCATGACACCTGTTCCACCTGCCGCATAATTGACGCGGGAAGCCTTGGTTGCAATGAGACTCTGGTGATTAACAAAACATAAAATAGCAGTCTCGATTAACTGAGCTTCCATAATTGGAGCAATAATCTTAAGAAGTGGTTCCTTTGGGAAGACAACACTTCCCTCTGGAATCCCATAAATGTCACCAGTAAAATGAAAACCTGCTAAATACTCCAAGAAGTCCTCATCAAAAATATTGGTACTTCTTAGATAATCAATGTCTTCATAAGAAAAAGACAAATTTTTAATATAAGTGATGACAGAGTCTAAACCACAAGTGATGGCATAACTGCTTCCAGAAGGATTCTCCCGGTAAAACACGTCAAATACAACAGTTTCATCATTCCCCGTCTTGTAATAACCCTGCATCATTGTAAGTTCATACAAATCTGTAAGTAAGGTTAAGTTAGTACTATCCATACATATACTCCTTTGTGCGTTCTATTGTTCGCTCATATTATATCATCTTGACTAATGTCTCGATGGGTTCATTCGTCATATGGCGTCTTGTGCAAGCACAGACCACCGCATGACTCATTATATCATATTGTTTCACAAAGTGTTATAATAAAAAAGATGGATATAAAAATAATATTAGATTTAAAATAAGTTTCACAGCTATAAGTGGTAAGCAGTAAATTTGTATGGAAAATATGATAATAAAAGGGCAAAGACGAAAACACAGTCTTTGCCCTTTTTAAAGGTTAAATAGGAATCATTATAAAACGGAGTGACAGATGCGAAGGAGGGTCTCATAAACTTCTTCTTCGTCGGGACCTTCAATGGAAAAATTAAGAACATCATCTTTCATACCACCAAGGCTCATAAGTTTAATGGGATCAGTACCATCCACTTCCTGAGAGTTGCATTGGAGACAAACCGAACTTTTGTGATGAATAACACAGGCCACAATGTTAACACAAGGCATAGCGTGTAAACCACTGGTGGATTGTATTTTATGGGAAAATGTAATCATGAAAAAACCTCCTATTTTGTGTTTCTTTTATATTACCATAGGTAATGTGGAAATTCTACTTGTTATCCTATGAAAAAGTGATACTTGTAATTTTGTTAACTTTGAGTTTGTGTGAGCTCTTGACGAATAGAATGAAATGTGATAAAAGTATATAAGAATAGTAAGAAACGTTGAAAGAGACAGTACTTATCCGTTGAACGTAGGAGCGAGCTGGTGAAGGTGAGAGACCAGTACAAGTAGAAGATAAGGAATATCACTCTTGAGTTACCAGCTGAAACTGAAAGTAAGCATGGTCGGCATCCTCCGTTATCAGGATAACATATGATAGTATGTGAATAGGTGGTTTATAAACAACGAGCGTTGTCCTATTTGGGACAGCGCTTTTTATATTTAAAAGGAGAAAAGAGAAGCTATGTACAAGAAAGTAGATTCCAATTTAAACTTTGTGGACCGTGAAAAACAGACGGTAGAGTTCTGGAAAGAGAATAACATTTTTGAAAAGAGTATTGAAGACCGTAAGGATGACCCAACTTATACATTCTATGATGGACCTCCAACAGCCAATGGAAAACCTCATATTGGACATGTTTTAACACGTGTTATCAAGGATATGATTCCTCGTTACCAAACCATGAAGGGACATAAGATTATTCGTAAGGCTGGATGGGATACTCATGGACTTCCTGTGGAGCTGGAAGTAGAAAAGAAATTAGGACTTGATGGAAAAGAGCAAATCGAAGAATATGGAATGGCTCCATTTATTAAGGAATGTAAAGAAAGTGTTTGGAAATACAAAGGTATGTGGGAAGAATTCTCTGGAACCGTTGGATTCTGGGCCGATATGGATGACCCATATGTAACTTATGAGAATAACTACATTGAATCTGTATGGTGGGCCTTAAAGAAGATTTGGGATAAAGGGCTTTTATACAAAGGATATAAGATTGTTCCTTATTGTCCTCGTTGTGGAACTCCACTTTCTTCTCACGAAGTAGCACAGGGATATAAAGATGTCAAAGAGAAGTCTGCTATCGCCCGCTTTAAAGTCAAAGGTGAAGATGCATATATCTTGGCATGGACAACAACTCCATGGACACTTCCATCAAACGTAGCACTTTGTGTCAACCCAAATGAAACATATGTAAAGGTTTCTAATGATGGATACACATACTATTTAGCACAGGCTCTTTGTGATTCTGTATTAGAAGGAGACTATGAAGTTCTAGAAACTTACAAAGGAACAGATTTAGAGTACAAGGAATATGAACCATTATTCAATTTTGTATCACCAAAAAAGAAAGCATACTATGTAACTTGTGATACTTATGTAACGTTGACAGATGGTACTGGTGTGGTTCATATTGCACCAGCATTTGGTGAAGATGATGCCAATGTAGGACGTAAGTACGACTTACCTTTAGTTCAATTAGTTGATGAAAAAGGTGAGATGACAGCAGAGACTGATTGGGCAGGAACTTTTTGTAAGGATGCGGACAAAGAAGTATTAAAAGACTTGGAAGAAAGAGGACTATTATTCGCGGCTCTTGATTTTGAACATAGCTACCCACACTGCTGGCGCTGTGATACTCCATTGATTTATTATGCGAGAGAATCATGGTTTATCAAGATGACAGATGTAAAGGAAGACTTAATTAAGAATAACAATACAGTAAACTGGATTCCAGAAAGCATTGGAAAAGGACGTTTTGGAGATTGGCTTGAAAATGTTCAGGATTGGGGTATTTCTCGTAACCGTTATTGGGGAACACCACTTCCTGTTTGGGAATGTGAATGTGGACACCAACACGCCATTGGTTCCATTGAAGAACTTAAGGAAATGTCAGATAACTGTCCAGAAGACATTGAATTACATCGTCCATATATTGATGATGTTACGATTAAGTGTCCTCACTGTGGAAAAGAAATGCATCGTGTAGAAGAAGTAATTGACTGTTGGTTTGATTCAGGGTCTATGCCATTTGCACAATGGCACTATCCATTTGAAAATAAAGAGATTTTTGATGATAATTTCCCGGCTGATTTTATTTCGGAGGCAGTAGACCAGACACGTGGATGGTTCTACTCATTACTTGCTATTTCAACTTTATTATTTGATAAGGCGCCATATAAGAACGTTATTGTACTAGGTCATGTTCAAGACGAAAATGGGCAGAAGATGTCTAAATCAAAAGGAAATGCAGTAGATCCAATGGAAGCACTTCATGAACATGGAGCAGATGCCATTCGCTGGTATTTCTATACAAACTCAGCACCATGGTTACCAAACCGTTTTCATGCAAAAGCGGTAACAGAAGGACAGCGTAAGTTTATGGGAACTCTTTGGAATACTTATGCATTCTACGTACTTTACGCAGAGATTGACCAGTTTAATCCAACAAAATACGAATTAGATTATAATTCTCTTCCAGTTATGGATAAGTGGTTGTTATCAAAATTAAACTCAGTGGTAAAAGCAGTAGATGAAAATCTTGGAACTTACAAGATTCCAGAAGCAGCAAGAGCCCTTCAAGAGTTTGTAGATGAGATGAGTAACTGGTATGTAAGACGATGTCGTGATCGTTTCTGGGCAAAAGGAATGGAACAAGACAAAATTAATGCCTACATGACATTATACACAGCACTTGATACTGTATGTAAAGCAGCAGCACCAATGATTCCATTTATGACAGAAGAAATTTATCAAAACTTAGTAAGAAGTGTAGATGAAGCAGCACCTAAGAGTATTCATTTGTGTGACTTCCCAGCAATTCATGAAGAGATGATGGATGCTGAATTAGAAGCAAACATGGATGCAGTCCTTAAAATAGTTGTACTTGGACGTGCATGCCGTAACGGAGCGAACATTAAGAACCGTCAGCCAATTGGAATGATGTATGTAAAGGCAGCAAGTGAACTTCCAGAATTCTATCAGGAAATCGTTCGTGAAGAGTTAAATGTAAAAGCAATCGAATTTACAGATGATGTATCTGGATTTACAACTTACAACTTTAAGCCTCAACTTAAGACCGTAGGACCAAAGTATGGGAAACTACTAAATGGAATTCGTACACATCTAACTGATTTAGATGGAAATGCTGCAAAAGCAGAACTTGGTAAGGAAGGGAAGTTAGTCTTTACCATTGATGGTAATCCAGTGGAATTACTAGAAGAAGATTTATTAATTGAGATGGTAAAGCAAGAAGGATTTGTCACAGAACAAGACAATGAATTTACCGTTGTTTTAGATACCAATCTTTCAGAAGAATTACTAGAAGAAGGATTTGTTCGTGAAGTAATCAGCAAAGTTCAGTCAATGAGAAAAGAGGCTGGATTCGAAGTTATGGATTATATCACAATCTTCTACGATGGTACAGAAAAAGCAAACAGCTTAATTGAAAAACATACAGCTGCAATTATGGGAGATGTCCTTGCAACTGCAGTGGAAAAAGGAGCTGGAGAAGGATTTAACAAAGAGTGGAATCTAAATGGAGAAAAGGTAACACTTGGAGTGAAGAAGAATTCATAAAATTTATAAAAGAAAAAAAGATTCCCTCGTTGGAATCTTTTTTTTATGCAGTACAAAATTATATGGAAAAACGGACAAAATAGTAGAAATATTATATGGAAAAACGGACAAAATAAGCGTAAAAGCATATAGAAAAACGGACAATGGCATTGAATAATAGGTGTAAATATGGCATACTATAATAATAAAGGAGCTGATTGTATGTTAAAACGGAAGATGGAAAAGAGAATGGAGCAATTTTTTGATGAAAATCAAAAAGCGTTATTGTTGACGGGGGCAAGACAGATTGGAAAAACATACATTATCCGTCAATATGCTAAAAATCATGACAAGAAACTATTAGAGATTAATTTTTTGGAGAATGAGGCGGCACGAAGATTATTTGATAATACAAAAGATAGTAAAGATATATTGAGAAGAATTTCTTTGTTAAGTGATGTACCCATGGAAAAGGGGGGAACAATCATTTTTTTTGATGAAGTTCAGGAATGCAGGGAACTTGTGACTGCGATTAAGTTTCTTGTAGAAGAGGGAAGTTATCAATATATTCTTAGTGGTTCACTTCTTGGTGTGGAATTAAAGGATATCCGTTCAGTTCCAGTGGGCTACATGGATATATACCAGATGTATCCATTGGATTTTGAAGAATTCTGCATGGCAAATGGTGTGTCTCATGACGTAATTGAATCTCTAAAGCACTGCTTTGTCAATCAGATAAAAGTAGATACTATGATTCACGACAAGATGATGGAATTATTTCGTTTATATCTTATTGTTGGAGGAATGCCAGACGCGGTAAATACGTTTCTTAAGAATAATAATCTAAGGGCTGTGGAAGAAATACAAAAAGGTATTAATCGGTTGTATCGAATGGATATTGCCAAATATGATCCAGAAAACAAACTATATTTAGAAGAGATATTCAATTTAATTCCAGCAGAATTGAATGCAAAAAATAAAAGATTTATTTTAAAAAATCTAAATGAGAATTTTAAGTTTTCAAGGTATGAGAATAGTTTTTTGTGGCTAAAGGATGCTGGAGTTGCATTGCCAACATATTGTGCGTCGGAACCTATAAATCCACTGCTTTTATCTAGGGCAACCAATATGTTTAAATTGTTTTTATCGGACATTGGTTTGTTAGCAGCCATGTACATGAATGGGCTGCAGCTTAAAATTCTAAACGGAGAAAAGGATATCAATTTTGGGTCTATCTATGAAAATGTAGTGGCACAGGAACTTCACGCCCATGGATTTGATTTGTTTTATTATAATAATAAGAAAATGGGGGAAGTAGATTTTCTAGTTGAGTATAAAGGAAATGTACTTCCAATCGAAGTTAAGTCTGGAAAATCCTACACCAGACATGCGGCATTAAAAAATATATTAGAAACAAAGAATTATGGAATTAAACAGGGGATGGTTTTTTGTAATGAAAATGTAGAAAAAACAGGCCATATTGTCTATTATCCAATCTACATGATTATGTTTTTAGAAAGGGAAGAAGAACAGGGAGATATGATTTATCAACCGGATTTTTCGATTTTAATGTAAAAAAGCGAGAGTGTTTCTCACAAAACTTGGATTTTCGTCTTTTAGTAGTCGCTCTAAAATGTAGGCAACTCCATTGTCTTCATTTGTTCTTGTAATATAAGCACACACTTCTTTGATTTCTTCTTTTGCATTTCCCATGGCAATGGAATGAACACCAGAAAGAGTCAGCATGGAAAGGTCATTTTCACTGTCACCAAGTGCTAAGATTTCATTTGGTGCAATGTTATATGTTTTTGCGTATTGTAATAAAGCGTAGCCTTTTTGGGCTTTTTCATCTGATATTTCAAGGGTGGTATCTGAAGTAGATGCAATAGATAACCCTGGAATTTGTTTCATCTGTCTGCGTAGCCTTGCAATTAATTGGGGATTCATATGTGTTGTAGAGATTTTCAAAATGGAAACTTCATCTGCTAGCAGCGTATCAATAGATTCATATATTTTTGTTTCCTTTACCATTTGAAAAAACTCATCCATATTTCGATAGTATAGTTTGTTTTCTTTTCTAGAAGAAGGGAAAACACCTTGGTCATAATAACGAAATAATTTTGCTTTGTTTCCAATAAAGGCACGACTTTTGTCGGTGTATACATCTGCATACACACCGAAACTGAAAAAAACAGCTAAAATTTGTGCTGCAATACTTTTTGGGATCGGGTGTAAATTATAAGGATTACCGAGCTGGTCATAGGTTGCTGCACCGCTAGAGCATATCATATCGCAGTATATCTTTTTGCGTTTTAAGTCGGAACAAGCACTGCTATATTCTCTGCCTGTATTAATCAGAAAACGAATTCCAGCCCGCTGTACAGCGTTGATTGATGCAACTGTGGTAAATGTAAGTTCGCTTCTGTTATTTAATAATGTACCATCCATATCGGATGCAATTAATCGAATCATATTATCCAAACCTCCTAGTGGAGTTAGAATAACAGAGGAATGTAAGAAATGTACCATTGAAAAGTTAAATGTAGTTTAAGTTATTTCTTTTTCTTCTGCCCTTCTATAATAGAACGAACAGCCTGATACAAAAGTGGTTTGAACTCTTCAATAGAAACGGGCTCATTAGAAAGCATTACGCTAGGGCAACAGCCACCTACTAATTCAATAATCATAAACAGCATTACTTCTGGGTCCTCAAATTCATCAGGGGTCTGGGCAATCATCTGTTGATAAATGGTCTGAAAATTAAGTTCATCTTCTGTGGATGGATGGGTGAGGGCATCTTTAAATACACCCCAGCTTAGATTCTTAGAGATAAATGTTAGTAAAACTTTGTTTTTGGAAAATTTATCTACAATATAATTCAAGATAAAGATAATCTGATCTGTGAAATCTGTGATATGAGTCTGCAACAATGCCTGTTCCGCATCTTTAAATAGATTATCTGCCTGTATAGAAATGAGATGATCCCGAATCACATACTTATCTTTAAAATACAAATAGAAGGTTCCTTTTGCCATGGAAGCTTTTCTAGCAATGTCCGAAATGGATGTGTTTTGGAATCCTTTTGTTGTGAACAGCTTAAAAGCGGAATCTAATAGCCTTTTTTGCTTCTGTTTTTTCTTTTCATCTATCTTTCCCATATCATCATTTCTCCTTCTTAATTTATTTTAATATTAGCATACAAGAGAAAAATTATCAAGGAGAAGTGACTAAAGGTCATTTTCTTATTGACCATTAGTCACTTCTGTGCTATAACAGAGATAGAAAAGAAATGACGAAAGGTCATATTGTGAGGAGGAAGTTATGATTCGATTTGGGAAATGGATTGCAAAACATAAAAAATTAATCGTTTTAATTGCATTTCTATTAATGATTCCATCGGTCATTGGAATGAGCATTACACGAGTTAATTATGATATTCTAAGTTATCTGCCTGAGTCTCTTGAGACAGTAAAGGGTCAGGATGTTATGGTAAAGGAGTTTGGTAGTGGTGCATTCTCAATGGTTGTTGTGGAGGATATGAAACTAAAGGATGTAGAGGAACTACAGCACAAGATAGAAAAGATTGACCATGTAAGCAAGGTTATTTGGTATGGAAGTGTTTCCGATATTTCAGTGCCTACAGATATGTTGCCAAAGAGAATTCGGACTGCACTATTTAAAGATAATGCAACGCTTATGATTACCATGTTTGATGATACAACCTCATCAGACACAACGATGCATGCAATTACAGAGATGCGAAATACGGTAAACAAACAGTGCTTCATTAGTGGGATGGCAGGTATTGTTACAGATATTAAGAATCTTGTACAGCAGGAGATGCCAATTTATGTAGCTATTGCAGGAGCTATGTCATTGATTGTATTATGTCTTACCATGGAGTCCCTTGTGGTACCAGTTTTATTTTTGTTAAGTGTAGGTATGGCAATTTTATATAATTTGGGAAGTAATATTTTCTTAGATGATGTATCTTATTTAACACAGGCGCTAACGGCGATTTTGCAATTGGGAGTTACCATGGATTATTCCATTTTTCTATTGCATAGTTATGAAGAACAAAAAGAGCGTTTTCCAGAACAAAAAGAGCGGGCAATGGCCCATGCAATTTCAAATACATTTAAGTCTGTGGCGGGAAGTTCCATTACCACCATTGCAGGATTTATTGCATTATGTTCTATGACATTTAAATTAGGTGCAAACATTGGGATTGTGCTTTCAAAAGGTGTTGTCATTGGAGTTCTTTGCTGTGTGACTGTATTGCCAGCATTGATTTTAGTATTTGATAAAGCAATTGAAAAAACAAAACATAAATCATTGATTCCTGATTTATCCAAGGCATCACATTTTATTACAAGACATCATAAGGTATTTATTGTAATATTTTTGATTATGTTAGTGCCAGCATTTTATGGATACCAAAACACAGGAATTTACTATAATCTAGACCGTTCATTGCCACAGTCTT
>JAQWFL010000003.1 GCA_028704435.1 Anaerostipes sp. | reverse complement strand
CATAAGATAGTAAGACCCCTTGAAGACGACGAGGTAGATAGGGCAGAGGTGGAAGTACAGTAATGTATGGAGCTGACTGTTACTAATCGGTCGAGGCTTTGACCAAAAAACAGAGGTAAGTGGAAAAGTGGAAGAAAAGATTTGATGAAGAATTTCTGTATGATGTTTTGAAGATACACAAAAAGAAAAATGTATCATAATCCTCGATAGCTCAGTTGGTAGAGCACACGGCTGTTAACCGTGCTGTCGCTGGTTCGAGCCCAGCTCGGGGAGGTTAGACCGTGAAGCGGTCAGGAAAGAAAGGCTCCATGGTCAAGTGGTTAAGACACCGCCCTTTCACGGCGGTAACACGGGTTCAAATCCCGTTGGAGTCATCATATCTGGCGCCATAGCCAAGTGGTAAGGCATGGGTCTGCAACACCTTGATCACCAGTTCAAATCTGGTTGGCGCCTCTCATATTTTACTTTATTGTAGAATATAATTAAATAATATCGCGGGATGGAGCAGTCTGGTAGCTCGTCGGGCTCATAACCCGAAGGTCGTTGGTTCAAATCCGGCTCCCGCAACTCGAAAGATTAACATTTATTTGTTAGTCTTTTTTTTATAAAAAAGTATAAAAAAGTACAAAAAAAATGCACCGAAGTGCATTTTAATTTTAGATTAAGCAGATAAGTCTCCAATAATATTTAAAATTTCTTCTTTTGTTGTTGCAGTGCGAAGCTTTTCTACATTCTCTTCTTCCATAATAACTTCAGATAATTGCATAAGAATGTCTAAATGAGAACCATCTTTACCAGCAACACCAATAATAATATATGCTGTTTCTTCTCCAAAGCTTACACCGTCTGGAACTTGGATTAATGAAATTCCAGATTCTTTTATATATGGAGCAGATTCATTAATACCATGAGGAATTGCAACATGGTTTCCAATGTAGGTAGTTAACGCTTCTTCACGTTTATGCATACAAGGAATATATTCTTTGGTAACGTAACCTTGTTCTAGAAGAATTTTTCCCGCAGCTTCAATCGCCTCATTTTTCTTTATAAATCTTTGATTTAAAATTATGTTATTTTCATTAAAAATACTATTCATTATGTTCTCCTTTTCGTATAAAATTTGTAATATATTTTTTGGTTTTTATTTTATCCTCTTCATTTAAAAGAGGGGACACACATATGTAGGAATCCTCAGTTAAATTATCCAAAGGTATTGTTGATACTATCATATCATACTCTTGTACATTTTCGTTAGTAATTTTGTGTAAAGATATAATCTTTTTCACCTTAATTTCCGAAAATTCTCTTTCTAAACGACTTCGTAGCATTTTGGATGAACCCATACCGGAAGCACAAACAACTAGAACAGAAATTGACTGCTTACTAAGAGAATCCATGGCTGCCATAAAATAAATGGCTATGTAGCCTACTTCGTCATTTGGAATATCAACTTCTGAAAACACCTCTCGAAAGCTCTGATCAACTATTTGATAGAGTTTAGGATTGCTTTGTTCTATGTCATCATTTAATGGATTTGATACGCTAATTCCACTTCTGATGCGTTCTAAGGTCATTCCAACATGAAGCATTAGATTTTCTGGTAAATTTTCATCTTTATGGAAGGGAAAATTAAATCGTTCTTCCACAAGACTAATTAATTTGGTAATTAAATCTAATTGTTTTAATAAGCTGGAGTCCGTCTCTGTGTAATAGTGAGTTCGTCCAGTATAAATATTAAGAAGCCAATTAAAATACCCATCTTCCTGAGGCAAAATATCAATATGAAATGCTTCTTTCAAGAAATTTTTCATATTGTCATAGAGCTCATGTTCTATGATTGATATATCAAAATTGAGCTTCAATGGATCTTCTTTGTCAATTACATATTTATGGCGAATAACAAAAATGGATAATAATAGTAAAAGTTCTTGATATTCTTTATCAGAAATATTTAATCGTTTTTGATTAATTAAAGAGTTAATATGTTGATAACTTTGTTGTAAAACTGGTTCATAGTTCCATTCTTTTAATAATTCAATATAAGGGTTTGATCGGTAACTACGATGACGTAACCAATCAAAAAATGAATCAAGGGGAATACATAAAAGCAAAATACTAATAAGTAAATGTCTCTTAGATAATTCTTTCCCCTCAATAATAATGCCTTCGCTCTTCTTTGTTATCAGTTTAATGTCATGATATTGTAAAGTATTTTTAATCTGAGATAAATCATTTCGTATGGTCTGGGTCGAAGTATTTAAATCAATGGCCAAGGATTGAGTTTTAATATAATCCTTTTGATGGACTAAATAAAGAGCAATCAGGTTCTGGCGTTCTATATTTGTATAGTTTTGTTCAATGCTGTGATTTTCAAACATAAATTCTAAATTACGCATATTGTACATAGAGCCGAGAATCTGCATTCCTTTTTTGTTTACAGAATCAATTTTTAAGCTGCAGGATTCTAAGATTTTATTTATCTCAGGCATCTCGCGGTAAATAGTACGTTTTGTAACATTTAATTCTTTTGCAATTACATCAACGCTAATATAGTCGTTAGCATTTAACAAGTATTCAATGATTTCTTTTGAACGATCTGAAATTATCATGAAATATTCCTCTCTAGCAGATAGAACCACGTGAATCAAAATACATTATATCAATAAATGGAATAAAAGACTCAATATTTTTCAAGTTTTTCTGAATAAAATTAAATAATAATAATATATTTTTTCCTAAATCTTCACTTTCCTTAATCATACATACTTCATTTAGAAGAGAAACAGGTGATTCTGCTGTTTCGTGAAATAGACCGCAGGCAATGGCAAGAGATAAGTGAAGTGGTAAAATACCTTGAGTTTCACAATTTCTTGCGGCACCAACTAATCGATCTTTTGGTTGTAGTTTTCTTAGAGGTTCTCTGCCAACTCGTTCAATGGTATCACCAAGATATTTATTCTGAAAACGGCGTAAAAGATCATCTATGTGTGCCTTTAGTTCATCAATTGGAACCTGATATTTTTTTGAAATTGCCATAGCGCTTTCAATCATAGCACCTTCTACAAGTTTACGAATAGCTAAGTCAGAAATTGCTTCATCAATGTAAGTATATCCTTTTAATTTTCCTAAAAATGCAGTCATGCAGTGACCCATGTTATGAATATATAGTTTACGCTCCAGGTAAAATTCAAATGAATCATAAGGAACAATTTTTTCATAATTTGGGATTGCTGTTGTAAATGCGGATTTATTTACAGGTAAATAGTCATATTCTTCTACACAGATGCGAAGAGGATCACCTTTTTTCATATCCTCTGTCATAATAGGAACCATGCGGCCAATAGAGGTTTCTACAAGACCTAAATGTTGATCCATATTTTCTTTGAATTTATTAGGCAGAGATTCTTTAATCCAATGATATAGGATTTTGTCTGCGTCCATTAAATTCTCACAAATTAATAAATCAATAGAATCGTCTGGATTTTTATCCCATCGTTTCACAAGCCCTTCTGAGAGAATAGGAACAATTTTTTCAAGAACAGAAACACCAACAGATGTTGCAAGTAAATCAGCAGTAGCAATTTCATCGCTGACTAAAGCTGCATCTTTACCGTCAATTGCCCGAATATTTTCAATCCAGTTTGTTTTTGAAACTTCTCCCACAATTTCTTGAGGATAACAGTGGTCTTTGTTCATTTGATGAACCACATCATCATTTACATCAACAAAAACGACTTCATAGCCAATGTTGGATAATAAAGCACCAATAAATCCACGTCCAATATTTCCAGCGCCATACATTATTGCTTTCATAAAGTTATATCTCCTTTGTAGGTAGGATAAGGGATAAAGACTTAACAGCCATTATCCCTATATTCCTTATATTATCTATTTGTGAATTTCAGTAAATTTAGCAACTAAAAGATCATATTCAGGTGCCTGTAAGTAATTTGTAATAGATAAGTGTTGTTTAGTTGGTTGAGCGTCAATAGCCGTTCCAGTTAATTCCTTATGTGTAATAACTAAGTCAGTATCATCAGGTATTTTTGAAATTGCAGTATTAATAACTTCAATTGGTAAATCAGCAGCTTTCACTTTTTTTCTAAGTGCTGCAGCTGACATTGCACTTGAACCCATTCCTGCATCACATGCTACAACGATTTTTTTGACATTTTCTAAAGATAGTCCATCAACACCTTTTGAAAGATCATTTGTTCCTAAGGCAGCTGAAGCAGTGTTATTTGATTCCATTGCTTCTTTTGGAATTACAGATTCACCCATACTCATATCTCCGCCTTTGAAAACCATACGCTTTACAAAGAAGGAGTTAAGTACGAAGGATACGACACATGATCCAACGACACCTCCAATAATTCCAACAAAGCATCCCTTTGGAGTTAGTGCAAGGACTGAGAAAATACTACCTGGGGAAGGGGTTGCAACTGTACCTGCATTAAACATAGTGATAATTCCAGTACCAGTAATACCACCGGCAATCATACCAATAATGGTTAATGGATTTGATAATACATATGGGAAGTATACTTCATGAATACCACCGAAGAAATGAATAAGAATCATTCCAGGAGCAGCTTCTTTCATTTCTCCTTCTCCAAAGAACCAGTAAGCTAATAATAATCCAAGACCTGAACCTGGGTTAGGTACTAATAAGAAAAGGGCAGAATGTCCTAATGTTTTTACTTGTTCATAACCAATTGGTCCAAAGATACCATGATCTAGTGCATTGTTTAAGAATAATACCTTTGCTGGTTCAACAAAGATAGCAGATAGTGGTAATGCATTGTGTGCTACAATCCAGTTTACACCGTTTGTTAATACATGAGTGACACCTTGCATGACTGGTCCGAAAACTAAGTAAGCAAGACAACACATAATTCCACCAATAATACCGATAGAGAAGTTGTTTACAATCATTTCAAACCCGCCAGGGATTTTTCCATCAATTGCTTGGTCGAACTTTTTAATTACAAAACCAGAAAGTGGTCCAAGAATCATCGCTGCTAAGAACATTGGAGTTCCATCTACAGCAACAATAGCACCAATTGTTACAAAGGCACCCATAACGGCACCACGGTCGCCACCAAACATTTTACCACCAGTATGTCCAATTAAAACTGGCAACAGGAAGTTTAAGATTGGTGAAATTAAAGCTGCTAACTTAGCATTTGGTATCCATCCAGTTTCTAAGAACAATGCTGTGATTAAACCAAAGCCAATAAATGCTCCGATGTTAGGAATTACCATTCCCGCAAGTATTGACCCAAATTTTTGAAGCTTTTGGGAAAATGTAGTCTTCGTTTCCATATTATATCTCTCCTTCGTTCTGATAATTTTCGTTTACTAATTGAATTAAGTCTTTTTTATTTTTTACAAAAATCAACTGATCTGACTTTTCAGGATTAATAATTAAGTCAGTAATCTGTAGTAATTCTTCAAGTGTATCTTCTGTTTTGCAAGCAATACCAATTAAGAAAAATACCACATGTCCGTCATAGTCGATACCATCTGGAAACTGTAAAATACAGATACCGGAGTGGAGAATATCCTTTATTGAATCATCAGTACCATGTGGAATTGCCACATGAGATCCAATATAGGTAGAAAATTCCTTTTCTCGGTTTAGCATAGACTGCTCATATCCGGGCTTTACATAATGTAAAGACGTTAGTAATTTCCCAGCGTGTATAATTGCTTCTTCCTTTGATACACTTTTTAAATTCAGTTTAATATTATTTGTAAAATTCTCTGTTAGAAGTACGTTGGCCATACATAACTCCTTTGCAATAAACGTTTATCTATATTTATCATAGCGAACTAAGTGTAGATTGTAAACGAAGGATAGTGACATCTTTTTCATTAGTTGTTTGTGACATTTTTTTGTTTTGCTTTTCCAGTACTCTTTCGAATGATCAATTCAGGTTCATATTCAAGTCTCATGGTATATTTATGTTTGGACTTCTGTTCCTTTTGATGATTCTTCTTATATATTATGTCAACAGCCTCCCGTCCTTTTAAGGCTGCAGCATGTTCAATCGTAGTAAGTGAGATTTGAGACATAGACGATAAAGGAATATTATCAAACCCACAGACGGAATAATCATAGGGTACTCGGTAACCAGCATCTATGATTGCGGACATAATACCAAAGGCTGTCATATCATTGTTTCCAACGAAAGCAGTAGAGGCTGTGTTTTTTGATAGTTCCTTCATCGTTAAATCATAACCATTTTGGTATTCGGATTCATCTGGAGTATATCTTGAATAAGTTGCCAAAGAAGGAGACTTTACTTTTAAATTTGAAGTATCCATTCCATGTTCTTTGAAACTTTTCTTTAAACCTTCAAATCGATGAATTCGTCCGATTTCCTTATTTCGAATTGGTGCAGAGATAAAAGTAATATGGGTGTGACCAAGGGAAATTAAATGATTTCCGAGAATCTGTCCTGGCTTTTTACTATCTAATTCTACAGCATCAAATCTAGAACCTTCTGGTTTATCACCAATGGAAACAAGGGGTAGTTGTTTTGAGAGAATGTTTGCCTGGGCAATTTTGGTTGGAGGATATAAAAAGATAATTCCTTTTAATTCAAAATCAGAAAGCATATTTAAATAAAAGTCCTCCAAAGAAGCATCTCTAATGGTAGAAATAGTAAAGACATTATATCCATAGGTTCTTGCCTGCTCCGTAATAGAGTGAATTAGCATGGAGTAGTATCCATTGGATAGAATTGGACACATAACAAAAATTGTTTTGGATAGAGCTGTGTCTTTTGAGAGTTTTGATTTTTCAGGTTTTCGGTATCCTAATTCTGAAGCTGCAGATTTTACACTTTCAATGGTTTCTTTTGAAAATGAAACATGAGGTTTCTCGCTTAGAATCATGGAAACAGTAGATTGTGAAACCCCTGTGTATTGTGCAATATCTCTGGTTGTTACTTTGTTTCTTTTTCCCATAATAAATCCTTTCAACTTATTTTGATTTATTTTGATTAATAGTTGTTTACTAATCAAATAATAATAATGATTAGTAATATTATACTATTGATTAATAAATAAGACAAGAAAATAGCCAAGTTCGTCAATTTTTATAACAAAAGGGATAAAATTCTGGTTATTAATCAAAAGATATGATTAATAAAAAACATGAAAAAATGGCTTAAACATAGGCTTTGTGGAGTTTGACACCCAGATAAAACTATGGTTTACTAGAGTCAGATTGAAAAACCAATGAAACATTTTAGGAGGAGATAGAATGTACGATGTAGCGATTATAGGTGCAGGAATCACAGGGTGTTCTCTTGCATATGAATTAGGAAAATACAATGTTAAAGCAGTAGTAATTGAAAAAGAAAATGATGTATCTGTAGGAACAACAAAAGCAAATAGTGCTATTATCCATGGTGGATATGATCCGATTCCAGGAAGTGCAATGGCAAAATACAATATAGAAGGAAATAAATACATCCACGAATTATGTGCAAAACTTGATGTACCTTTTAAAGAAATTGGAGCATTAATTGTTGCATTTGAAGAAGAAGAAAAAGTTAAGTTAGAAGAACTTCAAGAAAGAGGAAAGACAAATGGAGTTCCTTCAATGGAAATGTGGGATCAAAAGAAATTAAGACAAGAAGAACCAAATATTTCTGATGATGCAATCCAAGCTCTTTATTCTCCAAATGTTGGAATTGTCAGTCCATGGGAATTAGCAATTGCTCTTGGTGAGGTTGCTGCTCAAAATGGAGTTGAGTTTAAACTAGACACAGAAGTAACAGATATTAAAAAGGAAAATGATACATATAAGATTGAAACCAATGAAGGAACAGTAGAAGCTAAGTTTATTTGTAACGCAGCTGGAGTATTTGCAGATAAAGTAAATGAATATGTAAATAAAAAATCATTTACAATTGAACCAAACAAAGGAGAATACTACTTATTAGATAAGAGTCAGGGAACATTAGTAAATCATGTTATTTTCCAATGTCCGAATCAATACGGAAAAGGTGTTTTAGTTTCACCAACTGTTCATGGAAATTTAATTGTTGGACCAGATTCACAGCCATCTGCTGGAGAGGATGTCTCAACAAGTACGCAAGGATTAAGTTTTGTAAGAAATACAGCATTAAAGTCTATACCAAATATTAATTTTAGAGAGTCTATTCGTAACTTCGCTGGAGTTCGAGCTAGAACAAAAGAAGATGATTTCTTCATTTTTGAAGACAAGGAAAACAAAGGGTTTATTAATATTTCAGGAATGGCTTCACCAGGACTTTCTTCTGCACCAGCCATTGCAATAGATGTACTTAAGATGATGGAGAATTCAGGATTAGAATTAAATGCCAAGGATTCTATTATTGATACTAGAAAGATTAATCGTTTTAAAAAGTTAGATGAAGATAAGAGAGCAGAATTGGTAAAACAAAATCCGCTATATGGGAAAATCATCTGTCGTTGTGAAACAATTACAGAGGGTGAGATTGTAGATGCAATTCACAGACCAATTCCAGCAACCTCTATTGATGCGGTTAAGAGAAGATGTAATGCAGGAATGGGTAGATGTCAAGGTGGCTTCTGTGGACCAAGAGTTCAAGAAATTATTTCAAGAGAATTGAATATTCCTTTAGCTGATGTACCTCAAGATCGTAAAGGAATGAATATTATTACAGGTGAAACCAAAGAGGGAGGTACTAAATAATGAAATATGATGTAATTGTAGTTGGTGGTGGACCAGCAGGGTTAGCAGTAGCAGTAGAAGCAAATAAAAATGGTGCTGAAAATATTTTGGTTATTGAAAGAGATAAGGAATTAGGTGGAATTCTAAATCAATGTATTCATAACGGATTTGGACTTCATCATTTCAAAGAAGAATTAACTGGACCAGAATATGCAAATAAATTTATTGAAATGTTAGAGGAAACAAATATTGAAGTTATGCTTGATACCATGGTTCTAGATGTAGATGAAAATGCAAAAACAGTTCATGCTATGAATAAGAAAAATGGATACATGAAATTGGAAGGTAAATCAATTGTTCTTAATATGGGATGTCGTGAGAGAACTCGTGGAGCAATTGCAATTCCAGGAGACCGTCCAGCAGGAGTATTTACTGCAGGTGCAGCTCAAAGATATGTAAATATTGAAGGTTATATGGTAGGAAAGAAAGTCTTAATCTTAGGATCTGGAGATATTGGTCTTATTATGGCAAGACGTATGAGTTTAGAAGGAGCAAAAGTTGTAGGTTGTGTGGAACTTTGTCCTTACTCTAATGGATTAACACGTAATATTGTTCAGTGTTTGGAAGATTATGATATTCCTCTTTATTTATCTCATACAATCACAGATATTAAGGGTGATAAGAGAGTAGAAGAGGTTGTAGTTCAAAAGGTAGATGAAAAGAACCAGCCAATTCCAGGAACAGAAATTACATTTGATGTAGATACAGTCTTATTATCTGTTGGATTGATTCCTGAAAATGAATTATCAAGAGAAGCTGGATTAGAAATGGATCCAAGAACCAATGGACCAGTTGTATATGAGAATATGGAGACATCTGCAGAGGGTATTTTTGCAAGTGGAAATGTAGTTCATGTACATGACTTAGTTGACTTTGTAACAGCAGAAAGTGAAAAAGCTGGACGCAGTGCCGCAGAGTATGTAAAAAATGGAGAAACAAAGGATAATAGTTTCATTCAATTAAAGAATGGTGATAATGTAGGATATACAGTTCCTCAAAAAGTTCGACCAGCAAATGTAGATAAGATGATTGAGGTCATGTTCAGAGTTCGTAACGTATTTAAAGATGTCCAGATTAAAGTTACATCTGGAGATGTAGAACTTGCATCATTTAAGCGTGAGCATATGGCACCAGGAGAAATGGAAAAGATCGTAATTCCAAAAGCTTTCTTTGACAAAGTGAAAGATAACGAGATTACAGTTTCAATTGTAAAGGAGGAAGCATAAGATGACAGAATTAATTTGTATTGTTTGTCCAAAAGGATGTCACTTAAAAGTTGATGAGGAAAATGGATATAAGGTAACAGGAAATGGCTGCCCAAGAGGAGCTGCTTATGGAGAAAAAGAATTAGTAAATCCTACAAGAGTTATTACTTCAACTGTTAAAGTAGATAGCGAAATAACTAGACGTGTTCCAGTAAAAACAAATGGAGATATTCCAAAAGGTAAAATTTATGATATTATGGAAGAACTAGCAAAAGTAACTGTGCAAGCACCAATTAGGGTTGGTGATGTTATCATTGCCGATGTCTTAGGACTTGGGGTTGATATTGTCGCAGCAAAAAAAGTAAGTGAATAGTCGAAAGACGAGAGAGAAAAGGAAAACATATTAACTAACATATTTATTTTAGGAGGAGACATAATGAGCGTAATTACATTTATTTGTGCCGGACAAATGGCATCAGCAATCACATTTCCAGCATTTGAGAATGGACATGAGGTAAGATTAGTGGGATCACCACTTGACAGAGAAATCATCGATGGATTAAGAAAAGACAATTTCCATATTACATTAAAGAGAACACTTCATGATGGAATTAAGTATTATCAAATTGAAGAATTAGAAGAAGCTTTAGAAGGGGCAGATGCCATTATTGGTGGTGTCAGCAGTTTCGGACTTGATTGGTTCTGTGATGAGATTTTACCAGTAGTTCCTGAAGGAGTACCACTTTTATCAGTAACAAAAGGAATGGTAAATCTAGAAGATGGAACACTTCTTCCATATCCTACGATTTTTGAACAAAGAAAACCAGAAGGTAGAAATCTAAATATTAATGCCATTGGTGGACCTTGTACAAGTTATGAACTTGCGGATCATGATAACAGCTGGGTTGCTTTCTGTGGAAAAGACATGGAAACATTAAAATTCTTAAAAGGATTATTAGCGACAGACTACTATCATATGAGCTTATCAACAGATATTGTTGGTGTTGAGTGTGCAGTTGCAATGAAGAATGCTTATGCTTTAGGTGTTACTTTAGCAGTTGGTTTGGCTGAAAAGAGAGAAGGAGAAATTGGAGCTCAGCACTACAATTCTCAAGCAGCTATCTTTGGTCAAAGTGTAAGAGAAATGACTCATTTACTTGAGTTAGTTGGTGGAAAACCGGAAAATATTATCTATGGTGCAGGAGATTTATATGTAACTGTATTTGGGGGAAGAACACGTAAGATTGGTACATTATTAGGACGTGGATTATCTTTTAAAGAAGCTATGGATGAGCTTGCTGGAGTAACATTAGAATCAATTGTTATTGCAACAAGAACAGCAGAAGCAGTAAAAGCACTAGCAAAACGTGGAGTTGTCAGTGAATCTGAATTCCCATTATTAATGCATGTAGATCAAATTATTAACCATGGAGCAGAAGTTAAAATTCCTTGGGAAGATTTCACAATGATTACAGAATAAAAACAAAATAAAAAAACATCTGTGAATGAGAAATTCACAGATGTTTTTTTGTTACTTGTTATATTTTTCTAAATATTCTTTGATACGATCTGTTGGATCAAGAAGTCCGCTGATAGATGCATTATGGTTTAATGTATCAATTAAAAGAGCCATATACTTACTCATATCAGATGATACATACCAGTCTCTAGAAAGTAATTCTGGTGTTTGGTATGTTAAGTTTGTTGTAATAACTTTTTCGATAAGACCGTCTTCAACAGCCTTATCAAATACGTCTAAACCATTGGTAAATAGACCAAATGTTGATAGACAGAAAACACGGCGTGCATTGCGTCTCTTTAATTCTTTTGCAACGTCAATCATGCTTTCTCCAGATGAAATCATATCATCTAAGATAAGAACGTCTTTACCATCTAATGGAGCACCTAAGAATTCATGGGCAACGATTGGGTTACGTCCATCAATAATTGTTGAGTAATCACGACGTTTGTAGAACATACCTACATCAACACCAATTACGTTTGCCATGTAGATAGAACGCTGCATAGCACCTTCATCTGGGCTGATAACCATAAGATGTTCAGGGTCAAATTCAACATCGTCACATTGTTCGCATAAAGACTTAACAAATTGATATGTTGGCTGTACTGTATCAAATCCACTAATAGGAATTGCATTCTGTACACGAGGATCATGAGCATCAAATGTTATAATATTCTGAACTCCTAAGTTGTTTAGTTCTTGTAACATAAATGCACAGTCAAGGGATTCTCTTGAACTGCGTTTATGCTGGCGGCTTTCATATAAGAAAGGCATAATAATGTTCACACGTTTTGCCTTTGCCCCACAAGCAGCAATAATACGCTTTAAATCTGCATAGTGATCATCTGGTGACATATGGTTCTCATGACCACAAACGGTATACTTAATACTGTAATTTAAAACATCAACTAAAATGTAAAGATCCATATTGCGGACAGATTCTTTAATAAGTCCTTTTGCTTCTCCTGACCCAAAACGAGGGCAAGAAGAATCTACTAAATAAGAATCCTTTAAAAACTCATCACATGCAATAGAGTCTTTGAATTGACTGTTACATGTTCGTCTCCAGTTTACAATATATTCATCAACCTTTGATGATATTTCTTTGCAGCTTTCTAGTGATATAATCCCAAGCTTTCCTTCTGGGATTGTTGAAAAGTTTCGATCAGATCGTCTCATGATATATCTCCTTTGTAAATTATCTATATTTGTTTATAACATTATGAAAGTGTATCGTCAAGAGTATTAAGAAAAAGATTTACGAAAACGTATATCTTCTCCATAAATTTTGCAGATAGAATAGCCTTCCACCAGCCTTGAAAATATACGGTCAGAATATTGGTTGCGAATCTGTTCCAGGGTAAGATTCGTAGAAATAATTGTTGATTTCTGTCTCAATAGCCGTTCGTTAATACACTGAAAAAGCTGAGAATTCACAAATGAATTAGTCAGCTCAGTTCCTAAATCGTCAATGACCATTAAATCACTGTTCATAATATAGTCTGTAGAAATATCAGAAGAATTGTTGGTGTGACGAAAGGTGTGATCAGCTAATGCCTCAAATAACTGAAATGAAGTAACGTATAGGCAGGTAACTCCCTGATCCATTAATTCCTTTGCAATACAATGACTTAAAAATGTCTTTCCCACACCGGTGGAACCTGTAAATAAAAGATTCTCTCCATTTGGAAAGTAGGAAATGAATTTGTGGCACTGTTCTAAGACAGATTCAATATTCTGACGTGGAGAAGGAAGTCCTGGATTGGTAGTTTTTGAGGAATAGTATGACTTTTCAAAGTGGTCAAAATTATCCTGAGCCAAAAGCTTCTCCATATTAGAAGATGAATATAATTGATGAATCATTGCCTGGTTTAAACAATGACACTTGTTAGTTCCAATATAACCAGTATCTTTACAGTCCTTACAGTGGTAAATAGGCTGTAGATAGTCTGCGGTATATCCATGGGCCTCAAGGAGCTGAGTGCGTTCAGCAACTAGTGATGCTTTTTGTGATTCATATTCCTTGGTTAGAGAAGGATTGTCAGAAAAAATAAGCTTTTTCCCCAAATCAACTGCCAAATGGGCAATTATCTGATCAATCTCTTCGATTCTAGGAATCTCTTTATAGATTTCTGATTTTCTTTGTTGAAGTAAACGAAAATTTTCATGTCTCGTCTGTTCATAAGAGCGCATAATCTCCTGATACTTATCATTGTTTAAAGGCATAGATTAACCCTCCTTTACATCATGGTTGATTTTTTGAATATATCGTTTTTCTAAATCGTCAAAGTCATAATCTCTTTGTGTAAAATTGTGGAATTGGTTATTGCCTTGATTCTTTTTCGTCTGTGTCGGCTTATGTTTACTTTCAAATGTTTTCACGTCATTTAGAGTATGTACTTGATTGTCTTTCCAGCGCTTTAAAATACTATTGGCATACTTAAAACTTGCCTTATTAATGGAATCAATGGTTCGGTTGCAGGCTTCAATAACTAATTCTAGTTCAAAGTGTTCTGTATCAAGCCAGCACTTTAAATATTCTAATTGGGCTGGTGCAGGATTGGTGTTTAATCCAAAAGCATGCATGACTTTATAGTAGTCTTTGCGGTAACTGCTAGAATCAGACTTTGCAGATTCTACATCTGTAATTCCTTTTTCATACCAGGCAAGAGCAACTGACTGCATGTAGCGAAAACTTTTCTTTCCATTGGAAACACAATAATCAATTAGGTACTCAATCAACTCACTTGACATAGATAAATCATCATAAAAATAACAAAGAATATTAATATCATTATGATTCAATGGTTTTCCAATATAGGTTTCTGCAATATATAGAAGAAATGAAAATGTCTTGTCGTTGTTTTTTTCTTGAATCTGTATTGGCGATAAGGTTCGAAGAGCTGGCAATATCTTAGCTGGAGGAGTAGCTTCTGTTGAAGAATGTTCCTCCTGTACAGGTACAGATACGGGCGCTTTTTGGTTCGAGATGGGAAGTAAGTCAATGGAAATAATAGTCTCTCCAGACTTTGACATAGTGATAAGGCCTTCCTTCTCCCAATAGTTCAATGCACGTAAAATATCCCGTTCTGTTAATTCAAGTAAATCAGCTAAGCAGGAAATGCTAAAGCTTTGTCCTTGTGTGACTAGATGAAGCAAATAAACATAAACCTTTACATATTCACCATTGGCTTTCACCATATATTGATCTATAAAGGTATTTGGTAATAAAGTACCACCTGCTAAATAAGATGTTGTAACGCTGATTCCGCTCATAAATGTTGTCCTTCTTTCTATCCTTAAAATCCTGTTTGAATTAACTATAACCTAGTAAAATAAAATTGTAAATAGCACTGGAATTTCATACAAAATGTGTACAGAATTGTGGACAAAGTGGATAAAGTGGATAAGTTGACACAATGCGTTAAAATTCGACAGGTAGACAAAAAATGTATGTGGATAAGGTGTGGAAAAGAAAAAAAGAAATCCACAGGGTTTTACAAGAAAAATGTGTATAACCCTGTGGATAAAGTGGATAACTATTGATTTACAAGGTCAATTCCGATAGAATCAACGTTTCCTGCCCCCATAGTTATCAACAAATCATCTTTTTTACAATTATTTAAAATAAATTTTTTAATTTCTTCAAAATCTTTAATATAAGTAACATCTGCACCAAGTTCTTTCATTTTTGATGCAATATCTTTAGAATGAACTTTACCTGTATCTTTTTCGCGAGCTGCATAAATATCAGTCAAAATCACATGGTCACATAAGCTGAGAGCCTTGGCAAAGTCATCGAGAAATGCAATGGTTCTAGTATAAGTATGTGGCTGGAAAATACACCATAGCTCTTTATGTGGATAATTCTTGCAGGCATTGAGTGTTGCACGAATCTCTGTTGGATGGTGTGCATAGTCATCAATTACAGTAAATCCATTGCAGACTCCCTTTCGCTCAAATCTACGGTTTGCTCCAGAGAATCCTAAAATTCCTTTTTTGATTGCATCCATAGGAAGATGGAGGAAGCGGGAAACAGCAACAGCAGCCAATGAGTTTCCAATATTGTGTTCTCCTGTAACATGAAGAGAAATTTGTCCAAGAAACTTACCCTTTTCATATAAATCATAATGACCATGGCCTAGCTCATCATAGGAAATGTTCTTTGCTACATATGTGTCCGTATTATTTTCAATACCGTATGTAACAAAAGGTGCAGCTAGTTCATCTGTTATATAAGAAACATGATCAATTCCGCCATTTAGAACAAGAAGTCCCTCTGGTGGTAAAATCTGTGCAAATCGTTTAAAAGAATGTCGAATATCATCAATATCTTTAAAGAAGTCCATATGATCTTCTTCTATATTAAGAATAACACTAATTTTAGGGAAGAAATCAAGGAAACTGTTGGTATACTCACAAGCTTCTGTAATAAACATGTCAGAATGACCAACGCGAATATTTCCTTTGATTAGATTCAATGTCCCGCCAACGCTGATGGTAGGGTCAGCAGCAGCCTCAATTAAAATGTGAGACAACATAGAGGTTGTAGTTGTTTTTCCATGAGTTCCAGAAACGGCAATGGAATTCTTGTAATTTAGCATAAGCTGTCCAAGAAGCACAGAACGTTTCATTGTTGGAATTCCTTTTGCTACAGCAGCCTGGAACTCTTCATTCTCAGGATGAATGGCAGCAGTATAAACAAGTAGATCAATACCTTCTATAATATTAGAAGCAACTTGTCCCATATAAATCTTAGCACCTAATGATACTAACTTTTGTGTAATTGGGGTAGAATGAATATCAGAACCTGTAATAGTAAAACCTTCTTTTAATAGGATTTCTGCAAGACCACTCATACTTACCCCTCCAATCCCCATAAAGTGAATGTGAATTGGTTTTTTAAAATCTATTTGATACATAATATAATGTCCTTTCTTTTCATGAATTAATTATTTTATTCAATTATAGTCTACTAATATCTTTCTTGCAAGTGATACAAAATATCATATAATATATGGTAAAAATGAGAAAAAATAAATAAAATGATGGAAAAAATAGGATGAGCATACATAAATAATGGTTAAATTGAATAGAAAATATAAAAAATAACTATTATTTTTGTTCACATTTACAGAAAAGGATGATATAATATTATCTAGTCAGTGAACTTGTGAACCAAAAAAGCGATATTGAAACTAGGAGGAAGACAACATGCAAATTACAGACGTACGGATTAGACAGGTGGCTAAGGAAGGTAAAATGAAAGCAGTTGTTTCAATTACAATTGAGAATGAATTTGTAGTTCATGATATTAAAGTAATTGAAGGTGAAAAAGGATTGTTTATTGCGATGCCAAGTCGAAAAGCAGCAGACGGAGAATACCGAGACATTGCACATCCAATTAATTCTGAAACAAGAAATATGATTCAGTCATTAATCTTGGAACAGTATGAAGCAATGAAATTAGGAGAGGCAGTAGACGCAACAAAACCAGAAGAATAGAATAAACAAGAGTTGGGCTCTAATCTAAGGATTAGGGTCCTTTTTTAGTTTGCAATAATCATTGTTTTCATTTTTTTGCACTCAAAGGGTGCAAAAATGAAATTTATAATGTATGTACAAAAATACAATCATATTTTATGATAAAGACATGAAACAGATTAGCTAACTGGTTCTTGTTTGTCAGATTATGAATAGGAGGCCACTATGAATAATTTACAGGAAAAAGTAATACGTAGAATTGTTGATGCGTATGACTTTATTACAACTGATGAACTTTCTGAAATGACAGGATTCTCGGTAAGTAGTATTAAACATTCATTAAATAATATTAGAGAAGAAATTGAATTAAACGGGGCAAAGCTGTTGACGGTACCTAGAAAGGGATTGTCACTGGTGGCAACGGATGAACAAAGAGAAAATCTAGTGATTAAAATGGATGAATATGCACATAAAAGTCCAGAGTCATTTTTTTATCGAAGGAATTATATTCTAGATACATTATTTTATTATCCTTCGAATTATACAATTCAACTGTTCGCAGACGAGTTATGTGTAAGTAGAAAGATTGTACAGAAAGATTTGGACAACATAGAAGAGGAGTTGAAACGATTTGATATAGAACTGATTAAAGTTCGAAATCAAGGTGTTCAGTTAAAAGGTGAAGAATTTGATTTAAGGCAGGCAATTGTGTCTGTGGAAAATCAAAAGTATTGGAAACACGATTATATTGACGAACTGCCAGAAGAATTAGATTACCGAATTAGTAAACGAGCATTTACATTTTTTATGGATAGGTACTCAAAAGCACATATTTTACTTGTTCAAAATTCTTTACAAAAGGCAGAAGAATATTTGGGAATCCATTTTGTTGATATATCTTTTTGCAGACTGACAGAATATTTATTAATTGCTCTTCAAAGGATACAAACAAAAAATATTATTAAAGATTCTAATGGAAGAAAATTAGACCTTATTAAGCCGGAGTACGTTGAAGCAGCTAAGATTGCATTTGATAACAGCACAGAGAGTGCAAGTTACATGAAATATGAGTATGAATTTTTTGCTGCAAAGTTAATGGTTGCGAAAAGCTGTGAAAGAGTCGAGCCATTTAATTCGGAACAATATGAAGATATAGTTTCGGAATATTTAGAAATTGTAACTACAGTCATTCAAAAAAAGCAGCCCTTGGAAAATCAAGAACTAATTGATAAAGTCTGTTCCTTTATTGAAAGGATTGTAATTCGTCAGGAACTTAAAATAAAAGAGTGGGACGATTTACATATTGATGTTCAGGAACAATTGAAAAATATCTACTCTGTATGTATGGGTTATATTTTCTATATTGAAAATTATCTTGGATTTGTTTTGACACAGGATGAAATTGCGTGGATTGCACTTTTAATTAACAATCAGATTTTAGATTTTGATCGAAAAGTTACTGCAGTTTTAGTTCATGCAACGGATGAATTTTCGGCAAGATATCAAGAAGTAAAAATTGAAAAAGAAGTTTGTGGACTGGATATTAAAAGAACAATGCACATCAAAGACTATCATTATGAGGATGTGGAGGAAGAAGTTCTGATTTCTACAGTTCCATTGAAAAGAACATGTAAGAAAGCAATTGAAGTGACCAAGCACATTTCTCAAAACGATATTAATTTAATTTCAAGTTTTATTGATCGATATGAGAAAAGTGCGAAACTACAAGAAGCATTGCGTACTACGAGAGAAGCATTTTCACAGACATTAATTCAAACGGATATAACGATACAATCTGAAAAAGAGGCAATCGATTACATTGTTAATCTTTTATATGATGCAGGATATGTAGAAAAAAATTTATCAGAGGAATTGTATCGACGGGAACAAGAAAGACCAACAACCATTGGAAGTGGAATTGCCATTTTGCATACATATAAAGAGTATGTAAAAGAAAGTGGAGTTGGGATGTTACGGTTAAAATATCCAGTGAATTGGAATAATGGTGAGAAAGTGAAACTACTGTTCCTAATTGCAATTAATTATGATTCGTCAGAAGAGATATTAAGATTTTTTCAATATTTTTATGAAGTAATTGGGGATGAAGACACAGTTAAAAAATTATTAGAAGCAAAAAATGAAACAGAAATTTATAAAATATTAATGACAAAGATGTAAAAAACTTTGAATCAAAAAGGAGAGTTAATATGCTAGTAAACATGAAAGAAATTTTAAAAGTAGCTGAAGAAGAGGGATATGCAATTCCTTGTATTAATACACCAAATGAAGAAACTGTTCGAGCAGTCATTGGTGCAGCGGAAGAATTAAATACTCCAATTATTATTGATCATGCACAAGTACATGATTCATTGATTCCAATCGAGAGAATCGGGCCAGTTATGTTAAAGTATGCAAAAGAAGCAAGAGTACCAGTTTGTGTTCATTTAGATCATGGTAGTGATTATGAATTTGTTGTGAGAGCACTTAAAGTTGGATTTCCTTCTATTATGTATGATTGCAGTGCACTTCCATTTGAAGAAAATTTAGCAAATGTTAAAAAATTCGTTCAATTAGCACATGCAGCAAATGTGACTGTGGAAGCTGAATTAGGAGTGATGGCATCAACAGAAGAAGATACTCATGGAGATGCTGAAAGCAGAGTATTAACCAACGAAGATATTAAAAAGTTTTTTACAGAGCCAGACGAAGCAAAAACATTTGCAGAAGAAACTGGATGTGATGCATTAGCAGTATGTTTTGGAACTATGCATGGTATTTATGCAGAGGCACCAGTATTAGATATTGGCAGAGTAAAAGAATTAAGAGCAGCAATTCCATCTTCTTGTAGAGTTGTAATGCATGGAGCTTCTGGTGTTGAATTTGATCAAGTACAAAATGCAATTACAGCAGGATGTTCTAAAGTAAATTACTATTCTTATATGGCAAAGGCAGCAACTAAATTTGTAGCCGATAAGGTGGCAGAAACAGAAGGAAAGATTGCTTACCATGAACTACAAGAAGCAGCATTTGAATTCATGAAAGGATATGCAAAAGATGTAATTTTAGCATTTAAGAACGGAAAATAGGAAGGGGCTATATATGAATCATGCGGATATTGCAAATTCTTTGCTAGAAGATATGGTTGTGTTAGATCACGAACCGTTTAAAGATAAAGAAGATATGTTTGATTTTATGACTCAGAAATTTGAAGACTGTAACATTGTTTCTGATGCCAAAATATTTAAAGAGGCGTTAGAAGAAAGAGAAAGTCAAGGACCTACCTACATGGGGAACATGATTGCTATTCCTCATGGAAAATGTAAAGAAGTACTGGAACCAGGAATTGGTTTTTGTAGATGTAAAGAGCCTTTTATTTATGAATCATGCGGAGAATCAGGAGAAGTAAAATACATATTTGTGTTAGCGATTTCTGATCATCAGGCAAATGATTATCATTTGAGAGTGCTGTCTACGTTAGCAGGGATGTTAGCCCACGATGAATTCTGGGAAGTATTAAAACGCGTAAATACTTTTAAGGAATTACAAGAGGGTATTAAAGATTTATAAGAGAGGAGGTTTTCTTATGAAAGTAGTTGCAATTACATCATGTGCAACAGGTATTGCACACACTTATATGGCAGCAGAGGCAATTCAAAAGGTTTGTAAGGCACAGGGACATCAATGTAAAGTTGAGAAACAGGGGGCTTTGGGAATCGAAGACAAACTACGAGACAGAGATATCAAAGAAGCAGATTTAATAGTGTTTGCCAACGACGTTGGAATCACAAAGGTAGAGAGATTTGACGCTTATAAAGACAAGATTTTTCAGACAAAACCACACGAGGTTATAAAGGACCCAAGTATTATTTTTAGTGAACGGAGATAGTAAAAAGAGAGAAAAAATAAATATTTGAAAGGACGGTAAGGCAAATGAAAGATACAGTAGCGGATATTAAAGAAGCGTTTTTGACGGGAGTTTCCTACATGTTACCATTTGTGGTAGCAGGAGGAATTTTGGTAGCCCTTGGATTCTTGTTAGGAGGATATAACATTCCTAATACGGTAGAACCGGGAAGAAACTTTGCATCAACAATCTTCTGGATTGGTAAAATCGGACTAGGAACATTTATGGTGCCAATTTTAGGAGCATATGTTGCATATTCACTTGCTGATAAGCCAGGAATTGTCGTTGGCATGTTCGGTGGATGGATGGCAACAGACCCTTGGGGAATGGGATATGGCTCAGGATTTATTGGAGCTTTGATTGCAGGTATTATTGCAGGATATCTTGTAAATGCAATGAAGAAACTTCCAATTCCTAATGTATTAAGATCATTATTACCAACATTAATTATACCAGTCATTGGATGTGCGGCCATTTGTCTATTAATGCATTATGTAATTGGTGGACCATTAGGAGCATTAACACAAACATTAACAAAAATGTTAAACAGCTTAGGAACAGGAAACTTAGTGCTTCTTGGAATTGTCCAAGGATGTATGTTAGCGTTCGATATGGGTGGCCCTTGTAATAAGGTTGCTTATGCATTCGCATTAGCTTGTATGGAAACAGGAAACTATGCACCAATGGCTGCAAACTTTGTAGCATGTTGTGCACCGCCACTAGCTATGGCATTGGCTATGTGTGTAGCACCTAAGAAATTTACAGACGAAGATAGATCAGGAATCGCAGGATGTTTTGCAGGAGCATTATGTATGATTACAGAATTTGCAATCCCTTATGCTGCTAAGAACCTAAAATATATTCCATGTTACATGGCAGGTTCAGCGGTAGGAGCAGTTATCTCTTACTTATGGGGAATTACAATCCGTGCACCTCATGGTGGTGTGTTCGTAGTATTTGCAATGAATAAAGTAATTCCATTCTTTGTCACATTATTAATCGCAGGAGCAATTTCTGCAGCATTAATTGTTCTTGTTACAAAACCAGAAACAGAAGAAGCTTAATTTAATCAAGAAAACAGGAGATATAAAATGGCAAAATTATTTGATATTATGGGAAAATTTCCATTTGAACCAGATCAAAAGAAACCTATGTTAATTCGTAAGCAAGATTATTCTACTGCGCTTTATCCACCAGATAATGCGTTAACGTCAGACAATACATTTACAATGATTACAACAGATACATTTATGTTAGGTATTTATGAATTAGGACCAGGTGGAGTGTTTGCACCACTTGATATTCATCCAGGAGATGAGTCTTACTATATTTTAAATGGACCAGTTGTTCAAAGAAGTGGAAATGGACAATTTGCTTACCTTGAAACAGGAGAAGGTTTGTGGATGCCAGAAGGAGCATGGCATTGCTGTCATAACTTCTCTGACGAGAAAGCAAGAATTCTTTATTTCATTACGCCAAAGGCATGGAGTGAATCAATTCCACCAGCAGTGATTCCGACAGAAGCAGAAACAAAATTCTATAAAGGACCAAATAACGATAATCTTCCAGATATGAGAAATTATATTAAAGATATTTCTCGTCAAGGATGTACGGATGATATTGGACATTGGCCAGTTGATCCAGAAGGACCTAGAAAAAATGGAGATGTTTATGCAGTTCGTGATTTTGAAAAATTAAATAATGTACATGGAACAACACATCCAATGCTTATGAGATTTATTTCAAGTAATGATTATGGACATTTTGGAGAATTCATTTTACCTGCTGGAGGATATGGACCACGTTGTTCAGATCCAGACAGTCATAAAGGGGATGGAGCACTTTATTGTATCGATGGTCCTGTTACTGTAAATCTTGTAGATGCACAAGAAAGCTTTGTAATGGAACCAGAAGACACATTCTTCTTACCAGCTGGAACAAAATATCAATTGGTTAATTTTGAAAATAAACCAGTTAAAGTTGTCTTTGCTATTACAGAGTTGTAGAAATAAAAACAAAACTAGGTAATATGCCATAAAAAGATGGGTTCTTTGGGGCATAGCCCCCAAAGGGCCTATTTTTATATCTTAAAGAAAGAGAACCAATAAGGAGGTAAGTTATGTATTTTAAGTTTGGTGTTGATACGTTTATATGGGCAGAAAGTTATAGTGAAAAAGATTTATGGATTATAGAAAAAGCAAAAGAATTAGGGTTTGAAACTATTGATTTTGCCATTGCAAATCCATTTACATTTCCAACAAAGCAGGTAAAAGCAGAGCTTGAAAGAGTTGGAATCGACTGTGTTTGTACCACAACATTAACAGCAGAAACGAATCCAATTTCTCCAGAAAAAGAGATTCGCGATGCAGCAGTAAAAGCCATGAAAGAATGTGTAGATATTTGTAATGAATTAGGCGCTCCAATTCTTGGTGGAGTAAACTATGCAGGATGGGGATACTTGACAAAGAAACCTAGAACCAAGGAAGAATGGGACTGGGGTGTTGGATGTATGAGAGAAGTTGCAGAGTACGCCAAAGAAACAGGAACTGTGACCCTCTGTGTTGAGTGTGTCAATCGCTTTGAAACCCACTTCTTAAATATTGCAGAAGATGCAGTACAGTTCTGTAAAGATGTAGGAACTGGAAATGTAAAAGTACATTTGGACTGTTTCCATATGATTCGAGAAGAGAAGAGCTTTTCGGGAGCTGTAAAAACTTGTGGAAAAGAGTATTTAGGATATGTCCATGTCAATGAAAATGACAGAGGAATTCCAGGAACAGGATTGGTTCCATTTAAAGAATTCTTTACGGCATTAAAGGATATTGGATATGATGGTCCTCTTGTGATTGAATCCTTTGACCCAAGTTTTGAAGAGTTAAGTGGAAATTGTGCTATTTGGAGAAAGTTTGCAGATACAGGAGAAGAGTTAGCAATTGAAGGGTTAAAAAATTTAAAAGAGATTGCAGCAACCATATAAGGAGGAATTATGAATCGTATTGTCAATGATCCAGATTATGTCGTAGAAGATATGTTAAAGGGATTTACAAAGAGTCATAAAAATTTAGTTTCAACCACAGAAAATAGTCGTGTTATTAAATATAAAGATGCACCAGTGGAAGGAAAAGTAGGAATTGTAACAGGTGGAGGTTCTGGACATAAACCAGCCTTTATTGGATACATTGGAAAGAACATGGTAGATGCAGTGGCAGTGGGAGAGATTTTCTCATCTCCAACGGCAAAAGCATTTTTAGATGCTATGAAAGAAGCAGACAGTGGAAAAGGTGTTGCCTGTCTTTATGGAAATTATGCTGGAGATAACATGAATGTAAAGATGGCCATGAGAAAAGCAAAGAAAGCAGGCATAGATGTAAAGACGGTGGTTGCCAACGATGACTGTGCTTCTGCACCAAAGGATGAGATTGAAAAACGTCGTGGAGTGGCAGGAGAAGTGTTGATGTGGAAAGTTGGTGGAGCCAAGGCATCTATGGGTGGAAGTTTAGATGAAGTGATTGCAGCCGCACAAAAAGCCATGGATAATACCCGCTCTGTGGGAATTGGAACGGCACCATGTACGATTCCAGCAGTTGGACATCCAAACTTTCAAATAGAAGATGGAACAATGGAAGTTGGAATTGGACATCATGGGGAACCAGGAATTAACGTGCAGCCATTAAAGAAAGCAAGTGAAATTGCAGATGAGATGTTAGATATTATCATTCCAGATCTTCCATTTGCATCTGGAGATGAAGTGGTTGTAATTCTATCTGGACTTGGAGCAACTCCAGTGATGGAGCAGTATATTGTGTATGACAGAGTGGAAGAAGTATTGACGGAAAAAGGAATCAAAGTCCACAAATCATATGTGGGCAATTATTTTACATCACTAGAGATGATGGGAGTCACGTTGACAGTCATGAAACTGGATGATGAATTAAAAGAATGTATGGATATGCCAGCAATTGCTGTTGGATTAACACAGATATAAAAGGAGGACACTATGGCTAGTTTTGAAAATACAAAGGGGTCTGTGATTGTAGATGCATTGATTAAAGTTATCCAGTCAAATCGTGATTATTTAAGTGAAATTGACGGAAAAATTGGAGACGGAGATCATGGAATCAACATGAACAAAGGCTTTACTATGTGTGAAAAAAAGCTGGAAGGAAAAGAATATGATATGTCTCAGGGATTGTCAGTTCTTGGAGAAACACTGTTAGAAGATATTGGTGGATCTATGGGACCACTATATGGATTATTATTTGATGAAATGGCAGAAGCAAGTGACGGACAAGAAGTTATTGATGTGGATGTATTTGCAGAAATGATGAATGGAGCGGTAGAAGGAATCCAGGAAATCAGTCCAGCAAAAGTTGGAGATAAAACACTTCTTGATACATTGATTCCAGCGACAAATGCGTTTGTTGATGGAAAAGATGCAGGAAAAGAATTTGCAGAATGCTTAGAAGACATGTGCAAAGCGGCTGAAAAGGGATGGAAATCCACAGAAGATATGGTAGCCAAACTTGGACGTGCAAGCCGCTTAGGAGAACGTTCCAGAGGGGTATTAGATGCTGGGGCAACCAGCTGTTATCTAATTGTTTCTACCATTGGAAAGACAGCAAAAGATTTATTAGCTTAAATTTTTAATGAAGAAAATCAATACGGGATATGGCCACAGAGCTGTATCCCGTATTTTTGTCAAATTATTTTTGACATTTTTATACGCTCTTTTTATTGTAACTCCAAGCAGCAAATGATACGATATTTGTGAAATGAAAAAAAAGAAAAATAAAAACAAATAAATAAAAGGAGAATGAAGAATGAAAGTAAAAGGCGTTAGAATGTATGGAGCAAAAGATTTAAGATTAGAGGAGTTTGAAATTCCGGAAATTAAAGAAAATGAAATCTTATTAAAGGTTATGAGTGATAGTATCTGTATGTCAACATGGAAAGAAACAAAATTAGGAAGTGGACATATTAGAGTGCCAGATAATATTGATACAAATCCAGTTATTATAGGACATGAATTTTCAGGTACCATTGCAAAGGTGGGAAGTAAGTGGGCGGATGAATATAAAGTGGGAGAAAGATTTGTTGTGCTTCCAGGAATACCAGACCAAATGGGAGCACCAGGATATTCCTATGAATATTTTGGTGGAGCAGTAACTTATTGCATTATTCCTGATGATGTTATTGAAAAAAATTGCCTTTTGCATTATGATGGAAATAGTTATTATGAAGTATCGGTATCAGAGCCTATGTATTGTATTATTGGTGGTTATAATTCCAATTATCACACAGTTTCTGATTCCTATGAACATTTCAGCGGAGCAAAAGCCAATGGGAATATAGCGATTCTTGGAGGATGTGGACCTATGGGATTAGGAGCGATTAGTTATGCCCTCGCCATGGAGAACCGACCAAAGAGAGTTGTCGTTACAGAAGTAAGTGAAGATCGAATTGCACGGGCAAGGGAAGTTCTATCGGAGGAAGAGGCAAAGGAAAAGGGAATTGAGCTCTTCTATGTAAATACAGCCAACATGGAGAATCCCAAAGAAGAATTGTTAAAGATTACAGAAGGGGAAGGATATGATGATGTATTTATCTATGCTCCAATCAAAGGGGTTGCAGAACTAGGAAATGAGATTTTGGGATTTGATGGATGTATGAATTTGTTTGCAGGACCAGCAAATTCAGATTTTAAGGCAATGATGAACTTATATGATTGTCATTATACAAAGACGAAGATTATAGGTTCTTCAGGTGGATTATTGTCAGATTTGCAGGAAGCCTTGAATTTAATTGCCGCCAAGAAAGTAAATCCAGCGGTTATGATTACTCATGTTGGAGGAATTGATGCCATTGTATCCACAACATTGAATTTGCCAGAGATTCCAGGAGGAAAGAAGTTAACATATACTCAATTCGACATGCCATTAACAGCAATTGAAGATTTTCGTGAATTAGGGAAAACAGATCCACTTTTTGAAAAGTTGGCAGATGCGTGTGATAGACACAAGGGGTTATGGAATAAAGAAGCAGAAGACATTTTATTAGAACATTTTGAGGTATAGACATGTTTGCAAGGGAGCGAAAAGAAGCATTAGTTTCGTATATAAGACGATATCGAAAAGCAAGTATTCATGAGTTGGCACGTAAATTTCAAGTAACAGAGGCCACAATTCGAACAGATTTGAAGGAATTAGAGAAGGAAAATCTCGTTATAAGAACCCATGGGGGAGCTATGCTCCATCATGGGGCTGTGGAAAAAGAAGACTTTCTCTCCATGAGAAGAGGCCAGTGTCAAGATGAAAAAAGCTTAATTGCCAATGAAGCAACGAAGTATGTACAAGAGGGAGATATCATTTTAATTGACAGTGGAACAACTATGCTTAAATTTGCACAGCAGTTAGTTGATTTTCGTAATTTAAAAGTGGTGACCAATGATTTTAACATTGCTTTAGAACTTCAGAGAAGTCCATCCATTGAGGTGGTCTTTGTGGGAGGAACGGTTCGGAATCGCTTTGAATGTACATTTGGATCCCTTGGAATTGATTTTCTAAAAAAGATACTGGTGGATAAGATTTTCTTGTCGCCGAATGCTGTTTCTGTAAATCAGGGACTCACCACACCAAACGAAGAGACTGCGGCAATGAAACAAACTATGTTAAGCATTGCCAATGAAGCTTATATGTTGTGTGACAGCTCCAAGATTGGAAGAAAAACATTCTATCAGTTTGCTAAATTAAATGAATTTAAAACAATGATTGTGGATGATGGCATTTCAAACGAAGTAGTGAAAGAAATAGAAGAAACAGGGTTAAAAATAGATATTTGTAAGAAAAAACAGTAGAATCATAAAAGAAAAACAGAGTTAATTTCAATTGAGATTAATTCTGTTCTTTTTTTAATATAAATAAAAATTGTCAAAAAAATTTTGCAAAAGTTAAGACTGTGGTTTATAGACAAAGGTAAATGAAAACGAACATAATAGAAGGTAGTAGACAGTTTTATGAAAGGGTGGAGAGGCATATGAAAACAAAAAATATTTTATTAAAAGTAATATCGGGCATTGTTTTATTTCAGGGGGTGTTACAGGGAATTGCTTTGTTTATTGTAGTGGCAAATTATAATGCCATACAGAATCAGAATATGGTGATTTATACGGCGGGATGTGTTTTTTCGGCTATCTATGTGTTAGCAGCATTTCGAGGCGGTTTCTCTGGGCTTCGTAGAAAAGAGAAAGTGAGAAATTACCCACACGCTATCGTAAGAAGCAGCCAGATTATGCTCCTTGCAAATTTAATGGTCCTTGGACTAAATGTAGTGGGAGGATTATTTACAATGGATCAACTTTCGGCAATGATAATTCCAGTAGTTTTTGTTGGGATAGCAATGTGGCAGAAGGAGTAGGAGGGGAAAGAATTATATGAAGAATAAAATGAGAGGTTTTTTTGAAAAAGTCCCTAACTATATTATTATAATCATTGCAATTGCAATTACGATTCCATTGGCGATGAATATTGTAAAGAGCAGCAAGGAGACATCCCAGCAGCAAAGTAATATGGAGAAGGGTGAAAAAGTGTTGATTGTTGCAAAGAGTAGTTACGATGTTATTATTTCTGCGTTGAAACAATATCCAGAGGAAATGTCAAAAAAAGAAATGAAAGACAGTGGTTTTATTTTGATTGAGAATGGAAAATATATAGACGACGGGAAAAAACTGTGGAATAATTTTTGTAAAAAATTAAAAAAGGAAAAAGATGGGGCGGTTTTAATTGCCCAATATACGGTAGAAGGAGATTTAATTTTACAATATCTTTCTTGTGTGGATGGACATTTTTATTATGTCAAGGATTCAACAAGGGATCAATTTGGAGGTGGATATCAAAAATATAATTATAATTATTTGAAAAGATATGAGGAAAATGGAGCCTATGAAGTTGTGCTCACAAAGGAAAGGGATGTAATGTATGAGGATCTTGAAAAGGATAATCCTATCAAGAAAATTAACAAGGTTTTTGAAATAAAAGAAAATGAAAAAAATAAATAATAAAAGTTGTCAAAAGTTATTTGAAAATCTTATAATTGAAAAGAATTGAAAATATCATCACAGCAAGGTAAGATGTACATATAAAATAAACGTTTATTTTTTGGTATCGACAATTAAATAATAAATCTAAAGGAGGATTATATTATGGCAAGTTCTATGAAAGCCAAAGTTCAAAAGTTTGGCGGATTTTTATCTGGAATGGTAATGCCAAATATCGGGGCTCTGATTGCCTGGGGTATTATTACAGCATTATTTATTCCAACTGGTTATTTTCCAAATGAGAAGATGAATGAACTCGTTGGTCCAACACTTAAATTCTTAGTTCCACTTTTATTTGGATATACAGGTGGTTATAATGTATATGGACGACGTGGTGCTGTAGCTGGTTCACTGGCTACCATCGGTGTTATCATTGGTTCTGAATCAACAATGATGATTGGTGGTATGGTAATGGGTCCACTTGGTGCATGGATTATCAAGAAAGTGGACAAAATGTTTGAGGGACATGTAAAACCAGGATTGGAAATGTTGGTAGACAACTTCTCAATGGGTATTGTAGGAGCACTTATGATGATTGCAGGATTTATGGTTATCACACCATTGTTTGCAGCAATCACAGGATTTTTAACTGTATGTGTAAACTTTGCAATTGCTAACAATATTTTACCGTTTACACCAATATTCGTAGTTCCAGGGCAGGTATTGTTCTTAAATAACGCAATTAACCATGGTATCTTTACACCATTGGCAATTGAGCAGGCAGCAGAAACTGGAAAATCAATTTTATACTTAGTAGAAGCAAATGGTGGTAACTGGGCTGGATTAGTCTTAGCATTCTGTGCATTTGGAAAAGGAATGGCAAAAAAATCAGCACCAGGTGCAGCAATTATTCATATCATTGGTGGTATCGGAGAAGTATCATTCCCATACGCATTAATTAAACCAATTACAATTCTTGGGCCAATTTGTGGTTCAATCGCAGCGTTATTCTGGTTTACATTTATGGATGGTGGTGCTGTAGCGGCTGTTTCACCAGGATCAATTATTGCATTGATTATTATGTCACCAAAGGGTAAACTGCTGGTCAATGTAATGGGATATGTAATTGCAGCTATAGTTTCCTTTGTCATCGTTGCATTCTTCTTGAAGAGGGATAAGTCATCAGGTGAAGACGATGACGATATGGCAGCAATTGACATGAGTCAATTTGTAGAAAGTCATAGTGCACCAGGAGAAGAAAAGAAAGCAAGTGAAGGAAATTTTGAAAAACGTAGTATTTCAAAAGTAGTATTTGCGTGTGATGCAGGAATGGGATCATCAGCAATGGGAGCATCAATGCTGAAAACCCAGTTAAATAAAGCTGGAGTCTTCGTTGATGTGGGACATGTATCCATACATCAAATTCCTGAAGATACCGATGTTATTGTAACAAATACAAACTTACTTGAAGCTGCAAGGAAAGAAGCACCACAGGGAATTCCAATTATCGAAATCAAGGAATTCTTAAATGCAGATGAACATAAAGCCATTGCAGAACAGATTAAAAATATGGCAAAATAAAAAAGAATGAAATAAATTACGTGCGCACAAAAAGTGCGTGCGTAATTTGATGTTTTAGGATAAGGGTTGGGTGGTGAAAAAATGATATCAAACAGAATCAAAAAAATCTTAGGAATTATATTGCAGACCAAAGAGAGTGTCAATGTTTCTCAAATTTCAGAGGAAATTGGGGTATCAGAACGTACCATATATCGGGAGCTGCCAGAAGTAACAGAAATTCTAAGTGAAAATAATATTCGATTAGATACTGTCAGTAAAAAAGGAATTATTACAATTGGCTCCATGGAAGACAAAGAAAAACTCATGTACAAAATGGACATTAATCGAGAAGTGTACATTGTAGATCCAGAAGAGAGAATTGATATGATTTTGTTTGAATTATTATTTCAAGATGATTATGTCAAAGCAGATGCACTTGCCATTGATAATGGAATATCAACACCAACAGTTCGGAATGATTTAAAGAAAATTAAAAAAAGGCTAGAAGAATTTAACCTAAAGCTGGACTTGAAAAAAGGGGACGGAATCTATGTTCATGGAAATCCAGTTGATAAAAATCATTATGCATGTAATATTTTAATGAAACATGTAAATGAAAGTGATTTGTTAAAATGGCTCAATGGAAAAGAGATTTTTCAACCATTTTTAAGAAAGATGGAAAAATTAGAGTTTCAACCTGTATTTATACAGTGTCATGAATTGTTAAAGAATATTTTTCATAAACAGGATGATGATTCCATTAGGTTAAATGACCAAGAGTATATGCAAGTGATTTTTCTCCTAGGGATGATGATTTTGTGGCATCAGAAAAAAGACAGCTATATAAAAGTATTTGATTATAAAGAAGATAAGGGAATTGAAAAATTTACCGTAGAGATTGCAGATTTGTTAGAAGCAAAATTTGAGCTTGAGTTATCGAAGCTTGAGATTGAGTATATTGAAGTTGTGCTAAATATTGTAGCCGTTTATAATACCACTGGTTTTTATACAATTCGGAATCAGCAATTGGATAAGAAATTTGGGCAGTTTATAAGTTATATCGAAGATCATTTAGGAATTGCAATTTTTAAGGATAAAGATTTTAGAGAGAACCTCTATATACACATGGACAAAGCAATCAGCAGGGTTCAAAGTGGGATGTGCATTACAGACCCATTATTAAAGGAAATAAAGAAAGAGTATAGTGAATTGTTTCAGGTTGTGAGGGATGCAGTAAATGAAGTATTTCCTAAAAATTTCTTTCCAGATGATGAAATTGTTTATATTGTTATGTATTTTGCAGTGGCGTTAGATAAAACAATGAAAAAAGTATTTCGAATTCTAGTTGTATGTTCAGGGGGCATGGGTTCTTCTAAGATGCTGGCACATAGAATTGAACAAGAAATCCCAGAAATTTCAGTGAAAAAAACAGTGTCTTTGCTTGGATTTGCCAGAGAAAACTTAGATGAGTATGATTTGATTTTGGCAACAATTCCTCTTTATATTGACAAAAGTCAATATTTGAAGGTATCACCATTGCTTAATAAAGAAGAATTAAATCAGGTAAGAGAAGAATTAAAGCGCCACAAATATAAAACGCTGCGGAAAATCACAGTTAAGGAAAAAGAGAAAAGACAAATTGAAAAGGGAAGTGATATTGAAAATATCATAACCATGAAAAATATGTTAGATACAGCGTTAGATATGGTAGAACATTTTCAAATTATAACAAAAGAAAAGTCAGAAACGCCAATAAAAGACTTGGAATATATTTTAGAAGCAGTGGAAGAATGTGAAATAAAGGACGAAGTAAATAAAGTCCAGGATGGAAAAAAATATTTTCAAATTCCAACGACAGAACTGGTTTACTTTGAAATGAAGCATGAGGTAAATACAAAACCTAGAATATTTGTCTGTCACTTTGAAAAGCCACAATATTTAGAGGGAGAAGAAACATATCATGATGTTATTTATGTATTGTACTCAAGCCAATTGCAGGAATATGAAAAAAGTCTTTTAAATCATTTAGTAGGGGCAATGGTAGATGATACTGATTTACAGAACGCAATTTTATCCAAGAACGTAGAGGGAGTAAAACAGTGGTTAGGCTATCAAATAAAACAGTATATGGCAGAACTATTTAATCTGTAAAATAAGATTTTGTCAAAAAAAGTGTGCAAGAAATAGCACTAGAACAAATAGACAAAATCGTAAATATCATTTACGATAATACTATAATAATACAGAGAAAACCGACATAAAAGAAAGGGATGCAGCGACGTATGAATATATTAGATAAGAGCAATATTAGATTAAATGTAAAATTAAATTCAAAGGAAGAGGCAATTAAGGAAGCTGGGCAGATTCTTGTAAACAATGGGTATGTGCAACCAGAATATATTGAAGATATGCTTGCTAGAGAAAAGGTGGCATGTACATATATTGGAAATCATGTGGGAATTCCTCATGGCATTTGTAAATCAGAAGAGAGAATTAAAGCATCTGGAATTTCATTATTACAGGTACCAGAAGGGGTAAACTATGACGGAGAGACGGCCTATGTGGTTATAGGAATTGCAGGTAAGAATGACGAGCATATTGAAATGCTTGGGAAAATTGCAATTACATGTTCTGACGTTGATAATATAGAAAAAATCAGGCGAGCTAAAACAGCAGAAGAAATTCTAGATGTTTTTGAAAATGCAGAATTATAAATTTGTTGCCTTTCCGTCCTAAGGGACGACAAAAAGGAACTTGTATCAACATAGATACAGGTTCCTTTTTAAAATTTAAGTTAATTAGCTTCATCAATATCAACAAGAATAACAGTGGTTACTTCACTAATCCTTTGATAGATAGAGGAAGGAAGATGATTATCAGTAATGAAACAGTCAATATCTTTCCAGTTTGCATATTGAATTAAGGCAGATGTGGTGGCTTTTGAACTGTCAGAAATAACAATAATCTGCTTTGAGTTTGGAACAATGGATTGTTTGGTCTGGGCATCTGCAAAGGAAGAAACAGCAGGGCCTTTGTGCTGTTCAAAGCCATTAGTACCTAAGAAGGAAACGGCAACTTTGAGATTGTTAATAAAGTTAGTTGTTTGAAATCCTTCCATTGACAAGTTGTTTGGATCTAACTGTCCACCTGTTAAAATGGTTGTATTGTCACTATGTATTAAAGTATTAGCAACGCTTAAAGAGGAGGTTACAATCGTATGTCCACTTTGCTTGCTTAAGAGTTGAGCCATGTGAGTCATAGTACTGCCACAATCAATATAGATAACGCCAGAGGATGGTAGGTAGTCTAATGCCTTTTCACATAGTTTTCTTTTAATATCAGAATCTTTTGAAATTCTTGATTCAATTGGAGTGCCACCAAATTCAAAAGCAGAAGTTGCTCCTCCATGTGTTTTTTGAACTGCACCAATGTCATCTAAATAAGCCAAATCTCGTCGAATTGTTTCCATAGAAACATCAAAGGTACTGGCTAATTGACTAATCTTTACACTTCCGTGTTCTTGAACTTTTTTTAATATTTCTTTTTGACGCTCTGCAGCGATTAATTTTCCCATAAATTACTCCTTTTTTATTATATTGTATCCCATGGAAAAACCACAGTCAACATAATAAACCACAAAAAACAACAAAATAGTAAAAAAGAAAGAGAAAAGCCACAATACCATATTGACATATGTGAGGTATGGTGGTAATATGACAATATAAAACAAAGAAACATCACATTATACCACAAAAGGAGGAACCATAGTGAAGAAAGCAGTAAACATATTTGCAATACTAGATGAATTAAAGGAGAATGCAGAACAAATTGATAACCAAGAACTAGAAGCAGTTACAAAACTAATTACAGAAGCAAAGCGAATATTTGTAGGTGGAGCTGGACGTTCAGGGTTTGCGGCAAGAGGATTTTCTAATCGATTGATGCATCTTGGATATATTGTTTATTTTGTAGGAGAGCCAACAACACCATCCATTCAGGCAGGAGATTTATTGATTGTAGGATCAGGATCAGGGAATACGGCTAGTTTGGTGGCGAATTCAAAGAAAGCAAAAGATCAAGGAGCAAAAGTTGCGACGTTGACAATGTTTCCTGAAAATACAATTGGTTCTATGGCAGATGCAAGTATTAAAATTCCAGGAGTAACAGAAAAGTGCTCAGGACAAGAAGGCAGTACAGGTACAGTACAGGCATCAGGTTCTTCCTTTGAGGAGTTATGCTGGATTACATATGATGCAATGGTCATGGATTTAATGAAGATTACCAATCAAGATGATAAAGATTTATTTAAGCGACATGCCAATATGGAATAAGAATTAGGAGGTTGTCATTCAATGGAAGCAAAGAATTTAAAGCTAATTACAGAAGAATTAAATAAGTATTCAAACATGGTGAAAGAAGAAGAGATTCAGGCCATGGCGGATGTAGTAAAAAGTGCAAATAAGATATTTCTTGCAGGGGCTGGAAGATCAGGACTTGCAGCAAGAGCATTTACAAATCGATTATTGCACATGGGATTTGATGTACATTTTGTAGGAGAAATTTCTTGTCCACCAATTAAAAAGGGTGACTTGATTGTATTAGGATCTGGTTCAGGAAGCACTCAAAGCTTAATTGTTATGGGAAAGAAAGCCCAGGGAGTTGGAGCAAAGATTGCTACAGTTACTATGTTCCCAGAACATGCCATTGGAGAGATGTCAGAGGTAATTGTCAAAGTTCCCGGTGCTACACCAAAGAAAGGAGCCGATGAAAAAGATTCTGCAGAATCAATTCAGCCTATGGGGAATTTATTTGAGCAGATGACATGGCTTGTTTACGACAGTATCATTATGAATTTAATGGCGGACTTAGGACAAAGCAGTGAAGAGATGATGGAAAGACATACAAATTTAGAATAGAAAAAGGAGAATTTTATGAAAGCAGTTCACTTTGGAGCAGGTAAAATCGGACGTGGTTTCATCGCAGATTTATTACATAACAGTGGATATGAAATTATATTTGTAGATGTAAATGAAAAAGTCAACAAAGAGTTAAATCAATATCATAATTATTATCTATATATTATAGAAGAAGATTATAAAAGAATTGAAATTAACAATGTATCTGCATTATCTCCAATCACACAAGGAGACGATGTAACAAAGGCAATCGTAGATGCGGATTTGGTAACTACAGCAGTACTTGCAGATAATTTCCCTAAAATTGCTGGAAATTTGGCAGCAGGTTTAAAAGCTAGATTTGACGCAGGAAAAGAAAAAATAAATGTAATTCCATGTGAAAATGCATTATTCTGTGGAGATATGTTAAAGAAAGAAATTCTAGGTACAGGAACGATTACAGAAGAGGAATTAGATCAAGTGGCAGCGATTCCAAACACAGCAGTGGATCGTATGGTATTTGGAACAGATCGTGATGGAAGAGACGGAATTGAAGCTGGAAAGGACTATGAACTTGCAGTAGAGATTGAGAAGTTAGTTGATTCTTCAAAACTTCCAATAGAAGGTGCAGAATATACAGACGATTTACAAAGATTTTTGGAAAGAAAATTATACGTAATTAATGGTGGACATGCATGGTCAGGATATATGGCACATGTTATGGGATATGAAATTATTCAGGATTATTTTGCAGATCCAGCCAATGTTGAAATGTCAAAAGAAGTTATGACTCAAATTGGTGCACTTGTGGCAAAGAAACATGGATTTACAGAAGAAGAAATGAAAGAGTACATTGATTTTGCATTAAATCGTTTTCTTACTCCAGGAATTACAGATACAGTAGCTCGTATTTCCAGATCACCAATTCGTAAATTAGGAGCTGCAGACCGTCTTGTTGGACCATTAACTCAGTGCGAAGAAGCAGGTCTTCCAAATGACATGATTGCCAAAGGAGTTGCAGCAACATTTTTATTTGACGTAAAGGAAGATGAACAGTCTGTAGAATTGCTGCAGTATGTAGCAGAAAATGGAATTGAAAAGGCAGTCGCAAAATATACAGGAATTCAAGAAGGAACAGCACTTTTTGATAAAGTAATCAAAGCATATAAACAATTAAAAAAATAATCAGGAAAAATAGGAGGATGTAACATGAAATTACAATTAGCATTAGATGAGATGAACTTGGTAGACGCTTTAAGATTTACAGACAGGGTAGCAGAGCATATTGATATTATTGAAATTGGAACACCATTTTGTTTAACAGAAGGAAACAGAGCAATTCGTGAATTTAGAAGATTTTTCCCAGATAAAGAAATTCTAGCAGATTTAAAAATCATGGATGGAGGATATTTTGAGGCAAGTAATGCATTTGAAGCAGGTGCAGATTATGCAACAATTTTAGGAGTATCAGATAATTTAACCATCGAGGCAGCATTAAAATCTGCAAGAGACCACGATAAAAAATTAGTGGTTGATATGATTTGTGTAGAGGACTTGGAAACAAGAATTGCAAAGATGGAAGAAATCGGAGTTGATATTTTAGCAGTACATACAGGAGCTGACCAACAGGCAACAGGAAGAGAACCAATTCAAGATTTAGAAGTAATGAAAGCAAATGCAAAGAAATCAGAGATTGCAGTGGCAGGGGGAATCAGCAGCAAAACTATCGATAAATATGTGGCACTTAAACCAGAAATTGTTATCGTTGGATCTGCAATCTTTAAAGCAGAGGATCCTGTAGCAGAAGCAAAAGCAATTAAGGATGCAATGCTTTAAGATAGGAGCATAAAATGGCAAAGGCAGTTATTTTTGATATGGATGGCGTAATCTATGATTCTGAGCCAGGGTATTTTTATGGAATCAATAAGGTACTTGGACAGTTTGGGAAACAGGTTTCCATGGAATATAATAATCAATATATTGGAGGCTCCAGTCAGTGGTACTGGACGGATGTAATTAAAAAATTTGATTTGAATTTAACTGTGGAGAGCGGCATCAGACAGATGAATGAGTTTCGAAAAGAGATTTTAGAAGAAGAAGGAATGAAGTCAATTGATGGAGCGTTAGAGTTATTGCACATTTTAAAATGTCAGAGAATGCCTCTAGCTTTAGCATCATCATCCACAATGTCACAAATTAAAGAAGTGGTGGAAACTTTTCAGATTACAGATTGCTTTCAAGCTTTTCTTTCTGGAGAAGAGTGTATAAGGCATAAACCAGATCCGGAGATTTTCTTGAGGGCAGCAGAAGAACTTAATGTTTTACCGAAAGATTGTCTTGTCATAGAAGATTCTATCAATGGAATTACAGCAGCAAAAAAAGCGGGGATGAAAACAATAGGGTATCATAATACACAATTTGGATCCTCTAAGGTGGATGACGCAGACCATGTGGTGACATCCATGAGAGATATTACAATCAAGTTGTGTAAAGAAATGTAATAAAATAAACCAGGAATAGGGAATGCTAAAAATAGTGTTTCCTATTTTTGTGTTTTAAAGTAAATATGTTTGTATTTTTTTTTGTTATAATGTTGGGTTTTTCTTTAAGAATGGTATAATGAAACATAGTAACTGCAACATGTAAAACATACTTTTTTATAGGAGAAGAACAATGAAAGATATTATGATATCAGACACGATTAAGTACATTGGAGCAGACGACAAAACATTGGATTTATTTGAGGGGCAATATGTTATTCCTAACGGAGTTTCTTATAATTCCTATCTTATTTTAGATGATAAAGTTGCTGTAATGGATACGGTAGATGCAAGAGCAACAGATGAATGGCTTAAGAACCTAGAGGAAGCATTGGGAAATCGAGCAGTGGATTATCTAGTTGTGTCTCATATGGAACCAGACCATGCAGCGAATATTCAAACACTAGTGGAAAAGTATTCAGGGATGCAAATTGTTGGAAATGCAAAAACATTTGGAATGATTGATCAGTTTTTTAAGATGGATATAACCAATCGAAGTATGATTGTAAAAGAAGGAGATACCCTATCCTTAGGAAATCACACCCTTCAGTTTGTTATGGCACCTATGGTTCACTGGCCAGAAGTTATGGTAACATACGAACAATCTGAAAAAATATTGTTTTCAGCAGATGGATTTGGTAAATTTGGAGCTTTAGATACAGAAGAAGACTGGGCATGTGAAGCAAGACGTTATTATTTTAATATTGTTGGAAAATACGGAGTACAGGTACAAGCTTTATTAAAGAAGGCGGCAGGACTTGATATTCAAATGATTTGTCCACTTCATGGACCAATTTTAAAAGAAGATTTGGGATATTACATTGGAAAATATGATGTGTGGAGTAGCTATGAACCAGAAGATAAGGGTGTTTTAGTTGCATATGCATCCATTTATGGCAACACAAAAGAGGCAGCAATTAAGATGGCATCTTTACTAGAAGCAAAAGGGGCAGAGAAAGTTGTGTTGACAGATCTTGCCAGAGAAGATATGGCGGAGGCCTTAGAAGATGCATTTCGTTATGATTCTTTAGTTGTTGCGGCACCTACTTATGATGGAGGCATTTTCCCTTGTGTGGAAGAATTTCTACTTCATTTAAAATCAAAGAATTATCAAAAACGAAAAGTTGGAATTATGGACAATGGAACATGGGCGCCAATGGCTGGAAAGCATATGAAAACAATGCTAGAAGCCATGAAAAATATTACTATCTGTAATCAGACAGTTTCCATTCGTTCCGCAGTGAATGAGACAAATGAAAAAGAGATGGAACAATTAGCAAATGAGATTTTGGCATAAAAAATGCACGTACACTTTTGTAAATAAAGTGTACGTGCGTTTTTTTAGTTTCATAAACTAAATATCCAGAGTTTCTAATCCATCAAATTGCATTTGATAATATTTTGCATAGATTCCGTCTTTTTCAATTAAATCTTTATGGGTTCCTTGTTCTTTGATGGTATGTTCATCAATGACTAGAATCTCATCAGCATGTTGTATAGTTGATAATCTATGTGCAATAGTAATGGTTGTTCGGTCTTTTGCAAGATGTTCTAAACTTTTTTGGATATAGCGTTCACTTTCGTTATCTAAAGCACTTGTTGCCTCGTCTAGAATTAAAATTGGAGGATTTTTAAGGAAGACACGTGCAATGGAAATTCGTTGTTTTTGACCACCAGATAGTCTTGTCCCACGTTCGCCAACAAAAGTATCATATTGATCAGGAAGATCCATAATAAAATCATGAATATTTGCTTTTTTGGCAGCCGCTATAATTTCCTCAATGGAAGCATCTGGTTTTCCGTAAGCAATATTTTCTTGAATAGTTCCACCGAATAAATACACGTCTTGTTGGACTAAACCGATGGAATTTCTCAAGCTGTCCAGTGTAATATCATGAATGTCTTGCCCGCCAATGGTAATAGAACCAGAAGTGGTATTATAAAACCTTGGCAGTAAGGAGCAAATAGTGCTTTTTCCACCACCAGAAGGGCCTACAAGGGCAATGGACTTCCCAGCTTGAATTCCAAAGGATATGTGATTTAATACAATTTCATTTCCTTCATAGCTAAAACTTACATCTTTATATTCAATATCTCCATAAGGATTTGTTATCTTTGATGCAGAGTCACTGTCTATAATTTCTGGGTCAGTACCGATAACTTCTGCAAATCGGCGGAACCCAGACATTCCTTTTTGAATCATTTCTGTTAGCTCAACTAAAATCTGGATTGGACTCACGAAAATTCCAATATATAAAGCATACATGGCAAGGTCAGTAACAGCCATTTGATTCATTGCAATAAAATAACCACCAGCTACTAATGTGGTTAAATATAAAAGTCCTTGAAAGAATAAATTTCCACCTTGGAAAGTCCCCATGGCATGATAATTATCTCGTTTGGAAGTTAAAAAGCCCTCATTTCCTGCATGAAACTTTTCCCGTTCTACATCTTCGTTGGCAAATGCCTGTACAATGCGTATTCCAGCAAGGGAGTCCTGAAGGGAGGCATTGATAGTTCCGATTTTGCGGCGGTTATCCATAAAGGTTGCCTGCATACGTTTGTTTTGGGATATGCTAAATATAATCATAGCAAAAACAACCACACATAATATAAGTGCAAGTTTCCATTGAATTAAAAATAGAAAAATAAAGGAACCAATTACTTTAATGGCGGAAATAAATAAATTCTCTGGTGCATGATGTGCAAATTCTGAAATATCAAATAAATCAGAGACTAAGCGGCTCATCATTTGACCAGTATTATTTTTATCATAGTAGGAGAAAGAAAGTCGCTCATAATGTTCAAACAATTCTTTTCGCATATCTCGTTCCATTTGTGCACCCATAATATGACCCTGACAACTGACATAATATTTACATAATGCCTGGAAAATATAAAAGCCAAGCATAATCAATCCAATTAAAAATATATTATGGAGAATAATAGATCTGTCCTCTAAAAATAAAGTTTTTGTCAACGTACGAAGCAGTTGTGGAAAGGCTAAATCCACCAAACTAATAAATGCTGCACATAACAAATCAAGGAAAAAGACTTTCTTGTATGGTTTATAGTAGTTAATAAATTTTTTGTAAATATTCATATTATAAATGCTCCTTCTTTTATCTGAACCCCATTATAGCTGATATTTTAGGCAAAAAAAAGAGGATGGAGCATCCCATCCTCAAAAGATTAGATTTATTTTGCTTTTACGCTTAAAATCTGACTGTTAGACTGTCCAGATAAAGGTCCGTAAGTAAATGAAATCTTAGTTCCAATGGCCATATCGTTCAACTTGTTGGCAACTTTTTCGTCAGCAACAATAAATGTCTGATACTTTCCGCTGTCTAGTTTAATCTCAATAGAGTTGTCGTCACCAAATCCATTGTAAACTCCAGATGCAGACTTAGCCTTTGAAGACTCGTCTTTCTTGGAAGCAGTTGTAGCTTCTGTCGTAGCTTTTGCAGTTGTGGCCTCTGTTTTCTCTTCTGTTGCAACAGTTGAAACATCTTCTGTATCTTCAGTTGTGGTAGCTTCCGTTGTTGTAGCCTCTGATGATGAAGCACCTTTTTTACCACAAGCGGTTAATCCGACCAATCCTAAAACAACGATTGAAGAAATTAGTAAAACTCTTTTTCTCATGTTAATGTCTCCTTTCATAATTAAGACAATACCTTCACTCATACCTAGTATACTTGATTTTCACCAATGTGACAAGTTAGTAAAAAAATTATAAGGATTCTTTAAGAATTATCTACATTGTTCTAACCCAAATCTATACTTCATACAATTAGAGGTAGAACTTTGAGGAGGTATGAGGGTGAACGAAAAATATAGAAGTTTATTAGACCAGTATGATTTACAAGTAGATCGAATGAAGAGAGGTCGAGGAGAAATGATATGTGATACCAATCAAGGTTTATTTGCGCTTTCCAAAACAAAATTGTCTCAGGAGAGAATTGAAGAGGAATATCAGTGGAAACTTAATTTAATGGGGCAGGGAATGTATCGAATTGACCAGTATATCAAAAACAAGGAAAATAAATTTATTTCTTATAATAAATACTATGAGCCGTTTGTTATGCGAAGAAGTTATCGAGGGACAGAGTGCGACATTCATTCTCATAAAGATTTAGAAAGAACAGCAGAAAACCTTGCTTATTTTCATAAAGTTTCCAGAGGCATTGAACCCAATGAAAGCCAGGAAGATAGAAAAGATATTTTGATAGAGCAATTTAGGCAACACGAGCGAGAGCTAAAAAATATTCAAAAGTTTATTCAAAAAAAGAAAAATAAGGGACCTTTTGAATATTTGTTTTTAGAAGAGGCAGGTGAAAGTCTTTCTCAAATGAAATATAGTATTGAAAAAATAAAGGACCTTTCCTATGAAGGATTTGGCTGGTGTCATGGTTCCTACAATCATCATAAAGTGATTCTGGGCAAGAAAGAAGTAGCGACAACTCACTTTGAAAGATTTTATTATGGATATCCTATGGTGGATGTCTATTATTTTCTGCGAAAAGTGCTTGAGAAAAATAACTATGATTTTGGGTATACAATATCCGTATTAAATGGATATGAAAAGATTAAGCCATTAAAGAGCGAAGACTATACTTTTTTATATTTATTATTTTGTTATCCAGAAAAGTTTTGGAGAATATCAAATCAGTATATGAATCACAAAAAATGCTGGGTTTTACCAAGATATTTAAATAAATTAACGGAATTTGTTGAATTAAACAAAAAGAGAACGGAATTTTTGGATAAATATTTGACAAATTTTAGTGTAATTTTAGGGTAAATAAGCTATAATATTAACATAAGAAATGATGCTGAGATTCAGTCGATTTACCTAGAAACAGAGACAAAAGGAGGAGCTAATTATGAACTATCAAGACACATATCAAGAATGGATTACAAATCCGTACTTTGATGAGGCCACCAAAGAGGAATTAAAAGCGATTGCGGGAGACGACAAGGAGATTAAAGAGAGATTTTACAGTGACTTAGCATTTGGAACTGCAGGTCTTCGTGGAATTATTGGTGCAGGAATCAACCGTATGAACATTTATGTAGTTAGAAAAGCAACACAAGGTTTGGCAGATTATATTTTAAGTCAGAATACAGATAAGAAGCGTGTTGCCATTGCATTTGACTCAAGACATATGTCCACAGAATTTGCAGATGAAGCAGCTAGATGTTTGGCAGCAAACGGAATTAAGGCTTTTGTTTTTGATGCATTACGACCAACACCAGAATTATCATTTGCAGTGCGTCAATTAGAGTGTATTGCAGGAATTAACATTACAGCTAGTCATAATCCTCCAGCATATAATGGTTATAAAGTTTATTGGGAGGATGGGGCACAATTTACACCTCCACATGACAAAGGGGTTACAGCATGTGTGAATGCAATTACTGACATTTCTAAGGTAAAGACAATGAGTCAGGAAGAAGCAAAAGCAGCTGGATTATATGAAGTAATCGGAGCAGCCATTGATGATGCTTATATCGCTGAAGTTAAAAAACAAGTATTGAATCAAGGTGCTATTGATGAGATGGCATCAAAGCTTAAGATTGTATATACACCACTTCATGGAACTGGGAATATTCCAGTGCGTCGTGTATTAGATGAATTAGGATTTAAGAATGTATATGTTGTACCAGAACAAGAATTGCCAGATGGAGACTTCCCAACTGTAAGTTATCCAAATCCAGAGGCAAAAGAAGCCTTTGAATTAGGATTGGCTCTTGCAAAAGAAAAAGATGCTGATTTAGTACTAGCAACTGATCCAGATGCTGACCGTCTTGGTGTTTATGTAAAGGATACAAAGAGTGGAGAATATATTTCATTAACAGGAAATATGTCAGGTTCCTTACTTGGAGAATATGTACTTAGCCAAAAGAAGGCAAAGGCAGGAAATTTGCCAGCAGATGGTGCAGTTGTTAAATCTATCGTTACTACAAACTTGGTAGATGCAGTTGCTGAAAACTATGGAGTAAAGTTAATCGAAGTATTAACAGGATTTAAGTTTATTGGGCAGCAGATGTTAAACTTTGAGAAAACAGGAAAAGGTACATATTTATTTGGACTAGAAGAAAGCTACGGCTGCTTAATTGGTACTTATGCAAGAGATAAGGATGCGGTATCTGCAACTGTTGCACTCTGTGAAGCCGCTGCATACTATGCAACACAAGGAAAGACATTGTGGGATGTTATGACAGAGATGTATGATAAGTATGGATACTATCTTGACAAGATTATCTCATTAGAATTTGCAGGACTTGATGGTGCAGAAAAGATTAAGAGCATGATTGAAAACTTCCGTGCAAATCCACCAAAAGTAATTGGAGGACTTAAGGTATTAAAAGCTCGTGACTACGGAAAAGATACCATTCTTGATATTGCAACGGGAGATGTTACACCAACAGGATTGCCTAATTCCAATGTTCTATATTATGAATTAGAGAATGATGCATGGTTGTGCGTTCGTCCATCAGGAACAGAGCCAAAGATTAAGTTCTACTATGGAACAAAAGGAGCTACCATGGAAGAAGCTCAGGCAGTAAGTGCTAAGATTGAAGAATGGGCAAGCGAATATAAATAAATTCATGATTTAAAGAGATAAGAAAAGGTGCAGAATTCTGTGCCTTTTTTGCATTTAAGCAGAGAAAGAAATAAAATCTACTGGAAAGTATTGTAAAATATAAAATAATATGGTAATATATGTAAAACAACAAAACAAAAGTGAAAGGAGTTTTCATGGGGAGAGCAGATACTAGTCTGGGAAGCTACTTAAAAGATCCTAAAAGATTTGCAGATGTGTTTAATCATGGCGTTTTTCAAGGAGAAATTACAGTATTACCAGAGAAGCTAAAAGAAATTGATTCTGTAAGTAAGCAGAGTCGTGGTGGGAATCGAGTACGTGATTTGGTCAAACAATATATGTATAAGGATATGGAACTGATAATACTGGCAATCGAAAACCAATATAATGTTCAATATTTCATGCCACTAAAAAATATGCTTTATGATTCTGATTTTTACAATGATCAGCGGAAAGCAATATCTAAGAAACATAAAGAGAAAAAAGATGTACAGGGGGATGAATTTCTTTCGGGATTTTCAAAAGAAGACAAGTTAAGACCTATTATTACATTGGTTATTTACTTCGGTGACAGGGATTGGGATGGACCAAAGGAACTTTATGATATGTTGGAGCTTCCAGATTGTTTAACACGATTCAAAAATTTAATACAAAATTATAAAATTAATTTACTAGAAGTTACTAAGATAGAAAATCTAGATGATTATAGCGATGATATAAAAGTACTATTTGGGTTTATAAAGTATCAAAAGAATGCTAGACAGCTAAAAAGGTTTATTAATGAAAATAAGGAAATTTTTTCTTGTGTTTCGCAAGAGACTTGCAGTACAATAGAGTCAGTAACAAAAACGAAAGAACTTCAAAAATATATAGAGAAGGATGAGAATGAGGAGGTCAATATGTGTCAGGCAATTACAGACATGATAAAAGATAGTGAAGCAAGAGGAAAGACAATAGGAGAAACTCGTTTATCTATATTAATAAACCGTTTGTTTGAAGATGAAAGAATAAATGATGTAAAAAGAGCTATCAATGATCCAAAGTTCCGGAAAAATATGTATCAAGAATACGATATTAAATAAGATGAAATATCGTATAATTCAAAACGGCTGTTCATTTCTTCATAGGCTTCTATGCTCATAACCGCAAGATCACCTTTTCCATTCTTGGTGATGAAAACAGGTTCTGTGTAGTTGTGACAAAACGTTGAGATTTATTGTAATTATTGCGTAAATCCGCACTTGATTTGATTGTTGGCATTAGTATATGGATTTTTGAGTAACTTTAAAAAAGTCCCTAAGATATTGATATATAAATTCAATATCTTGGGACTTTTTAAAATTAAAAATTTAATAATTCTTGCAGTTATTTAACTCAAAGAATTTTTGTGGATGTGCACATACTGGACATTCTTCTGGAGCTGTTTTTCCATAGTGAACGTGTCCGCAGTTAGAGCAAATCCATACTTGGTCTTCTTCTCTAGCGTATACAACACCGTCTTTGATGTTTTGAGCTAATTGCTGGTAACGCTCATCATGGTGTTTTTCGATGTCGGCAACCATTGAGAATAATTCAGCGATTTCATCAAATCCTTCTTCTTTTGCTTCTTTTGCAAAGGTTGGATACATCTCTGTCCATTCAAAATTTTCTCCAGTAGCTGCATCTTCTAAGTTTACTTCTGTATTTGGCATACCATCATGTAGTAATTTAAACCAAATTTTTGCGTGTTCCTTTTCGTTTAATGCTGTTTGTGCAAAAATGTTTGAAAATTGTACATATCCATCTTTTTTTGCCTGACTTGCATAAAAATCGTATTTATTCCTAGCTTGTGACTCTCCTGCGAATGCTGCCATTAAGTTTGCTTCTGTTTTTGTTCCCTTTAAATTTGCCATATCTACCTCCTAAATAGAAAACAGTAATGATTACTGTTTTTAGTATAACACTATAAATTATGTTTGTCAAACAACTATTATTATATTGTTTATGTAGTATAATACTTATATGTGAAAAATATAAGTAGATATCTAAAAAATATGAGGTGAAATTATGAGAATGACCGATATTATCAAGAAAAAAAGAGATGGGGAAAAACTATCAAAAGAGGAAATTGACTGGATGATCAAAGGGTATTGTAAAGATGAGATTCCAGATTATCAAATGTCTGCCTTGATGATGGCTGTTTTCTATAAAGGAATGAACAAAGACGAAACATTTTACCTTACCATGGCAATGAAAGATAGTGGAGATACCTTGGATTTATCTCAAATACCAGGAATAAAAGTAGATAAACACAGTACGGGAGGGGTTGGAGATAAGACATCCATTGCTCTTGGACCACTTGTTGCATCGTGTGGAGTGCCTGTGGCGAAGATGTCTGGAAGAGGACTTGGACATACAGGAGGAACCATAGATAAATTAGAAAGTATTCATGGATTTACAACAAATTTGACGGAAGAGCAGTTTATAAAGCAAGTAAAGGAAATAGGGATTGCTATTATGGGGCAGACCAAGGACTTAGCACCAGCGGATAAAAAACTATATGCACTTCGGGATGTTACGGAGACAGTTGATCAGTTGTCTCTTATTGCAAGTAGTATTATGAGTAAAAAGCTGGCAGCAGGGGCAGATGGAATTGTGCTGGACGTAAAGACTGGCAATGGTGCGTTTATGCAGAATTTTGCAGATGCACAGAATCTAGCCAAAGAGATGCTGCAGATTGGTTCACAGGCAGGAAAATCCATGGCCGCAGTTATTTCTAATATGAATCAGCCACTTGGAAATGCCATTGGAAATGCCCTTGAAGTCAAAGAAGCCATTGATACCTTGCAGGGAAATGGACCAAAGGATTTTACGGAACTTGTTCTTACGTTAGGCTCTTATATGCTTGTAACAGGTAAAATTGCAGAAAATGAAATAGATGCGAGAAAAATGTTAGAATGTCATATGGAAGATGGAACTGCATTTGAAAAGTTTGTAGCGTTTGTAAAAGCCCAAGGAGGAGAGGAAAGTTACGTGAGGGATGTTACAAAACTTCCAAAGGCTACTATTATAGAAGAAATAGAAACGAAAGAAACAGGTTATATTTCTTCTATGAATACGGCTGAGATTGGTATTTGCTCTCTTATATTAGGTGGAGGAAGAGAAACCAAAGAGAGTGTTATTGATCCTTCAGTTGGTTTAATGATTAAAAAGAAGGTTGGAGATTTTGTTGAAAAAGGAGAATGTCTCGCTGTGATTCATGGAAATGACGAGGAAAAGGTGAAGCAGGCTAAGGAGCATTATTTGAGCCACATTAACCTGTCAAATGAAAAGATAGAAAAAGAAACACTTATTTTTGATGTGATTCATGCATAAAATATAAGAAAAGAATTGAGATTTTATGAAAATAAAAAAGCTTTGGATGTTTCTTTTTATAATGGGAGTTTTATGTTTTATCTTAAGAGGACGGATACTGCCTTCAAAAAAGGGAACATTAAAATCTGTTGATTACGCCGTATGTAAGGAAGAAAATCAGCCAGTAGAATTGAAGAAGATAATTCAAAAGGAGAAGAAAGAGACATTTCATTTTACATTTACAACAGGAGATATGATGTATCTGGTGGTTGGATATGGAAAACAACAACAGGCAAATTATACAGTGCAGTTGGATTCTTTAAAAGAAGATAAAGGACATATTTATATGAATACTAGCCTGATTCATAAGAAAGATTACAAAAAGGATTATTTCCCATATATCGCGGTTAAGTGTATTGCCAGTGAGAAAAATGTGATTTTTCAGTGAAAAAATAAAAGTTTAGAAAGAGTTTATTGATTTTCATAGATATAAAACATATAATGTTCTGTAATAGCCTAAAGGAGGAAGAATTTTGGATTACAATAATAACAATCAGAATAAGAACGACAAGAATGATAACAATGATAAAAAAAATAAATATAAAATGCTCATGGGAATCCTCATAGCATCAATGTTTGTAGGGTTCTTGTTCAATGCTGTTGTGTCAAAGTGGCAGAATGGAACAGAGACAGAATTAAAATATGGAAAGTTTTTGACCATGGTTCAAAAGGGAGAAGTAAAGGAAGTCACAATTCAGAATGACGTGATTACCGTAATTCCGAAAAAGTCAAAAAATCCAGTATATAAGACAACTTATAAAGTATATCGAGTTGCTGATGAAGATTTGGTAAATCGCTTGGAAAAGGCGGGATTTGATAATTTTAAAGGAAAAGAAGCAGATCCTATGGATACATTCCTTAGTGTATTAGTCAGCTTGATTCCTACAATTATTATCTTTGGACTCTTATTATTTATGATGAGAGGAAAAGGAGGAATGATGGGTGTTGGAAAGTCCAATGCCAAAGTTTATGTTGAAAAGAAAACTGGAGTTACGTTTGCAGATGTTGCTGGTCAGGGAGAGGCAAAGGAATCATTGACTGAGATGGTTGACTTTCTTCACAATCCAGACAAATATCTGGCAATTGGAGCCAAGCTTCCAAAAGGAGCCCTTTTAGTAGGACCTCCAGGAACTGGTAAAACGCTTCTTGCAAAGGCAGTTGCCGGAGAAGCGAAAGTACCATTTTTCTCATTATCAGGATCTGATTTTGTGGAAATGTTTGTTGGTGTTGGTGCATCAAGAGTACGTGATTTGTTTAAACAAGCACAGGCTATGGCACCATGTATTATTTTTATTGATGAGATCGATGCCATTGGTAAGAGCCGAGATAATGCAATTGGTGGTGGTGGAAATGATGAACGGGAACAGACTTTGAATCAGTTACTTTCTGAGATGGATGGATTTGATACTTCTAAGGGTCTTGTTATCTTAGCGGCAACAAACCGACCAGAAGTACTGGATAAAGCATTGCTTCGACCAGGACGTTTTGACCGTCGTGTTATTGTAGAGCGACCAGATTTAAAGGGTAGAGTGGAAACATTAAAAGTACATTCTAAGAACGTAAAGATGGATGAAACTGTTGATTTTGAGGAGATTGCACTGGCAACTTCTGGAGCAGTGGGATCTGATCTTGCCAATATGATTAATGAGGCTGCCCTTTCAGCTGTAAAAGCAGGAAGAAGTTTGGTCTCTCAAAAAGATTTATTTGAAGCAGTAGAAGTGGTAATTGCAGGAAAAGAAAAGAAAGATCGAATTCTTGGAAAAGAAGAAAAGCAAATTGTTGCATATCATGAAGTTGGACATGCACTTGTTATGGCACTTCAAAAAGAGTCAGAACCAGTGCAAAAGATTACCATTGTTCCAAGAACTATGGGAGCGTTGGGATACACAATGCAGCGTCCAGAAGAAGAAAAATACTTGAATAAGAAGGATGAAATGTTTGCTGATTTAGTTGCGTTCTTTGGTGGACGAGCAGCAGAGGAAATCAAGTTTGATACAGTAACTACAGGTGCATCCAATGATATTGAACGTGCAACGGCAATGGCAAGAGCCATGGTAACACAATATGGTATGTCAGAAGAGTTTGGACTTATGGGACTTGAGTCTATTACAAATCGTTATCTAGATGGAAGACCTGTGATGAACTGTGCAGAATCTACATCAGCTAAGGTAGATGAAGTGGTTATGGGAATGCTAAAAGAAGCATATGCAAAGGCATTAAATTTACTTCGTGAAAATATGGATATTTTAGATGATGCGGCACAGTACTTAATAGAAAAAGAGACAATTACTGGTAAGGAATTTATGAAGATTTTTAATGAAAAGAAGGGAATTGTCGAAGGAGAAGCAACAGAAATTCACCCTGTAGAAGAATAAAAAAGACGAAATACTTTGTTACAGTGAATAAGTTTGACAAAAAACGGTTATTGTGATATACTGAATACAGTATTTTTGTGCCTGACGTAAGCATAATAGAATGGGGTGAAACAGTGACACAATTAGATTTACAATGTATCCGCCAATCGATTCAACAACGTATTGGAAGTAAAGTAAAGATTAGCTCAAATCGAGGAAGACATAAGTTTGTGACATCACAAGGAACCATTGCAGAGACTTATCCGAATATTTTCTTAGTAGAAGTTGAAGACGAAAGCGGAAAAGAAAGTAAAACAGTTAGTTTCAGTTATCAAGATGTAGTAACAAAAGATGTTCGAATGATGTTACTAGAAGGCTAGAATGAATTGATATACGATAAGAGGAGAAGACCGGGAGGTCTTCTTTTTTTTGAGAAAACATGAAAATTACATGAGTTTATGGCAAGACTACCCTTTTGGGTAGTTGCTTTTTAATACTCCAATTTATATAATGTGTTTAAAACACTAATAATACCAATAATAACAGATACTAGAAAGGGGAAGGCGCATGAAAAGAGGAAGAAGATTAGAGGAGCGAATACTAGCTATACTATTAGCCGTTTTGATGTTAGTTTCGATGACGGATTTAGGGGAAATAATTAATGTGCAAGCAGCGACAGGTGAGTTTAGCACAAATGGAATTAAAACAGATGAGCAAGGGAAAATGACATATGAGCCGGCCATAAAGAATTCAGAAGGTTATTATGAAATTGGAAATGCAGGTCAATTAGCCTGGTTTGCAAATTATGTAAACACAACAGATCAGACAGCGAATGGAAAACTAACGAAAAACATTGATTTGGCAGATGTATGTCATGCCAAAGGGAATGATTATGCAACAGAAGTTAGTTGGATACCAATAGGCTTATATGCAAGTGAACATCGGTATAAGGGAACTTTCAAAGGGGAGAATCATACAATATCCAATCTTTATATTAATGATAGTACCGCAACTTATCAAGGACTGTTTGGGTATATACATACGGGAGGCAGTGTTGAGAATGTTACTTTAGAAAATGTAAATATTACGGCAAAACAGTATGTGGGTACAATTGCTGGTAAGAATAATTCAAATGATGGTGGACCTGCAACAATAAAAAACTGTATTGTGGAAAGTGGTTTTGTGAAGGGAGATACAAGTTTAACTGGAGCAGAGGCAAGTGGAACCGTTGTTGGTGGAATTGTTGGACAAGCTATGGGGCCAGTTACTTCTTGTAGAAATAATGGGGTAACTGTAACTGGAGGAAGTTGTGTTGGTGGTATTAGTGGATGGAATTTCCATAGTAAAACTAACAGTTATAAAACACAGATTACATATTGTTATAATGGAGGGCAGGTAACTGGTTCTAATCATACAGGAGCAATTACAGGATATATACATGATTGTTCCATTAGTGAATGTTGTCTTGCAAATAATTGCTTTTATTTAAAGGGTACGGCTTCAAAAGCAATTGGAACAGATAAATCTAGTATATATAATAACAATGAACTTCGGTGTAAGTCACTGACTTCCGCAGAAGTAGCTGGAACGACGTTACCCCATTGTTTAAAGTGGGGAATTAAATATTCAGACAGTTATTATCATTATCATTATATGAAAGGGTACAATGTAATTCATGATTATTTGGGCAAGACAACATCGGTATATGTGCCTTCCAGCATTGCAGGAAGTCCAGTTTCATATATTGAGTCAAATGCTTTTTATGGTTCAAACCCAGGGGATATTTATCTGCCAGATACAATTGAAACAATTGAGGATAGTGCATTTACAGGGAAACTGACTGTGCATGTTAGTGTGACACAAAATCTTTCCAATGTTACATCAAGCTTAACTGAAAAATATTCAGTTCGAAACGAGGAATGTAAGATTAAACTAACGCCAGCAGATGGGTACAAGCTGCCTTCTAGTATTAGAATCTTGCATTATAAAGATGAACTAACAGAAGGAACAGACAAAGATTACACATATGATAGTACCACAGGAGAAATTGTTGTAAAAGCTGACAAAATGGATATAGGAATTGCAATTAATGCATCTGCCAAACAGGTCCGCAATGTTGTGAAATTTGTAAATTACAAGACAAATAAAGAAGTGGCTACTGCTATGGCAGATAGCAATAATACGATTACGGTACCAAGAGATACCATAGAAAAAGCCGGATATAGTTATTCCTATTATGAAAGTTATCATGAGGACGAGAATGGAAACGCAGAAGGAACAAATTTTGATATTGGAGAAGATGACAAGGTAGTTTTAACAGAAACAGAGAACTCAGGCACCATAAAATATGTCTATGTAGTTGAGACGCCAAAGACAACAGCTGTAAAATATTATAATGGAACAACAGAGTTAAAAGATCTAGATTCAAAAATTTATCCAAAGAATTATTCATACGGAGATACGGTAACATTCCCAGCATGGAGTGAAGATGGATATTCTTTTTTGGGATGGTATACAAATCCGGAATTTACAGGAAATCGTGTAGATAGTATTTCAGGAACCAGCCAGCCTTATAAGGAAACAATGACATTATATGCAAGAACATGTAAGCATGAATTTATCAATGGATTTTGTGATAAATGCAAATCCTATGAAGCACCAGCGAAAAATGATCGTGGATACTATGAGATTGATAATGCAGGAAAACTTTACTGGTTTGCAGCACTTGTAAATGGTGAATTGAATGGAGAAAAACAAACTAGATATCCAAAAGGAGTTTTAACAAAGGATATTACCATTAATCAAAATGTAATTGTTGATGGTAAACTTGCAGAGGATACAAGTGGATTTAGAGAATGGACACCAATTGGAAAGTCGTTAGGCAGCGATTTTGCAGGGGCATTTAACGGGAATGGTCACACAATTCGTGGACTGTATTTTAATGACAGCAAAGCATCTTATGTGGGATTATTTGGAATTGAAAAAACTGATAGTAGTTATGCAAACAATACAGTTATTGTTGAAAATGTAAATATCGAAGATTCCTATCTAAAAGGAAAATCTTTTGTTGGTGGAATTCTTGGGAGTTTTGAATCTCCAACAGGATCTTATGTTCGAAATTGTAGTTTTAATGGAATTATAGAGGGGGAACATCGCATTGGTGGGATTGTTGGATCACTGTCTTCGTCTGGAGCCAAAGTTTATTATTGTGAGAACAAAGGTAAAGTCGAGGGTATATCAGATTCAGCTACAGATAACTATGGAGTTGGAGGTATTGTAGGAAATAGCAGCAGTGGAAGTGTTTACTATTGCTATAATAAGGGAGAAGTATCAGGACAGGGAAATACCTATATTGGTGGAATATCAGGATATGGAGGAAGTGTATATTATAGTTGCAGTATTGGAAGGGTAAACGGTACAAATGCAGGTGGAATCATTGGTTATCTTGGCTCTGCACTTTATATAAAGAATAGTTATTATCAAAAGACAGGTACGGAAGGGCTATATGCAACATCGGCAAATGATAGCAAAATAATAAACTGTGCAGAAAAAACAACAGACCAGTTTGCCAGTGGAGAAGTTACGTATTTATTGAATGGCGCTAGTAGTACGCAGCCCCTTTATTGGTATCAAAATCTTGGGGATGCAAATGTGGATACCGTGCCAGTGTTAAATGATTGGACCCATGGAGTTGTGAACAATGTTGGAACCCAGGATGCTCCAAAGTATAGTAATTTATGGACAGATGAAATAAAGGCAAAACAAGGAGAGTCAGTTACCAAAGAATATAATGGAACGAATATTGAACTTTCAGGAGAAGATTTCAATCACAAAGGTAAGGGCGCAGTTTCAAAAGTTGATTACTATCAGTATGATGTATTGAATGATAGGTATATAGCAACAGGTTCTTATAGTTCTTCAGGTGGGGCTGTCACATCAGGAGGGGCACCAAAATATGCAGGAACCTACTATGTTAAGGTAACTGTAGATTCAGATGATACTTATATTAAGACAACTTCTGATTATATCAAGTATGAAATTACGAAGAAGACACCGACAAAAGAAGATTTGTCATATACAGCACCAAGTAATTTAACATATGATGGCTCTGGGAAAGTGGCAGCGGTTAATGTTGCAGAGGGCAAGAAGGGTATGGGAACCATTGTTGTTACCTATAAAAAATTAGGTGAGTTGAAATATACGGAAAGTCCAACAAATGCAGGAACGTATGATGTATATGCTACGATTACAACAAGTGGTAATAATTATACTAGTTGTTCTGAAATCAAAGTAGGTCAGTTTGAAATTGTCAAAGCAGATAATCTTGTTTCTGCAAAAATTGAAAGTGTTTTTGAAGGAGAGTCTCTTGTACCATCAAGTACAGCAACCTATGGAAAGGCAGAATATAGTTATTATACAAAGTCAGGGGATAATTATACAAAACTAAAAGCAGCACCAACGGAAGCTGGAACTTATTATCTACAGGCTTGGGTAGCTGAATCTGACAACTACAAACGAGGAACCAGTTCTTATGTAGAATTTAAAATTAAGAAGGATACTACAATTTGTACAAATCATAAGTGGAGTGAATGGAAGGTAACAAAACCAGCAACCTATGATGCAAATGGAATTGAGACACGAACTTGTAGTGTTTGTAAAAAAACAGAAACAAGAGCGATTCCAAAACTTAAGAAAATAACCGTTACAAGTCGATTTAAGATAACCTTGTCAACATCAACTTATACTTACAGTGGCGGAAGGAAAACCCCTTCTGTAGTAGTAAAGAATCCACAAGGGGTTACGCTTAAAAAGGGAACGAATTATGATGTGACTTATGCAGGTGACAGAAAGAATGTAGGGAAATATTCTGTCAAGGTTACATTCAAGGGCAGTTATACTGGAAGCAGAACTTTATATTTTACAATTAATCCAAAGAAAACATCCATAAAATCTTTGTCCAAAGGGAAAAAATCATTCAAAGCAAAGTGGAGTAAGATAAGTACTCAGATAACAGGGTATCAGCTTCGATATAGCACTTCTTCTAAACTCAAAGGAAGTAAAACAACAACGATAAAGGGCTATAAGAAAACAAGTATAACGGTTAAGAAGCTAAAAGCAAAAAAGAAATATTATGTTCAAATCAGAACATATAAGAAGGTTGGAAGTAAGACATACTACTCTGCATGGAGTAAGACGAAGAAAGTAAAAACAAAATAGAAAGACCAAACGATGCAACCTTGAAAAGGGGTTGCATCGTTTCATTATGGTAAACTTTTTGTCATATTTTATTCTCCTTTGAATATATATCAGTGTGTGAGATAATTTGTGCCGCTATTGATAGCGGGCAGTTACGCAAGGAGGATATACGAATGGAGTTTGAGCAAAAGGAGTTTCATAGCATTGTAGCAAAGGAAAGAAAACAGGTACAAATTACCATTGACCAAGACTGTAATGTGCCAGATACAAAAGCGGATATTGACCGAATGATACAAACTAAAGGAAAAGTAAATTTAGCCGAGACAGAATTAATGGTAGATCAAGTAAGAGTGAAAGGTGAGTTTGTTTTTCAGGGATTATATGCCACCACAGATACAAAGACTTTTTTAGAAGCACTGGACTTAGCATTACCTTTTGAGGAATTTATCCGAATGGAAGGTGCAGTGCCTGCGGATTATATGAAAGTAGAATATGTGATAGATGACATTAATGTACGCCTTATTAATAGTAGAAAATTAAGCATTCGAATTTTACTAACTCTTTCTTTACAACTAAATGAAGAAATGAAGGAAGAAGGAATTATCAATATTGTGGATGAGGATGTTTCCTTGTTTAAGAAAGAAATACAAGTAACCGATGTAATTGTAAATAAAAAAGACGTAGCAAGAATCAAAGAAGAGTTAGTTCTCCCAGCAAATAAATCGAATATTTATCAGATTCTTTGGGAACAAATTAGTTTAGAAGATGTACAGGGAAAGTTAGGAAATGCAAAAATTGAAATTCAGGGAGATATGAATGTTTTTGTTCTTTATATTGGGGAAGACGACCAGGCACCTGTACAGTATGTGAGATGGACAATTCCAATTAATACAGAGATTGAATGTCTTGAATGTGAGCCGGGTATGATTGGAAAGGTGAATATTAGCCTTGGTTCTGAAGAGTTAGAAATCCGCCCAGATATGGATGGAGAAGAGCGAATCGTTTTGTTGGAAGGAATTTTGGATTGTAATATTAAAATTTATGAAGATCGAAATCTTTCTTATGTATTTGATGCCTATACGAGAAAATGTGTTTTAACACCAATCTATAAGGAGGTTATGTTTGAGACTCTTCTTGGAAAAAACAAGGCAACCATGAAGCTGGAGGATCAATTTCAGCTAGAGGAGAATCAGGGAAATATGCTGCAGGTGCTGTCTGTACGAGGAAACTGTAATATAGATGAGCAGGAACGTAAGGAAAATGGAATTGAAGTAGAGGGGGTTGTAATTTCTAGTGTGTTATTTTTGACAACAGATGACATGCTTCCTGTTGCAAGTGCAGATTATGTTCAACCATTTACTTATTTAATTGAGGCAAAATCGCTGGATGAAAATGTAGATTATCAGCTGGATATTGGATTAGATCGAATTCTTGCAACACCAGTTGAGGGAAATAAAATTGAACTAAAAGCCAGAGTTGTGTTTGACTTGATTTCATTTTGTAAAAAGAATGAGAAAGTTATGGTAGATGTAAAAGAAGAACCATTAGATTATGAATATTTGCAGGGACTTCCAGGAATTGTAGGGTATCGGGTAAAACAAGGAGATACGTTATGGTCTATTGCCAAAAAATTCTACACAACAGTAGACGGAATTAAGGAACAAAATGGCATAAAAGACGAGATTAAGCCCGGGGATAAAATAATTATTGTAAAAGAAATTCAGTAGAGATAAAATAAAAGGAGAGAAAGCAAAGGAGGAGTTATATGAGTACACATATTGGAGCAAAAAAAGGTGAAATTGCAGATGTTGTATTAATGCCAGGAGACCCTCTTCGAGCAAAGTTTGTTGCAGAGACATTTTTGGAAGATTCTAAGTGCTACAATGAAGTTCGGGGAATGTATGGGTTTACAGGAACGTATAAAGGGAAAAAAGTCTCGGTACAAGGTTCAGGCATGGGAATTCCTTCGTTTATGATTTACTGTAACGAATTGTTTCAGGAGTATGATGTAAAGCGAATTCTGCGAATCGGAACCTGTGGAGGTCTTGCACCAGATATTAAAGTGCGGGATGTGATTCTTGGAAGTTCAGCAAGTACTACATCCTCTATAAATAGAACCCGTTTTATGGGATATGACTTTGCCCCAACAGCAGATTTTGGGCTGTTACATAAAGCATACCACAATGCTTTAAAGCTGGGATTTGAAGACAGAACTCATGTTGGGCCATTTTTAAGTGAAGATGAATTCTATGGACATGATGAAGGGTTGTCAGAACGATTTGCTCAATATGGGATTCTTGGACTTGAGATGGAGGCAGCAGGACTTTATACATTAGCAGCCAAGTATCATGGGGAAGCACTTGCAATCTGCACTGTGAGCAATCACATGATAACGGGAGAAGAAACAGCCTCAAGTGAGAGGGAAAAAACATTTACAGATATGATGAAAATAGCGTTGGAAACTGCAATAGAATCGTAAGAAATAAAAGATTGCATTTTTATAAGAACAATATTATAATGTATTGTATACACGAAACAATATTAAGTACATAAATGAGGAGAAACTTGAATGGATAAGGTGGAATTAAAGGCTTATGGGAAGATAAACTTGGGGTTAGATGTAATTCAAAGACGAGAAGATGGATATCACGAATTGAGCATGGTAATGCAGACCGTCGGACTTTTTGACAAACTGACACTTTGCAAGATTCCTGAAGATAAGATTCGTCTCACAACCAATTTTGATTTTCTACCAATTGACAAGAACAATCTCATTTATCGTGCAATTTTGACCATGAAGGAGAGATACGGAATTAAAGAAGGGGTTAGAGCCAAACTTGAGAAGAAAATTCCGGTAGCGGCAGGTATGGCAGGAGGAAGTACTGACTGTGCGGCGGCTCTGCGTGGGATGAATCAGTTGTTTTGCCTTGGATTATCTAAGGAAGAATTGTGTGATATAGGAGTAACTTTAGGTGCAGACGTTCCTTATTGTGTCGTAGGGGGAACTGTATTGGCAGAGGGAATTGGAGAGAAGCTTACCATGCTTCCGCCTATGCCAAGGTGCTGCATATTAGTTGCAAAGCCAGGAATTAGTGTGTCTACAAAGTTTGTCTATAATAACCTGAAACTAGATGAGAATACCTTTCATCCAGATATTGAAGGGATTGTAGATTCCATTAAAAATGAGGATTTAAAGGGAATATGTGACAGACTGGAGAATGTATTAGAGACAGTAACAATTCCAAATTATCCAGTAATACAGGAAATTAAGGAGTTTTTAGAAGAATACGGAGCAAGAAAAGCGTTGATGAGTGGGAGCGGACCTACCGTGTTTGGAATTTTTACCTCAAAGAATACAGCATATAAGGCATTGAGAGCAATGCGTAGCATTAAGGAAGTGAAGCAGGCATATGTTGTAGACCCAGTGGGAAGAGAGATTATAGGAGGAACAAAAGATGAGCAGTGATAAGTTACAAGTAAATGTAAACGAGTATTTACCACTTCGTGATGTAGTGTTTAATACATTAAGACAAGCAATTATTACGGGAGAATTTGCACCAGGAGAAAGACTTATGGAGATTGCGCTGGCAAATCGATTAGGTGTTAGCCGTACTCCAGTGAGGGAAGCCATTCGTAAGTTGGAATTAGAAGGCCTCGTGGTCATGATTCCTAGAAAGGGAGCAGAAGTTGCTAAGATTACAGAGAAGGATTTAAGAGATGTATTAGAAGTTCGAAGTTCCTTGGAAGAATTAGCAGCGGAACTTGCAACAGAACGATTAAATGGCGAATTTAAAGAAAAGATTATATCAGCATTAAGGGCATTTGAAGAGGCTATTGAAAAACAAGATGATGCTGGGATTGCAGATACAGACATGGATTTTCATGATATTATTTTCGAGGCAACCCAAAATAAGCGGCTGATTACGATTATCAACAATCTTCGAGAGCAGATGTATCGCTATCGATTGGAATATGTCAAAGATCAAGAGTATCACTCAGTACTTCTTCGGGAGCATAAGGAGCTGGTAAAAGCCATGTTTGACGGAGATAAGTTGGAAGCAAGAAGAATTATGAAGACTCATATTGAGAATCAAGAAGAGACTGTAATTCGAAATATTCAACAATCAGAACAATAAAATAGAATTAGAATTCAGAAAATGCACATCCTATGAATATTAGGAGGTGCATTTTTTTGGACAAATACCATAATCGTGTCCACAAAATTGTGGGGAATATAGAAGAAGATTTAGAAAAAAATATAGAAAAAATGGAAGAAATATTTGCGGACTGTAGTGATGTTGTAAAGAAGAGGTTTGCCATTGAAAATAAAACCGAAATTTATATTATTTATACAGATGGATTAACAGATGCTGCACTAATCCGAGACTTTGTACTTCGTCCGTTGATTCAAGAAAATGGCCCTAAAGGGAGGATTGAGACTGCAGATCAAAAAAAGGTGACAACGTTAGAAGACGCAGTGACAGCAGTACTTTCAGGAAATACCATGGTGTTTGTAGATGGAATGAGAGAAGGAATATTAATTTCCAGCAAATTATTTCCTACGAGAGGTGTTCAAAAGGCAGAGGAAGAATCTACCATGATTGGACCAAAAGATAGTTTTCTAGAGAGCCTTCGAATGAATACAGCATTGATTCGCCGAAGAGTGAGAGATTCTAGAATGAAAGTAAAAAGTCTTCAGGTTGGGACAAGAACCAAAACAGATATTGCAATTATGTATATTGATGATTTGGTAAAACCAGATATTTTAAAAGAAGTCAAAAATAAAATAAATAATATTTTCGTGGATGAAATCCTAGATGCAGGAATGTTAGGCCAGTATATGGAGGAGAACCACTGGACTCCGTTTCCTAGTTATCAACTGACCCAGCGACCAGATAAAACAGCAAGTGGATTGTTGGAAGGGAGAATTGCCGTTGTTGTGGATAATTCTCCAGAGGTCATTTTGCTTCCTGCGACAATGAATACATTTTTTCAAGCAAGTGACGACTATTATTATCGTCAGGGAGTCGCAGATTTTGCAAGAATTCTGCGGTATATTGGGGGATTTATAGCAATTGGACTGCCGGGGCTTTACATTGCAGTTGCAAATTGGCACCCAGAAGTGATTCCAACCACCTTTCTCCTTGCGTTGGTATCGGCAAGAGAGGGGGTGCCATGTTCTGTTTTGACGGAAGTTCTTATGATGGAAATTGCCTTTGAACTTCTTAGAGAAGCAGGAATTCGTCTTCCAGGGCAGCTTGGGGGAACCATTGGGATTGTGGGAGGACTTATTGTGGGACAGGCGGCTGTAGATGCACATATTGTAAGTACCATTGTGGTCATTGTGGTTGCGTTTACAGCTATTGCAACATTTTGTGCGCCAAATGAAGGCTTTGCAGGCGCATTTCGCTTACTGAAATTCTTCTTAATTATAACAAGTGGACTATGGGGATTATATGGCTTCTTTTTAGGTTTCTTTGCAATTTTTACTCATTTGTATGCAATGGAAAACTTTCAGATTCCCTATGTTTATCCTAAAATCTGGCGTACCCATGACTATTTGATTCGAGGTTCTCTTGAAAAAATGAAATACCGTCCTTGGTTTACAAAAAATCATGCAAAAAAAAGACGAGGAGATTAGATTGATATGGCAAATAAAATAAAAGGAATCATCGGTTATCTTGGATGCATTGTGTCAGGATGCTTTCTATATTATATGCTTCTTCATCTTTCAAGCATTTATATGCTCCCTGGCATTAATTTTTACTTTATGGGGATTCTTCCAATTCTCATTACCTTATATATATGCAACCTTAAGCAAAGTGCAAGAAATCGAGTATTCCGTCATATTTGTTACTTCCCATTACTTCCAGGAGCTGTTTTCTATTTAATATTCACTGGGTTGGGATGGAAAAATGGAAGTCTTGGCAAAGTCCAAGTATTTTTTCTTGGATTCTTGCTTATAGGATTATGTCTTGGAATGGCTATGTTTATTAGCTACAGCACTGCATTTTTTTCTTATGATAAATTAAAATGGATTAATTGTGCGGTTATTTTCCTTGGAACAAGATGGATTTGTCAGTGTTTTCAAGATAACAGGAAATGTGGTTGGTGGCTGCTCATTGCTAATATTGCATTATTGTTTTACTGGGAGAGAGGTCAATATGAAGGTTAAAATACTATTTGTATGTTTTTTTTGTTTGGCTATAACGGGATGCCAGAAAATGAATTCAGTGGAAACTTATGACTATGTCCTTGCCATGGGAGTTGAAGATATAGGGAACAGTTATCTATACTACTATTCTGTGGCAGATACATCCAAAATAACGGACAATGGAGGAATCAAAGTGCCATCGAAAACGGTTACCATCCATGCAAAAGACTTCCAAAAAGGAAAGAAAATCTGGGAAAAGCGGATGGGAAGACCTCTTAATTTCAGCCAGTTAAAGCTGATTGTAATTAAGCCTATGGATAAAAAAGCCGTAAATACATTAAGTCATGAGAGGGAAATATCAAAATCAGTGGATATAGTAACGACGAAAAAAGAAATGAGGAAGTTATTTGCGGTGGAAAAGAAGCTGCCCATTTCTTTCGGAGAATATATGCAGCAGGTTTTGGCAAGATGAAAAGCTTTCTATAAAAGTGACATGGTGCCAAGGGTGTTTGACAGGGGAGGACTCCCATGCTATTCTGTTTTTAATATATGTTATTGAGTGTAGTTGCTTTTTATAGGGAGGTTTTGTGTGAATACTTTTTTTGGTTTTTTATTACTTGGGGTTTTTATTTTTTTATTTGTTATTTATTCTCTTTTATCTCGGGATCATTCAAAGAAAATGCAGGAGAATTATGAGAAATTCAAGAAAACCTATGAAGGTCAATATACAGTTGGATTTGGGATTAACCAAGATAGTATTTTTGCGGAGTCTTATCAGATTATAATTGCAGTGAATCGTGAGCATAAGATTGTAAAGGCAATGATTGATGAAGGGAATACCTTTGAAATTAAGAGGCGAGAAGCTACAGAGTACATAGGGCTGGATGTTGATAAGTATATTAAAGAAAAGTATCCAAAGTTTGATGGAAATTATTACGCACCAGAGAGAGGCAAGCTGACGGGAAAAGAAAGAGCCTTGGTTGCTGCAATTAAGCAGGTACATAAAAAGATTCATTGATACAGAAAAAGGACAATTTATGATTTATTGAATTGTCTGAAAAATTATTTGACAGAGACTTTTATCCGTGCTATAGTTATAAAGCTAGACTTTAGCGTTGGAAGAAGGTCTTTTTTTTATGTCAAAAAAGAGACAAACAAATTTTAAATGGAGGTGGAAGTTGTGCGCACAAAAATCACATTAGAATGTACAGAATGTAAGCAACGTAACTACGATATGATGAAAGATAAGAAAAATCATCCAGATCGTATGGAAACAAAGAAGTATTGTAAGTTCTGTAAGAAACACACATTACACAAAGAAACAAAGTAATTAAAGCAAGGTTTATTAAGGAAGTGAACACATGGAGAATACCAAAAAGAATAGCAAATCAAATTGGTTCAAAGAGCTAAAAGCTGAGTTTGGTAGAATCATTTGGTCAACGAAAGAAACCGTTGCGAAGGAAACTACTGTCGTAGTTATTTGGACGATTGTAATTGGAATCATTGTGGCAATCCTTGATATGGGATTCCAATATGTGATTAAATTACTCGTAGGGTAAAGGAGAATAAGATGGCAGAATATAATTGGTATGTAGTTCACACCTACTCTGGTTATGAGAACAAAGTAAAAGCAAATATCGAGAAGACAATCGAGAATCGTAAGCTTCAAGATCAGATTTTAGAAGTTCGAGTACCACTTCAAGATGTAGTAGAATTGAAGAATGGTGTGAAAAAACAAGTTTCCAAGAAGATGTTTCCAGGTTATGTGTTAATTCACATGGATATGAATGATGATACATGGTACGTTGTTCGTAATACTAGAGGAGTCACAGGGTTTGTTGGACCTGGATCAAAACCAGTTCCATTGTCACCGGCAGAGATGAAACCTTTAGGAATCAGCACTACTGGTAATGCTGAAGAAGAAAGACCAGTACGCGAAAAGATTGATATTGATATAGAAGTAGGAGATATGATTGTAGTTATTTCTGGGGCTTGGGAAGGTACTACAAGTGCAGTCACTGCAGTAAATGAACACAAGCAGACAATCAACATTGAAGTTGAGATGTTTGGACGTGGAACATCAGTGGAAATCGATTTTGCAGATATTAGAAAAGCAGAGTAATTGTAACGTGGGAGGGTTATCCCGTAAATACCACAATATCAGGAGGTTAACGATATGGCAAAGAAAGTAGAAGGATTAATTAAACTTCAAATTCAAGCAGGAAAGGCAACACCAGCTCCACCAGTTGGACCAGCTCTTGGACAACATGGAGTAAACATTGTACAGTTTACAAAGGAATTTAATGCTAGAACAGCAGATCAAGGAGATTTATTAATTCCAGTTGTAATCACAGTATATCAAGACAGAAGCTTTAGCTTCATTACTAAGACTCCACCAGCAGCAGTCTTATTAAAGAAAGCCGCTAAGATTCAATCAGGATCTGGAGAACCTAACAGAGTTAAGGTTGCAAAAGTAACAAAGGCAGACTTACAACAAATCGCTGAAACAAAGATGAAAGACTTAAATGCTGCAACAATTGAAACTGCTATGAGCATGATCGCAGGAACAGCAAGAAGTATGGGAATCGAAGTAGAGGACTAGAGTACTTAGTAAGTTCGAATTGAAAATGAAGAACGCACTTAGTACGAAGTCCGTTCGAGGGAGCTTAACGAAATCAAGTCGAAGACGACGATTGAGTTTAGTAAATCGAACCTACTCATAAAGTGCAACACTTTATAAGTTTGAACCTACTCATAAAGTGCAACACTTTAACAAGTGATGCTCATCTACCAGTTTTAGTAATTATAATTAGATTTTTAATCGTGGGAGGGGCTTCTTCCCGATAACACCACAGGAGGTATTTTAGAATGAAAAAAGGTAAGAGATATGCAGAAGCAGCTAAATTAGTAGACAGAACAAAAGTTTACGATACACAAGAAGCTGTTGCATTAGTAAAACAAGCAGCAAACGCAAAGTTTGATGAAATAATTGAAGCACATATCCGTTTAGGTGTCGATGGACGTCAAGCAGATCAACAAATCCGTGGAGCGGTTGTACTTCCTCACGGAACTGGAAAGAAAGTTAAAGTTCTTGTATTCGCTAAGGATGCAAAAGCAGAAGAAGCAAAGGCAGCAGGAGCTGACTTCGTTGGAGCTGAAGAACTTGTACCAAAGATCCAAAAGGAAAACTGGTTTGACTTTGATGTTGTTGTAGCAACTCCAGACATGATGGGTGTTGTTGGTCGTTTAGGACGTGACCTTGGACCTAAAGGTTTAATGCCAAATCCAAAAGCCGGAACAGTAACAATGGATGTAACAAAAGCCATTGAAGAAATTAAAGCTGGTAAGATTGAATATAGATTAGATAAAGCTAACATTATTCATGTGCCAGTAGGAAAAGCTTCTTTTACAGAAGAACAATTAGCGGACAACTTCCAAACGTTAATAGATGCAATTGTTAAAGCAAAACCATCTGCAGCAAAGGGACAATACTTTAAGAATGTCACAATTACTGCAACAATGGGACCTGGTATCAAATTAGATACTACAAAGTTTGCTTAAGATTGATCACGAAGATAAAGGACCTCTCATTTGAGAGGTCTTTTTGAATATATTGAAATATTAGAAAGAGAGAAAACATGAAAGATTTAACCACAGGAAATTCATTTAAAGCATTGATACAATTTGCTTTGCCTATGTTGTTTAGTATGATATTTCAACAGGTATACAGTATTGTAGATAGTGTGATAGCGGGAAAATATATTGGAGTAGGAGCATTGGGAGCAGTTGGTGCATCACAGCCTATTACAATTATTTTCATTGCAGTTGCCATTGGAACAGGAATGGGAATTAATGTAGTAATATCAGGATACTTCGGTGCAAAAAAGTATCAAAGAGTTAAAAGTTGTATCTCCACTGCGATTATTACGTGTGTCATTATGAGCGTGGTACTTACGGTGGCAGGGCTGGCAGGATGTAACTGGATGATGCATATGCTGTCAACGCCAAAAGATATTTTTGGAGATGCAGCACTGTATCTTAAAATCTATATTATGGGAATTGCATTTTTAATGTTGTATAATGCAGCAAATTCAATTTTTACAGCTCTAGGCGATTCTGTGACGCCACTTGTTTTCTTGATATTTTCCTCTTTATTAAACATTGTATTAGATATTGTCTTTGTTACAACCTTTCATATGGGAGTTTCAGGAGTTGCGTGGGCAACTTTTGTGGCACAGGGATTGGCATCAGTTCTTGCGGTAATTACGGTATTTGTAAAAGTACATAAAATAAAAACCAAACCATATTCCAAGTTTAATCTTGTGTTGTTAGGTAAAATGTCATATATTGCAATTCCTAGTATCATGCAGCAATCCTTTGTATCCGTTGGCCAGCTATTTGTACAAGGCAGAATTAATATGTTTGGATCTGTAGTAGTGGCAGGATTCTCGGCGGCATTTAAAATTCAAATGTTTGTTATCGCGGGAATTCAAACCATTGGTAATGCAGTTTCAAGCTTCTCGGCGCAAAATCGAGGTGCGGGAAAAGTAGAACGAATTCGAGAAGGAATCAAAGGTGGATTTAAGATTAGCCTTTGTTTGGGAATTATATTTACAGGGATCGCTATTTTTGCAAGAGAACCATTGATGGGCATGTTCTTAAGCGGAAATGGAGCTGAAGCATTGGCAACAAAAGCAGTAGGAACACAATTTTTGTTAATTGTGGCACCGTTTTATTTTATGATATCAATTAAGTTTGTTACCGATGGATTCCTTCGAGGAATGGGAGAAATGAAAGGATTTATGGCGTCCACATTTGTTGATTTAATTCTTCGAGTTATCTTATCTTTTGCACTAGCTGCACCGTTTGGATATGTGGGAATTTGGAGTGCATGGCCAATTGGATGGATTTTTGGAACGGCATGCTCCGTATGGTTTGCAAAAAAAGCTAACAAAACATTAGGTAAAATCTAAGGGAAAACAATGTGAAATAGTGGTAAAACTGGGGGCGACATAAATAACCATATAAAATTATGGATTTTATGCTCGAAAAATGTTATAATAAAGCGCAAAGTATGAGTTTAATGGGATTGAATTGACAAGGGGCTACGAAAACTTAGGTATATTGTAATTAATACATGGGTATTTCAGATGCATAGATTGTCAATTTAGATGATATATGTATTTTTTTATGGCCCGGAGAAGGAGGACAGAATGGGAGTTGTGGATATTCATACACATATGATGTACGATGTTGATGATGGTTCAAAAGACTTGGAGATGTCGTTGGATTTAATTCGTATGTCATATGATGCGGGGATTGATACCATTGTGTTGACACCACATTTTGGACCGAGAGGCAATGAGAATGTTGAGAACACATTGCTTAGACAACGAACCAAAGAACTTGAGGCAATTGCAAGAGAGAGAGTTGACAAGAATATTTCTCTTTATCTTGGACAAGAACTTTATTATAGAGAGAATATCGTTGAAAAATTAAAATCAGGAGAAGCGTTATCCATCAATGATACCAAGTATGTTTTGATTGAATTTGGGGTGGGAGATTCTTTTTCAAGGATTTTAAGAGCGATTCAAAGTCTGCAATATGCAGGATATCGACCTATTATTGCACATGTAGAACGATATGGAGCGATTTTTAAAAAAAGAGAAGAATTGGAACAGATTTTAGATTTAGGAGCTTATTTGCAGATGAATGCAAATTGCTTGGTAGGGGGAATGTTTAATCGGGAAGCGGCATATTGTAGAAAGCTGCTCAATGAACAAAAGATTCATTTTATAGCCAGTGATTGCCATCAAACGAACTGGCGAGAACCTATGACGAAGCAGCAGATTGATTTTTTGAAAAACAAATGCAATAATAAATGGTTGTTAAAGGTTTTATATGAGCATCCGAGAATGGTGCTAGATGGACAATATATATGATTGGAGAAAGCAGATGTACGACAACAATAACAACGATGAAATTGAGATTGATTTACGAGAATTGTTCTTTGTGTTAAAAAAGAATGTTCTTGCGATGATTCTTGCAGTGATAGTATTTGCGGGGGGAGCCGGTGTCATTACAAAGTTTGCCATGACGCCAAGTTACTCGTCAACAGCACAGTTATATGTGCTATCAAAGAGTACTTCACTGACACAATTAACCGACCTACAATTAGGAACACAATTAACACAAGATTATATGGTACTTGTAACCACAAGACCCGTATTAAATCAAGTAATTCAAGACTTGAAGCTTAGTTATACCTATGAAGAGATGCTAGCCAAGGTGACAGTGGCCAATCCAACGGATACTCGAATATTGACATTGACAGTCAGTGATTCGAATCCTAAGCTTGCACAAAGCATGACACAGGATTTAGCCAAAGTAACAGCAACAAGAGTTGCAAAGAAGATGGATACGGATGCACCAACTATTTTAGAAGATGCATACTTGCCAAAACTTCCAGATAGTCCAAGCTTAAAGAAGAATGTAGCAATTGGTGGTGTGTTGGGTCTATTCCTTGCCATGTTTATTATCTTAGTACTTCATTTCATGAATGATACGATTCGAACAGAGGATGATATAGAGAAATACTTAGGCTTGAATACTTTAGCGTCTGTTCCTCTTGATAAGGATGAGCAAAAAGAGGGAAATCATAAGAGAAAGAAGGCGAGAAAACGATGAAACAACTTACAATTCAACGACAATTAGACGATGATTACACCATGAAAGAAGCGTTCAATTCTCTTAAGACAAACTTGGCATTTTGCGGAGATCAAAATAAGGTAATCTTGATTACAAGTAGTGTACCCAATGAAGGAAAAAGTAAAGTTGCGTTACGCTTATGCCGTGCTCTTGCAGAAAATGGAAAGAAGACACTATTTCTTGATTGCGATATTCGAAAATCGTTGATGGTTGGTAAAAATCAAATCGAAGGTGTGGATAAAGCATTGACTCATTACCTATCTGGACAAGCGACCATGGATGAGGTGCTTTATACCACAAATTATGACAATATGGACATGATTCTTGCAGGACCGGTGGCTCCCAATCCAACGGAGTTGCTCGATTCAAAGGAGTTTCAAAAACTGATTCAAACAGTAAGAGAAAGTTATGACTACGTGATTGTTGATGCACCGCCACTTGGCGCAGTCATTGATGCGGCAATCATTGGTAAATATGCAGATGGAGCAGTTGTGGTGATTGAACAAGGTGCCATACGAAGAAGCATGGTACAAAATCTAATCAAACAGTTAAAGAGAAGTAATATCAATATTCTCGGCGCTGTTTTAAATAAAATAGATGAAACTGATAGTTCTTATTACTCAGGGTATTATAAAGGGTATTATAAAGAGTATGGACAGTACTAAGAGCTAGTGAGCATGCATGAAGGAGGGTCAACATGAAGAAAGGTATCAAGAAAATTGCTGTTGTATTGACGATGGCACTTGCACTTGGGGCTGCCACGGTTGTTGGAACAACTGCAACAGATGTCCAAGCTGCATCAAAGGTTAAGCGCATTAAGTTTAAGAAGAGTTCTTACAACTTACAAAAGGGAAAGAAGCTTAAACTTTCCAATCAAATTGTTTACACACCAAAGAAGGTAAACACAAAGAAAGTAACTTATAAAACATCAAGTAAAAGAGTTGCTACTGTATCTTCTAGTGGATATGTGACAGCAAAAGCGGCAGGTACTGTAACGATTACAGCAACTTCAAAATCAAACAAGAAGAAAAAAGCAACAACTAAGATCGTAGTAAGAGAGGCAATTTCATCAGTATCATTCAATGGTGCAGCTAGTACAACTATGGCACAAGGAGATACAAAATATGTTCCTGTGAAAGCATATTCTTGGAAGGTTTCTGTTACATCAACAGCTTATAAGAGCAGCAATTCCAATGTTGTATCAGTGGATAGCAAAGGAAAAATGACAGCCAAGAATCCTGGAGTTGCTAAGATTACAGTGACGAAAAAGGGTCTTTACAATTCAAAGAGTGCTACTTATACGGTAACTGTAAATAAGATTACAAAAGCTGGAACATACAGTAACTTAAGCGGGGCACTTACAATCGCCGCACCGGCTGGAGCAACAGTAACGCTTAACAAGTGTAAATTAACAACATTAACGTTGAACAATCAAGCTTACACAGTTGTAGCAACAGATTCAACGATTACCAATGTAGCAACATCATCAGCTAAAACAGTAGCTGTAGATGAAACACATCCAGTTCTTCAATTAGGAGCAAAAGCTGTTGTAAATACAATTAACAACAAGAATCCAATGTCAATTGTAATTACAAGCTCATCTGCAGATTTAAGAAAAATCAAAGCAGAAGCACAATTAGTTGTGGCACAAATTGTTTCAACAGACATGCCATTTGCACTTGAAATCGCAACAACAGAGAGTGTAAAAGTTGCAGCAGATGTAGCAAAATTAAATGTCACAGATGCTGGTGCTAATGTTACAATTTCAGGGAATGCTTGGAAAGTAGATGTGGATACACCAACAGCAGATACTGCCAAGAAACCAACGATTAATGTGTCTTCAACAGGTAGCGTAGGACAGGTTAAGATCCAAGACGGAACAACAAATACAACCATTACAGGTAGTGGTGAAGTATCAAAAGTTGTTGTACCAGACACAGCAGTAACTGGTGGTCAATTAACATCTGGTATCCAAGTTCCAGCAACAGCTGATGTAACAACAGCCTCAGATGCAGATAATGATAAGACAACCATTCCAGCAACAAAATCATATGTAAAAGCAACTGGAGTAACTTCAGAGGGAATGACAACATTTACAGTTGGGGCTAACTCTGATATCTATCGCATTACAAAGGGTAATCACAAATCCTCAGTGAAGAAAACATATGTTGATAAGATTATTAACTATTTTGCAAATCCAAAAGTAGCATATGAAGATTGGACCAATGAAGGAACGGCACTTCCAGTAGACGAAAGTGGAATTGTTACAATCAATACTTTAGATGCAAATACAAAATCAATTGTAGTGTCAGGAACGACAACAAGAGACGGTGTTTACACTGTGACTATGAATAAGAAGTCGGACACAGAATATACAGTTACAGCTGTGGATACAAAGAAAAATCACACATACAATGCAACCATCGTTGCAAATGGTGATACAGCAACATTAACTGGAAAGACATATACGGTAGAAGCAAAGAAAGACACTTATGTAACAGTTAAGAAGTCTGGAGAAACAATATTAAAAGTAACAAAGGATGCTGACAACTATACAATCGCTGTAAAGGCAGACAAAGCAACGGATGTATCAGTGGAATACTTAGCTGACAAATAATGATATTGTAAAACAAATATGAGTTTATTATAAGGAGCTACCTTCCTATAAGACTTCTCTTTGGGAAGGCATGCGTCCTTGTAATGATTCATAAAATGAGAAAGGAATCTGATATGAGACAAAAGAAAAGAATATCGATAATCTTAGGATTATTCTTTATACTGTGTATGGCAACTCCAGTTATGGCAAAAAAACCATACATTAAAGTGACCTCAAGTACAACGGTAAAGATTCCAACGGGAAAGACATCTAAGATTTATGCAAAATCAAAAGGAAAGAAAGTAAAACTAACATATAAAACAAGCAAAAAGTCAGTTGCAACGGTGACATCCAAAGGTACAATCAAAGGAAAAAAATACGGCAGTGCAACAATTACAATTAAGGGAAAAGGTCTTAAATCTAAGAAAATTAAGGTTTATATAAAAAAGCCAGTCACAGCAGTAGCTTTATCATCAGAACCATGGATTACATTGTCTAAACTTGGTGCAAAATCACAAATTAAGGCATACGTAAAACCAGGAAGTAAGTATGTAGTAAGTTCAAAATTAACCTATAGAAGTTGTAATACAAAAGTGGCAACGGTATCTTCGACTGGGCTTATTACAGCCAAAGCAAAAGGCGATACCATCATTAAAGTATCAAGTAGCAGCAAAAGTGGCACCGTGAAATCAACAAGTATTTATGTCACAGTTGCTCCAGCAACCACATATCCGGCATTAGTTGGTGTGGGTTTCAAAACCCAAACTACCAAGGAACTTGATTTTACTCTTGATACGGTAGCATTAAACAATTCAGTTCGCATCATCTTTGTAGACAATCGAGGTGCCGTTTATAGCTACGATATGGAAGATATCAAAGCAAGTTTTAACAGCTTAAAGACAGCACCAAAAGGAAGCAAAACCAAAGGCGGGATTAGGGTGGAGAAAGTGGCAGATACCCATTTTTACATCACATTGATATCGACGGGAGAGAAGTTTAATGCATATGTATATTATGATACATATGGAATGAAGGTAACTGGCTCCAGTGTAACTGGAATTCATTTTGCAAAATAGCGTAGGAATACAAAAGAGAAAGGATATAGATGAGGGCAAAACAATCACAAAAGGATAATTTGAATATATACATATTTGATACCATTGGACTGGTAATTGGCTTTGGTTTATTGTCCATGCTTCGATTTTGGGGAGATGTTGGACAAGCGTTTGATCAAATGACGAGAGTGCGTATTGTTGTTGCGTTGTTTTCTATGTTTATCATTTACCTTTTACTCAATCCAAATGGTGGAATCTTCCAGAGAAGCTTGAAAGAAGAGGTGATGAAGGATATCAAAACCAACATACTTCTAGCATTTATTGTGGCAACTTTCGCTTATATTACAGGAGATGCCGATGATTATTCTAGGTTTATCTATCTAGGCGTTGTATTCTTTAGTTTTATATGGATGGTCATTAGTCATAGAATCTATGTAAGATATGTACAAAAAGTACGAAGATTTCGAGATGAGTATAACCAATTGGTAATCATTACAACCAAAAAGAGAGCACCGCGGGTTATTGAAGATGTGTTGAAGAATCAAGGCTGGGAATTTCATATTGAAGGCTTGATTATTGTAGATGAAGACATGAGAGGTCGTGAGATCAAAGGCATACCGGTGGTTGCAGATTTTGAACATATGATTGACTATGCATTAAAAGGAACTGTAGATGAAGTATTTATTCATTTGCCATATTTGAAGAAATATCTAGTGGAATCTATGGTTGAAGACTTTGAAGAAATGGGAATTGCCGTACATTTGAATCTACATGTATTTGATTTGGATCTTCGAAAGGGACAGCAGATTTCCCAAATTGGAAATTATTACACCGTATGTTTTGCACCAAAAGCAACACCATTACATATGATTATCCTAAAACGTATCTTAGATATCTGTGGTGCTGCGGTAGGATTAGCGTTAACTGGAATTGCAACGATAATTGTTGCACCATTACTTAAGTTAGAGTCTGAAGGACCAATCTTCTTTTCTCAAGTTCGAGTTGGAAGAAATGGCCGTCAGTTTAAAATCTATAAATTTCGTTCCATGTACATAGATGCAGAAGAGCGAAAAAAAGAACTTATGGAACAAAATGAGATGAATGGACTTATGTTTAAGATGGATGATGATCCACGTATCACAAAGGTAGGAAAATTCATTCGTAAGACCAGTATTGATGAACTTCCACAGTTTTGGAATGTTCTAAAAGGTGATATGAGCCTTGTAGGGAACTGCTATATAATAGGTACAACCAAGAAAAACCCAGTGTTTTCAAGCGTTTGTCCTATTGGCTGAGAACTTTTTTGATTTCTCATTAATGATATAGTTCGTCAAATAGAATGATGCTTGAAAAGAGGTGTGGCTTCTTGGATGCTCAATTTTGACCCAATCTTAATGAGTAGAATCGAAAAAGGAGGATTAGTCTCAGCCCTACAAGTTCTTGCAAACTTGTGGGCTGTTGACATGTCTAAATAAAGATGAATATAAACATGGAAAACATGATTAGATAGATTATTGTAACTAATGGAAGAGAGAAAAAGGGAAACTAAAGAAACCCGCTGAATTTTTCGGGGGGGGGGGGGTAGAGAGATATGTATAGAAAAAGCTCAAACGGTTGGTTTAAGCATTACGATTTTATTATTTTAGACTTGATATGTGTTCAAGTCGCATTTCTTTTATCCTATGTAATGAGACATGGGATGACAAATCCTTATATTATCCCAATGTATAGAAATATGGCGATTTTTGTTGAGTTGGCAGATGTGGTTGTGCTGTTCTTTTTTGAAACATTAAAAAATGTTTTGAAGAGAGGGTATTACCAAGAATTCTCTGCAACCATAAAGCATGTCGTAGTAGTAGAATTGCTCTCTGTATTATATTTGTTTACGGTACAGGAAGGCGATAAGTATTCCAGAACTGCGTTATATTTAATGGGAGTTGTATATGCGGTTCTTACATATGCAGTAAGGATTATATGGAAGAAGTTGATTCAGAAGAAAATGATTGCCGGAGGGAACAGATCGCTTTTGATTGTGACTACGGAGAATATTGCATCGGACGTTGTTGAAAGAATTAGAAAACGAAATTTTGAATTTTTTAATATTGCAGGGCTTGTCATTATTGACAAGAATATGCAAGGCAAAATGATTGATGGAATAAGAGTTGTAGCTAATTCGGATACAGCAGCTAACTATGTGTGCAGAGAATGGGTTGACGAAGTATTTATAAATGTAGACTCTGAACATCCGTATCCGCAGGAGTTGATTGATCAATTTATGGAGACTGGTGTCACTATTCATTTGAACTTGGCTAAAGTATCAGAAACACTTGGTAGTAAGCAGTTTGTAGAAAAAGTTGGTGGATATACGGTGCTCACTGCAAGTATGAATTATGCGACAGTTAAACAAGTAGTGGCGAAGAGACTACTAGATATACTAGGTGGTTTGGTTGGATGTATCTTTACTGGTATCGTATTTTTGTTTGTTGCGCCAGCAATATATACCAATTCTCCTGGGCCTATCTTCTTCTCTCAAGTACGAGTTGGTAGAAACGGTAAAAAATTTAAAATGTACAAGTTCCGAAGTATGTATATGGATGCAGAAGAACGAAAAAAAGATTTGATGAAAGAAAATCGTGTCAAAAATGGTATGATGTTTAAAGTTGAATTTGATACGAGAGTAATAGGTAATAAAATATTGCCAAACGGTGATAGGAAAACAGGAATTGGAGATTTTATAAGAAGAACTTCTTTAGATGAGTTTCCGCAGTTTTTCAATGTGTTGAAGGGCGATATGTCCTTGATAGGCACAAGACCACCAACACTTGATGAATGGTCAGCGTATGATTTACATCATCGTGCAAGATTAGCTATTAGACCTGGTATCACTGGATTATGGCAGATTAGTGGGCGTAGTGAAATCACAGATTTTGAAGAAGTTGTGAAGCTGGATACCAAATACATAGCTGAGTGGAGCATGGGGCTGGATCTACGTATATTGCTCAAAACGGTGTTATCAGTTTTGAAACAAGAAGGGTCTATGTAAAATTGATAGAGCATAATAGGGACAAGAGACAGAAGGTTGAAGGGCTATACTTGGAAGTACATATTTTCTTACCCGGAAAAGAGAGCGAAAGGCATGGAAAATCATGCGTTTGGGCGCACTAAGGCGGGATGAGGTACTGCAGCGGATAGATGATAAATCTTCCACTGTTTGTCGTGTTTAGTGATAAAAAGTTACAAAACAGAAGTATTAAGATAAGAGCAGAATAAGGAAGGAAATTAAAAATGACTTCAATAGATATAAAGAACAAGACAATTTTAATTACAGGAGTGGCAGGATTCATTGGTTCGAATTTGGCAAAACGAATTCTGAAAGATGAATCTTCAATCAAAGTAATTGGTATTGATAATATGAATGATTACTATGATGTTCGTATCAAGGAATCTAGGCTTGAAGAGTTATCCTCTAATTCAAATTTTGTTTTTATTAAAGGTTCTATTGCAGATAAGAAAATAATTGAGAAAATTTTCGCAGAGTATCATCCTGAAATTGTAGTTAATTTAGCTGCTCAAGCAGGTGTTCGATATTCTATCACAAATCCAGATGCATATATAGAATCAAATTTGATTGGATTTTACAATATATTAGAAGGATGCCGTCATTCTTATGATAATGGAAATTGTGGTGTTGAACATTTGATTTACGCATCCTCATCTAGTGTCTATGGTTCAAATAAAAAAGTTCCGTACAGTACTGATGATAAAGTGGATAATCCTGTATCACTTTATGCAGCAACGAAGAAGAGTGATGAAATGATGGCACATGCTTACTCAAAATTATATAACATACCATCAACAGGGCTTCGTTTCTTTACAGTATATGGACCAGCAGGAAGACCTGATATGGCTTATTTTGGGTTTACAGATAAGCTAAGAGAAGGAAAAATAATACAAATTTTTAATTTTGGTCATTGCAAAAGAGATTTCACATATATAGATGATATTGTCGAAGGCGTTGTCCGTGTTATGCAGGGAGCACCAGAGAAGAAAATTGGTGAGGATGGATTACCTGTTCCGCCGTATGCAATATACAATATAGGAAATAGCAATCCAGAAAATTTACTCGAATTCGTGGAAATACTCCAGGAGGAATTAATAAGATCAGGGGTTTTACCACAAGATTATGATTTCGAAGCACACAAGGAATTAGTAGCTATGCAACCAGGTGATGTACCAGTTACATATGCAGATACAAAGCCATTGGAAAGAGATTATGGCTTCAAACCGGCAACGCCATTAAGAGATGGTTTGAGAAAATTTGCAGAATGGTATAAAGATTTCTATATGGTTGAATAAGGGAGTATAAAAATGAGAGAATTCGATGATTTGAAAATTGCAGTAGCAGGCACCGGTTATGTTGGCTTATCAATTGCTACACTATTGTCACAACATCATAAAGTGACCGCAGTTGATATTATACCTGAAAAGGTAGAGATGATTAATAATAAAAAATCTCCAATTCGAGATGAATATATTGAAAAGTATCTCTACGAAAAAGAACTTGATTTGATTGCAACACTTGATGCTAAAGAAGCATATAGTGATGCTGATTTTGTTATAATTGCGGCCCCGACTAATTATGACAGTAAGAAAAATTTTTTTGATACATCTGCTGTAGAAAATGTCATCAAATTAGTAATCGAATATAATCCAGAAGCTATTATGATAATTAAGTCTACAATTCCTGTTGGTTATACGTCTGATATAAGAGAAAAATATCATTGTGATAATATCATATTTAGTCCAGAGTTCTTAAGAGAATCCAAGGCTCTTTATGACAATTTATATCCTTCTCGAATCATTGTTGGAACAGATATTGAAAATGCAAGACTTGTAAAAGCTGCCCATATATTTGCGCAATTATTACAGGAAGGAGCAATTAAGGAAGATATTGAGACTTTGTTTATGGGATTTACAGAAGCGGAAGCCGTGAAACTTTTTGCCAATACATATCTTGCACTGAGAGTATCGTATTTTAATGAATTAGATACTTATTGTGAAAGTAAAGGATTAGACACACAGCAAATAATTAATGGAGTTTGTCTTGATCCTCGTATTGGAACCCACTATAACAACCCTTCATTTGGATATGGCGGATATTGTCTCCCTAAAGATACAAAACAACTATTAGCTAACTATGCAGATGTGCCACAGAATATGATGTCTGCTATTGTTGAAAGCAATAGGACAAGAAAAGATTTCATTGCAGATAGAGTTTTGGAACTTGCAGGAGCTTATAGCGAAAACGATTCATGGGATTCTAGTAGAGAAAAAGATATTGTGGTAGGTGTATATAGACTAACTATGAAAAGTAACAGTGATAATTTTCGTCAAAGCTCTATTCAAGGTGTAATGAAGAGAATTAAGGCTAAAGGAACCACGATTATTATATACGAGCCGGCACTGAAGGATGGAGAAAAGTTTTTTGGATCAGTTATAGTTAATGATTTGAATAAGTTCAAAGAAATGAGTCAAGCTATCATCGCGAATCGCTATGATAAATGTCTAGATGATGTAAAAAGCAAAGTATATACGAGGGATATTTTTGAGAGAGATTAGATAATGAAAAAGTTTTAATTAAATAATACGGTTATGTAATCGTTTGAGTAGGAGTGATACAAATGGTGGAATATAAATTAGCAGTGCAGGAAGAAATTTTGGGAGATAATCCGAGAATTACTATTTTAAATACAACGATAGATGTATTGGATGTTGACGAGACAATTAATTTGGTTGAAAAGTATGTAAAAACCAAAACACCTCTCCATCTCATGGGAGTAAACGCAGACAAGATTAATGAAGTTAATGAAAATGGGAGAATGAAACAAATTGTAAATAGCTGTGGAATTATCAATGCGGATGGTGCTTCAGTTATACTTGCCAGTAAATTTTTAAAAAAACCTCTTCCAGAGCGAGTAGCGGGCGTGGATCTTATGCAGAGTTTGGTTGCATTGAGTGAAAAAAAAGGTTATTCCATTTATTTGTTGGGAGCTAAACAGTCTGTTGTTGAGAAGACTGCTGAAGTTTTAAAACATAGACATCCTAAGCTGAAAATCGTAGGAATTCACAATGGATATTTTAAAGAGAATGATTGGTCTAATGTGTCTCAAGAATTAAAAGAAAAAAACCCTGATTTTGTATTTGTTGGAATTACATCTCCGATAAAAGAATACCTAATTGAATATCTTCAAGGAGAAGGGCACAAATCTGTCTTTATGGGAGTTGGAGGTAGCTTCGATGTCATATCTGGTAATATACCGAGGGCTCCTCAATGGATGCAAAAGGCTAATCTGGAATGGCTGTTTCGAGTAGCACAGGAGCCTAAGCGATTATTTAAGAGATATTTTGTAGGAAACATGATTTTTATTAACGCTGTTATTAAGGAAAAAGGTGCTATGAAATGAGAAAACTAAAAAAAGTTATTGGATATATTGTTTATACATTTGTGGGGGGGGTACTTCCACACTATGGGTTAGGTGTTGAGTGGCGATTATCAAAATTAATCAGAATCTTCTCTGCTAAATTGTTATTTGATGAATGTGGAAAAAATATAGATATAGGAAGAAGAGCAAAATTGTCTTCTAGAATTTCGATAGGAGATAATTCGGGCGTTGGAGATAATTGCTATTTACAGGGCAAAATCATAATCGGAAATAACGTAATGATGGCACCGAATGTTGCAATTATTGCTACTAATCATAAGTTTGATCGCACAGACATACCGATGAATCAGCAAGGTGATGAAGAAAAATGTGTGATAATTAGAGATGACGTATGGATTGGATATGGAGCATGTATTCTTCCGGGTGTTGAAGTTGGGAAAGGTTCAATCATTGCAGCAAGAGCTGTAGTTACAAAGAATGTACCAGATTTTTCAATTGTGGGAGGAATACCTGGAAAAATCATTAAAAGACGGCAATAGACTTATCAAGAGAAGGAAATAAAATTATATGAAATGTACATTTGTCAATTTGGGCAAGCACTTTGGAGGCGCTGAAAATTATTTGCTTACCATTATTAAAAATTGGATTAGTAAGGGGAATGAGGCAATTATAATTACAAGGAAAAACAGTGAATTCTCTAAAGTATTTAAGGAAAATAGTTTAGATGTACAAGTAGAAGAAGTTGACTTTACAATTTCAGATATAAGAAGAACTAAAAGAATATTAACACAAAAGAAAGTTGAACTTGTTAATATCAATGGAATTAATTCAGGTGTTTTTATAAGTCTAGTTCACTTGCGTATTCCTAAGGTGACTACAGTACATAGCAATGCGGAATTTGATCGTGCTGATAAGACTACAATAATAAAAAAAATATTTATAATGATGGAAAACTATTATTTGAAAAGAAGTGATAAAATTATTGTGGTGTCAGATGCTTTGCGTGAATTGCTTGTTCAAAGAGGAATATGTGAATCAAAAATCGTTACCATACACAATGGTGTGAAAAAGATTAATTATACACAACGAAATATAAGAAAATCTGAGTCAGACACATTGAATATTTGCTATGCTGGTCGTCTGGAAAAGGTAAAAGGTTGTGAATATTTAATTCGAGCACTAGACGAAATGAAAAAAATGAATTTTAAATGTGATATATATGGAGAGGGAAGCGTAAAAAAGGAACTTATAAATCAAGTGAAAAATTTGAAAATTGAGAGTAAAATTTCTTTTAAAGGATTCACAAATAAAATCCGAGAATTATTACCGGAATATGATGTTCTTGTACTGCCTTCATTATTCGAAGCGTTTCCATTGACAATACCAGAGGCGATGAACGCTCATACGTTGATTGTTTGTAGCAATGCAGGTGGTTTACCCTGGATTATAAAAAATGGAGTGAATGGGTATTTATTTGAAAGTAAAAATTCCACAGAATTGGCAACTATATTGAAAGACATATATTATACTCCAGATAGGCAAAAAAATGTTATTGATGAAGCATACAGAGAGTTTGAAATAAAATACACAGAAGAAATTATGTTAAAAAAAACATTTGACGTGTTATTTAGTGTTGGATCAAATTAAAAGATTAAGGAAATAGATAAATGGGAAAAGAAAGAAGATTACTGTTTCTAGTTGCTTCATTAGGAGTAGGAGGAGCGCAGAAAATTGCTGCATTTGTGATGAATGCTTGTATACGAGCAGGATACAAAGTTTCTGTTATAAGTTTATCAGAGGATGAACTAAATGTAGAGTTGGATAAAAAAATAGAATGCACTTATGTAAGGTATAATCATAAAAATAAATATTTGAGAAAAATAGATGAAATTATGTCGGTTAAAAATATTATTAAAAATGCAAAACCAGATATTGTAATTGTTTTTGGTTCATATACGTTCCCATCGATTGGGGTGGTCTGCGCTGGGGTTCCAGCGATTGGATGTGAACGGGGCGATCCTTACACTTATTCGAAATTTCGACAGATGCTTAATAAATTAATTTATAAAAAATACATTTTTTCAGTTTTTCAAAGTGAGGGTGCAAGAGATTACTATGGATTAGATTATAAAAAAACAGCAGTGATTTGTAATCCATGTTTTGACGTTGATGTATCAGCATTAAAGAAAGAAAAGGTGATATCTGCGGCAGGGCGGCTTTCGATTGATAAAGGGTTTGATACATTAATAGACGCATTTAACATCATAAAGGATGACATTCCAGATTATAAAGTAGTTATTTATGGAGATGGACCATATAGGGATGAATTGAGGAAAAAAATTGATATAATGAAATTGAATGATAGGGTCACGTTATTTGGGAAAGTAAAAAAAATACCTGAATATATTGGTTCTAGTAGTTTATTTGTGTTGTCGTCTTGGTTTGAGGGGTTGCCGAATGTATTGATTGAAGCAATGGCATTAGGTTTACCTATCGTTTCTACAGATTGTTCTCCAGGTGGAGCAAGATTTCTAATGGATAATGGGAATAGAGGAGGGATAATTGTTCCAATAAATGACTCTTCTAAAATGGCCGAAGCAATCAAATATATCATTTTCCATAAAGAAGAGGCGGCTATATTAGCTGAAAAAGGTAAAGACTTGATTTCTTTGTATTCCCCAACTAAAATAGAGCTACAATGGATTAGGTTATTTAATAACATTTTGAACAAATAATTATAATTTGTACTTGCATGAAAATTAAAGTGATAAAATTGTTTATATGGAAATTAGAGAGGAATGATGATATGAAAAAAGTAATGTTGGTCTTTGGTACAAGACCTGAAGCTATTAAAATGTGTCCGCTCGTAAATGAATTTAAGAAAAGTGAAGTGTTTAAGACAATTGTGTGTGTAACTGGACAGCATAGACAAATGTTAGATCAAGTTTTGAAAACATTTCAGGTTGTTCCAGACTATGATCTTTCTATCATGAAAAACGGTCAGACACTTTTTGATATTACTACAAATATCCTGAATAGCATCAAAGAAGTATTAGAAAAAGAAAAGCCAGATGTTTGTTTGGTTCATGGTGATACGTCAACTACGTTTGTAACAGCATTAGCATGCTTCTATTTACAAATCCCAGTAGGTCATGTAGAAGCAGGTCTTCGTACATATAATATATATTCGCCTTACCCGGAAGAGTTTAATCGTCAGGCAGTTGGGATTATAAGCAAATTTAACTTTGCGCCCACTAAGCTTTCGAAACAGCATCTTCTTAACGAAGGAAAGAACCCCGATTCTATTTATGTGACTGGAAATACTGTCATTGATGCGATGCAGCATACAGTCGTGGATAATTATCAGCATCCAGAACTTGATTGGGTGGGGGATGATAGAATGATTTTTATTACAGCTCACAGACGAGAAAATCTTGGACAACCAATGCACAATATGTTTCGTGCGATTCGTAGGGTGTTGGATGAGCATCCAGATGTAAAAGCAATCTATCCTATTCATATGAATCCTATTGTTCGTAAAGCCGCAGAAGAAGAATTAAGTGATTGCAAACAGATTCATATTATTGAACCTATTGAGGTATTCGATTGTCATAACTTTGAAGCAAGATGTTTTTTATGTCTAACTGATTCAGGCGGAATTCAGGAGGAATGTCCTTCTTATGGAAAGCCTGTCCTTGTTATGCGTGATACGACAGAACGTCCAGAGGGAGTGGAGGCAGGAACGTTAAAATTAGTTGGGACGAATGAAGACACTATCTACGAATGGTTTACAAGATTACTTGACGATAAAGAAGAGTATAATAAAATGGCACATGCTGCGAATCCTTATGGTGATGGACATGCATGTGAGAGAATTGTTAATATATTGGAGAAGTGTGAGTTATTGAATCAAGGATGTGGGAAGGTGGAAAGCTAATGCGGGTATCAATTCCACGAAGTGTAAATGATTATATAGCACTGCTAATAATGATGTTTACTATAAGCACTCTTTTTCAGGGGATTATACCTTTTTCGCTTAATAGAATAATTATTACAGCAATTTTAATCCTAGTATTTTTCTATGATTTGAGAAACCCAACAAAACATACATTATTTTTACTATTGTATCTTGTTATTTTGGCTTTTCTAAATGTAATGCTAACTCAGGAGACATCTTTAGCACTAAAAGATTTAATATATTTTGGAACTACATTATGTCTGTTGGACTATTTGAAAGAAAAAACTGCATTAGATAAGTTGAAAAATTCCTTTGAAAAATATAAGAAGATATTTAAAGTGATTTTTTATATAGTTTATGGTATAACGGTTTTGTCTGTATTTTCATCAGCGAATTATAGCTATGCATGGGGGGAGAGTAACTATTTTATCGGATTGGCAAGAGATACGCATGTGATGGCCTCAAGTACCTGTTTGCTAATGGCTTTTATGTTATTTCTGTTTTTTAAAGAAAAATTTAGTTATGTTAGACTTGGAATGTTCGTGATGCTGCTATTTATTGTATTTCAAACTGGAGCAAGAACCTATATAGTATCAGCAACTATTATCTTGTATGCTTATATTCAGGGAAATATTAATGGTACATTAAAAAAAACCATCTTGCTAGGAATTGCTGTTACAGCAGTTGTAATTATTTTTCTGCGATCAGGTATGTACCAAAAGTTTATATGGAGTTCTATAGCAAGTAATCAAGGTACAACAGATAGTTTGGTTAGTTCGACTGGTGGTCGAAGTGCGTTCTGGCTTATTGATATTAAAGAATTCGTACAAAACAATCCAATTTATCAATTGATTGGACATGGATTTGATTATGTATATCAGGTGAACTATGAGCATTATCATATGCATATTTGGGCACATAATGATATTATTGATTTGTTATTAAGTGTTGGACTAATTGGAACAATTTACTATCTACGGGAGTGGGTCAGTTTTTTTATAATGAGTTTTGCTCAGAATAAAAATAAAAGATTATTGGTAGCAATGTGCGTATATATTGCATTCCCGATGTTTTTCAATGGATTATTTACAGTTCAACATTATTTTATGAGTGTAATTATTATGACAATTACTTTGAGGGGATATAAAAATGAACAATATTAATATTTGCTTGGCATGTGATGAAAATTACGCATTTTTAGCTAGAGTGGCAATGACATCCGTAATGCGTAATAATTCCTCAGTTTGCTTTTTTCTATTGGACAATGGTCTTACAAGAAAAAGTAAAGATGAAATGATGAAACTTTGCAATGAATATCATGCTGAAATCGTTTTTTTGAATTGTGACAAGATTGTTACAAACTTAAAAGAAATGGGATTTAATCCGCAAGGACCGTATAAGTCCTATTCAGCCTATTTAAGATTGTTTCTGGTGGAATTTTTACCTGATACAGTTGATAAAATATTGTATATTGACTGTGATGTTACTTGTGAAAACTCTTTGAATGAATTGTTTGCTATGGATTTAGAAGCACATACACTTGCGGGAATATCAGATGTATTACCTTCATTACATAATGAATATATTGGGTTTAAAAGTAGTGAGGCATATTATAATTCAGGTGTTCTATTAATTGATGTGAAAGCATGGAAAGAAAAAAAATATTCAAAAAAAATAATTGATTTATTACATAGTGGTAGAACACAGTATCCCTATCATGATCAGGACTTAATCAATATTGTGTTCAGAAATGATATATATAGACTGAAACCTAAGTATATGACAATGTATCCAGCATATACTTGGGGTAGAGAAAATATAAAAAAATATCTAGAAGTAGAAATGCTATATACAGCACAAGAATATGCGGAAGCAGTTAAAAATCCAGTACTAATTCATCATCTTGACAATATTGAGGGACGTCCTTGGGAAAAGTCAGTGGTGTCTGATAGTAAGGGGGCAGAGTATTGGAATAAAAGTGCAACTATTGCATTTCCTGATGGAGAATTACCAAAATGGAATAAAAAGATTTCGTTAAAGGGAAAAATCTTGAGATGTTTTTATCATACCTTTCCGAAGTTATATTTTATTTATATGAAAAAGAACAGGCATGAATCAGTTAAAAAAAGGTGTGAATCATATCAAGGAGAGTGAGTAAAATGAAAACCTATTTAAACAAAATCAAACAGAACCCATGGCATATTTTTTTGTCATTAGCAAGCCGGAATCTTTTAGACTGGTTACCTGATAAACAATATTTGGAGTTGATGTATAGGGGGAGTACGGGAAAAAAATTGAATTTGAAGGATCCGAAATCATATAATGAAAAAATACAGTGGTTGAAATTAAATGATAGGAAGTCATATTATACGAAGCTGGTAGATAAGTATGAAGTGAAAAAATGGGTAAAAGAAAAAATAGGTAAGGAATATGTGATTCCTACTTATGGTGTTTGGGATTCTTTTGATGATATAGATTTTTCAAAATTACCAAATCAATTTGTATTAAAGTGTACTCATGATAGCGGTGGCTTGGTAATTGTAAAAGATAAAACGCAGTTAGAATATGAGAAAGCTAGAACTAAAATTGAAAAATGTTTAAATTATAATTTTTACAAGTATGGTAGAGAATGGCCATACAAAAATGTTAAGCCTCGTATTATTGCGGAACAGTATATGGAAGATATAGTTACTGGAGAATTAAGAGATTATAAGTATTTTGCTTTTAATGGCGAATGTAAAGCAATGTTTATTGCTACAGAAAGACAAAGTCTGAATTCAGAAACAAGGTTCGATTTTTTTGATATGGAAGGAAAATATCTTCCAATTGTAAATATACATCCGAACGCAGATACTCCACCACAATTACCTGTAAACTTTGAATTAATGAAAGAATTAGCGTGTAAATTATCTATGGGGTTATCGCAAATTAGAGTGGATTTTTATGAAGTTAATGGAAAAGTCTATTTTGGAGAACTAACATTTGCACATGGAACAGGATTTGAACCATTTTATCCAGACAGTTGGGATTATACTTTCGGTTCATGGATAGATTTGTCGATAATATTGGAGAGCAAGAATTAAATGAATAAGTACAAATATCTATTAAAAAATGTAGGCTTGCTTACAATAAGTAATTTAGGCTCGAAAATACTCAGTTTTGTCTTAATACCACTGTACACAAGTATTCTTACAACAAGTGAATATGGAACATATGATTTTTATTTAACGACTGTGTCTTTATTGGCACCAATTTTGACACTCACTATTGCAAATGGAGTGATGCGATTTTGCTTAGACGAAAGAAATGATAAAGCAGATGTCTTCAGTATTGGAGTAGTACAAGAACTCAAAGCGATAGTATTGTTTTCTCTTTTTGTCTTTTGTAATTGTATATTTGAAATAATTCCTATATTAAATGAGTATCCAGTTCTTCTGATCCTACTGTTTATCGGATCTCGAAGTTATAATTATATCACTCTGTTTTGTAGAGGAATAGGGAATATTTTTGATTTGGCTGTTGCTGGAGGAATAAATTCTGTTTCAGTAGTTTCGTTCAATGTTATTTTTTTACTATATTTCAGACTAGGATTGACAGGATATTTTTGGGCAAATATTATAGCATATTTATTTCCAGCAATATATCTATTTATTCGATTAAGAATTTGGAGATATATTAAGCGCTATAATAATGTAAATTTGAAAAAAGAAATGTTTTCTTATAGTAAACCAATGATTTTTAGCAATATCGGTTGGTGGATAAATAATGTATCAGACAGATATATTGTCACGTGGATATGTGGTGTGGCAGCAAATGGTATTTATTCGGTTGCGTATAAGCTTCCTTCTGTCTTGAATATTTTACAAAATATTTTTAATCAGGCATGGGCACTATCGGCAGTTAAAGAAATAAACAATGAAAGTAGCAAGTTTTATTCGAAAATATATTCAATTTACAATTGCGGAATGGTTTTGCTTTGCTCATTAATGATTGCAGGAAATCAAATAATTGCAAGAATATTGTTTTCAAAAGATTTCTATTTGGCATGGAAATATGCACCGTTTCTAATGATATCTACTGTTTTTGGAGCGTTAATTGGATTATTAGAAGGTATCTTTTTGGCAACGAAGAAATCGGATATTATAGCAAAAACAACTTGTTTAGGGGCTATAGTTAATGTGATTTTGAATTTGATTTTGATAAAAGTATATGGTCCTATTGGGGCGGCAATTGCTACAATGATTGCATATATTGTTGTTTGGGCATTAAGACTCTATAAAGCGAATCAAATTGTTCCTATTGATATTAGTTTGATAAGAGATTTAATTACATATGTTTTACTAGTTATCCAATCGGTTCTTTTACTTTGTGATATAAAAATATATCGCGTTGAGGTGGTTCAAACCATAATTTTAATGCTAATTTCAATATGTTATAGAAAAGAAATTCGAGTTCTTTGTCAGAAGTTAGGCAAATCAATAATTAAAAAATAAATGTATGGATTCTAATTTTTATGAGAGGGTGCAAGCAAGAAAATGAAGGATATCACAATTTGTGGAAGACAAAGACATTATGAAGTTATTGATTACTTAAAAGCGTTTTCTATTACAACTATTGTTTTGTATCATTTGATTTTTTCATACTGTAGAGCTTTACCGGAAATCATAATAAAGACTTCATTTGTAGGAGGAGCGGGAGTACATATATTTATTTTTGTATCTGGATTTGGTCTTTTTTGCTCCTATATGTATAAACCCCTCAATTATGTGAAGTTCATCAAGGTACGATTTCTTAAGATATATATCCCATATATTGTAATTGTTGCGATATCTGCGTGTGTTCCATTTACATATACTGGAGAAAGTAGAGGAATAGCATTTCTTAGTCATTTGTTTTTGTTTAAAATGTTTGATGAAAGATATTTAAATAGTTTTGGTGGCCATTTTTGGTATATGTCGACCTTGTTTCAGTTATATTTAATGTTCATACCAATATATAGAATACAAAAAAAGATAACTAGAAATAGATTTATTATATCAGCATTTTTGATCAGTATATTTTATTGGACGATAACAGCAATGTTGGGGATAAATGGAAATTTATGTGTTGGTTATTTTGCCTTACAATACTTATGGGAATTTTGTTTGGGTATGGCTTTTGCAAATTATTTATCAGATGAAAATATAAAGGTTTCCCTGAAGCTTAAATATCTGATTCCTATAATAATATTTGGGTTATTGTTTTTAGGAATCAGTGGCTTTAAAGGTGGATGGATAAAAGTTTATAATGATTTATCAGCTTTTTTAGGTTATGGTTCTTTGTCGCTTTTTATATATGGAATGATGCATAAATATCATTTTTTTAATGTGTGTTGGAAATTTTTATCTAAAGTTTCTTATGAATGGTATCTTACACATATTTTAGTTTTTTCGGTGTGGTTTCATGTTTGGAATCCGCGAACTATTATTACACAACTTATTTGTGGAATGTTTGCATTATTATGCAGTGTAATAATGGCATATGTATACCATTTGTTTATTAATAGTTTTGTAAAAAAACATTAAAACAGGAACAGTTGAGTAATCATATTAAAATTTGCGATTGTTTGGAAACAGGAAATGGAGATTTAATAATGTGTGGAATAGTAGGATACGTAGGTAATCAACAGGCAGCTCCTATTTTATTAGAGGGGTTATCAAAACTGGAATATCGAGGATATGACTCAGCTGGTCTATCTGTTAGAGACACTGATGTAGATATGAAAATCGTGAAAGCCAAAGGCCGACTAAAAATTCTTGCAGAGAAGACAAACGATGGACAGGCATTGGAGGGAACCTGTGGCATTGGGCATACTAGGTGGGCAACTCATGGAGAACCCTCCAAGCAGAATTCTCATCCTCATTGTAGCGATGATAAGAATGTAGTTGCAGTACATAATGGTATTATTGAAAATTATCAGGAGTTAAAAGCCAAGCTTCAAAGAAAGGGTTACTCATTCTATTCTCAGACTGACACTGAGGTTGCCGTGAAACTCATTGATTATTATTATAAAAAATACCTTGGTACACCCATAGACGCCATTAACAATGCTATGGTTCGTATTCGTGGTTCTTATGCATTAGCGATTATGTTCAAAGATTATCCGGAAGAGATCTATGTTGCTAGAAAAGACAGTCCTATGATCATAGGTGTTGAAAATGGAGAGTCATTTGTTGCTTCGGATGTACCGGCTATTTTGAAATATACACGTAATGTATATTATATCGGTAATATGGAGATTGGTCTGCAAATTCCGCTTCAACTGAACGCGCATTCCGCTAACGGCTGAACATTGATTCCGATTAATTCTGAACGTGTTTCCGGTTCGTTCTGAACAATAAATTTAGCAAAGTGTTATAGTCATTTCGTAGTTAATAATTAATTGCGAAAGGAGACTTATTTATGCAAGACTACAACACTATCATTGGCACAATTCAGATGCGTCTGAATAAGTGCCAAACAAGATCCGTAATGGATCGTTACAAGATTGGCTCAGGTACAGTAGCACTGATTATGAGTCGATATGAATCCGGTGGGTTTTCTATTGAAGATCTGCGGATGATGCCACCAAAAGAGGTAGAATCCTTATTCTATCCGCAGGCAAATCTGCAGCGAAAGGATACGCCTTTACCGGATTGTCAGTATTATTATGACCGTATTCATTCCCCGGGCAGTAAAGTGAACATCTCTTTCTGTTGGCTGGATTACAAAGAAAAGAATCCAGATGGATATGAAAAGTCACAGTTTTATGAGTATTACAACAAATTTATAGAAGCGAATTATGGTGGTGAACAGGCTTCTATGCCTGTGAATCGCAAGCCCGGTGAAAAGATGTATATTGACTGGGTTGGCGACCAGCCTGAACTTATTACCGATGTGGAAACAGGTGAGATTCAAAAAGTGCATTTGTTTTTAACAACACTTGGTGTGAGCAGCTTGATGTATGCCGAAGCATTTCCTAACGAAAAGCTTCCATGCTTCATCGAGGGTTGTACACATGCCGTATCTTTCTATGGTGGCGTTACAAAATATTTTGTACCAGATAATCTCAGGACTGCTGTAACAAAGCACACCAAGGATGAGTTGATTCTACAATCCAGTTTTTCAGATCTGGAAGATTTTTATGGAACGATTATACTTCCGCCTCCTGCAAGAAAACCAAAAGGAAAACCTACAGTTGAAAACCATGTGCGGTACCTTGAAACGCATCTGGTAGAAAAGCTAAAAGAAAATATCTACACATCGTATGATGAATTGAATGCTGCAATAAAAAAAATAGTAGCAGCCCTCAATGCAAGACCTTTTCAAAAACAAGCTTTTCTTACCAGGCAAGATGCCTTCGAGAAATATGACAAACCGTGTATGAAACCACTGCCAGGCGGATGCTACACAACTTGTGATTATAAAGCTGTTGCAAAAGTTCCTAATAATTACCACATCGAGTATGACGGCCACTACTACTCCGTATTGTACTCTTATTGTGGAAAGCCCGCAATTCTGAAGGCAACACCATCAGAAATCAGAATCTGCGATCAATACAATCGATTAATCTGTACTCATAAACGCTCTTATCGTGAGTTTCCACTGTATATCACAGTGGACGAACATATGCGTCCAGAGCACCTTTACTATAAGGAGGTCAACTCAAAAGATGGGAATTATTACCGACGCTGGGCTGCAGCAATCGGTCCATCCATGTCAGAGCTGATAGAACGAGTCCTTAAATCTTCAAAACACGAAGAACAGGCTTACAATGCGTGTGCAGGTATTTTGCACCGTGTAAAAGCTTTACCTCATGGTATCGCAGAAGAAGCCGCAAGAAAGTGTATTGAAATGAATTCATGTAAGTACTTTACATTTAAGCAGGTACTTAAAAAGATGGATGCAAAAGAACTTCCAGAGAAAGCGCCCGGAATGCTTCCATCACATGAAAACATACGAGGAAAGGACTACTACAAGTAAAGGTGAAAAACAATGGCATATAGATTAAAAGAATACAGCTACAACGACAAACTTACAAAAGATCAAAATCTACTACTGGATAAGCTATACAAGCTTCGTATGTCCGGTATGGCTGAGGAACTTGAAAATCAGCTGCTGAATCCAAACGCTGGTCTTGAATCATTTGAAACAAGGTTCTCAAATATCGTAAACTTTGAATGGTCGCAACGTGAAAATAAGAAGTTCAACCGATTACTAAAACAAGCAACACTGAAATATCCTTCCGCAGATCTGGATCAATCGCTATACGAACCAGAAAGACAGCTTAATACACGTGTTATTGAACTTTTGGCTGATTGCAACTGGATTGATGAACCCAATAATCTATTGATGACTGGTGGAGCAGGAGCCGGTAAAACATATCTTGCCTGTGCTTTATGTATTACTGCCTTACATCAAATGCGAACTGTGAAATATATCCGTGCGAATTATCTTCTTCAGGAAGCTGAGCATGCTCGTCAGGAAAGTGCTTATTATGAGTATTCCAATAAGATGGCTGCTTATGACCTGCTTGTAATCGACGACTTTGGTCTTATGGATCTTGATATGTCCAAATGCCGTGATCTCTTCGAGATTATTGAATCAAGAGATTGCAGGAAAGCAACCGTAATTATTTCACAGATACCTGTAGCGAACTGGTACATGCTCTTCGGTGAAAATACATATGCGGATGCCTGCCTTAGCAGGATGACATCAAAGGCATATCGACTTGATTTTCCAGGCTGTGACAGACGCGTAAACAATAGTAACTAATCAACTAGCTGAGCTCCGCTCAGTTTCAAGCGGAATAGCGCTCCGTTCCTTGGGAACGGATGCGCAGTTTTCGCGGAATATGCAGATTGGTCGCTTGCAGAAAGGAAAAGCAACATTTTTTAATCTGGATGGTGATGAGATTGAGAAAGAACGGGTAGAGATCAAGTGGGATGCCGAAGCAGCTGAAAAATCTGGTTTTGAACATTTTATGATGAAAGAGATTCATGAGCAGCCAAAAGCAGTGGAGGATACCATTAATTCTGTTGTGAAAGATGAAGGTATAGAGTTCTCTGAGATTGGTTTGGAAGATGAGGATATTAGGAAAATTAGTCAGATTCGTATAGTTGCTTGTGGATCTGCTTATCATGTAGGTGTTGTAGCTCAGTATGTAATTGAAGATTTAGCAGATATTCCTGTCCGTGTAGAAGTTGCATCGGAATTTCGTTATAGAAAACTTATATTTGATAAGAACGAGCTGGTTGTCATCATCAGTCAGTCAGGAGAAACGGCAGATAGTCTGGCGGCTTTGCGTGAAGCAAAAAGACAAGGTATTCGAACTCTTGCAATTGTGAATGTAGTTGGATCATCTATTGCGAGAGAAGCCGACAATGTTTTCTACACACTTGCAGGACCGGAGATCGCTGTGGCAACTACAAAAGCATATAGCACTCAGTTGATTGCATGCTATACATTGGCTATTCAATTTGCAAAGATAAAGGGAACTATTTCCGAAGAAAGATATCAGTCCTTGATAGAAGAGTTGCTAAGCCTTCCGAAGAAGATTACAAAAATATTGAAAGAGAAAGAAAGAATTCAATGGTTTTCAGCTAAGCAAATCAATGCAAAAGATGTTTTTTTTATTGGACGAGGTATTGATTACGCTATCAGTCTTGAAGGAAGTTTAAAGATGAAAGAAATTAGCTATATTCATTCGGAGGCATATGCTGCAGGTGAATTAAAACATGGAACTATAAGCCTTATTGAGGATGGAATCTTGGTAATCGGAGTTTTAACTCAAAATGACCTCTATGAGAAAACAGTCAGTAATATGGTTGAATGTAAGAGCAGGGGAGCATATCTTATGGGACTTGCTACCTATGGCAATTATAGTGTAAGCGCTTTATAATTCGACGGATTGCGCAGACCCGATTTTTGCTCTACAATTATTGCTAGGAAATGCAAGCATTTTACTCTACTTCCATTTGCTAGTTTTGCCAGATGCAAGCATTTCACTTCATTTATATTGGAGGTTTTCCTATGCGAGCATCAAGAGTTTCCCCAGAGGAACAATACCGGCTGATCATGGAATGTAGGAGAAGTGGTCTTTCAGACCAGCAGTGGTGCCTTAACAATGGCATAAAACCAGGTACTTTTTACAACTGGGTAAAACGTCTCAGGCAAAGAGGGCGTCAGGATATCCCAGCTGCTACTGGAAGAACAAAACTTCATTCCAATCCGCAGGAAGTAGTAAAAATAGAAGTGGAAAAAACAGGGGATCCACAAATGGTCCTGCCAGAAACATACGCCGTTTCTAATGCAATGGAATTATCAGTTGGAACTGTCCATCTGCGGATTCCAAATGGAACTGATCCTGTGCTGCTGTCCCAGACACTTAAAGTCCTGAGGGAGTTCACATGCTAGGTGATATCACAGCCGCCGATGAAATCTATATCGTATGTGGCCATACTGACATGCGAAAAGCGATCGACGGCCTGTGTGCAATTGTTGAGGACCAATTACATATGAACCCAAGACAGAGTGCCCTTTATCTTTTCTGTGGAAAACGCTGTGATCGGATCAAAGCACTTCTTTGGGAAAACGACGGTTTTGTCCTTCTTTATAAGAGAATGGAAGTCCAGGGACGTTTCCGCTGGCCAAGAAACAGCCAGGAAGTCCGTCAGCTTACCTGGCAGCAATTCGACTGGCTGATGTCCGGCCTGGAAATTGAACAGCCAAAAGCCTTTAAACCCACAGACTGATTGTGGAAAAACACCGCCTGACAATCGGGTCCTACGCATAACTTTTGAAATCAAGATATCTCCGCAAAGCCTTGAAAATACTGGGTTTTCTGCTTCTTTTTCTACGCTTTTTATGGTAAAATAAGAGTATAGAAAAAGGAGCAGGAACATATGGCTGGCAACGCAAAAGATTCGAGGATTCTTGAATATAAAGACCTCATTAGCCAACTGAATACTACGATTGCAGCACAGACAGAACTGATCAGGTCATTACAGCAGGCCCTTGAAGCAGACCGTGCCGAGAAAAAGACCCTCCAGGAAAAGATTGATTACCTGACAAAGAAACTTTTTGGCACATCCAGCGAAAAAAGCAAGGATATCAAAGGACAGACCAGCCTGTTTGACGAAGCGGAACAGGAAGCGGATGTGGATCTGGAAATACCCGTTATCACTGTTCCAGAGCATACCCGGAAAAAGAAAAGCACGCATAAAGAACTTTTCAAAGGCGTCCCATCCAGGGATGAATTGATTTCGCTCCCTGATGATCAGAAGGCCTGTGTGGAATGCGGCGCCGCCCTTAAATCGATCGGCAAAGAGTTTGTACGCCATGAATTCCGGTTTACACCAGCCAAAGGCGAGGTAATAAATATCTATCGCGAGACATATAAATGTCCTGCCTGCCCCACCGCAAATACAATGGCAGAAAACATTAAATTTGTAAAAGCACACGTTCCGGAAGCATTGATCCCAAACAGCTATGCCTCTGAATCGGTGGTTGCCTGGGTGATGTATCAGAAGTTTGTAAATGCGATGCCGCTGTACCGCCAGGAAATGGACTGGAAACAGCTTGGGGTTTCCTTTACAAGGGCAACGCTTGCCAACTGGATCATTTACTGTGCCAGGAATTATTTCCAGCCAGTGTACGGTTATCTTCACCGCCAGCTCCTTCAGAGGACCTATCTTATGGCGGATGAAACGAGGATCCAGGTACTAAAAGAACCGGACCGTAATCCTGAGAGAGATTCATTTATGTGGCTGTTCCGTTCCGGGGAAGATGGCCTGCCACCGATCATCCTTTACCATTACACAGAAACAAGGGCAAAGTACAATGCAGTATCGTTCCTGGATGGCTTCACAGATGGATATCTGGAAACGGATGGATATCAGGGATATAACAATCTCCCGGGAATCAGGCGATGCTCCTGCTGGGCACACACGAGAAGATATTTTATTGAGGCAGTGCCCAAAGGCAAGGAGTATGATTACAGCAATCCTGCTGTCCAGGGTGTCCAGTTCTGTTCAAAACTTTTTGAATATGAGAGGATCTCCCAAGGCAAAAAGCATTCCTATGGGCAGCGGAAATCCTACCGCTTAGAAATAGAAAAACCGGTACTCGATTCATTCTGGGCCTGGCTGGAACAGCAGAAGCCAGCTAAGGGAACGCGTTTCGAGAAAGCGGTGAACTATGCCAAAAACCGAAAAGATACTTTAATGACCTATCTTGAGGATGGACATTGTAGTTTTTCTAATAATTTAAGTGAAAATGCGATCCGGCCATTTACAGTGGGACGTAAAAACTGGCTGTTCAGCGCCACTCCGAAAGGAGCGGAATCAAGTGCCCTGGTATATACCATGGTGGAAATGGCGAAGGCCAACGATCTGAATGTATATAAATATCTGACGTATTTACTGAAACACCGTCCAAGCGAAATGATGTCAGATGAACAGTTTGAAACCCTGGTTCCCTGGAGTGAAGAAGTAAAATCAAGCTGCCAAAACTAAACTATAGTAAAACGCTTGCATCTAGCAATTAGGGCAAGCGATGTTTTTGTGCGAACGTAGGAATACTAAGCGCTTACATTATAGTATTGAAGATACAGCTGATTTTGTAACATATATTCCACAAACGGATGCACATTTTGCAACATCATTGGCGGTTATTCCATTACAGTTGATGGGGTATTATGTGTCTGTGGCAAAGGGACTAGATGTAGATAAACCAAGAAATCTTGCTAAATCAGTAACGGTGGAATAGGTGAAGATGCAAAATGGGACTGTTTTAATTGACTATCTGCATAATTTTACACTATGATTCTAAAAAGAATATATATAGAAAAATTTGGAGAAGTTTTCTAGTAGAATTGGAAGAAAATTTAATAAGATGAAAAGGTGGAGTGAAAATTGGGAATACAAGATAAAAGGCTCAGTAATTGTTCAAGTATTAAGGCTGTTATGATGTTGGCAGTGGTGCTAAGTCATTGTACTGCTTTTTTTGCAGACACTGGATGGTTTATATGTCATCCTAATATACAATCAGCATTATGGGAGAAAATCACAATATGGTTAGGAGAGTTTGATATACAAACATTTGCAGCTATAAGTGGATATCTTTTTTATTATAATAAGTGTGAAAAAAATAAATATACAAATATAAAGAATGATATTTATAAGAGAGCAAAGCGAATTATGCTACCATATGCTATTGCATCAATATTTTGGGTTATTCCTTTATATATTGTTTTTTTTAAAACAAATCTAATTGAAATTATTAAAAAATATGTTTTAATGACATCACCATCTCAATTGTGGTTTTTACCAATGATATTTTTCGAATTTATTTTATTTTATATTTTTTATAATAAAATCGTAAACGCTCCAACGTAAGTACCTTGACAAGTATTGAGCCATTTGCATGGCTCTAATAATTATGATTGTGGTTTTCTGATCTTTGCTGGCAGTTTTTCTGACCACGGAAGCAGATCATTTAAAAATGATGTATCTGTGTCCTCCATGTGCTGTGGAATCTCCGTCAGCAGATGTTCAAAATACTCATACGGTTTTAAATTGTTTGCTTTTGCTGTTTCAGCAATGCTATAGATAATAGCAGAACTTTTGGCACCATTGATTGTATCAATCATCTGCCAGTTCTTTTTGCCGATACAGAATCCTCTGATTGCTCTCTCGGCTGCTTATCTTCATATGTGGATAATTAAGCTTATACTCAGCTTATTTTTATCCTCATCTTTTAGCAGATGTGGCATAAACACTGAACTCTTTGAAAAAATGTGTGGATAAAATTTCTCTGTCTTTAGATAATAGAATCATCAAATATCAGGAGGTGGTTCTATTATGGAACTATATGACTTAAATGTAGCAAAAGTAATGGATTTTATGAAAGAAAGTGGTTATGGGGCATCATCAAAAAGCTTACACAAACTATGTTACAAGGCTTTTCGGGATTATCTGGTAGAAACTCATTTGACTTATTCACAAGAAGTAGCGGCAAAGTGGCTGGAATCCAATAAAGACATTTGGATTTATAGGAACTATACGGGATACAGACATTGCCTTGAACAATTAGGAGATATTTATGAGTCGGGTAATGTCCTGCCCGATCATATGGGTCCGCAGAAGCCAAACTACTCTTTACTTTGCAAAAGACTTAGGTGCGAAGTCGATGAATACCTCGACTATGCACTGAGCCAAGGCATCAGTTCTTCCGATATCCCCAGAAGGCGTATCGCATGTGCGCGTTTTATGGTTTATCTACAATGCAAGGGACTCACAAGCATAGCGCAGATTAATTACAGTCTGCTTCTTTCTTTTCACGAAGATGATTATCATAAATCTTTTAAATCAAAAGATGTCTATGAAGACTTGATAAGAGCAATGCTTAGGTATTTCGTATCTATAGGAAAATGTAAGATCGGTCATTCTCTCGTATTGAGTAAGCTATTGATTCACCAAGTTATAAAAGATTCATCGTTTATATCTGGTGTTACTGACTCCAGAACCATCAATGGTAAAAATGACGATTTGTGGAACGGTATAGGGAAGTTTCTGGCATGTCTACGAGAGGAACGGTATGGCATTACTGTAATTAAAAGCAGCAAGCATACATTGACACTGCTGTATATTTTTCTGGATATGCATGGTATTTCGCTCTTGTTTGTGCTAACCTAAATATAGGTCAGATGGTTCATTGAAAACTAGGTCACTTTCCACCCAAGACATGCTATCCTATCAGTATCACACTGAGAGGAGGCAAAGAAAGGAAAGTGATTGATTTGACACAAAAGCAAACAGTCATTCTGAAGCATCTGAATAACGTTAGCAACAGAGAAATTGCCCGACAGATGCATATGAGCAAAGATACCGTCAATAAATATGTAAAAGAGTATGATGAGAAACGGAACGAGCTTCTATCCATGAATCCAGAACTGGAACAGTCAGAAATTATCCAGGCTTTCGTCGAAAAGCCAAAGTATGACAGCCATAACCGTGGCCCATTAAAGAAAACAGAAGATGCAATGCTTATAATTGAGGAATGTCTGAAATTAAATGAAATACGTCGAGCAAGAGGGCTGCATAAGCAGCAGATGAAAAAAATCGATATCCATGAGTACTTAATCAAAGAAGGCTATGACATCAGTTATTCCACTGTTAAACGTCTGATCAGGAAAATCGATGAAAGAAGCCAGGAAGCATATATCCGTCAGGAGTATGAAGATGGCGACATTTCCGAATTCGACTGGGGAACTGTAAAACTTGATATTGATGGCACAGGTTACAAGAACTACCAGATGGCCGTGTTCACAGCAGCGAAAACGAATTACCGTTTTGCAAAACTATATAAGTCACAGGACACACCTGCATTTCAGGAATCCCATGCAGACTATTTCGCTCATTGTCATGGTGTATTTCACACTATGGTCTACGACAACATGAGGGTCGCTGTCAGGAAGTTTGTGGGACTTCATGAGAAAGAGCCTACAGAAGCACTGACCCAGTTGTCACTTTATTATGGCTACTGCTTCCGCTTCTGTAACATTCGGAGTGGAAATGAAAAAGGTCATGTAGAGCGCAGCGTTGAATATGTAAGACGAAAGGTCTTCTGTGGACCCGGGAACGATGTCTTCGATACGCTTGCGGATGCAAATACATTTCTATACCGAGAATGCATGAAACTGAATGCCAGAGATATCTATGATGGCACGATTCCGGCAGAATCATTTGAAAATGAGAAAGAGAACCTTCTTCCTGGGATGCCAAAATTCGAAAGCTGTAAGAAAAGCAGAGGACACGTCGATAAGTATTCTACTGTAACAGTAGCGCAGAATCATTATTCCGTTCCTGATACATTGGTCGGCAAAGACGTGGACATCCGCACCTATACAGATAAGATTATCATCTATCATGGCGGAGAGATTGTTGCTCGCCATGAACGAAGCTTTAAAGGGCATGACTGGAAAATCGATATTTATCATTACCTGCATACCCTGAAAAGAAAACCAGGTGCCCTTCACCAAAGCACAGCACTGCTTCAGTCGGACACCCGGATTAAAAAACTTTTCGAAACCTATTATAGCAGTGATGCCAGAACTTTTCTAGAGGTTTTAGAAATCATATACGAAAAAGGCGTAGACGAAGTAGCAACCGCATTATTGAAACTGGAATCTCTCTCCCCGATGGATATGAGCGCAGACAAGGTAAAGGTGATATGTGACAAGATAAGCGAAAATAAGAATTCCATAATGAAGACCGGAACAGACCGCCTGAGCCAGAAATCCAAGAGCACACTTGGACAGTATGATAGGCTCTGTCAGTTACAGAGCAAAGAAGAAAGGATGGTGGTCTGATGAAGGCAAAGATCAATGAAGAGATAAAAGAATACTGTAAGCTGTTGAAGTTAAAAGGAATGGGACAGAATTTCGAGGAGTTGGAAAAAGATGCTGCTGACTATGAGGATTTTCTTCATAAACTCCTAACCTGTGAACTTGCAGAAGCAGAGAAAAGAGCCAGAGAGAATCGGATACGCAGTGCAAGATTTCCATACCGTAAATACCTGGAAGATCTGGAACTGGACTGTCTGCCCAAGACAATGCAAAAGAAGCTCCCAGAGCTTGCTACGTTGGATTTCATCCAGAAGGGACAGAATCTTATCATGACAGGCAATCCTGGTACAGGAAAGAGCCATACAGCAATCGGTCTTGGAATGAAAGCCTGTGAGCAGGGTTACAAGGTTCTCTATACAACAATTCCGTATCTTGTAACCGAACTAAAGGAATGCAATGATGCAAAGAAGCTACGCTCCTATGAAAAAAGATTTGAGAAATATGATCTCGTAATAGCGGATGAACTTGGATACATATCTTTCGATAGGGAAGGCGCAGATCTGTTGTTCAGCAATCTTTCCCTCCGTGCTTCACAGAAATCGACCATTATCACCTCAAACCTAACATTTGAGCGATGGGACGAAGTATTTGGAGATGCAGCAATAACAAGCGCATTAGTCGATCGGTTGACCTATAAAGCCATCCTGGTCGATATGGAAGGGGATTCCTACCGTCTGAGAGAGACACTACGAACAAATGGTGCTACATTCGATCATGTCAAGGAGGAATCCGCGGAGTAACAATAGAACATGCCAGTTAAAGAATGCACCCATGCTGGCGCATGGGTGTACAAAGTGGTCTTAAGTGACCTAGAATTCAATGAGCAGTTGACCTAATTTTGGGTTGACAGATACAGCTCTCAGAAGAGCTTGCATGGATATGGTTTGATGAGGTAAAGCCACTTTTAAGAACTAACCTGAAGCAAGCCATGAGGACCCTGAACCAGTTCCTACGCTTTATAGAGACTGGTGAAATCTACACTGCAGTAACTGGCAGACATGATCACAAAAGCAGCATGGACTTGCTGCCAGACTGGTGCCGAAGAAAGCTCATGGACTTCCTTGAACTAAGGCGACTGGAGGGAATGGAAAAATCGACTCTTACGATGTATAGATCCTCCATTGTCAGGTTCTGCACCTACCTGATCAGCCAGAGTATAAGTGATTTTAACAACGTTATGCCCAAGACGTTACAGGACTTTAATGCAGCTGACCGTCATTCCAGCACGGAAGGAAAAAGTGCCTATAACAGTAGAATCAGAAATTTCATCTTATATCTTAATGATATAAATGTGATAGAAAACCACTTATTATATAAGGCTCTTCCAACGATAACAGCTCCAAAAACAAGGATTGTAAATGTACTTGGAAATGATGAGATTGAATCCATAGCGACATATGGTACGGAGCATGACAGCCCTATTGCACTGCGGGACTATGCAATGATAGTTATAGGCTTAAAGATGGGACTAAGAGCCTCAGACATAGTGGCTCTTACCTTTAAGGATGTTAATTGGAAAAATAAAAGTATAAGCATTATTCAAAAAAAGACCGGAAAAGCACTTATGTTACCACTGCCTGTAAATGTTGGAAATGCCATCTATAAATACATAAAGTATGGCCGGCCAGAAAGTGAGGACATCCATATTTTTATCAATCATTGTGCACCTTATGGCAGGCTGGGAACATCTGTATGCGGAAGTGCCTTGAAAAGGATTCTACCTGACCGCAATCAGCCAGGGAGCGGATTCCATGTGGTAAGAAAAACATTTGCCACAAACCTTCTCAGGGGAAATTCAAGGATATCACTTATATCGGATACACTTGGTCACAGGACAGATGGCACAGTACACAAATACCTGTCACTGGATGAAGAGCGGATGACAGAATGCCCATTATCGCTTAATATAGCTGGAATTGCCTGGGCAGGAGGTGATTTTTAATGTGTAAGGATTACTTTTATTCCAGCATTTTTTCTTCCTATATAACGGATTACATTCATCAACGCAGATTGTCAGGTTTCAGTTTTACCACTGCGCCATACTGGTTATCAAGATTTGATAGGTACTGCGTTTTGGTTAATGTAACGAAGCCTGCCGTTACGAAAGAGTTATTCGATAGCTGGTCTGTGAAGTCTAAAACTGAAAATAAGACCACACAATCAAGCCGCATAGATGCAGTCAGGGGCTTCTGTATCTATTTAAATGCAATGGGTATTGCTTCTTACATCCCCAGGAATTTTACGAAAGCTGAAAAAAAGGTTCCATATCTTATGAGTGATAATGAAATACATGCTTTTTTTGAACAGGTCGATGCCTATGAAACGTCATCACCTGCTGTGGATGCCTTTGTAAGGCTTGCAAAAGAATACAAGATACTTTTTAGGCTCATTTATTGTTGCGGTCTAAGAAATTCAGAGGCCTGTGGATTAAAATATTCTGATACAGACATAGATAACGGAATCCTAACGATAAGACATTCCAAGGGAGATAAGGATCGGCTTGTATACCTGGCGAAAGATGTATCTGAACTTTGTGGCAGATATAAGGATTATCTCATCCGTATACTGGGACATGAACCAGAATGGCTGTTTCCAGGAAGGGATACAGAAAAACCGATACCGAATACCTCAGTTGATCGAATCTTCAATAAATTCTGGAATGATACAGATAGTTCTAAAGCTTGTGATAAAAAGCCTACCGTACATTGTTTACGTCACAGTTTTGTGATAAAACGGATGAATTTATGGATGGCATCCGATATGGATCTTGGTGTCATGATGCCATATTTGAGCAGTTACCTTGGACATGCAGGAACAGAAGAAACTTATTACTATTATCATCAAGTGGAAGAAGCATTTGAGTCAATAAAAAGAAAAGACAAACTTTCCTCCAGAGTTATTCCGGAGGTGGAGTATGAATAAAAGAACATTTGACAGACTTTTCTTTTCTAAGACGAGAGATTTCCTTGGTCTGTATTTAAGCAGGCAGTGTAGCAGAAGCAAACATACAATAAAGGGGTATCGAGATGCCCTAACAATCTTCAGAAGGTATGTTACCGAAGAAAAAGGCTTTTCCATGAAAAAATTTACGTTTGATGACTGCACAAGAGAGTTTGTACTGAGCTTTATGTTGTACTTACAGAATAATGGATATGCCAGGACAACATGTAACCAGAGGCTGGCAGCACTAAAAGCATATGTGTGGTATGTGGCTGATGGTGATATTGCAATGCAGCAAATCGCATTAAGCGTATCCCATGTACCGTTTCTAAAAGAACCGGATGTAGAGAAAGAAATGCTAAATGAAGAATGCCTTACGGCAATGCTGTCAGCACCGGGTTTCACAAAAATAGGAATCCGCGATACTACGATCATGGTTATTTTATATGATACAGCAATAAGATTAAGTGAGATACTTGAGCTTAAGATATCGGATATAAATCTCTCTAAATCCACACCATATTTAAGAATACATGGAAAAGGTGATAAGGAAAGAATTGTATCGGTTACAGATAAAACAGTCAGCCATATCAAACGATATCTGAATCTGTATCATAATGCTGGAAGTCCCGAAACAGATCTGGTGTTCTATACCGTCATTAAAGAAAATGTAGGAGGAATGTCGCCAGGGAATATAGAACGTATTATTAATAAATACGCCAATATAGTGCGACGTGACCATCCTGATCTACCTAAAAAAGTGCATCCACATATGTTCAGAAGGACAAGATGTACGAATCTTTATCAAAGTGATGTTGAATTAGAACTAGTTTCTCGAATAATGGGGCATTCATCGACCCAAGTAACACGGATTTATGCAAAACCATCACTTGAGATGATAAGGGATGCAATGGAAAAGAGTCCTTATGGATTAACAGAGGAAGAACCACTGTGGATGGAGGATGAGGAAGAATTGGCACGGCTCTGTGGACTGAGGTAAAATTAATTATCCTCATCTTTTGAAGGAAAGAGCAGGAAATTATGAGCATTCTTGAAAAAGATGAGGATAAAAGCAAGCTGAGTATAAGGAAGCTTATCTTCATATGTGGATAATTAAGCGAGCAAACGATTCGTAGCTTCTGTATCGGCAGGCGTAACTGGATGGTCATCGACACCATCAGCGGAGCCCAGTCTAGTGCCATTGTTTACAGCATTGCCGAAACGGCAAAGGTCAACCAGCTGAAACCTTATGAATATTTCGAGTATCTCTTAACCGAGATTCCGAAACATTTGGAAGATACTAACCGGAACTTCTTGGAAGATTTGCTCCCATGGTCAGCTAACCTGCCGGCTAACTGCCGGAAATAAAACCATTAACTGCGCCGCTTTTTTGCGGCGTTCTTCTGCTAGGGTACTGGCTATGGAGCATTTACTTAAGAAGAAAGAGAGGTAGTAATTATGGGCGAATGGGAATTAGTTGATAATCCAAGTTGTAATCTTCCAGAGAAAGTTGCAGAAGGATTCAAAGAGATGTTTGAAGATCGGATAGGTAGCAGATTTAAACCAGTAATGTATTGTGGTTCACAAAGAGCTAATGGTATAAATTATATGCTGATATGTGAGGAGAAACGGGCTACACTGACAGCAGATAGGTATTATGAGAAGGTGATTCTTCATCTAACAATGGATGGCGAGTGGGACATTTTAAACATTGAAATACTTGCATAATTAAACTATACTTCTGAACTCTTCACAAAAATTACACTAATGACTTTCCGGGGGTTTTATACCCCTAGAAAGATCATGATCTTATTTAAGCTTTTGCCACTCTTCTCATATGCATCAAGTATCATTTTAGCTTCATGTTCGCGTCTTTGCTTCCGCAAAGTTTGAAGTTCATTAGCAAGCTTATCATATTTCGCGTTTGCCTTTGTCAAATCTTCTTCTGTTTTTATAATTGCAGCATCAATCGAAGAAATTGTTTTCTGTCTCGCCATTATTATCATCCTTCTCATTATCGTTCATTGTATCACTCAATGATATCCATCTCTTAAAGGAGATTGCAGAGCAATTGTGTATATCGCCATCAACAGTGAGCAATACGACACAGAGTATTTACAGCAAACTTGGCATACATAGTAAGAGGGAACTTCATTGCAGAGATGATATATGATTCGCTTGTAAACTAGATTATAACGGAAAGGGGATGGTGAGTGAAAGTGGGAAGACCCAGGAAGAAACCAGATTTTGATGCAAAGCAATTACAGCAGGAATTGTTCGATGCGGTTATCTTTTCCTATAATAATCCAGCACCTGACGAAATTTCTGATAAGGATGTGGCACATAAACAGTTGAAGTTATTGGGGGAAGAATTTTCCATGACCCCACTTAAAATACGGAAGATATTAATCACTGGAAATGCTTATATGACAGATATTGCGAAACAAGTTCAGGAGCTATATGCTGCGGGGAAGTCCATACAGCAGATTCAGGAAATACTTGGACTAAGCAGAGCGTCGGTACATAGCTATCTTCCATACAAAAAAGGGGTTTATAAGACTCGTGAAATCAGCACGGATGCGGAACGCATTAGAGTGTGGAGAAATCGTCAAGCAGCGGTCAAAAAGCTCACGCAAGATATGACGATGGAGAGTCTATGGGAAACATTAATATTATTTGCAGGTTATCCATTTCATACTGTGAAAGGTTTAAAATTCAATTACAGCGTTAGAGGCAATGAGATATTCATTAATCGAAAGGAGAAATCAATTACGAAATCGAGTGTAGATGTTGCTTTTCATAAAGTTATGGATGCTAACAGACATGTTTTAGGACCGAAGAAACTTGGAGTATTTGGTGCCAGTTATTTATACCCGATCTTTGTAAGAATAAATGTGATAGTTAATAACTGAAGATTGGTTTGAATTTGCATACGGCAAACCATAGATTCATGATTTGCCGTATATGTATAATACTTAATCGGATGATCGCCCTCTTTGTGCTTTGATTGTGACTTTACATATTGCACTTGGAATATGAACTTCCACCTTCATAGGTGACTCTGAATCTACTATGGAATCGTTGCAGATCACTTTACCTTGTCCAGTCTTAACTAAATTGATTTTGCTTCCCTCCGGAATATATATGTATGCTTCTGTTGTAGTGTATTGAGTATACTTTAATGAAGTAAAGTCATTAACAAACTATATCTGTCTTTTCACGTAGGAATTATGGAAAGCAGTTAATAAATATTGGAATCAGAAGTTCCTGATATCTGTATGCGTTTCAAACAGTCACTGTTCACCTGGATAGGAGATTGTCCGGCAAGCCGTTTATAATAACTTAACATTCGCCATTTGTAATCCAGTATCTCCGGAGGTACATTTAATATAGCCGCGGTCTGGAAAAACGAGTTCGTTTCTCTGAGCGTCTGCATTGTTTCCTCAGAATCCAGTAAATACTCGGCAACAAACAGATTTGCTTCATTCTCTGTGTCAGAGATTACGTTATAGATACCGTAGTCTTTGAAGGTACAGATGGTTTTAGACATATGTTTGAGAGCGTAATGTCCGATCTCATGGAACATGATGATTCGTTTCAATTCTTCCGGTAAATCATCGTTGATGATGATACAGTAGCAGCGGTTACTCCGGTTGATGAATCCTTTGATGCAGTCCGTTTCTGTACCCATTGGCATATAATCATACCAGATATCCAGGATCTGGCAGAGTTTTTCAGGTTCGGTCACGTGGTAGGTATTTCGTAACTTTTGTGCGATACGTGTGATTTCGTCTTTTGTCATAGGCAGTATTCTCACCTTCAGGTTATTCGATAGTGCAAAATGGGTTTCATATTTGCCTAGCTATCACTTTTCTTGCGCCCGAATTTTTCCCGGGCATGTTCCTTATTAATAAAATAAGCTTTTGAAATTGCAGCAAAGAACATATCTTTTTGATCTTCACTCAATGTTCCGCCTGCAAGCATTTGTTCATTCTTAATTAGTAAATCTGCCATTTCTTCGGCACCCTTTTTCCCAAATTGATCTCTTGCTGCCTGAATAAAAGGTTCTTCATTGATTCCGGCAGTTGGTTCAGTGCAGTCATCGTGTGTTAAGTACCATTCTGTTACGCCCAGTGCCTCAGCGAGCTTTCTAAGGGATTTTTCTCTTGGAAGACTTTTATCAGTTTCATATGATACAATGGTGCGACGAGATACACCGCATAATTCGCCCAATTGAGCCTGGCCAATCTTCAGTTCGTCTCTTCTTAGTTTTACCTTCTTTCCTAAAGTCATGGTAGATTCCTCTTTTCTAAAAATGTGGGTTAATATTTATTTCTCTCGGTATGATGAAATTGTTATAAACTTCACTTGACAATGCGAAGTTCACAATATATAATACAAACATACATTCGAGAAGTTGAGAACAGTATAATTCTAAAACTTCTCAATGTCAAGTGAATTTGAGAAGATACTTCTATTTAACAGGAAAAATTTAGAACAGAGGTGATGTTGCAAGTAGATTCGGGTAACATTTTATTTACGAGGGAGGTGTTTGCGTGTGAAAGGCGTGAATAACATTGTCAGAACTCCAAGAAAAGGAGCGAGATTAGGGAATCGTACTGTTGTGGATGGGAAAATTGTCCTCCATGTGAAGTCGGGAAAATTAGAAGATTATGTCACAGCAGAAGAGATTGTAGAAGAACTGGTGGGTGTGCCAGTTGATCATATTGTATTTCAGTCAGATATGAAGTGTGACCATTAGATAATAATCGGATAGACAATTGGAGCAGCGTTTCTAGGGTAACACAGAAGTGTAGTTATTCAGCCGCAGGGATGATTGTTTGTAATTCGATACCGTTAGTTAGATTGGAATTAGGAATATCTGTAATCCGAGCGTTGCCGGTTCTATGATATACGAGCACAGCCGTAGCAGAAACAGTGCAGAAGAATCTGTATCTTTGTATCTTGCTTTGGCTGTGCTTTCTTTATGCATCCAGACGCATCTATAGGTAAAGACATAATTTAATGGGAATGGGAAATCTTGTCGGATTTTGATTTACGATATATGCGGAAAGTGCTATACTTATTTCACTATTTAACATTTATGAATAATTTTAGAAAATGATAATTTTGAAGAATGAATATTGATGATGAAAAAGTGATAAGAGTGATTATTGAAAGGAAGTGAATTAGGCGTATTTTATATTGTTTGCATAGTATAATTTAGATATTTTATAAGAATTGTTTGCAAGATACATAGATAAATTTTGATAGATAATATTACATATTTAATTTTAATTTAAAAAAGAAGAATACTTTTAAAATTGAAAAATCAAAATATCGGTGTATACTTGTCAGCAATTGCAGTTCAAGTTTAATAGATAGCGCCTAGTGTCGGTAATCGTTCATGGATGATAAGCCGGAGTAGAAACGCATGATGATACTTTTGATTGGAAAATTAGAAGTATGTTATGTCTTTCTGCTCCGGCTTTTTTGTCGTTTTAAAGCAGAAAGAAAAAATACAAAGGAAGGAGGCAGCTTAACAGATGAAGATGAAATCAGATGCCAAGATATTAGGCGAAAACATTCGATCAGTCAGGAAAAAACAAAAAATAACGCAGGAAACGTTGGCATTTGATGCAGACATTTCTGTTAAGATGCTTTCCGAGTATGAGAATGGTAAAAGGGAGATGAATAGTCAAGTGCTATTCAGAATAGCAGATGCGCTTATGATACCGGTAGATGAATTGGTTCCAGAGCGTTTGAGGGTGTCGCAACCAGAGGTACATATGGCGCCGGATGAAGAAATTTTACTTAACATGCTTCAAAAGATGAATCCAGAAGCTAGAGATTTGATTATGAAGATGGCAAATCAATTATCACAAACATCAGTAGCATAAACCGTGCAGGGGATTGAACTGCACGGTATTTTTTTGCTTCTTTTTAGACAGATTCATGAAACTTTACAGCGATGTAATGTTTTGCGTATCAGAATGCTCCTTACCTTACATTCATCGGAGGGAGCTTTTGGGCGATATGCGATATCTTAGATATATCAAATGAAAACAACAAATCACAGGATATGACAGAGACCAGGAGGTGAGTTCATGACAATCCAGGAAAAAATCGAATTTCGTCAGTATCTTCCTTATGATGCTATGGGGGATTACTCCGTATTCTCCAAATCGACGGAACAAAAGAAGAATGTTTCTATAAAGGAAGAAAAATCAATTCATGTGTTAAAACGACAGAAAGCCAGAAGATAGTGGTCTGTGTTTCATAAGGCAGCAAGGAGGAGTCAAAGGCTCCCGTTAAAAAAAACGGGTTGGCCTGAGGCTGTTTTTTGCTGCCTTTTTCACGCAAGTTTCCAAGTGATTCCAGTCACAGTGTCACCCGTTGCCGAGAGGCAGGAAGGTGGCAGATATGCTGACATTAGAACAATTGCGGAACTTAGTAGAGGAACCAAAGGCTGGAGCTAAGCTTCCAACAGCCAGGGCGTTACGGGAATCGGATTGCGAAATTGTGGTAAAGGAAATTATGGGAAATGGTGCAGAACTTACAGTATACAAAAATGGATATGCACTTTATCAGATCAAGAATCGAGCAACTGTTTTTCCGGTGAATGAATGTAAGTCTTATTCCTATGCAACGAATAAAGAGGATATCTGTGTGGATGAACATCTATTTGATCAGGAGAAATGGTATATCCGTCTGATGCTGGAAGGGGAGGACAGGCTTTCTCATAACTTTTATATGAAGGAAAAAGGGCACCAGGTTTCATATAGTGCTGAAGCGGAAGACTGGGATGCACTGTCTGATCAAAGTGATTGTCTGGCTGATAGGCTAATACAGCAGGAGATGATGGAGGAACTGCTCCAGATGCTTACCAACAGACAGAGGAAAGTAGTTGTGGAGTATTTCTATATGGAAAAGACCCACCAGCAGATTGCGGATGAACTGGGGATTACCCGTCCGGCAGTGTCAGATGCGATAGCGAAGGCACTTAAACGAATGAAGAAAATTGTACTGAAATAGAAGGAGATCATAGCAATGAATACAAGAAAGCCAAAGGAAAGAGAACATTACAGAATACGTTTGGAAGATGGAACGTTAGTGGAGGTAACCAGGGAAGTTTATCTTTGTTGGTATCAGATGCGAAGAAAAGAGAAGTACCAAAAGGAAAAAGAGCAAAAACATCATGTGTACAGCCTGGAAGCGATGCAGGGGAATAATTTTTATTCGGATTTATCTATCCCGGACGAAGTAGATGTTGAGAATATTGTGCTCCGAGATTTTATGAGAGAGCAGGTTAGAGAGATGATCCGGGAACTAACAGAGTATGAGCAGGCAATTGTTTACTGTCTCTATTATCTGAATCTGAATACGGTAGAAACTGCACAGGAACTGGGGAAAAGCAGGAGAATCATTTTGTTTCGGAAGCGGCAGATACTTGAAAAGCTAAAAAAGAAGTGTACAAAAAGAAAAATTTATCAAATATAAAACTTTTTTAATAGAGTGCTTACCAAAGAACAGTGCAAGTGTGTGGTAGGTGAAAGGAGTCGAAGTACTTCTTTCATTGCACCTTGAAAACTACATAACCTGCCCAGATATAGATACCTGGTCTGGTATGCATTCTGCGTACTGGATCGGCGGTCAGATAATTTCTGATAACGTTGCGGACACATAGGAAACCGGAACAGGAACGGGTCTGGGAAAGAAAACAGGAAAAGCTCAAAACCTCGAATAGATATAACAGTAGAAAGTGTAGCGGTGTTTGCCACAGGGCAGATACCGCTATAGCCATGTGCTGTTATGTAAGATTTCCATCAAATACGCAGCACACAATTTGCGAAAGGAGGAACCCGATATGAAGACATAAAAGCAAGGGGTGTTACAACATTAAAAAAACCAAAGTGAAGAAAGTGAGGTATTTTGAGAATGAAAGGAAATGTAAAACGTGCCATGTCAGGCATTCTTACAGCAGTTACAATTTTATCTTCCTTTATGCAGCCCATGACTTCTTTTGCGGCAGAACTGCCGGTGGAGGAGAGTAAGCCGCCTCTTTATGAGGAAGTAAAAGGACAGCTGGATGCAGATGAAGTTGTGACTGCGACGGATTATGAGATGGAGGTTGGTTACAAGTTTGATGTCCAGATTGATTTCAGCAATCTTGAAATTATGGATGATGAAAAAGTAAAAGTAACCTTTGAAGAGGCAAAGAATGACAAGAAGCAGGACTTTTCCAATGATCATGCAGATACTTATACTGCAGTATATTATGTGGAACCAGTAAACAAGAACCATCCGAAGTATCAGATCAGCAGGAAATTGATTGTGAAGGAACCATCTGTCAAACCAGAAAATGTAAGTGAAGGTTCTGGAAGTTCTGAGAGCAACGGTGATGAAGAAGCGGATGATGGAGAGGCGGAGCCGCAGCTGCAAACAGAAACAGTTACAGAAGTACCATCAGAATCAGCGGTAGAAGCAGAATCAGCGGAAGAAGCAGTATCAGAGACAGAACAGTTAGCAGAAAAAAAGTTAGCAGAAACAGAGCAGTTAGCAGAGACAGAGGAACAAAATCCAGTTACAGAAGAATCTTATATAGATGAGGAGACTGGTCTTACTTTAGATTCTGCTATGAAGCAGGCAAATGAACAGGAAGTCCCTATTGCTGATTTACAGGCAGGGGAGTCTGTAACTTTCCAAGCATATGGAACAGTGGCAAGAGCAGCGCAGGCTGTAACAGTAACAAAGGGAGAGGATATTTACTATTCCAGTTATGGATATGGCAGTTATCTGACCTGTGAATTTACAGTAAGTTTTGGTTCTGTAAGTGCAAAAGCCTATTGCGTGGAACCATCCAAAGCATCTCCCGGAAGCGGAAATTATTCCATCAGTAAATTAGGTGATGCGAAATCACTTGCTAAAGTTTGCTATTATGGAACAAAAGCGGCAGGCGATGATGGCTTCTTTTCTGAAAGTTCCGAGTATGGCAACCTGCCAGCCGGAGCAAGAGTAATTCTTCTTCATCTTGCAGCGTCTTATGCATCATCAACAAAAAGGGAGAGTTTTTAGATAATGTTTCACTGCTTGAGAAAGCCAAAGGAAGCATCGAGCATATTTTTGAATATGTCACAGGAAACCTGACGAAAGTAACCTTTGAAGTATATGCAAAAGAGGATATTAAAGCAGCGAATGGTGTTGGTGAAGATTATTATAAGGCAGATGAGCTGGTGGCAACCATAACCACAGATGACAATGGAATTGCAAAGGTAGAGAATCTTCCAGTAGGTAAATACTATGTGAAAGAGGTTAAAACAGTACATGGTTATGTTCTGGATGAGGAACCGAAGGAAGTTGATCTGTCTTATCGTGACCAGGATACACCAGTGGTTACGTTTGATGAAGACTGGAATAATAATCGCCAGAAAGTGGCTATCCGTGTAATCAAGAAAGAAAAGAACACAGATAATGTCCTGGAAGGTTGTGTATTTGCTCTTTATTCCAGAGAGGATATCAAATCAGCTTCTGGAAAAGTTCTTTTGAAAAAAGATGAAATCATTGAACAGAAGGCAACGGATACAAAAGGTGAGATTCATTTTACTGCGGATCTTCCGGTAGATGGCAAATATTATGTGAAAGAAATCAAAGCTCCAGAAGGTTTTGTAACATCAGGAGAAGAACAGGACTTCACATTTGAGTATGCAGGGGAGAAAGAAGCAGAGGTCACTTACGAATTTGTATTTGAAAATGATGTGACTAAAATAGAAATTTCCAAACAGGATATGACTACTGGAAAAGAATTACCTGGAGCGAAGCTGACCATTTTTGATGAAGCTGGAAATGAAGTAGAAAGTTGGACTTCTGAGGAAAAAGCACATTATATCGAGAAACTGCCAGTCGGAAAGTACACCCTTCATGAGGAGAGTGCGCCGGAAGGCTATTTGGTATCGGAAGATGTAAGCTTTGAAGTGAAAGATACTGGAGAAATCCAGAAAGTGGTAATGAAGGATGAGGTGAAACCGGTAGAAACGGAAACACCAAAACCAGATACGGGAACTGAGACTCCGAAGCAGGACACTACGACTGTAACGAATGCTCCAAAGACTGGGGATAACAGTAAGGTAGGTATTTGGTTACTTATGATGGCAGTGGCTCTTTGTGGTGTGGGCACATCAGTTTTCTATTTGAGAAAGAAAAGAAAATAAGAAGCATGTTGTTTGGGCGCTTATAGACCGTAATTGTCTGTAGGTGTCTTTTTTTCGTTTAAGGAGAGGATTGGAATGAAGAAGATGAATGTTGCAGCAATCATATTTGGAACGGTAGGTGTGGCAAGTGCGGTAATCTTGTTTGCCTGTGTCCGTGCAGGTGCAAAAGCGGATGAAAGGCTTAGTGACTTGTGCAGTGATGAGAACTGGCCAGGTGACTGTAGCTGGGAGGATGATGACTGGAGTTTGGAGGATGAAGATGGAGAAGAATAACCATGCCCCGCATTATATGGCGGACAAGCCGGATAATTGCAAATACTGCTATTTCTGGCTGGGTAAGAAACGAGGCTGTGAACTGGATAAATGCTATTACCTGATTGAGGAAAAGAAGGAAGATAGACTGATTAAAGCTGAGCAAGATGGAAATTGCAGGGACTGCCCTTATGGAAAACATACTCCCTGTATTGGTTTTTGCCTAGTGAAAATCCTTCGTGAAATGAAAGAAAAATGATGGATCAGGAAAAGCCTCTGGTATTTCCATTCCATTATGGGCAGGAAGCGGAGCAATACAGTTTTTACAAGGTGCCAAAGATTCTATTCACATCGCCTATGTTTGAAAAACTGTCTACGGAAGCGAAACTGCTCTATGGACTTTTATTAGACCGGATGCAGCTATCCATTCAGAACGGATGGATTGACGATGAGGGCAGGGTCTATATCTATTTTACGATAGAGAGTATCATGCGGGCATTGAACTGTGGAAATAAAAAAGCCAGTGCACTGTTGGCAGAGCTGGATGAAAAGAGAGGAATCGGACTGATTACCAGAGTCCGGCAGGGACTTGGAAAGCCAGATAAGATATTGGTTCATAAGTGTGCACTTGCAGAAATGTCAGGGATACATTTCAAGAGATGTCAAAATGACACTTCAAGAGAAGGGAAACAGACAGTTCCAGAAATGTCAAAACCACCTCCTAATAAGACTGATAGTAATAAGACTGAGATAAATGAGACTGAGTTCTATCCTATCCATTCAGAAAACGTACTGGAAACTGGATATGATGCGAAAGCATATGAGCAATACCGTAAGTACTTCTGGGAACAGCTTGCTATGGATGCTTTGTTGGTGGACTATCCATATGATCAGGAAGCTTTGAATGAAATTCTGGATATTTTAGTGGAAACAGTCTGTTCTAACAGACAGACCATAAGGATTGCAGGGGATGATAAGCCAGTCAAAATCGTGAAAGAGCGGTTGATGAAGCTGAATGTAGAGCACATCCGTTATGTGATGAGCTGTATGAAGGAGACTACCGTGAAGGTACGTAATATCAGGCAGTATCTGCTGGCGGCACTTTACAATGCTCCGGCTACTATCAGTCATTATTATTCCGCATTGGTACAACACAATATGTATGGGCAAAGTGAATGAACATGCAAGTGGAGAGGAGGGATAGGATGGAAGAATTGATTCAGGTGAGTTTTGAGAATGAGAGACCTACGGTATCAGCCAGGGACCTTCATGAAGCATTGGAGATTCGGACAAGATTTGTAGACTGGTTTCCAAGAATGTGTGAGTACGGATTCTATGAAGGAACAGATTTCAACTTACTCAAAAATGAGAAAGTTCAAGTGGAAGGAAAAAGGCTGATTAACAGGGAACTTTTAGATTATCAGATGACGATTGATATGGCAAAACAAATTTGTATGCTGCAGAGAACACCGAAAGGGAAGCTGTATCGTCAATACTTTCTGGATCTAGAGAAAGCCTGGAATACACCGGAACAGGTGATGGCAAGAGCATTGCAGATTGCCAATGAGACCAGAGATCAATTAAGCATACAGTGCAGGCAGTTAGGATTGCAGGTTCTGGAGCAACAAAAACAGATTAAAATAATGGAGCCGAAAGCATCCTATGCAGATATTGTTCTGCTTTCTGACTCTTTGGTGCTTGTTACACAGATTGCAGGAGATTATGGAGTATCACCGCAGGTAATGAATAAAAAGCTTCATGAATTGGGGATTCAACATAAGGTTCGAAATCAATGGATTTTATATAGCAAGTACAAAGACAAAGGATTGGCGAAAAGTACTACATTTGCAAAAAAACGTCCGGATGGAACTATTCTTACCAGAATACAGACGGAGTGGACGCAGGCAGGTAGGATGTTTATTTATGAAAAGTTAAAGGAGCAAGGAATTTTTCCTATAGTCGAACGGAGGTGAGATTCATGCAGGAAGAAGTAAATCAAAAGACCATTTCCCTTTGCGTGACTGGTGGAAAGATTTCTGCCAATATTTTAAAAGGAGCAATGAAAAAGTTCCTGGATGCACAGGGAAAGCTTAAGCAGCAACAATCAGCAAAGAACCAGGAGAAAAAAAGAGAGGCGATGCAGACATCCAATGCAGTTGCCTATAAGAGAGGAAAACAGACCTTAAAACAGTTGATGGAGCAGGGTGGAAAGTTGACCAATATTGAGATTACGGATAACAACATTAAGTCCTTTGACCGTGTTGCCAGAAAATACAGTATTGATTACAGCCTAAAAAAAGACAAGTCCACAGAGGCGCCAAGATACATGGTTTTCTTCAAAGCAAAAGATGTGGATGTGATGACCAAGGCATTTCAAGAATACGCTGGTGTATCAATGAAGAAATCGAAGAAGGTATCAATCCGCAAGAAGCTGTCATTGGCTATTGAAAAAGTAGCAAAACAACGGGAGAGAGAAAAAACAAAGCAGAAAGACAGAGGTCAGACATTATGAGCAAGGTGAAAAAACAGATACTGTTGAACTTGCCATTTGTACTGGCCTTTTATTTTCTGGATAAGGGTGCATGGCTGTACCGCTACTGTGTAGGGGACAGTATCATCGAGAAATTAATGATACTTCTTATAAATTTTGGCAAAGCATTTCAGAATCCACTGCCCAGCTTAAATATCCAGGATATCTGCATTGGTATCTTGGGAGTAGCAGCCTTGAAGGGCTATCTATATTATCGTAGTAAGAACGCAAAAAAATATCGGAAGGGAGTAGAATACGGCTCAGCCAGATGGGGAACAGCAAAAGATATTGAACCATTTGTTGATCCGGTATTTGAAAATAATGTGATTCTTACACAGACAGAACGGCTGACCATGAATAGCCGACCAAAAGAGCCGAAATATGCAAGAAACAAAAATGTAATTGTCATAGGTGGTTCCGGTAGTGGTAAGACAAGATTTTATGTGAAGCCGAACCTTATGCAGATGAGTGAAAAGGTCAGCTATGTAGTCACGGACCCAAAGGGTACGATCGTTATAGAGTGTGGGAAGATGTTAAAGGATGGCGGTTATAAGATCAAAGTATTAAATACCATTAATTTCAAAAAATCCATGCATTATAATCCCTTTCAGTATATTCGCAGTGAGAAGGATATTCTGAAACTGGTGAATACAATTATAGCCAATACTAAGGGAGAGGGAGAAAAATCTTCCGAAGATTTTTGGGTCAAAGCCGAAAGGCTTCTGTACTGTGCACTGATTGGATACATTTATTATGAGGCTCCGGAAGAAGAACAGAACTTCTCAACTTTATTGGAATTTATCAATGCCAGTGAAGCCAGAGAGGATGATGAAGAGTTTAAGAATGCAGTGGATGAGCTGTTTGAGGAACTGGAAGCAGAAGACTCGGAACATTTTGCTGTAAGGCAGTACAAAAAATATAAACTCGCTGCAGGAAAAACAGCGAAAAGTATTCTTATCTCCTGTGGTGCGAGACTGGCACCATTTGATATTCGGGAACTGCGAGATCTGATGGCGTATGATGAGATGGAGCTAGACATGTTGGGAGAGGAAAAAGCAGCTTTATTCGTTATCATATCAGATACAGATGACACATTTAATTTTGTTGTAGCGATTATGTATACACAGCTATTTAATCTGCTTTGCGATAAAGCAGATGATGAGCATGGCGGCAGGCTTCCCTTTCATGTGAGGCTGTTGCTTGATGAGTTCAGCAACATTGGACAGATTCCTAAGTTCGATAAGCTGATAGCCACTATACGAAGCAGGGAAATATCCGCATCCATTATCTTGCAGTCCCAGAGCCAGTTAAAGACCATCTACAAGGATGCCGCAGAAACGATTCTTGGTAACTGCGATACGATGTTGTTTCTCGGAGGAAAAGAAAGTTCCACTCTAAAAGAAATATCAGAAACACTGGGGAAGGAGACGATTGATTTATTTAATACTTCTGATACCCGTGGACAAAGCAGATCTTACGGTTTGAATTATCAAAAGACTGGAAAGGAGCTAATGAGCCGGGATGAACTGGCTGTTATGGATGGAAGTAAGTGTATTTTACAACTGCGTGGAGTACGTCCGTTTTTCAGCAATAAATATGACATTACGAAGCACAAGAGATATCGGGAACTGGCAGATTATAACAAGAAAAATGAATTTGATGTTGAGAAGTATATGAAGCATGAACTTGTTATGAGTGTAAATGATGAGTTTGAAATGTATGAATTTCCAGGAGAGGAGGAAACAGCTGATGTTAATTAAAGAGCAGGTCAGACTGCCGCCTATACGTGCAGAGCCAGTACGGTATTTTGGACAGGCAATTTACACAGCCAAATATAAATAACAGAAAAGGAAAAGAATCTAAAGAAAGTGAGCCGACCGTTGCAAAGATGCAGCGGTTTTTTTATGTCTGTGTACTGAATTGTTTCAGACTTATCTTTAGATTTCGGATTAGAATATGGCATTTTTTACTTCAGCAATTACAATTTTAAAGACTCTCGTTATTGCAATAGGGGCAGGTCTTGGTGTGTGGGGTGCAATCAACCTCATGGAGGGGTATGGAAATGATAATCCCGGGGCTAAGAGCCAGGGTATCAAACAGCTTATGAGTGGCGGTGGAGTTATTCTTATCGGAACTCAGCTGATTCCATTATTAAGCGGATTGTTCGGTTAAACCGATAAGAGAGGAGCGCATCCATGTTCGATAATATTTTTGAAGCAATTGAGGAGTGGATGAGAGATCTTCTGACAGGAATGGTTCAGTCCAACCTGACTACAATGTTTACCGACGTGAATGAAAAAACAGGTCAGATTGCATCACAGGTTGGACAAACCCCACAGGGGTGGAACGGCAGCATTTTCAGCATGATACAGAGTTTATCCGATTCGGTGATTGTTCCTATTGCAGGAATGATTATTACCTTTGTACTTTGTTATGAGCTGATCTCCATGCTGACTGAGCGAAATAATATGCACGATATAGATACATGGATGTTCTTTAAGTATTTCTTTAAGATGTGGATTGCCGTGTATCTGGTAAGTAATACCTTTACCATAACGATGGCAGTGTTTGATGTGGGGCAGTCGGTTGTCAATTCGGCTGCCGGCGTCATCACAGGAGAAACAGCGATTAACATCGATTCGGCAATTGCTAATATAAGCGAAACGATGGAAGCTATGGAGATAGGAGAACTTGTCGTGCTGGCTCTGCAAACATTGATTGTCAGCTTTTGTATGAAGATCATGTCTGTACTGATTACTGTAATCATGTATGGACGTATGATTGAGATCTACTTATATACTTCAGTTGCACCAATTCCATTTGCAACTCTTTCCAACAGAGAATGGGGGCAGATGGGTATGAATTATTTCCGGGGATTATTCGCCCTGGCATTCCAGGCATTTTTGATGATGGTCTGTGTCGGTATCTATGCGGCACTTGTGGCTGGTATTCAATTGTCTGATGATTTAACATCTACACTGTTTGGTGTAGCGGCATATACGGTTATCTTGTGTTTCAGCTTAATGAAGACGGGAAGCCTGAGCAAGAGTATTTTTAATGCTCACTAATTATTTTGAAAGGAGAGGTGTTTATGGCTTATGTAAGTGTTCCAAAAGACTTAACGAAAGTTAAAAATAAGATTGTATTAAATCTTACCAAGCGGCAGATCATCTGCATTTTGATTGCCGCCATGTTAGGAGTTCCCTTTTATTTTGCAACTAGAAATCTGATAGGAACGAGCAATGCAGCCACAGGGATGGTACTTTTGATGTTGCCGGCATTTTTCTTTGCACTGTACGAAAAAGATGGGATGCATTTAGAACAGATTTTAATGAATGTAATTCGGGTGCGATTTCTAAGACCCGGTGTTCGAAAGTATGAAACAGAAAATCTTTATGAAAAGAAGACGCCAATAAAGGCTTCTAAGGTGAAAAAAGATGTGGCAAAGAAGTTAGGACCAAAGAAGTCAGTAATAAAAAGGTCGGTATCAAAGAAGGCAATAGCAAGAAAGGGAGGAAATAGCCGTGTCAAGAAAGGATAGAAGACTTCGTGCTTATAAAAAGGAATGTGCGAAGGAAGAAAAAAAGAAACAGAAAAGAGAGCAGAAAATCAGGAAGAAAGAGGAGGCTATTCGCAGGAAAGAAGAAAGAAAACAAAAAAGGAAAAAGCCTGTGGCGGCAAAGCCTGCTGGAAGTCAGCCCTCAAAGAAAAAAACATCATCAGCGAAAGCGGAGAAAGAAAAGAAACTTTCTGTCCAGAAAACGATCGCTTATCGAGAAATGGGAAAAGATGGCATCTGCCGGGTACAGGATAAGGTTTACTCCAAGACCATTCGCTTTTATGATCTGAATTATCAGTTAGCTCAGAATGAGGATAAAAATGCAATTTTTGAGAACTGGTGTGATTTCCTCAATTATTTCGACAGTACCATTCATTTCCAGTTATCATTTATCAATCAGAAGAACAACATGCAGGAATTTGAAAAAATCATCCGTATTAAACCACAGCATGATGATTTTGATGATGTCCGCATGGAATATGCACAGATGTTAAAGAATCAGCTGGCAAAAGGAAATAATGGTCTGTTAAAGACAAAGTATATTACATTTTCCATCGAAGCGGATAATATTCGTGAAGCAAAGCCAAAGCTGGAGCGTATTGAAGCGGATATTCTTAATAACTTCAAAGTGCTTGGAGTCCTGGCATATCCATTAAGTGGTTCCGAGCGTCTGGAAGTGTTGTATGAAACATTCAATCCAGATAATAATGTACCACTAAAATTTGATTACAATCAGATTGTAAAGACTGGACTGGGAACGAAGGATTTCATAGCTCCGACTAGTTTTACCTTTAAAAACGGAAAAGATTTCTCTATGGGAAATACCATCGGAACAGTGTCCTATCTGCAGATTCTGGCACCGGAGCTGACAGATAAAATGTTGGCAGAATTTTTGGATATTGATAAGAATCTTATAGTCAATCTCCATGTGCAGTCGGTAGACCAGATGAAGGCAATCAAGCTTGTAAAAAGTAAAGTTACGGACATCAACCGTATGAAAATTGAAGAACAGAAGAAGGCAGTAAGGTCCGGTTATGATATGGACATCATCCCATCCGACCTCAATACTTATGGTGGAGAGGCAAAGCGGTTATTGGAAGACCTTCAATCCAGAAATGAGCGTATGTTCCTTGTGACAGCGCTCTTTTTAAATACAGATAAAACGAAACAGGAATTAGAAAATGCGGTTTTTCAGACTGCGGGAATTGCACAGAAATACAACTGTGTTCTTAGAAGATTAGATTACCTGCAGGAAGAGGGCTTGATGAGCAGCCTGCCCCTTGGTGTGAATCATGTGCCAATCAAACGAGCACTGACAACAACATCCACAGCTATTTTTGTACCATTTACGACCCAGGAGTTATTTATGGCAGGGGAATCGCTTTACTATGGTTTGAATGCTATTTCCAATAACATGATTATGGTGGATCGCAAAAAATTAAAAAATCCCAATGGACTGATTTTAGGTACACCAGGATGTTTTACCGGGGACACGAGATTACTGCTTTCGGATGGAACCACCATCAGTTTTGAGGAGCTGGTGGAGCAAAAGACCGATGTGATGGTAAACAGTTATGACCTTCGCAATCAGCAGTTAGTAGCAGCCAGAGGGTATGATGCTTGTATTGTGAAGAAAGCAAAATCACTGGTTGAGGTGGAGATAGAGACAGGAGATAAGATTCGTTGTACCTCGAATCACTGGTTCCTGACACGATCAGCGGGATATACCGAGGCAGCTAATCTGCGTGTGGGAATGAAATTGATTCCGAATCATGAAGTGAAAGCAGTTCGCATGATTGAACTGGAAACAGAAGTTCCAGTTTATGATATTTCCGTGGAGAACTTTCAGAACTTCCAGCTTGCCTGCGGTATTGTCGTGCACAACTCTGGAAAATCGTTTGCGGCAAAGCGGGAGATTACCAATGCATATTTTGTAACGCAGGATGACATTATCATTGGAGATCCAGAAGGGGAGTATTATCCGCTGGTTCATGCACTGGGCGGACAGGTCATTCATATTTCACCTACCAGTAAGGATTTTATCAATCCGATGGATATCAACATGGACTATTCCGATGATGATAATCCACTTGGAGTAAAGAGTGATTTTATTCTTTCTCTTTGTGAACTTATCATGGGTTCCAGAAATGGAATTGAAGCAGAAGAAAAGTCTGTCATTGACAGATGCCTGCCGATTGTATATCAGAAATATTTCGAAAACCCGGTACCTGAAAATATGCCAATACTGGGAGATCTTTATGAATGTCTGAGAGCACAGAAAGAAACGCAGGCACAGCGAATTGCGACGGCGTTGGAAATCTATGTCAATGGTTCCCTTCGGGTATTTAACCATCAGACAAACGTGGCACTGAATAACCGAATTGTTTGTTTTGATATTAAGGAGCTTGGAAAACAGTTGAAGAAACTGGGGATGTTGATTGTACAGGATCAGGTCTGGAACCGAGTGACGATCAATCACTCGTCTCATAAATCTACCCGGTATTATATCGATGAATTTCACCTTCTTTTAAAGGAAGAGCAGACGGCAGCATATTCTGTTGAGATTTGGAAGAGATTCAGAAAATGGGGAGGTATTCCTACCGGTATCACACAGAATGTGAAAGATTTACTGGCATCTAGGGAGATTGAGAACATTTTTGAGAATAGTGATTTTATCTATATGCTCAACCAGGCGGCGGGAGATAGACAGATTCTTGCAAAGCAGTTAAATATCTCGCCTTATCAGTTATCTTATGTAACGAACAGTGGTGAAGGGGAAGGGCTTTTATTTTATGGAAGTACCATTATTCCTTTTAAAGATAAATTTGATAAGAACCTGAAGCTCTATTCATTAATGACAACGAAGCCGGAGGAAGTGGAAGCCAGAAGACAGGCTGAGGAAAAGAAAAGGGGAGAATGATAAGTGAAACCATACATTAAGAGTTTTGAGAAAAAAGAAATATTTGTGGAGAGAGAAAGTCTGCACAGAGAAATTAGAAATGTATTAGCAGAGCAGAACATGCAGGATGCAGAGCGAAGATTCTATGAACTTTTTGAAGATCTGTATGAGGTGATCAAAGAAATGGATGAAGTGTATGCATATTTAACAGAAAATATGTTGTTGAATGCGCATTCGATTGATTGTCTGGATGCAATGAAAGCAAATTCACAAAAGGCTACGAACTGTTTGGAAAAATGGGAAAAGTATATTCTTGAGCAGTAATAGGTGCCATATGGAGAGGAGGTGAGGTACATGGCAGGAAAAGAATTTAAAGCCAGGGACCGTAAGGTGGCTAAGATGACCAGAGAGGGATTGACAGAAGAAAATCTCCGAGATGGAACTAAAAAAAGCATTAGCGGAAAAGAAGAAGAAATTCCGAAAATTCGTTCTCCGGAATATACGATAGAACGGGAACGAAGCAGAGTACTTGAAGCATCGGATCATGTTACCTCAAAGAAAAATCGGAAGTATCAGTCAAAAGTAGAAATAGGAGTTGAGAGCGAGCCGCCTGTGAAGGCGGCTTCTTTACGTTGTGTGTCCAGCAAAGCTGGACCACACTAGCCGGTGTAAGTCCGGTCGCGGTAATCACCAGTGAGCCGTGTAGCCAAACTCGGTGCGTTGCAGTAATGCAGGGTGCTAAGCGAGTGGGTAAAGT
>JAQWFL010000071.1 GCA_028704435.1 Anaerostipes sp. | reverse complement strand
ATGACATTAGAAAATCTTGATGATGCATGCACTCATGTTAGAGAGTTGTTTAGAACAGATGCAACAATTAAAAAGGCTGACTAAAGCCAGCCTTACTTTATCCTTTGTGACAGGAATTACAGCAAAATGATAGAGACGAAGAGTAAGAATTTTAGAAAGGAGTGATAGAGGGATGGATGTAAAAGAAGCAAGAACGTGTGACCTTGTGGAAGAATTGAAATCTAGAATTGGGATAGAAACACAATACGCAGAGCCAGACAAAAAAATAAGTGTTGAGATGAATGGCCCCGTGACTGTGTTGATTGTTACAGACTAATTAATTTTTCTGTATGGATAAATGCCTTTTACATTGACCGCAAGGTAATGACTTGGAAAATAGATGGTTATACCAAGGGAATGAGAAACTGTTAATTAAAAAATCAATCTCAAATATATATGTTTATGCCATGTTATTAAAAATCCACGATAAGTGGTCGTTCCCTTGGCATAGCCATCTATCAAAGAATCAGAAAGGTGGGATGCAAGAATGCCAAGATTAGCATTACAAGACTACGAAACAATTATATGCTCCAAAAAAGGAGTGTTGGAAGAGTACATGCTTATGAGAAGAGCTGATGATATTTATATGGCGAACAAGCTTGGGATTTCAAAACAATCTTTTCAATACAAAAGAAAAGATCCGGGAAAGTTTACAGGAAAGGAACTTGCAAAGATAAATATTATCTTGCAGATTCCAGAAGAAAAAAGGATATGAGAAAGGAGACAGCATGATTAAGAAACTAAGCATAGCATCCTATATTATGCTTGCATACGCAGTTGGAGCAGGTAGAATCCCTATATTTTTCGCAGGAATGATGGCAATTATATTGGCAATCTTATGCCTTGCGGAAAGGTTGTTTGATGAATAAAAAAAGTCCAAAGGAAGTGCAATTCCTAAGGACAAGTATAAAAACACTGTAATGAATTTATGTGCTTATTATAGCACAGATTGGAGTGGAAATGAAGAAGAACAGAAAATTAAAACGTCTGACTAGAAGTAAACACAACATGATTATGGAATTAATAAATCTTTGCTTAAAAATCCAAGAAGGACAGGACGGAGAAATTGAATGCAGAAATGTTCTTGGTAAGCCAGCGGTATTTTTCGAATTTAGCGGACATGTTGCATGGCTTGAAATAAGAGTTTTTGAAAATGGATGGAATCCTGGATTGCTTCATGATGAGCAATTTACGTTTGAAATTGATGGAATATTTTCAAAAAGAAAGTTTAAAGAATGTCGCGATTACTTGTTGAAATTAATTTAGGAGGAGAAACAGATGAAATTAAGATGTATTTTTGATGTTGAAAGAAACAAAGAACTAAAGGATAAATATGAAAAGATTTGTGACGATTTAAGAAAAAGATTTCATGCAAAAAGTCTTTATGATGTTAGAAAGCAGGTTTTTGAGGAACATCATGACATGCCATCGTATGCAAGAAACACGCATACAGGCAAAATAAAAGATGGAGTGAAATTATCAGAGTTAGAAGTCTCCATGATATGCGACGGTGGCTACAGCCACTTTGGTGGAAGCAGTGTAATAGGTACGGATGGAACCTTTCGTGTTGTGATTTATACAGACTGAGGAGGACGTTATATATGTATGACTACAAGTGTAATAAATGTGGTGCTTATTTAGATTCAGGAGAACACTGTGATTGTCAAAGTAAAAAAGAAGAGTTAGAAGAATTACGATATATGGAAGCGGAGAGAAAAAGCAATGACAGGATATGAATATAATGGCGAATACATTGAAAAGCAAGAAGCCATTGACTACATAAAAAAGAGAATTAGAACAGATCTAAATGACAGACAAGTTGTAGAGGAGTTTTTTGAAGACTTGGTTGATACAGATGATGAAGTGAAGGAGCAATTATTAGAGTTCTTTTTCGATGGACCAGCCAAAATGACGGACCCAAAGGAAGAGGCTTATGCAAGACAGATAGATGAAGAGTACGAAAGGGAGATAGGATAATGCTAAAAAATTATGATGAACTTAGAAAAATAGATGTGAGACCGTTTTGTGAAGAAAGAGAAGGATTTCTTTATTTAAACTGGGCTAGATGTATTGAGTTACTACATCAAAACGGTGCTGAAATTGTATATTTTACACCGGTTCCAAACAATATTACTGGGAGTAGTCTGATAGAGAGTTCGGCAACATTTAAGGATGGTAAAGGAAATACAAATAAATGCTATGAGACATTAATTGAAGTTCATATTGACGACAAGGTGTATATGATGCAATCTCCTGTAATGAATGGGAAGAACCCAGTGAAAGACAATTCAATGAATCAAAACAGAGTATGGTCTAGTATGTGTAGGTCATTTGTTAAGTGTGTTGCAATCAATACAGGATTAGGCTTTGATTTATGGTTAAAAGAAGAAGCTGGGACATTGACAAATTATATTCCTGAACAAGAACAGAAAGCAACGAATGCACAAATTAAGACTATAAAAGATATTGGAGAAAAGCATGTTTTGAACCTAGAAGAATGGATTAAAAATAATAATAAAACATGGGAGACATTAACAGAAAAAGATGCAGCACAGATGTTAAACACACTTAAAAGTAAATATGGAGATGAGTAAACAGAAATGAGATGGTGTTAGTGAGTTATGAGTTTGCGAAAATTACCGGAATAAAACTGGATGTATCTGGAACAGAGATGAAAATATTTGTTCCAGATAAGAACCTTGTTGATACAGTTATGGAGAAAAGAATACATGGAAAGCATTAACCGATGATAAGCTAACCGAAGCAGAGCGACTTGCCAAAATGACGAAAGACGAGAAAAAGGATTACGAAATCAGCAAACTAAAGAAACAGCTTGAAGATGCAGAGAAAGAGAAA
>JAQWFL010000070.1 GCA_028704435.1 Anaerostipes sp. | reverse complement strand
TAATATTATTCCAAAGAAACCATTACGTGAGTATGGAGTGACCCAAGATGATTTAAAAGATTTTACGGAGGTTGTTATAACAGAACAAGGACGTCTTATGGCGAATAACTATGTTGAATTAAAAAGAGATGTAGTTTATGATATTTATCAAAAACTTCTATAAAAGGACATAATTTATTGTTGTGCTTGTGGCACAATGGAGCTTGAAATTATTGTGAGATGGAGCCATTGACAAACGTAGATGCATATGTGAAGATAATAACAAGTACGACAAAGACGTTGTAGGAAACTACAGCTTTGTCGTACTTTTTTTGTTAATAAATGAGAAAATCTTAGGAGGAACATGATATGTTAAGAACAGATTTACCAGAAATTATCACAGAGTCACTACCAGGGCCAAAGGCAAAAGCATTGATTGAAAGAAGGAAGTCAGTAAATCCTTCTGCTATCCGTTGTATTTACCCTGTGGCAATTGAAAGGGGAGAAGGAGCTATCATCCAAGATGTTGACGGAAATAAATTTCTCGATTGGATTGGTGGTGTTGGTGTTTTAAATATTGGATTTTCACATCCAGAAGTTGTTGAGGCAGTAAAAGCACAGGCTGAAAAGTATTTTCATGGAATGTATAATGTAGTAACTCATGAAGGTTATGTAGCATTAGCAGAAAAACTTTCAAAGATTGCACCTGTAAAAGGAGATAAGAAAAAGGCTTTCTTTGCAAATAGTGGAGCTGAGGCAGATGAAAATGCAGTGAAACTTGCAAAGGCATTTACAAAAAGACAAAACATTATTGTATTTTCAGGAGCTTTTCACGGGAGAACTCTTCTTACTATGTCAATGACTGCAAAAAAAGCATATGCAGTGGGAATGGGACCTTTTCCAGATGGAGTGTATAGAGCACAATTCCCTTACTACTATAGAAATCCAGAAGGAATGCCACAGGAGTCAGCAAAAGATTATTATTTAGATTCCATCAAAGCAGTTTTTGAACAATGTGCACCGGCAGATAGTATTGCGGCCATTGTAGTAGAACCTCTTCAGGGAGAAGGTGGATTTATTCCAGCTCCAATGGAATGGGTCAAAGCAGTACGTGAGATTTGTGATCAACATGGTATTATGTTAGTTGCAGATGAAGTTCAAACAGGATTTTGTAGAACTGGTCGTATGTTTGCAACAGAATACTGGAAAGAGGCAGGGGTACAGCCGGATATTTTAGCTACAGCCAAATCTATTGCAGCTGGAGTCCCATTGTCCGCTATTATTGCCAGAGAAGAGATTATGGAAGCACCAGCACCAGGAACCATTGGGGGAACTTTCTGTGGGAATCCACTTGCATGTGCAGCAGGACTTAAGACAATCGAAATTATGGAGAGAGATGACTTAGCAGGACGTTCATGTGAAATTGGAAAGAAAGTAAGAGAAAGATTTAATGCATGGAAAGAAATATACCCAGTTATCGGAGATGTTCGTGGCTTAGGTGGAATGATTGGTTTAGAATTTGTAAAAGACCAAGAATCAAAAGAACCAAATCCAGAATTTTCTGGAGCTGTAATTAGTGAATGTGCAAAACGTGGATTGTTAATTGAAGGAGCGGGAACCTATGGAAATGTTGTTCGTTTCCTAGCACCCCTTGTAATTACCGATGAGCAATTAGAAAGGGGATTAGAAATCTACGAGGAAGTAATTAAAGATTTGTTGAAAAAATAATAATAGAAAAACTCAAACAAAAAATCCGAGACTATGTGTCTTGGATTTTTTCATGTATAATTAATTTAAATAGTACTATTAAATGGTGAAATAGATTTGTTTAAGAGGAAAAGCATATGGAATTAGAACGTTTTCATGAAATATTAAATCAATTGGCAGATGAACTTCCAGAAGAACTTTGTGAGGGCTTAAGTGGAGGAATTATTTTAAAAGAGGAATGTAAGGAAAGTCCCCATGCAAAGCAGCATGACTTGTTTATTCGAGGGGAATATATTAGAAGTAATCTTGGATGTCAGATTGTCATATACTATGGAAGTTTTATGCATCTCCATGGGTATATGGAAGAAGAGAACCTGACAAATGAAATGAGAAAAGTACTGCGGCATGAACTAAGACATCACGTTGAATATCGGTCAGGGTGGAGAGACTTAGAGGAGGAAGATAAGCAGTTCCTTGAGGAATATTTGAAGTAGTAAATAAAAATAAGTGAGTACATTTAAGATGATTTTTCGGTTTTAGTGAAGATTTTCCCATATTCTATGGTTACAGCATACACGCCAGGTCCAAATATTATAATGGCATTAATCTTGCTGGAAAGACGTAGTATTATTTGTTTTAGCACAAGAATAGTTATGTCACATCAAATCAAATACAAATGGTAAAATTATATCCAGAGCAAAGTGCAGAATGCAGAGTAACAAAGCGGGGACATGGATATTTGTATATGTATTGTAACCAGCATGGATTATTTCGAGTTATGGTATAAAAAGAATCTTAACCATTTGTTGAGTTCTTTTGGTTTGCTATTGACTTTTTTCGAAAAAGAACATAGACTATACTATAAATGCGATGATTAGATTAGTACCTTTTTGGGACACTATTAGAGAGAGACTACCCCGGGCTGAAAGTAGTTTTTAGGAGAGTGAATTGGGAATGCACCTAGGAGCAGACAAGATGAAAGAAAGTAGTTTTGTTCGTTGGCGGCGTTAACGTATTGAGTGGGAGTGTCTATTGGCATTTTTATGAGAGTGGAACCGCGGATATATTTCGTCTCTTTATCATTGGATTTGATGATAAAGAGGCGTTTTTTTATTTTAATACATAGAAATTGGAGGATAGAAACATGGATTTTCATGAATTTGCATTGGCACAGTATGATACAATCAAGCAAAGAGATCCAGCATTGAAGGAAGAAAGAGAAGTATTTTTATATCCTTATGTTGAAGCACTTTATTGGCACAGAATTG
>JAQWFL010000069.1 GCA_028704435.1 Anaerostipes sp. | reverse complement strand
AAACGAATTGTATTAACTGGTGGAGGTACTGCTGGACACGTAACTCCAAATATGGCTCTTATGCCAAAACTTATTGATGAAGGATATAAGATTTCTTATATTGGTTCTCATAATGGAATGGAAAAAAAATTAATTGCAGATACTGGAGTTCCTTATTACGGAATATCCTCTGGTAAATTAAGAAGATATTTTGATATTAAGAATTTTTCAGACCCTTTCCGCGTTGTAAAGGGATATTTTGATGCAAAGAAAATCCTTAAAAAGTTAAAACCAAATGTTGTCTTTTCAAAAGGTGGCTTTGTAACTGTTCCTGTGGTAATGGCAGCAAAACATCTTCATATTCCAGTTATCATTCATGAATCTGATATGACTCCTGGACTTGCAAATAAACTTGCTATTCCAAGTGCAAGCAAAGTATGCTGTAATTTCCCTGAAACTGTGAAACTTCTTCCGGAAGGAAAAGCCGTATTATCTGGTTCTCCAATTCGTGAAGAGTTATTTCAAGGAGATAAAAACGAAGGATTGAATTTCTGTAAATTTACACCTGATAAGCCTGTCCTTTTAGTCATTGGAGGAAGCCTTGGATCTGTTGCTATTAACAATGCTATCCGTAATAATATAGATGATTTATTGGAAAAATTCCAAGTGATACATCTTTGTGGAAAGAATAACCTAGATACATCTTTAGAAGGACACAAAGACTATGTACAATTTGAATATATCAAGAAAGAATTAAAGAATTTATTTGCATGTGCAGACATTGTTGTATCCAGAGCTGGAGCCAACGCTATTTGTGAATTACTAGCTCTTAGAAAGCCAAATATCTTGATTCCTCTTGGCTTAGAAGCCAGTCGTGGAGATCAGATTCTAAATGCGGAATCTTTTGAAAAGCAAGGATACAGCTATGTTCTTCAGGAAAGCGATGTAACAAGTAAAACTTTACTTCATGGAGTCAATGAAGTGTATCAAAAGAAAGATAGTTACATTGAAGCAATGAATCAAAGTGAATTAGCAGATCCAATTCAAACCATTGTTGGATTAGCCAATCAATTGATTAAAAAAAAGTAGACAAGTAATATCAAATCAGCCATTCACATTAAAATTAATGTAAATGGCTGATTTTTTCACTATACGATACCTTGATACTTTTTTATTTGCTTTTGCTGCATACTGTATACCCTATTCTAGGTTCATACTCTACTACTCTAGATTTATGACATAATTCTTGTGATTCATTGGTATTATTTTATTCTTTTCTCTTTCAAATCTTCCTTCTTCATTTAAAAAATTTGTATTCTTATATAATTTTTATTATTCTTTTTTAAACGGTATAAATCAATCTTCATTTTTGCTTTTATCCAGTTATTATACTTCATGTATCGAATTACTACCTGATTGATTTGATTTTAACTTTATATGTGTTTTAAATTTTACATTTTGTTCCGTATCTGTTATTACAACAGAATTGTTTTGATTCATTTTTGTCTTATCCTTCACGTTTATATTCACGTAAGAATAAAAACATTCTATATAAAGTAATATACAAAAAAGCACAACTCCAATAAAAATGGAACTATGTTTATTTATAATACATTCTTTTCTCATTTTAATATATTGGCAGTGGAGAAATCTCCACTGCCTCTCCTTCCTATTAAAATTTCCAATCAAAACTTTTTATTTTCTTTCTACTATCCTTTGTTGATACTTCAAATAAATCAATATCTATTACCCTAACATAATCTTTATTATTGTTTTCGTATATGTTTTATAATTAATATAATACAGATAACCCCTCCCCCTAAAAGAAATGTAATTACCAAAAATTGCAAGAGTATATCCATCCACAAACTCTTATCAAACATGATTAGGGTATCAACATCACAAATTCTTTGAAACAATCCCATACGCTCCTTTCCTTCTCACGAGGTCGACATCTTTGATATAAATATATTTACACGTCAACTCAACCCCATAGCCGTAAATCTGAATAAAACAATAAAATAAATATTAAAAATGCCCGTACTAATCTAATTGCTTTTTCATATTTACCCTCGTGCAATCGAAACACATACATATATAAAAGCAATACAATTATATATATCTCACTTATTATTTCATACTTGTCTTTTAAAATAATTAAACCATTTTTATAATTTAGTAACACCAAAAAGTATTCTATCACTAAAAATACAATTTCTATTTTAATTGATACTTTCATTCCAAACATCTCACATATCTTTTTTATAATATGCACACCTATAATTGCTAATAATATATACATGTTTTTCACCCTATCTTCTATCCATGTCCGTCGACTTATATGTAATTGTTGTTGTCTTAAGTTTTATATATTTTCTTTTTTTCTTTCTATATGCTACAACTGTTTTTTTGAATAAATAATGATCTATTCTATTACCATTTTTATCTCTTGTACTTCCGGTATACTTATATTTATATGTCACTCGATAATACGCATACTGTTTCCCTCTTACATCCAAATATCCTGCCACTCCTGCAGCAACAACCGCTCTGGCTATTCCAACATATGTCGTTGCAACACCTCCTATTGCTGTGACTAAAAATGTTTGTACCATTTTACGAGTAAATTTTTTTGCTTTCTGACTCACTCCATATCTCCAAGTTGGCAAAGGCGTCCAGTTTCTTTGTTTTTTATGCCCACTTGGATCCACATAGTTTACTGGATTTCCAACACAATAAGCATACAGATTCTGCGTATCTGGTTCTGTACTTTCTCCTCGATAGGTATCCTCCGTTAAGAATCTTCCATCTTCTGGATTATAATATCTTGCATTTAAGTAATATAGTCCTGTACTACTATCATAGACTCCACCAGTATAACATACTTCGTTTCCTGCTGTGTTGTCTCCTTGAATCCTTGTTTCTCCAAAATCTGTGTAAGTATAAGTTGCGTCTGCTGTCCCATCTTCTTTGATAAGACT
>JAQWFL010000020.1 GCA_028704435.1 Anaerostipes sp. | reverse complement strand
CCACCTAACAATGTGAGCATTACTCCAAGCAATACTGCTTTCTTTGTTACATTCTTTATTCTCATACCCTCACAACCTTTCTGCGAAACAGACTAATTAACCACTTTGTAAATCGAATCGTTAGTTTTACTACTACTTTTAGTATTATCCATGTAGCGATTGCAGATAAAATTGCAATTCCAATACAACAAATTCCGATTCCAAACTGTGTAATTCCCATTGCCAAGGATCCATTGGCAATCACAAATGGGGTTCCCACAATTCCAACAACAGATACCAATAAGCTAGAAACTGCCACAACTCCTGTTGTAAATGGTACACTCATAATTGCAATATATACACTGGCAATGCAACAAATCAAAGCGAGCAACAATGAACCCCATAGTGGGAATCCTAAGACAAGAAGCAATATATTTATAACTTTACTCCCTGTAGATCGAACCTTTAATTCAATTGTATCCTGCTCCCCTAATATCACCTGGACGACTTCTTTTGGTGTCCCAATTTTTAAAATCGCTTCTTCTTCAAAAAATCCATTTTCCTTATAATCTTCAATCATCTCATCATAATAATCAAGATATCTTTCACACTCACTCTCTCCTAAAACTTTAAGCTGACGCTCGAGCTCTTGTAAAAACTGTTCTTTACTCATCTTTCTTCCCTCCTTTGATGTAATCATACACTGCCATAACCTGGCTCCATTCCTCCAAAAAAACATCAATATGTTTCACACCTTCTGGTGTAATTCTATAATACTTTCTAAGCCGGCTATTATGTTCCACAGAATACGTCTCCACATACTCCTTCGCCATAAGCCTCTTTAAGATGGGATACAACGTTGATTCAGAAATATCAATACATCCCGAGATATCTTTGATAATCTGATATCCATAAGAATCTCTCTTTTTAATTGCTGCCAAAACACAAAATTCCAACAGCCCCTTCTTTAATTGTATATCCATAGGTTCCCTCCTTATGTATTATACTATACATTGCATAGTATAATGTGTCAAGCAGTATTCCAAAAAAAATAGGCGATTGATTTATCTCAATCACCTATTTTATTAAATTTTATATTTACGATACATATGGTTTCTTAGCTTTGTATCGTTTGTAATTCGTTCTATATTTTAAGTTTTTTAGATGCTGACCATGCAGAGTAAAGGTTGGTGTTCTTCCCATTTACTTTTGCGGTTTTGTAACTTCGAACTCTAACATAATACTTTTTATTCTTTTTCAACTTAGAAATTGTTTTTGAAGTTGATTTTACAGCGACTGTCTTTGCTCCTTTGAATTTTGAAGAAGTACCATATTGAATCTGGTATCCTGTAATTCCTGCCACTTTTGTCCATGTCGCCTTCAAAGATGTCTTTTTCGCCTTTGATAATTTTACTGTATTTTTTGCAGGCACAATGGTATAAGTATAAGACTTTGTTCCACGGTAGTTTCCTTTAAAGTTTACGGTTAATGTATAAGCTCCTGGATTTACACTAGCTTTTGAAAATGTTAAAGAGTAATTACTAGAAGCAATGTTCTTTCCTTTTTTGTCAGTTACTGTAACTGTTGGTGTTTGTGTTTTTTTATTGTAAGTAAATGCCGTCTTGTTTAATTTTACAGAATTAATTTTTGCAATGGCTGTACTCTTTGTATGACCACACACAGAACACGTCTCTGTTATAGTTCCGTCTGCCAAAAAGGTTGCAGCCTTTACACTTGTTTTTATCTCATGTTTCAACAATGCATCCATAGCACTTTGAAGGTATTCTTTTGCTTCATCTACAACTGCCTGTGCTCTTGGTTCTGCTAGTACTTCTTCTGCTTCTTGTAACTCACTTAGCATATCATCCCATTGTTTCCCAGAACAATAAGAATCATGTGATAATTTCTTTGCCTTATTTACAGTTTCGGTCAACTTTGTTGTATCTGCCTTTTGCCCATCATCTGCAGAGTAAACAATATTGTCAGCTGTTGCCTGAAATTGAACTGTATAATCTTCATATCCTAATGCATATACTGTTAATTCCCAGTATCCGCGACCATCATATCCTTCTGGTAAACGGCAACGAACAGAGTCTGTTAACCCTAACTGAATCCCCATTGATTTATGCATCCAGTTATCGGCTGCAAACTTAGTTCCGTAACTATCCAAAGCTTTTGAATATGTACTGTCATTTCCATAATAAGTCCATTTTACAGCTTGCATATTAGATCCAAGAGCTCCGTATCCCGTACCAGTAAGGTCTACACGTAAGAATTCCCCATAACTTCCTGATGCATCTTTTACTGTTGTCGTGATGTTTTCTGCCTTCTTTTCAATTGAATCTTTGATTCCAGATTCGGTTCCTGTTTGTCTCTTTGAAAATGAAAAAGTACCATCATTATTTTTGGTTACTGTTTTTAACCCATTGGTATCTGGTGTAACATTAGCAGTGGCAGTATAAGCAACTAACTGTTGCTCTCCATATCCCCCAGTCAAATTTCCGTCATTTTCAACTACTTGATACTTTTCTTTGAATGAATCCAAATCAGCCGTTTTTACAGCCACAGGAACATACTTAATTCCAGTGACCTCATAATCCTTTAATATATGTCCCTCTCCATCTTCTCCAGTAATTACTCCCTTGGCATAAGAAACATGGGTTCCATCTGTTAAATACAAAATCTTTCCATCGGTAGACCAATGAGATACCTCATATGTATTCCCATCTTCTGTATACATTTTCGCCATACACTGGAAGCTTCCTCTATGGAGTCCATGGTTTGTCGTGGCTCGTGAAACCACATCATATCCGCCCTTGTCGGATTCTCCCTTGGAATCCAACTCGCTGGATGAGCTTGTATTCCCAGCAGCATAAACCCCCTCTGATGCCCAGTATTCATTCCACGTTAATCCCGCATATACGTAGGTGTACTCTTCTTGATTTTCTTTCTGTGTTACAATTTTCGTTGTTTCATTGGTTGGTGCACTGGCCTTTACAACTGCTGGATATGCAGTTAAGATCATTGTCCCACTCAATGCAAATGCAAACATTCGGCTAAATTGCTTTTGTCTCATAAATTCCCTCCATAAATTGTTTAAAATTATTATTACCAGTTAGTTTTTTCTAACTAACTGGTAATAATATATCATATTTACGGAAGAAGACAATCGTAATTTAAACTACTGAGAAAAAGAATCAGTTGTCATTAGGATACAATCATAAAATTATCTGGCAATTCCTCAAAATCCATCCCTTCATAAGCATTGCATATGACCACATCAAAGTTTGATAATTGAGAAAAATTATAAAATCCTTTTACTAAAAGTTTAGAAGAGTCAATCAGTAAAAACTTATTAATTGACTGTTCCATGGCTTTTTCTTTTACCATCATTGTCTCCGTTTCTGTGGTAAAACTCATTCCATGTTCCAAATCAACTCCTGCACATCCAAGAAATGCGTAGTCAAAATTAAACTTTGAAAGATTACTAATTGTAACAGGTCCCGCAGTCATCTTATATTGAGGAATATATTTTCCACCAAGATAAAATAATTCTCCTTTGCAATTAAGTCTTTGAAAAACTTCTGCAACCAAAAAATTATTGGTAACAATTTTAATGTTCTTATCCTTTAAATACTTAATCATAGGTACAACAGTGGTAATCCCATCCAAGAAAATACAGTCTCCCTCTTTCACAAAAGTAGCCGCCTTTCTGCATACCCTGTCTTTTATTTCAGAAAATTCCGCCCGATCTTTCACATCCTTTTCATCCTTATTGGACATGATTTTATTTTCCTTTGTGCTTTTGGCACCCCCGTGGACCCGAATTAATTTTCCTTGCTGTTCTAGTTCTTCACAGTCTCTTCGAATTGTAGTTTCTGTAACGTTCATCAGTTTTGCCAAATCCTTTACTTTGACAATTCCCTGTTCTTTAATTAAATTAAGTATCATCTCATAACGTTCACTTGCAATCATCTTGTTTCTCCTGTTGTTTTAGTCTTATTTGTCCAAATCAAGAACCACTGGAACCGAACGATATCCAACACCCATTCGATCAATTCCCATATTAATTAATTGTAAAAAATGTTCTCTCGTACGGATACATCCACTTCCTTTGATTTTACACTGATTTCCCACTTCTTCTTGCATAATTTTGATAATCTCTGGTGTAGCACCATGGGCTTCAAATCCTGTTAAAAATCCTGTACTTGTCTTCACAAAGTCAGCTCCTGCATCCATTGCACAGTGACAGGCTTTTCTTACTTGTTCTTCATTTAATGCGTCTGTCTCAAAAATAACCTTTAGTTCTCTTCCGTACTTATGAGCTGCATCTGCACATGCCTTGATATCTTTTGTTACTTCTTCATATCTTCCGCCACGAATCATTCCAAAGTTTGCGACAACATCAACCTCTTTTACACTGTCATACTTTGCAACCCTTTCAATCTGTTCAACTTTTGATTGTGTAGAGCTTGTTCCAAAAGGAAAATCTGTAACAGGACAAAGCATGGTATCACTTCCCTTTACATAAGGTTCACACAATTCCATGTAACCTGGATTAATACAAATAGTTGCACATCCAAGTTTTACCCCATCCTTTGTTAATTGTATAATTTCATCTTCCGTAAATTCAGGTTTTAATACAGAGTAGTCAATGTATGCCGCTAATTCTTTAACTGTCATTTCTTCCGCTTTCTTTGTTAATTCCATCATCTTTTTACTAAATAACACGTTCATTATTGTTTGTTTTTGTGTGTTATTTTTCCTCCTGATTTATTTATAACACATTTTCAAACATTTGTAAACACAATTTTGTTTGTTTTTGTTCGTTTTTGTACTCTACACTTAAATCACAACTCGTCTTAAAAATTCTCCTATTTCATTCCATGCTGCTCTGCTTTCAGGTAATAAACCAAGCCCCATTTGAAACACATGAAACATTTCGGGATAAACGCTGCATCGCACTTTTACTCCACTTTTTTTGGCCTTCTTTGCAACTCTTCTTGTATCATCTAACAAAACTTCATTTCCGCCAACTTGGAATAGAATCGGTGGAAATCCATAAAAATGTCCAAAAAACGGTGAGAGATATGGATCTTGTCGATTATGTTCTCCTGGATAAGGTGCTTCATAGATCATATTATGTTTTGTACCGCCAAACAGAGGATCCTTTTCATAATTTGATATAAGACTCTCCCCACTTAGTGTCAAGTCTGTCCACGGTGACATTAAAATAAAACCACTAGGCAGTGGAATCTCGTGGTCTTTTAAATATAATCCCAACCCTAGAGCAAGCCCTCCACCAGCAGAGTCCCCTGCTACAATAATATGCTCTGGCTTTACCTTTTTTTCATTTAACAGCCATTGATAAGCATCCACTGCATCATCAAGTGCTGCCGGAAATACATGTTCTGGTGCCACTCTATAATCTGGAGTTAGAACGCTGCCTCCAAAACAACGCTTAGAATATTGAAGTGCAAACCGTCGGTGGGCATTTCGCAATTCTCCAATATATCCTCCTCCGTGAAGCTGTAATACAACAATGTTGTTTGGTCTCAGTTTCGGTGATAAAAGTTCCATTTTATATTGTTTTCGGTTGATTTCTTCATTCTTATAGCCCCTTGGGCAAATCCACTTTGGTTCCTTCACTTGCTGATATACTTCCCCTGTGTAGAACTTTTCTCCTATAGAAGTTGAAGCAATATCTTCAATTAGATTGCTGATTATTCTTCCTCTTACGCTTGTTTTTTGCATATACTTTCCCTTCTCCTACGTGTGGAACCTTCGCATCATTTCACTTTTCCCATTTTTAAATATCATGGTTAAAACTAACATCACAACAGAGATTCCCACTGCAATTATATTTACCACTGGATGATTCCCTTCTCCTATGATATATAATAATATACATGGAACAAAGGATGCCGTTGTTAAAAGAGCTTGATACATCACATAACTGTACCAGTAAGAATGATTAATTACCATTAAAACTCCAATGGAAAAATCTGCTACAATCACCATTCCTGGAACTACATAATTTAATGCCCATCCTTGATTTCCTGTAAATACATCAATGACAACAACTAAAATACCTGCCATTATTATCTCAACTACAATTTTAGCCGCGGGATTTCCATGATGTACAAGGGAATAATAGACCGTCAATGCTAAGTACAAAATACTAGCATCCACAATGACAGCCCACCAAAATCCCTGATAAGTAAGGATGTTAATTAAGACAACAAGAACAGCCACAATCCCCGCTGCGAGAAAGAAAGCGTGTTGAATCAACGCAGATTTTCTTCGCTTTTCCTCAATATCTGGATACATCTTAGTTGGAGGTTCTCCTTGATTTTCCTCCAGTACCCGATTGCATAAAGGACACGTCACTGTGTCGTCTAAAATATTCACTTGACAGTACTCACACTTTTTCATTGATAACTCCATTACTTTCGATTGATATATGGATTCCCTGCTGACTCAAAGTTCTAAAAAATTCCTTTTGTAAATAAGCATCTTTATAAACACTGGTAAATGTCACAACAACTTCTTCTCCATAACTCATAATTGTACATTTTATTTCCTGCTTTTTGAACACACCTGTGGTAGCATGAAATCTTTTGATTTCATTCTGATATTCTGGGAGTATATCTACCTTCCCTAGATTGGACAGTGTCATAGTAACCGACTTACTAGACTTTTGAAACACGTAGTTTAATGCTAAATTTTTAATAAACAAAGGTAAAATTCTCACCAACGGATTCCTCTCTGCCGAAACATTGTAAGCAATGGTCTCTTCTACCTTTTCTCTTGTGATTTTCTGTTCCATTTGTGTACTTACTTCTTTGAGGATTTCTTCAAAGGTATGCCCCTCTTTTTGCGCTAAAAATTCTATTATGGTTACCATAAAGAAGTTACTCGTTGTACTAGAGTCAAAAAAAGCTCTTAAATTTACAGGAAGATTAATACAAATTGGGCATTTTGCCGGCTGTCCATTTAAATATTCCTGATAAATACTCCAGATTATAACTGCTGTCAAGTACTTTGTCATACTGACATTATACTTTTTACACTGCCCTTTTAAATCTGCAAGATTGACGTACCCATGAATCACACTAATAGTGTCCTGATACAATTTTTGCCCTTTTAACTGATAAGCTTTCTTTGTACTGTAGTGTTTCTTCTTCCGTTTTCTATAATTCTTTACATAACTATCTTCCACATCTAAAATACAGTCTTTTTCGGGTCTCCATTTTTCATGAAGTCCTCTTTTATCTTTCGTCAAATCAAGATACCGATATGTGAGCTGTTTTAAAAAAGTAACCGCTCCCAATCCGTCTGACAGCGCATGAAATACTTCCAAATTAATGCGGCAGTCAAAGTAAGATACTTGAAATAAAAACTTTTGATTTAGATGAGGATCTATAAATTTACACGGATAAGTTCGCTCTTTTATAATCATGGGTTTATTTTTATTATTCTCAAAATAAAACCAAAAAAATCCTCTTCGAAGTCTAACTCTATATCCATCAAACCATGGGAGAGTATCTTCTAATGCCTGCTGCAAAAGTTTGGGCTGTATAGCCTCCTTTAAGGTAACAGAAATACGAAAAGTATGACTGATTTTCTCATTTGCAATCACCGGAAAAATCTTTGCGGTATTATCTAATCTTCGCCATGAAATTTGTTCGGTTTTATGGGACATTTGTTTACTCCTCTCCATAATTTTTACCAATTTTCATTTTATCCTCTATGGATTATTGTAGCATGTTGTGAAGCAGATGACAAAAAATATAGGTACAAACTTTTGACAATTGGATAAAAACAGGAGAGTATATGTTCTCTCCTGTTTTATCTTCACTATTTCTTTTTTACTGGAATCCAAATCTCTGTGTAATAGTTGTCATCTGCTGTTCCTTTTGGAAATTTTCTTGGATCATCATACATCTCTACGCAATAACCGGCTGCAAAATCATACTCTTTTAGTGCTGGCAACCACTCAGAAAATATCTTCTGATTCACATTCTGCAAAGCCTCTGGCATTGATCCTTTGCATGGAAATACTGCCCACGTAAAGGAAGGAATTGTTTTTGTTACAAATCCTTCTGGAATCTCCATTGCTGGATTGTAATTATCTGCAATTAAATATTCAAATTCCTCATTTTTCATTTCTTCATCAATATTAATTCCATACATTCCACAAACATATTTTCCATTCCCAGACTTAATATGCTCCTGCCAAAATGCCGGAACCTCGTTCATAGCATTCTCATAGCCAAACTTCTTTGATACCCCTAACACTGTAAATGCATCTTTTTTTGTAATTTTGTAATCCATCATATGACCACCTTCCATTGATATTTTGATTTTCAGTGGCGCAAAAGATTTGATTGTCACATCGTCCTTTCTCGCCATTGAGGGTGTAATACCATGAAATCTTGTAAATGCCTTTGTAAAACTATCTGGAGAATCATATCCATATTTTACTGCAAGATCAATAATTTTAATATCGCTGGCTGCTAATTCTCCTCCCGCAAGTGCCAGTCTACGATTTCGAATATACTCCATAACAGAAAAACCACACAGCATGCTAAATCCTTTTTGAAAATAAAAGGATGAAACATATACATGACTGGCCACATCATCTGCATTGATATCCTCTGTAATGTTATCCTCAATAAATTGAATTGCTTCACCAATAGACTTCATCCATTCCATGCTTATCACCTCTTCCTACATTCACAGTATATCTCTTGAGTAGACGGTTCTCCCGACAATCTTTGCTTAGAAATGTCCACGGGAATCTATTTTTACTGGGATTTGAATTTCTGTCACAAATTCCGACTCATTGTTGGTAAATCCGTAATCAATCAGTGTAATCTCTTTTGAAAATCCACAGATATCATACCCATTCTTTTTAATATATTTCATCATCTTTTCATACTGCACTGGAGCACTTTCATGGGAACCTGGAAACCTAAGAACCAAGCAAGTTTCTTCTGGCAGCACCGCCGTATTTCCTGTGTGCTGATCTTCTTTATCAAGAAGTAAGAATATAATATCATAAGCGTTAAATCTACTTTTTTCTAGTGTATCTACCTCTAATCCTATTCCAATTTTTCCAAGAAATATAGCAGTATCTTGATCATTTTCCTCTAACTGGCGGATATATAATTCCAAACTCTCCATTTCTGATGTTTCAAAGCTACGCTTTAAAAGTGCAATTCTCCTTGCAGGAAATTTGCGAAAAAAAATAACATCTAAATCTGATGCCACTGCATCCTCAATCTGAGCAATACGGTTATCTATTTTACGCTGTATTTTTTTCAATTCCTCCTGACGCTCTATAATTTCTTTTCTCTGGCGAAGGAGCAGGTTCTGAATCGTATCAATCTGCCGATTTTGTAAAAATAATTTGATTTGAGATAATGGTGTATTTAATGCCCGAAGATAACGAATGGTATTAAGTGCCTCAAACTGCTGTGTACTATAATAGCGATATCCTGTATTTGAATCTGTATACTCTGGCTTTACCAAGCCCTCTTTATCATAGTGGCGCAGTGTGCTAATACTAATATGAAAAAGCTTTGCAACCTCTCCAATTGAAAATAAATCACCCTTCATCTCTGCTCCCCTCCTCATATTCTTTCTTATTCTTGACTCTACAATTATTATAGAGTTTATACTATTTTTTAGCAACAGTGAAATACCTGTACTATAATAGAAATGAACCATACTTGGAGGACATATAGATGAACACATACAATTTAACAAAAGGAAGTATTCTAAAGAATTTAATCCAATTTTCTCTACCTTATTTGTTGTCATGTTTTTTACAGACATTTTATGGCTTAGCCGATCTTTTTATTACAGGACGCTTTAATGGTGCTTCAACAATCACTGCAGTTTCAGTGGGTAGTCAAGTGACACATATGCTCACTGTTATTATTGTAGGATTGGCTATGGGGGCTACGGTTTCCATTAGCCGGTCTGTAGGCGAGAAAAAACAGAATCAGGTTGTTAAGATTATTGGAAATACTGTAATTCTTTTTTCCATTTTTGCAGTTTTACTTACTTTAATTTTAATTTTTAATGTCAATGGAATTCTAACTCTCTTAAGTGTTCCAAAGACTGCTTTTTTGGAAACAAAAAATTACGTAACCATCTGTTTTATTGGTATTATTTTTATTACTGCATACAATGTATTAAGCAGTATATATCGTGGCTTAGGAGATACAAAACATCCCATGTACTTTGTTATGATATCTGGGATTATTAATATTGCTCTTGATTATCTTTTTATTGGTCCTATGGGGATGAAAGCTTCTGGTGCAGCGCTTGCCACTGTGATTGCACAGGCGATTAGTGTCATTCTTGCATTACTCTATATGCCTAAAACCATAAATTTTTCATTTACGCCTTCTGCTTTTCGTCTTAACCTGAGAATTTTGAAACAAATTCTACGAATCGGTATCCCAATTGGTGCTCAAGATGGACTCATTCAAATATCATTTTTGATTATTACCACCATTGCAAATCGTCGTGGTGTTGATATTGCTGCCGCAGTTGGCATTGTAGAAAAAATTATTGGTTTTCTCTTTTTGGTTCCTTCTGCTATGCTGTCTGCAGTGTCAACCATCTGTGCACAAAATATTGGTGCAAAACAATATGACAGAAGTACAAAAACTCTCTTTACTGCAATGAAAATTAGTGTTGGATTTGGAATTTTCTTTACTGTCATATGTCAGTTTTGCGGAAATAGTATTCTACCTTTGTTTACAAAAAATAACCCCGCAGTCATCTACTACGGGGTACAATATCTTCGAATCTATGTATTTGACTGTATTTTTGCTGGCGTTCATTTCTGTTTCAGCGGTTATTTTTGTGCCTGTGAAAAGCCTTTTATATCCTTTATACACAACATAGCCTCCATTGCACTGATTAGAATTCCAGTGGCATACTTTGGTTCTGTACTCTGGCCTGAAACTATGTATCCTATGGGACTTGCCTCTCCATTAGGCTCTGCTTTATCAGTGGTCATTTGTATTGTTGCCTACAAAATAATCCATAAAAAAATGAAGTTATCCATTGCAGAAACATAAATTCTACAACCCAGCATCTACTTCTTTTATCATTTTCACAACCCGCTTTGTGCTTTTACCATCTTCATACTTGTAAGCAGTATGAAAAAACGGTTCTATTTTTTCAAATTTGAACTGTTTCTCGTTGATAATATCAATAACATCTTGTGTTGTTTTGGCAACTGACCCTGGAACATAGGTTTCATAATCCTCATAAAATCCTCTTCCATTCTGGCTGAATTTTTCTAGATCATATGCAAAGAATATCATCGGCTTTTTCAAAGCACAGTATTCAAAAACAATGGAAGAATAATCTGTCATTAAAATATCTGATGCAAATAACAATGTATTTAAATGAGGGTATTTTGAGAAATCATAAACTCTATCCCCATATTCTTCTTTTGAGAACGTCATTTTGTCTGCAACAAAAGGGTGCAGGCGAAGTCCTAGGCAAACAGAGTCATCTGTCTCTGCAATAAATTTCTTTATATTTAACTGTATTTGTGGCAACGCTACTTGATCATCTCGAAACGTTGGAGCATATAAAACAAGCTTCTTATCTTGAAGCCTTGGATATTTTCCATAGAATAAATGGGTCTGACGATTTTGATATTCCTTGTTAAATAAATAATCCGTTCTTGGAAGACCTAACACCTCTACTTTAAATTCTGGAATTCCAAAACACTGGCTGTAAAGTTTTTTTGTTGCCTCTGAATTTACAACTAATTTTGTAATATTTCTATGAGAACGATTCTCAAGTTCCCCTAGCCTTGTTCCTTTATTTACATGCTGTCCAAACTTTTTAATGGTTCCCGTTCCATGCCATAACTGAACCACTTTTGTTCCTTTACGAACCTTAAAATAGGCCATTGGTAAAAATGCATTATCTAAAAATACATATTCACAACGAGCAAGTTCATAAGATTTTACTAAGAAAAAATAAGGCATTCGCTTCACTGAAGTGTCCTTTCGCTTCAAGGTATAAATCTTACTGGATTCGTATTTTTTCATATAATAACCCACTCGACCAACGTTCCCTTCTCTGCTTTCATCGTGAGTCATAATCAAAAACACATGGTTTCTTTTCATAGGAAGAATTGAAAAAAACTTATAAAAAAAAGCAAATATAATATAACCGATTTCTTTCATTTTAGCCTCCTATGACTGCGTGGTCAATTACTGCAATCACACGATTTGCAGCCTTTCCATCTTCATGTTTATTATATTTATTAGAAAAAATCTCATATTTTTCTTTCCACTTAGATGAATCATATTCCCTAATATCACGAATCAACTCATCATTTGTCCTTGATATCGGTCCTGGTGCCTCCTCAAGAAAATCAAAATAAAATCCTCTAAGATTCTCTCGGTAATATTCTAAATCATATGCAAAAAACAACATTGGCCTTTTTAGGATACTATAATCAAACATTACAGAAGAATAATCTGTAATCAGTATATCTGACACAAGATAAAGAAGTGCAATATCTCTAGTCTCATCAAACTGGTACACAAAGTCTTTGTATGGACTCCAGTCAATCTTATCAGATACCAAATAGTGGTACTTTACAATAAATACATACTCATCCTGAAGTTGTTCTTGAAGTTTTTTAAAATCAATCTTTGAAGCAAATTGATATCTTCCATTTCCATAGGTTTCGTTATCTCTCCATGTTGGAGCATATAAGATAATCTTCTTATCCATTGGAAGTCCCAGCTTTTTCTTTAAATGAACAATGTTCTTTTCACTATTTCTGCGAATTAAAATATCGTTTCTTGGATATCCACCTTCCAGTATGGGCTTATCTTCAAATGCAAAACATCTTCTAAAAATATCTTGGGAATACTTATTCTGTGCCAAGAGATAATCCCATGTTTTTGTATTTTCGCGAAATTCATCATGATACTGCTTTATATCCTGACTTCCATCCATGTCTAATAAGTCCATGTCCAAAGCCAGTTTTTTAAGAGGCGTTCCATGCCACGTCTGAATATATGTTGTCTTAGAACGCTTGATTAAATACATAGGCTGTCTGCAGTCAAACACCCATACTTTTGCAACTATCATATAATAGAGATATTTTAATCTAGCACGCTTTACTTTTACACAATTTCCAGGCAGTTTCACATTGGGATTTTCAAAAATCCACACACAATGATACTTTTTATCTTTCCCCTGACGAACAAGTTCCTCATAAATATACCTTGGATTCCCGCTATAATTTCTGCCCACACTACTTTCAAAGAGTATTACATTCTTTCTTATTGGAATCACATGGGCACCAAGACGATATAAGGTTTTTAGTATATTTGCAATTATATTTTTCATCGAAATACCTTTTCTACAATACGTTTAGAAGCCTGTCCATCATCCCAACAACAGAAACGGCGGTAAAATGTTTCATATTTTTCACTATATTCCTCTTTTACTTGTTCAATATTCTTGATTGCATGGATAATTTCATCATTGGTAAATAAAAGTGGTCCTGGCACTTCTTTCTCAATGTCAATATAAAAACCACGAAGAACATCCCGATAGCTCTCTAAATCATAGGTAAAGAACAAAATTGGACGCTTTAAGTTTGCATAATCAAAAAATACAGAAGAATAATCTGTAATACAAATATCTGAAATTAAATACAATTCCGAAATATCACCATAATTACTTAGGTTATAGGCAAAACCTTCCATTCCTAATAAATCAAGCTGATCAGCAATAAAATAATGGGTACGCAGTAAAATCACATATTCATCCCCTAATTCCTTTTGCAAACGCTCTAAATCTAATTCCAAGGTGAATTTATACTTTCCTGGCTCATAGAAGTCATCATCTCTCCATGTTGGAGCATAAAGAATTGTCTTTTTATCCAATGGAATTCCTAATTCCTTCTTCAAATCCTTTGCAATCTGATCCTTGTTTGGATCATACATAATATCATTTCTTGGATATCCCATCTCAAGAAGCTTCTCCTTTTCATATAAAAAGGCGCTTTGAAATACTTCAGATGAAAATGGATTATCTGAAATAAAATAATCCCAGTCTCTGGACTGATTATATACATCTAATTTGTAAAGTGGAGTTGCAGAATGAACATCATCCATATCAAAAACAAGTTTTTTTAACGGAGTTCCATGCCATGTTTCTAAAAAGACACTTCCCTCTCTCTTGTCAAGCCATGGTGGCTGCCTCATATTGTTTACCCAGTATTTTGACTTGGCAATATAATAAAAATATCCAAGACTAAAACGTTTTACCTTCTTTGGATTTCCCGGAATCTCTGTACTTAAATCATCTAAAATCCAAATATAGCGATATTGATTTCCATAGGTATTGTACATATATTCATAAACATACTTACAGCTGTCAGCATATTTCTTTCCTAAAAAACTTTCAAACACAACCCAGTTATTTTTCATTTTCAGTTTCTTAAAAATAAATTTGTGAATCAGTCGATTCATCTGGGTATGATTTTTTAAGATTTTAGGGCCCTTTGCCTTTACGATTGCCAAATCTCCATAGAAATTGGTCTTCTTTAAATCCCCTGCCATAATGGAATTTAAAATCCTACGAGAAAGTCCATGATACCTCTTAATTACTTTTTGACTCATGGAAAGAAGCATTTTTCCTTGTAAATGAAACTGCTTCATTGTTACAAAATGATTGGATAATCCATGAATCTTATCTGTATACATCTTAATACATGCATCACAAAATTCCATGGAAAATCCGTATGCCAGCTTCTTATATCGTCTTGTTTCTTTAATTGACTCTTTACAGGCTTTGATAAAATCATTCTCCTTTTGTTTCCCTTTCATCTGACTCAATGCAGGAAAACGAACAGGATCATTGTGTTTACGTTTTATATATAAAGCTGATTTTACACCACAATAAGTAGGTTTGGCTTTCAACACCTTGGCCATAAACAAAAGTTCACTATAAAAAAATAATTCTTCATCAAATGTAATTTCGTGTTCCTTTAAAAACAACCGTTGAAACATCATATGAAGCATGGTACATCGACCTGGAAGCAAATGATCATACAGCTCTGGCTGCCAAGTATCTTCTACTTCTACCGCTTCCTCTTTTTCCTTCTCGGCTATATAACCAGCTTTTTTAAACCACGAAGTTTCTATCTTCCCAAAAGTAACTTGGGCATTTTTAGAACGGGCATTGTGAAATAACTCTGCAATCCCATGGTCAATCACATAATCATCTGCATCTAAAAAATAAACATAAGTTCCTTTTGCCTCTTGTAGTCCAAGATTTCTGGCTGCCGCTACACTTTCATCTTCTCCGATTTCCAAATGTTTTAATGGAATTCGAGATTTATACGCATCTTCAATTTTAGTTGTATCTTCTTCCAGATTGGTAATAAAAAGAACTTCATAATCCGTTAAATTCTGCTCTTCAATACTTGAAAAACAGTCCTCTAGATAATGTGCCCCTTTATGAAAAGGAATAATCAACGATAATTTCATACTAGTATCCTCCGTACTTTTCTTAACCCCACAGCCATTGTATTACCTTTCTTAAATTTCCTTCTTTCCACACTTTGTGATTTCGATAGAAGAAAATACGACGAACCTTTCCTTTATAATAAAGATCACCATAACTTTTTAACAAGTCTATTCCCTGATTTCCCTTTAATTCATCTTTATATGTCGAGGTAAATGCCTGAACCTGCTCCATAGTTTGAATTACTTTTCGATGGTAGTCAGCTTTCTGTCCACGAATCTGCTGTGGCAGCTGCTTTATATTTCCTAGCAAATCATAAGAAGACTCATCTTCATCATGTCTGCGATGGTACATTGTTGGCTCATTTACAAATCCAATTTTTCCAAACACTCTGGCAATTAAGGCAGACCAGTAACCATGAGATAGTATTTTATTCACTGGAAGTGATTGAAGGAAGAAATTCTGCAGGCTTCGATTAATCATAATCGTACAATCCACAGTTGAATTCTGTATTACCAGTTGATTCAACGAAATACGCTTTGGAATATTGGCATACTGAAAATAAGATTCTGCAATCATCTCTAAATTTTCATTTACAACGGATAAATCTGAATGAACCAAAATCGGTGTTCCTTTTCCATATCTCTCTTCTAGTGCTTCCATCTTCTGAAGGCTTAGGTAAATCTTGTCCGGCTTCCATACATCATCCTGATCACAAAACATAAAATACGGACCATGAGAGTCTTGTATCAAATGCACAAATATACCTACAACCCCATCAATCTCTGAATTCATGGAAACCACAGAAACTTGTCCTGGATACTTTTCTTCAAAACTTTGTATAATATCCAATGTCTGGTCTGTAGAGTTATTGTCTCCTATGACTAAGTTCCAATTTTCGTAGCTTTGTGCCCCAATGGATTCCAATTGAGCCTTTAAATATGTTTCTGCATTACATGTTGCTAACAGAATCGTAACCATAGCCTTCCTCCTAAATTCAGAACAAAAATGTTCTTTACTTTTCAAACACTGCCTTTACCACACGTTTTGCTGCATATCCATCATCCCAGCAGCAGAAACGCTCATAAAATGCGTCGTACTTTTCTTTATATTCTGCCTCTACTTGATCAATTCCTTTAATTGACTGAATCACCTCTTCATTGGTAAATAAAAGCGGTCCTGGTACTTCTTTCTCAATATCAATATAGAACCCACGTAGAACATCACGGTACTTCTCTAAATCATATGTAAAGAACAAAATTGGTCGTTTTAAATTGGCATAATCAAAAAATACAGACGAATAATCTGTCATACAAATATCAGATACTAAATATAAATCAGCAATATCAGGATATTTACTTACATTAATTGCAAAATCCTCAATTCCTGTAGTATCAATGGAATCCGCAATAAAATAATGAGTACGAAGTAATACAACATATTCATCTCCAATTGCTTCTTTTAATTTTGGTAAATCAAGCTTTAACTGGAACTTATATTCCCCCTTGTCATAATATTCATCATCACGCCAAGTCGGTGCATACAACAACACTTTTTTGTCCTTTGGAATTCCAATTTGCTCTTTTAATTTACTGATTTGTGTATCATTATTCTTCAAATAAAGAATATCATTTCTTGGATATCCTAACTTTAATATCTTTTCCTTTTCAAATAAGAAACAGCTTTGGAATACTTCATAAGAAAATGGATTGTCTGCAATCAGATAGTCCCATGCCCTAGATTGAGTAAACACAGTTTTCTTATAGGTTGGAGATGCTGAAGTAACATCCTCCATATCAAATACCAGCTTCTTTAACGGTGTTCCGTGCCATGTCTCAAGCATAACCTGAGAATCTCTCTTTTCAAACCAAACGGGCTGACGCATATTGTTGACCCAATACTTTGCTCTCGTCATATAATAGAAATATTTTAAGCTAAATCTCTTTACCCGTGTTACATCCCCTGGAATTTCAATATTCTTATCATTGATAATCCAAATGTAGCGATACTGATTTCCTTTGGTCTTCTGAAGTTCTTCATAAATATAACGGCAGCTGTCTGAGTACTGCTTTCCTAAAAAACTTTCAAATACAATCCAATCGTTCCTCTGTGAAAACTTTGTAAATACATAATGATTAATGGTTCGATAAAAGAACCTTCTGCTTTGTATCATCTTCCCAAGTTTCGTTATGGCAAGCATCCGATTGATTTTCTTTCTACATGCTTTATATTCATCCTGACATAAAGCCTCTAATGTCTTACGCTCTTGTCTTGTAAGCTGCTTCTTAATCTGAGGATTTACTGTCTTTGCATACTTGTGAAACCTGACATACTGGCTTTGACTCCACTTAGACCCCTTATCTTTTCGGAGAAGTTTAACTAAGGTCATTCGGCAGTATTGTGCCCATTTCACTTGAAATGCATCCAGAATCCTAGTGTCTATTTTGCACTGTGACAATCTCTCATAAGTTAAAATCAATTGGTCTTCTCGATCTTCAAAATATCCTCTTGATAAAGAAGGGTATAAAATCTCATCGTTGTGAAGTCTTTTTACATACTCAGCAGTTTCACAATATTCTATTTTCTCTGCTTGCTGTAGTATCTCTGCTAACACCGTAATGTCAGAATAATACTTTAAATCCTCTTGGAACTTAATCTTCTCCTCTATAAACCACTTACGGTTTATACACAGATTGAGAATGGAAATCTCTCTTGGATGCATACGGTTTAGCACCAAATCTCTAAGGCTGCGTTTTGTATATTCCTGATCACTTACTGTTGCATTGTCACTTTCTGTATACACAAAACGGTTGAACCATGTATATAGAATTCTCCCATAAACAACATCTGCCTTAGAATTCGTTTTACAAATCTCTTCCAAAGCATCTTCTTTTAAATAATCATCACTATCCATAAAGTAAAGGAAATCCCCACATGCCATACTTACACCTAGATTTCTCCCAGCGGATACCCCTGTTTGATTCTCTAGATTTACTTCTTTTATATTTAGGGTTTTATCATAAGAAGAAAGAAGTGTAGCCACTTCTTCCTCCACATGATCCTTTACTAATATAATCTCAAAATCCTGCATAGTCTGCTCCTGCAGACTATCCAAACAATCCTTTAAAAAATGAGTTCCTTTATGAAAAGGAATCACGATACTTAAGCGCATAAATCCTCCAGTAATTCTATTTTTTCTTTATAATTGACGAAATGTATTCTTCTACCTGTTCCTTAAGTTCTGGACGGTCTAAAGCAAAATCAATGGTTGCCTTAATAAATCCAAACTTATCCCCTACATCATATCGAACTCCCTCAAAATCATATGCATACACAGCTTGTGTATCAATCAAACGGCAGATAGCATCTGTCAACTGAATCTCTCCACCAGCTCCTGCTTCCTGACTTTCTAATAAATCAAAAATCTCAGGTGTTAGTACATAGCGTCCTAAAACAGCCATGCGACTTGGTGCATCCTCTTGTTTTGGCTTTTCCACCATGTTATCCAGCTTTACAGCTCTTCCATCTGCGGGAATACTCTTGTTTGGAGCAACAATTCCATACTTGCTTACTTGATCTTCTGCCACAGTCTGAACTCCCACTACAGAAGCACCATGCTTATCATATGCACCAATCAATTGTCCAAGGGCTGGCTTTCCTTTTTTATTTACAACTACATCATCACCTAATAATACAGCAAATGGTTCATCCCCAATAAACGACTTAGCACACAATACTGCATGTCCTAGTCCCTTCGGCTCCTTTTGACGAACATAATAGATGTTTGCAAGGTTAGAGATATCATCTACCATCTTTACCTGTTCCATCTTTCCTGACTCAGCTAGACGTTCTTCCAACTCATAAGCCTTATCAAAATGATTCTCCATACAGTGCTTGTTGGCGTTGGTAATAATTAAAATCTCCTCAATTCCACTTGCAACTGCCTCTTCCACAATATACTGAATCGTTGGTACATCAACAATAGGAAGCATCTCTTTAGGAATTGCTTTCGTCGCTGGTAAAAATCTTGTTCCTAATCCTGCAGCTGGAATTACTGCCTTTCTAACCTTCTTTGCCTTCATAAGATCCTCCTATTATTTGCTCTCTGTTTTAATTCCTAAATCCTTTTTAATCTTAGTTGTAGAAATTCCTTCTGTTCTTGGAAGGTATACGACTTCACAGTAATCCTTTAAGAAGTCAAACTTGCCTTCCCAGTCATCTCCCATAACAAAAGTATCTACCTTAAATTCTTGAACATCCGTAATCTTTTGATCCCAGTTTTCCTCAGGAATTACTAAGTCTACATAACGAACTGCCTCTACAAGATGCTTTCTTTCTTCATAACTAAAGTAGCACTTCTTTTGCTTTTCATTCCAGTTGAATTCGTCAGTTGAAATTACAACAATTAAGTAATCTCCCAATTCCTTTGCTCTTCTTAGTAAGTTAATATGACCTGCATGAAGCAAATCAAATGTTCCATAAGTAATTACTTTCTTCATTCTGTATTCCTCCTGTATCATTTGCTATTTTTTTATAAATCCGTCTTCTTTTAAACACTGAATTACACGTTCTGTATTCTTTCCATCATGAAATGCTACAATCTGATTGTAGTTTCTTACATAATGCTCATTCTGATTTTCAAAATAATTGGATTGGATTGACGAATTTAATTCCTTTTCATTATAACATATATCGCCAAAAATATTATCTTTATTTAACATCAATTTTGTATAATCTCCATATGCCTCCAGACACTCATTAAGCTCTTCCCAATAGAAAATAGTATTCGCTCCTCTGTAAAAAGCATCATAGGAAATAGAAGAATAATCTGTAATCAATACCTTCGTATTTTGTAAGATTGTATCATATTTTAAATCTGGGTCTGGTAAATATTTTGCCAATTTATTTTTATCAGTCCGAAACATTTCCGCAATCAACGGATGAGGTAAAACATATAGTTTGTCCTGTAATTCATTTGGCACCGCACCAATCATACGAAGCAGCATCTTGTAGTAATTGGTTTGCATTAAATCTACTTCAGCATCATTATACTCCCAAGGTCTCCATGTTGGCATAATAACAATTCTATCCGCATCTTTATTCCATTTATTTTTATCAAACTTACATAATCCAGTTTCATAAATATGTTCAATCTTATGTTTTCCAAGATTGATAAAATGCTCTGCCTCTAATTTTGATGACACAACAACCCTGTATTGTGCTGCTTTGTTTGGAAGCTGATTAAACATCTTCCTTGAAATCGAATCTAAAGATATCATATACATAACACCATGCTGTAGAAATATATAATTAAATTGATTATCTACTAAGCGTTTTCTTCCTACTTTACTACTACACCTTGTTTCAATTGCATGTCCCACACTTTCTGACGAGATAAATGTTTTACTTACAAAGAACAAGAAATAATGCTTCCATGAATATCTTTTCACAATATGATCTTGATATTTATTTTCAATATCTTCTTTATGCTTTTTAAAATATTCTTCTTCCAGAATAAAATAAATATTTTCATATTTCGCATCAATTAACTTTTCATATAAAACAGATGCCGACTCTTCATAGCGAGCAGAGTTTTTTTCAAACAACGTAATATAATTCTTTTGCCTCATAAGCTTTGCACACAGAAAAGCTAAAAGCATTTTAAACCTCTCAATTTTAGAATCTGTATAATTAATTGGTCGAACTGTAAATGCAAAGTTCCCAGAATCTGCAGCACGAAAATAAATTGTTCGATTAATTTTTCTAAGGATTCTAAGAGACGAAATCTTATAGCTATTCATTTCCTTCCCAAACCCTATTCTTGCTTCACACCCTCTTTTTTTCTCATCATCCCATCGAACCCTGACTCTGCTATTAAGCCTCATGTCCTTTATAACATTCAACGGTAATTTAAAGATACATAAATTAAGTCGGTAATGATCAAACCAAGGAATACCTTTCTTCCATAAAAATTTCGACTCTACCGGTTCCTTTCCTATTTCAATCCACATTTCCTTTTGATTTATGTCTTTTGCAGAGATATATTTACACAATGCAACAGAACAAAAAATATCTTTCTTCCAAAAACTCTTTGCCGTCAAAAATTGATATTTCATAGCATTGTTAAAATATTTTTTTCGTAGTTCTTGTATATCCTCGCTATCTTCTATAATTTCCCTAGAAAAATCCCTGTTTCTTAAGTCTACAGTCTCATCATAGTATTTTTCTGCAATCTCCACATTAAAAGAAAAAGGATGAAACTTCTTTTCATATCCCATAATCTCATATGGTAATATAAACAATGTCTTTCGACACGAAATCGTTGAAAAAGAGTCAACCAATTTTGATCCATCTAAATTATACTGAACAAATTCATCAATTCTCATTTTCCCAAGAAGACGTCTTCTTTGATATTCAAAAGCATCCCTTAGGGTTCCTTGTTCTACCGTCTTATCTTTTCTCCGCTCTTGTATATTCCTTTGTTCATCCTCTGAAAATGTATAGCGATTTACGATTTGATGAATTTTAATATTCTCTGGTAATTGCTTTGTAAAAAAATCAAACTTCGCCTGTGTTATTTTCCCTCTAAACCCAAGCATTACGTTATATTTATTCTGATCTATCGTTGCCAAATAATTAGACAGTGCCTTTTTGTTCATTGCATTGCCCAGAGTATGTCCATATACATATAGATTCTTTTTTTCATTTGTAGCTGCATCTTCAATAAGCAGGCTGCCTTTTTCATCATTAAAAACCAGCTTCAAAATTGCTTCTGTTGTATGTGGTTTTTTATAACAACAAAACTTCTTATTAAATTCTGTTAAATCCCTATTATGAACATGATGGATGTTCTCTACCAAGTCATCCACTGTTTGTACAATTGGAAATGGTAAATCATCAATGGAGAAATAGGTTCCTTTATTTTCCTCATATTCCTTTTTATCATATGCATATAAAATTACCGGTTTTCCAGACACTGCAAAATCAAATGTTACACTAGAATAATCAGAAATAAGCAAATCACAGTCTTTCAAAAAATCATAAGTTTCTTTCTCCGATGGAAAACTTTCAATGTGCTTGTATACACTAAAATCCATGTCATTTCCAACAAGAAAATGTAAATTCACATACAACATTTGATTATCTGCAAGTTTCCCATCAATTTCATTTAAAAACTCTGTTACAATTCTTTTCTGCTCTTTAATATTTGCGTTACGTCCAGAACCTCTCCACGTTGGTAAATAAGCAATTTTTTTTACCTCTGATACCTTTGGACTTCCCTCGTGAAAAGCATCATTTCTTGGATAATCACACATCAAACACTTTCCAGACATGTAATTTTCCAAATCATAGTCTTTCAAGAAAACATCTCTCGTATGATCGTTTGGAAACAAGGCATAATCACACATAAAATAGTTCTTTTGAATATTGGGTAGTGATGTTGCATTCACCAAATCACTAATTCCCAAATACTTAATAGGTGTGCCATGCCATGTATTCACATATACCTGCTCAGGTCTTTTTACCATATAAGTTGGAAACGAGTTATCCGTAAACAAATATTTTGCTTTTGCCAAGTATCTTGCATACTCTTTTGTATCCCTTACAACAACTTTGACCTTATGAAAATTGTAATTACTTAAAAACTTTTTCGTAGCATCCAGCTTTTCCTCAGAAGAAACATATATGGGCTTTTTATCTTTCCAAAGAGGATTTTCTTCGATTTCCTTTAACAGATAAAACATGTTTCCATTATAATTCTTTCCCTGTCCGCCTTCTAGCAATACAAGAGAGGCATCTACATCTTTCTTGGCAGATACCTCTCTATATATTGCAATTTTATCTTTATTTAAACTTTTCTTTTTAAACTTTCCAATAATTTTATTTATCATTGCAACCTCTATTTTGTTTTCTCAAGATAAATTTTACTAACTTCATCAATATCTCCACTGGAAATAATTCTACCATTTTCCAGCAAAATCGCTTTGTCACATAATCTTTGTACTTGTTCTAATGAATGAGATACGAAAAGTACAGTCACTCCTTTATCAAACATACTCATAATCTTTGCTTCTGATTTCTTACGGAATTTCGCATCTCCAACAGATAACACTTCATCCAAAATCAAGATGTCCGGTTCCACCAATGTTGCTACTGAAAATCCAAGTCTTGCTTTCATACCAGAGGAATAATTCTTCACTGGTACATCAATAAACTTTTTAAGCTCTGAAAATTCCAAAATCTCATCAAACTTTTCATCTAAAAACTTCTTAGAAAATCCTAACACAGCTCCGTATAAATAAATATTCTCTCTCCCCGTGTATTGAGAATCAAAACCAGCTCCAAGTTCAAGAAGGGGTGCTATCTTTCCATTAATAGTAACGTTACCTTCTGTTGCCTTCAATACTCCAGATACAACTTTAAGAAGGGTACTCTTTCCAGCTCCATTCAACCCTAAGATTCCAAGACGATCCCCTTTATTCAAGGTAAAATTTACATCCTTCAATGCCCAGAACTCATTAAAAGAAAGTTCTCTCTTAATTAACTTAATAATATATTCTTTTAAATTATCTACTTTTTCCTGACTTAAATTAAACTTCATACCTACATGTTCAACTTTAACTACTTCTTTCTTAGCCATCATGACCTCCTAAATATATAGAATGAAATCATCCTGCTTCTTGTAGAAGAAGAACAGTCCAACTCCAGTTACACAAATTGCAAATACAATGGATCCACAAAGGTAATGCATGTTCAACGGATGTCCATAAATTGCTTGTCTAAAGTTATGAATTAACAAATACACCGGATTCAATTTCAAGATAAATGCATATCCTGAATTCATTAATCTTTCAACCTTATAGAAAATTGCTGATGCATACATAATAATCATCAATGCAACAGACCATAAATACTCTAAGTCGCGGAAAAATACAGCCATAGTAGCTAAGATAATTCCAACCCCAAATGCTGTAAGGAACAATAATGCCAGCACAATAATAACTCCAAAAATATAAATTGTTGGATATACTTTAAAAATTATACAGGCTCCAATCAATACAATAAGTGAAATCGCAAAAATAATAAAATTAAACAACACACTTGATAGTGGATAAATATACTTAGGTACGTACACCTTTTTAATCATTCCCGAATTCGTTCGTATGGACTTCATAGCTCCATTGGTCGCTGATGAGAAAAAACTGTATAACAATCGACCTGTTAAAATATATACTGGGAAAGTAGGGTCTGGATTACCAAACAGTGTACCAAACACAATACTTAACACTATAGTTGTCATAATTGGTTCAATCAACGTCCATAAAATTCCTAAATAAGATCGTCGATACTTTAGCTTGATTCCCTTTTTCACTAACTCAATTAGAAGGAATCTGTACTTTCTAAAATTTGCAATATAAGTTTTCATTTTTCATCTCCATAAATATTATTGTAACCATGGAATTATAACACCTTTTCTCATATCATTCAATATGTGACATGTTTTTTATATAATATTACAATAACGTCCTATATTCCACCCCACTATTGGGCATACGATACTTTTGATACAAAATCTTTAAAATTATGTGTTCCATACACTTTCAATCGATTTATTTCGTAGATAGGATCACTTCTTCTCGCATATGTTTTGTTCATGTATCCGAATCCCAATTTCATGTTGTTCTCAACAAATGCAGTAATTATATTATAATTAATTCCACCCCATGGATAAGCAATATAGTCAAATCCATATACCGAATTCTTTTTAAAATCCTCTTTCACTTCATCCAAACTATACATTTTATATGCATGCTTTCTTTCTATATCATGATGCATATTATAACTGTGGCTTTGAAATGCAAAATTAGGATATTCATTTGTTACCTTTTTTATAGTATCAAGTCCAATGAAAGTTCCTGATTGCTGTTGGATTCTAATTCCAATAAGAAAAATAGTTGCTTTCAATCCATATTTCTTTAAACATGGATATGCATGTTGATAAACATCCATATATCCATCATCAAAAGTTATGACAACCGTTTTTTCTGGATATTCTACCTTTTTATGATACCAATCGTTAAATTCATCTAATGAAATGGTGCGATATCCATTGTCATGTAAATATTTCATTTGAGCCCGAAAGTCAGATTCCTTCACATACAAACTTGGATACACCCTTACATTACTGATATCTTTGTCTCGAATCACATGATGATATGTCAAAATAGGAATCTTCGTTGCATTCACTCTATTCACTTTCAGCTTTGTCATCGCCTTTTTTCCATTATGGGCAATGGCATAAATCCAACATGTACCTATTTTTTTGCCTTTCACAACTCCCTTTTGAGTAACAAATGCAATGTTAGAATTGGAAGAAATCCATCGTACCTTTGTACTTAAACTCTTCTTTCTTGATACCGTTTTTATTCTTGCCTTCAAAGAAATTGTTTTATATTTACTAATTGCTACTGATTTAACAGACACATTTACGGATATGGCATTTTGAACCTTTGATTTCTTATTTGTAGTTCTAGCAGAAACAACATATGTTTTATCACTTAATTTCTTGCCTGAGTACGCTCTTATATAATAACTATATGTTTTATCCTTTTTCAGTCCTTTTATCTTAAATGAACAGTTGTTAACCCCTTTTACCTTTTTTATATATTTATACTTTCCATCTTTCTTCTGGTAAATATAGTATCCTTTTGCATTGGCAGACCTCTTCCACTTTATCCTCATTGTACGATTAGTCACACTAGAAACATATGGCATCTTCGGTGTTTCCACGGCTGTGCTGCCATAAGTCTTTGACGGACATACAATCATAAACAAACTGAGTATCACCATGATATATATTTTTTTAGTATAAACTATCATTGTATCCTCCTTGATAAAACACATTTTCTTTTATTGTATGATAGATGCAATAGTCATACAAATTTGTGATTGTACTTTAAAAAACATACCTCATTATATTTATTCAATTAATGCCTTTAAATAACCTGGAAATTTTTGATATTGTATAATATCTTTCAATTTTTCCAATACTACTGAAGACAACAATAAAATAACTAGTAACACAAGAACTATTAAAGCCCAATTATGAAAAGAGTATGTAAATCTGTGAAAAAAAACATCCCTATAAAATGTATGAATTAAAAACATATTCATAGAATGTTCCCCCAGCTTTCGAAACATTCTGCATACATATCTCCAATTCAGTATATACACATATGAAATAATAATCACATAAGTTGCTGCAACTCCTTCCCATATGTCAAGATATTTCCACCCTATATATGCGTTCTGTCGACATTTGATTATTAGAACAAGTAGCAATAGTGCAATCACACCCTTTATGATTTTGTTTTTTCCAACCATAAACTGTTTTATTTTTACAAGCAAATTTCGCTTTTGAAAATACATTCCCATAAGATAAGCTAAAAAATATCGCAAAAAATCATCTGATGCTAGCGTTGTAATATGCAAAGCCCTTGGCAAAATAATCGCTGTAACTAATACAATCCAATCTTCTTTTTGAATCCATCGATACACTGTCGGAAAGATAAAAATTAGTACAATTGCCAAACTCATGTACCACCAAGTAGAATTGAATGATGGCATCTTAAATAGATTAGCTAATCCCATTCCATCAACAATAAATCTTATTATCCCAACGAGTCCCTTTCCATAAATTAAATTATATCTTCCTGTAAAAACACACAAAACTTGTGTAATAATAAATACAAACCAAAAACCAGTCATTAATGAAACTATTCTATTCCATACATATTTTTGAGAATTATTTTTTCTCAACTGATAGGAAACAGCCATTCCATATCCTGTCAAAAAAACAAAAATCGGAACACATATTTTAGAAAAACTTGCCATATATACAATTGTTTTTTCAGAAAACGGAGCAAAAGAAACCGGAAAATATGTTATCTTTTTGACCTCATCTAACATGGAATAAGGAACTGCTGCCCATCTTCTCGAATCCAAGAAACAATGGTGAAAAAACATAAGTATAATAGCAATTCCTTTTATTGCATTTGTATCATTTTTACTAAATTTCAATTATTTTTATCCTCTCTTTATTTTGATATCATTTGAGTAAATACTTTTTCTGATGAGTTTGGACACTCATATTGAATATATTTCTCATAGAAATCATCAATTCTCTTTTTATTATCTTCCATTGTTTGATCTAGATTTACAATTGCATTCACAACTTCATCCGTTTCAAACAATACTGGTCCAGGTGATTCACTCTCAATATCGATATTAAATCCTCTCAATTTTCCTCTATAACTTTCCAAATCATAAGTATAGAACATCATAGGCCGATTTAAAACTGCATAATCAAACATTACTGATGAATAATCAGTAATCAAAATATCTGTTATAATATACAAATCTTCTATTGATTGATAATCCGTCAGATCATATACAAATCCATCCGGTTCTATTCCTTCCCATCCTTTTACTGAAAAATGATGCAATCTAAGAATAAATACATATTCATCCGATAATTTTTCCTTGAGTTTATCAATTTCCAGCATTAAATCAAATTTGTCTCGGAGTCTCCATGTAGGTGCGTACATAATAACTTTTTTATCCAGCGGCAACCCCAATTCCAATTTCAGTCTTTTAATATTATCTGGATTATTTTGAGCATACAGATTATCAGTTCTTGGATATCCTGTGTTCATTAATGTTTTATTAAATTTAAAAGCCGAATGTGAAAGTTCCCCCACAAAATCACTTTGTACAATTAAAAAATCCCATCGCTTACACTTTCTAATATAATTTTTTTTCTCTTTCTTTGTTGGAAAATCACCTGGTACATCTAAACCAATAGTTTTTAATGGTGTTCCGTGCATTGTTTGAACTTCTATTTGATTTTTCCTTTTTTCATAATCATCGTGGAAATTCACATTGTTTATAAAATATTTTGCAGTAGCTAAATAATAAACATATTTTAATGATAATCTACGTACACGAATTCCATTCCCTGTAATTGGAATATTTTCATCTTTTAAAAACCAGACACACTTATAATCTTTGTGATTCTTGTCTATATATTCATATAAATATCTTGGATTACAGCTGAACTTTGAACCCCACATAGATTCAAACACAATACATTTTTTTTGAATTGGAAGCAATCTGAGCAACGGATAGATAAATCTTGTCGTAAAATCTCTTTTCTTTTTACTTCTCTCGAAAAATCCATTTACTTTTTTTGTACTTAAATATAATAAATCATATTTATTTAAGAAAAATCTATACCGTTTTTTCTTACTGGTAAAAGTTTTATTAATTGATGTTTCTGCTCCTCCAATAGGAAAATTATATTCTTCTTCGTCTGTTTTTACTTTTAAAAACACTTGTCTATTAGCTGCATAGAGATTCTTAACAACATCTTCATTTTTCATTTCCACCTGAATTGTTGTTTTTATTTCTCCATTTTCATTTTTATAATTTCCACGTCCCAAAATAATAATTTCTTCTACCAATTCATCACGAACAAATAATTCCGCTACTCCCTGACTACTTGAAATTCGATTAATTTTGAAGAGAATATCAAAGGAAAAATCAGCGTCTTTTTGATTAATATTTATAATTACAGGCGTGTTTTCTCTTCTTTGAACCAAATACCTATAATTACGTGTTACATTTTCAAATATTTGAGAGTCTTCAAAAAAATGTATCTTTCTCATTGTTTTTTTTGTATATAACGGAGAAATATGTTTTCCGTCTTTGATTCCAAGCATCATTTTTGTGGTAGTAAAGTTATCCAAGTCAAACGATACTTTCGTTTCCTCGTATTGTGGACGAACATCTACAACCTGTTTTCCGTCAATAATACCTACAACATTTGTTACTTCCTGATTCAACCTGCATACTAATTGATTCTTTTCAATAGAACTGTCTAACACTTTAGTTATATTTTGCGTACAAACAACTTTTAATCCTTTTCGTAATGTTTCTTTTAAATCAATCAGCATATTTTCCTTTATAATCGGAAACTTCTCTATTTTTTTGTGTAAAGCACTATTAACACCACGTAACAGTATTTCTCGATTTTGATATACTGGATTGGAATACTCAATCAGAATATCATATTCACCTTGCAAATTTTTCTCTATGATATCTTTCTTTACATCAATTATGATTTCATACCCTGCACCTTTCATTCTTCTTATATGAAACTTCTTTGTTTCATTATCAATAGAAAAAAAGAATTTCTTTTGCGCTCTTTTGGATATTCGACTGGTCATAAAAACAGGTATTTTTTCTCCGGTTTCTGATTTGAATAAATATGCCTTAAAGGATTGTTTGTCTTTACTTGGAACATCAAGTCCAGTAATAAACATATAACCATCTATAATGTATTTATCATCCTTTGATATAATATTTTCAATTAATTGATTTGGATTTTTATTTGCTAAAGAAAAATACATATCCGCATTCTCTTTCGGTATTATATTTTTAGGAAACTTTCCTATAAAATGACTTCCTCTTTGCACAATTTTGATGTTCTTATAGTTATCTTTTTCATATTGACGCAATTGAACTAATCGTTTGGGATTATTGTCAAATACACACTTGTATTTCTCTCGTGCTAAAGTTGGAATCTTATCATAACTCTCCTTTGGTATTGCTTCATCCAAATACTCTCGTATTATTTTTATCATTTCTTGATTTTCTTTTTCTGGAAGAAAAACCGAATTATTTACAAAAATCATAATATCAATACATAGCCATTTATAATGTTTTCTTTCCCATAACTCTGGCTCTGTTACATACTCTTTGAAAAATTCATCAACCATACGCAGAACTTTAATTCTATCTCTCAAATTCGTGAAGTCATCCGCCCTCTGTGTAATTGATTTATTAGCTCCATCACGTATTCTCCACTTATAGCATACATCGTGTACCATGCTGACATTGTTCGCCAAATAATGCATTGGGATTGTTACAGGAATGTCTTCGTATAAAATTCTTTCTGGAAATTTAAAATTATGTTTATCCCAAAAATCTTTTCGAATCATCTTATTCCAAGATGTCGTATCATATATCAAATCAGTATTCTTCGTAATATGTGTTTTATCATAGAACTTCGAAAATGCTACTTCATGTATGCTTGAAAAAACGTCTCCTTTTGAATCAAAACGAATCACTTGACCAATTGTCATATCACTCTGATTTCGTTCCGCTGTAAAATATAGTTTTTCATATGCTTCTTCCGGAATAATATCATCTGAATCTAAGAAAATAATATATTTTCCTTTTGCGTACTTCACTCCATTATTTCTTGCATTTCCTAATCCACCATTTGCTTGTCGATAATATTCAAAATTATCATATTTATCTGCAAATTCCTTTGCGATATCCGTACTTCCATCTAAAGAACCGTCATCCATTAAGATAACTTGAATACCCTCTAATGTCTGATCCACCACAGACATTAAACATTCTTCTAAATATTCTTCGACACCATAAATTGGTATAATTACACTCACTTTATAGTCATTCATCATTAACTTCTCCTTCTTTAACCTTATCTCGGAATATAAAACCAAGATATAGCAAACCGGTACTCATAATAGGTAACATATATCTTATATCTCCATTTACAGGAGATGCAAAACAAATAGCATATAATACAATGATTGGAATAAAAACAATCCAATATTTACGCATTTTTTCACTCAACAAAACACTTACAAACATAGCAACATACATCCATGTATACAACATTGGTTGTTGAAAAATTTTAAATGGCGATTTTTCAAACACAACCGTCACTATTTTATAAAATACCTGCCTGATTTTTTCCGTCGATTTATTCCAGGTTATTTTGTAATATTTATTATATAGATCATTATATGTTGGTTGTTCATAATATCCATTCGGATGTTTTATATCTCTTTTATATCCATAATATCCATACGTACCATTCAATGTTGCTTGAATATATATTGCTGGATGTTTCTTAAATTGTTTTAACCATACTCTAAAATAGTCTTTTAAATATTCATCGTTTTTTTGTATGTTCCTTTTACTGGATCTGATAAATTAGGATTATACACTTTCCATATGTGATTGTAATCCAACACTTTGTTAATTGATTTTTTTTCTTGATCTGTCACTTCATCTCTATAATATTTAATATATCTTGCTGTCTGCTGAAAAGGAATAGACAACATTTCTTGCTTCCCTCCATCTGCAACATTCAACCTTGGTAAAAGTATACCATTATAGCCTTTGAATAAAAACAAAAAGAAAAGAGAAATGATAAAAATCTTTTTTCTGATTTTTTTGCACCAAAATAATAATATTAGCAAAGTACCAATTACTACATACCAACCATTATGTCGTACCAATGGCAAACACAAGCTACACGCAATATATTTAATCCAGGTTTTCTTTTCAATTTTACTTTCATACGCCAAAATAAAATCAAAGAAAAAAATTGTATATAAAAAAAATACTGGATAGAATAAAGAGTCTTTCACCACTGTTCTCGCATAGGCAGACCAAATAGGTAGGATACAAAAAAATACCAGCATCATCCAACGTACAATGTAATATACCTTCCTTTTTTTCATCCACGAAAAACCGATGGAAAGTATAAATGTTGTGACAACTAATACTAAGATTAAATACAATGCGATTCCTATCTGCTGATTTCCCATCATCATACCTAGCTTAACAAATTCGGCTTCGATAATTGTTGTTAAAACAGGATGATGATTTGTCAACGCCTGTGAAAAAAATTCTTTATACTGTCGTATTGCATCATAAGTTAATACCCCAGGAAAATAAAATATGTAATTTGGAATCCAAAATACAATTAAAATAATAGTTGTCAATAACTTGGGATACTTGTCAAATATTATATTCTCAATTTTATTTGCTTGTTCCTTTTTATTTTTGAATCGAGAAAATATGTAATAAATTAACTTCACACACACAATAGTAAATATGGAAATTATAATAAATTTGATACTAGATATTATAATTCTCGAATTACTTCCTACTATCATACTCCATGAATTTGTTTTGTCATAACTCTCTGCAACCAATTGACACGCAGAAAATAACAATGCTATAATTCCAACTATTATATTTTTACTTTGTTTTTTCATCTTTCTTCTTCCTTACTTTTATATTGTTAAATAATCCAACTCCCATCACAAGCGGAATTGGATTGTAAGTTGCTGGATAATAAGCTTCAACTGAAAAACTTAATAAACATACTGCGAAAAATATCATGCCCTCATAATTATTGATGTAATATAATTTCCATGTGGCAACAAATAGAATCACACATACACATATTAATATAATTGGGCAATACTCAAGAAGCATCCTTAGAAAACCCAGTTCAGTTACATACCCAGATACCTGTTGCGTAAATACCCCATACCCACATACTTTCCACCCATAGGACTTCCAAATAAATGATACCCACTTTCTTCAATACATCGTTTAACAATCGATAATCTGCCTGTTATCATCCCATCTATGAACTGATACCATTTAAAATTAGTATTTGCAACAAACCCAAAATATAAACTACCTAGTATAACTCCTATATTCAGTAATTCAAACAACACAGGGATTCCCTTAAACTTAAACAATATTCGTCCATATTTTAAAATACAAAACATTAAAATTGAAATAATACCACTTATTAATCCCGTTCGTGATCTAGTTAATTGAAATAGCTCTTGATTTATAAATAGCATAACCCCATACGCAAATACATTACACGAACGATAATATGCATATAAGAAAAATGTTATTAATGTGGTAAAAACTAAATGACATGTATTTGCGTGCCATGTTGAAAACCGATATCGTGTCTCGACAACTCCTCTTCCAAAATTTCTAGTCACAGATATGGATTCTGGGTTAGTTATAAATGCTATTGTTAATCCATAGACCACACCTATAATTCCTGCAAGCAGCATGGATTTAATTACTCTCTTTGAATCCATATTTTTCACACCAACTAAAAGCAAGAAATTAATTATAAAATCAATACTTCTTGAATATCTCCAACATAAAAATAATAGAGCATTCCTTATGATTACAAACAGAATTTCATAATGAGTGTATTGCCATATTGTAAGTATAATCTTTAACGCCATACATATAAGTGCAATATACAAGTATCTTTTTAAATTCATCATATCTATAGGATTTTTTCTAATTTCCAAAAATGACATATATAAATATAGTAATAACCAGTATATAGAGTAATTCCTAGTAAAAACAACCATTCTGCAATTTTTTGTACCCTATCATTTTTTAAGCTCATTATCTTCCCCTATTTTGGATCTTATGCACTATTTCTTTCTCACACATCTCTAGCGCAGAGGCAATCACTGCGTCCATGTCATAATACTTATATTCGCCTAATCTTCCCCCAAAGATAACATTTTCCTCTTTCTTCGATAATACCTTATATTCCTCATACAGTTTCCCATTTTTTTCATCATTCACTGGATAATATGGCTCATCACCAAGTTTCCACTCGGAACTATACTCTCGGCTAATAACTGTCTTTGGTTGTGTTCCAAACTCAAACCATTTATGTTCAATGATACGTGTCCATGGTGTCTCTGCATCTGTATAGTTCACCGCCGCATTCCCTTGGAAATTAGGTTCATCTAAAACTTCTGTCTCAAATCGAACAGAACGATATTCTAACTCTCCTAGTTTATAATTAAAATATTCATCAATAGCACCAGTATATATAACCTTGTGAGCTATCTTGTCCAACTCATCTTTTCTCTCAAGATAATCAACACCTGTTTGAACTTCAATTCCATCTAGCATACGCTCTATCATCTTCGTATATCCACCCATTGGAATTCCCTGATACAATGCATTAAAATAATTGTTATCAAAGGTTAATCGAACTGGAAGTCTTTTGATAATAAATGCTGGCAACTGATCACAAGGTCTTCCCCATTGCTTTTCTGTATATCCCTTGATTAATTTCTCATAAATATCTGTTCCTACCAGACTAATAGCCTGCTGTTCTAAATTTTTAGGCTCTAAAATTCCTGCTGCCTTCTTTTGCTCCTCAATCTTTTCCTTTGCCTCTTTTGGTGTCACCACTCCCCACATCTTATTAAATGTGTACATATTAAATGGCAGAGAATATAATTCTCCCTTGTAGTTTGCAACTGGAGAGTTGGTAAACCGATTGAATTCTGCGAATTGAGTAATATAATTCCACACCTTTTTATTGTTTGTATGAAAAATATGCGCACCATATTTGTGCACATTAATTTCTTCTATTTCTTCTGTAAAGATATTTCCTGCAATATTAGGACGTCTATCAATTACCAACACTTTCTTTCCTGCTCTTTTTGCTTCTCTTGCAAATACAGCTCCATATAGTCCTGATCCAACAACTAAATAATCATACTGCTTCATAGTCTTCTCCTACTTCTATAACATTTTTGAAAGCCAGTCAACCCATTAAAGTCAACTGGCTTATTCCTATTGATTCCTGTTTCTTCTATCGATATCCATTTGGATTATGTTTCTGCCAATTCCATGTATCTTTACACATATCTTCAAGGTTGCGCTTTGCACTCCATCCAAGAACCTTTGCTGCCTTATCTGCATTGGCCCAGCAATCCTGTAAATCTCCGTCACGTCGCGGTCCGAATTCATAGTTTAATTTAATATTATTTACCTTTTCAAATGCTTTGACCATATCTAACACACTATAAGGCACGCCTGTTCCAAGATTGATAATCTCAACCCCTGCCTGTGCTTTATTCGCATATTCTACCGCCTTCAAATGAGCATTGGCCAAATCCATAACATGAATATAGTCACGTCTGCACGTTCCATCTGGTGTATCATAATCATTCCCAAAGATAGTAAGCTTCTCTCTTCGTCCCACTGCTACCTGAGAAAGATATGGCATCAAGTTGTTTGGAATTCCCTGTGGATCTTCCCCAATTTTCCCTGATTCATGAGCACCGATTGGGTTAAAATAACGAAGAAGTACAACTTTTAATTCTGAATCAGCTTTTGCCGTATCTTCTAAAATCTGTTCCATCATCACTTTTGTCCATCCATAAGGATTCGAGCAGGTTCCTCTCTTCATAGTCTCAATATTCGGAACTGCATTGTCTTCTCCATAAACAGTTGCTGAAGATGAGAATACAAACTGATGCACCCCTGCTTCTTTCATACATTCTAATAGGGTCAAAGTAGTATCGATGTTATTGCGGTAATACATCAATGGTTTCTCAACGGATTCCCCCACCGCCTTTAAGCCAGCAAAATGAATGACACAGTCAATCTTATGTTCAGAAAAAACCTTAGTCACAACGCTGTGATCTTTAATGTCTCCTTCGTAAGAAACAATTGTCTTTCCAGTAATCTCTTCTACTCTCTTTGTTGATTCCGGGCAGCTATTGCTGTAATTATCTAAAATAACCACTTCATGTCCTGCACAAAGCAGCTCCGTTGCTGTATGAGAACCAATATATCCTGCTCCACCTGCTAATAGAATCTTCATATGTTTTTGCCTCCTTTAATGGGCTTATTCTTTTCGTAACTTTTTTCACAATTACTTACATTTTATCATATAGGAAAAAAGAGAGCAACCTAGTTTGTTCCCTAAATCGCACTCTCCTCCTTATTTATTTCTTAATTTTGTATACTTTAATATTGTTTTTACGTCCAAACTTTTTAACCTTTTTATGTGATGTAAAGTAAATGTCAATATGCTTTCCTTTTACTCCTCCACCTACATCTTCTGCCACATATGTTTTTCCTTTAATCTTAACCTTGGTTCCTAACTTGATTTTTCTTTTATCAACTGCAATGGTTCTTCCAGCTTTTGCTTTCTTTCCTGATGCGGTTCTGTTTCCCCATCCTCCACTACAACTTCGGCATCCACAATAAGCAGTCAACTTATACTTTCCAAGATATGTTACCTTCTTTGCTTTTGCTTGGGTTGATGTGGATCCTGTAAAAGTGAAACCAGCAATTAACATAAACATCATGGTCAGGACTAATAATTTTACTTTCTTTAACTTTAATAATTTCATACTTTCCTCATTTCTATTCTAGATACATTTATGTATCATCCTTTTGTTATTATTTTCTTAAACTCTGTAACATTTCTGTAACAACTAATTCACATTTTATACATATTTGACTCTTTTGTCAACCCTCAATCAATATTTTTTCAAAAAAAAGAAAAGAAAAGATTTTGATTTTACTCAAAATCTCTTCTTTTATGCTGCATCCACGCCACAACTCCAAATAATATAAATCCTATCATACTTATGATAAAACCAATTCTAATTCCTGGAGTTTCATAATGAAGTTGTATCTTATGATTTCCTTTTTCCAAAACCACTCCCATATACATTCCGTTGGTTTTTAATATCTTTGTTTCTTTACCATCTACCTTTGCACTCCATCCCTTTCCATAAGGAATGGTAATACAAAGAAGCTTTGGTTTATTTACAGTAATATTCCCAGAAAAATGATTGTCCTTGTATTTTATGTTCTTCAAGGAATTCATTTTTCTTGCCGCAAGATACTCTTTTGTTTTCTTAGAATCAGTCATTACAATTCTTAAATCATCAATGTTATAATCACCTTTTGATAAGTATTCTAATGTAACATTTCCTTCTTCTACTGGGATCATATAATCATCCCGTCCAAAATAATATGGGCTGTCTTCTCCTTGAATATAAATATTACGACTGACTCCATTTTGTGTCACAACAATTCCCTTTGTTGCACCACTTCCTTCCAGCCACTCCATCTTCTTCCCCGCTTTTATATGGGTAAATTTCAAATTGTGAAAATACAAGTATGCTGTCTGCCCTTTATGTTTTGGAATATGAACTTTACTTATCATTTTTGATTTTTGAGTTCGAATATGTTTCTGTGAAAAAATCAGGGTCTCGACGTTTACCCCCTCTGATACAGATCCCTGAGATAAAGAGGAAATATTATCCTCTACCACTCCATACTGAAGCATGGACTGTTCCCGTCCTACTCCATTTAAAGCCTCATACTGCTTTTCTCGAATATATTTACTATAGGTGTACCCAAATGGCAGTGCATAGGGATTACGGTACAATGCAACGCCATCCTTTTCCTCTACCTTTGTAAATCCATCTGGAATTGCACTTTTATCCCCTGTATCTACTGACATATACTTCACACTCGCCAAGCTTAAAAGTCCAGTTCTTCCATCTAGACCTTTAAATTTATCAGAATACTGCATACCCAGAGTCTGGTAACTTTTCAAACTCTCTGCTACATTTCCATCCAAAATACTGTAATATCCTGAAATTGTATTCAACTCATTTAAAATCCCATAATTTTTATATGATTGGGATTCTCCATGAACCCGATACAATCCATTATCTTTTACATCTTTTAGCATCTTGCATGATTGACTTTTTAATGTACTGACTGCTTTCCCTCTTGTAATAAAATCAGATACATAATTTCCCTGACCTGGGCTGAATCGATAATATCCATGAATTCCAACGCCAGCAATGACCAAAGCCATAACAAGTATTCGTACCATATGATTCTTATAGTGAATTCCCTTCCATTGAAATACTACAAATAACAAATAAAATAGAAATAATAACCCTCCTGCCACAAAAGCACCAGGGTTACTAAACATTGTATTATAGAATTCTCCAAATATAATAATTCCTATATAAAACACTATAATTCCAAGGATTCGAAGTAATTGTTTTTTGGTCATAACAAAAAACCACGGATACATCTCCGCCACTAGCATAGCCACATAAAATCCAAAAGCAAATCCCCATCGATTAGAGGCATATGACATTCCATTTAAAACATATCCAATCAAAGGGCAACACAGAGCAAACAAACATCCCAGCACAGCAATCTTATAACGTTTATGCCTCATCCGCTCCGAAGAAAGGAGCAACGCGATTGCAATTCCTGCAATTGGAATAAATCCTGCATTGGTGTTGTGTCCACTATTTCCATATGCAATCATATTTTCTGCCAGCATCACATAGAATCTTACTGGATATGCAAGGAGACTTGTAATCTTAACCCCGCCTGTTCCTCTTCCATTTCCAAGAAAGCCTAAAACTGACGGAAGAAGTATCACTGCTGACATGCATATTCCAATTATATAATATAATCCAAATTTAAACATTGTCTTTCCAAATGCCTTAATTCTATGTTCTGTTTCATAATAATAAAACCGAATCCATGCATATAAAACAGCAAGAATTGTAAGCATATATAGAAAATAAAAGTTGCTAATAGCTGCAACTGCTGTTACCCCAATAAATAAATATGGTTTTTCTTTTCGATATATTTTCTCAATTCCAAGACAGAATAAGGGATAATAAATCATTGGATTTAAGAAAAACGGATGTCTGATTCCTAAATGAAATACGAAACCACAAAATACATACACAATAGCTCCTAATATAGAAGAATAATCGTGAAGCTTCATCTTCTTTGTATAAAGCATAAAACAAAATCCTGCCAAATACATTCTTAGCAAAATCATAGCATCATATGCATACTCCATATATTTTGTTGGCACTAGTCCATAAACCAGATTCAGTGGATCGCCAATGGCATAATAATTCAAAGTTTGCAAAATATCTGCTCCATATCCTAAATTCATATTCCACATAGGAAGATAGAATTTGCCTTGAACTACGTTGCTTGCAAACCTTCTTAAATACTGTCCCCAATAGACCAGTGCAGAAAAATGCTGGCTCAATCCATCTTCTACTCCTGTCCCCCATATGAAAGTCTTATTCTCAAGAATAAATGGAAGAAATGCCACAAAAATCAGAAGTAGAAAAATTCCTGTATATAATAAGTAATATTTTTGCCTTTTATGCGTATTAAACATGCTGCCACCCTTTTTAAGTTATTTTGTTGAATTTGTTGAAAAATATTCATTTTTATATTATGATTGTTAAAGTTATAAGGAGAATGAAATCTATGATAAATTTAATTAAAAAGCTTTGGAACAATCGTGCCATGCGCTATCTGTTCTTTGGTGTATTAAGCACATTAGTAAACCTAATAATCTTCAATGCCTTAGTATACATAGGACATATGAACTATACCCTAAGTAATATTATATCAGTTGCATGTGCTATTGTCTTTGCATTTTTTGTAAATAAACTGTTTGTATTTATGTCATCCTGTAATAGCTTCCACCAAGTATGGGTAGAGTTTTACCGTTTTGTTATTGGAAGGCTTTCCACAATGGTAATTGAAGTTGGTGGTGTATCTCTTTGTGTGGAGCTTATTCATCAAAGTAAATGGCTTGCCAAGCTAGAAACACAGTTCATTGTCGTTGTAGTCAACTATTTTATTAGTAAATTTCTAGTTTTCAAAGCAACGGATCAACAAGACGAAGAATAATTATAATATAACACAAAAAGATATCCAGTTTGATGTGGATATCTTTTTTATTGCTATTTTTTTAAATGAATCAACTGTTGTTCAAAATCCTGTCGGTTCTTTTGTACAATATTGCTTAGAATAAGTCCCGCAAACAATGATTGGATTGCTGCTAATGCGATAAATCCACTTACAATCAATGTAGGGAAATTCGGTACTAATCCTGTATTTATAAACTTCACAAAAATTGGTACAAACAACGCTGCCGATATCACTAGAAGAATGGCTGCTAACCATCCAAAGAATCCCATAGGTTTATAATTACGATAAAGTCTCATAATTGTCTTTAATACCTTGAATCCATCTGAATATGTATTCAACTTAGATTCACTTCCTTCTGGTCGATCGCGATAATCAATAATCACATTCTCCACAAATAAGTTCTTGTCCACAGCATGAATACTCATCTCTGTCTCAATCTCAAACCCTTTTGATAAAACAGGAAACGTCTTTACAAACTCATAGCTAAATGCCCGATATCCAGTCATAATATCACGAATATTACTTTTAAATAATCGGTTAATGCTTCCTCTTACCACACTATTCCCCAAATTATGAAATGGTCTTTTGTTCTCTTCAAAATAAGTTGATGACAAGCGGTCTCCCACAACCATATCAACTTTTCTATTCAATATCTTGTCCGCCATCTCACGTCCAAACTTAGATGGATAAGTGTCATCTCCATCAATCATAATGTAACACTCAGCATCCACTTCACGAAACATTCTTCGGATTACATTTCCTTTTCCCTGCTGGTATTCATAACGAACCTCTGCACCTGCTTTTCTTGCAATCTCATCCGTCCCATCCGTTGAGTTGTTATCATATACATAGATGACCGCCTCTGGCAAATCCTTCTTCCAATCATTCACTACCTTTTCAATGGTTTTATTCTCGTTATAACAAGGTATTAAAACTGCTATTTTATCCATATTGTTCCTTTCATCATGCTAATTTCACTTTTACTAATTATATAATTAAATCCATCATTTGGCAACTTCTATTTGTGACTCCCTAGCAATACTTCCAATATAAAACGGTGCACACACAACAATTGGAAGTGCGTACCTCATATATACAACTGGTCCTAATATAACTAACGCCACGTTTAACAAGTTAATACAGTAAGGAATTGATTCCTTTCCTTTCTTCTTAGAAATATAATAGAAAAAACTGATTCCCAAAAGCCATACATAAAATCCCACTGAAAACAGACATGAAACATAAGATCTTTTTTTCAATTTTTTCATATCTTCAAACTGTAGATTTACTTTCTTCTGTGATATATGACTCAACTTTACATATGGATTCTCATATCCAATTCCATGATAATATATCTTTCGTTTTGTATCAAAGTAAAATAAAGTATAATTAGAATTTAGTGTTGCTTCAATATACGTTCCTGGATGTTTTAGTCCCATAGATATCCAGCTTCCAAGATACTCTTTTATATCAGATGTCTGCAAATCTGGTTTTACGCGATTCTTAACTGGATCCGAAAAATCTACGTTATATAATTTACCAATATTCTTTGGTGTTATTCCAAACATATTTACTAATGCTTTTTCTTCTTTCTTTGATAAATCATTAGCATAATAATGACAGTATCGTGCAGTCTGCTGAATTGGCACAGACAACATTTCTCTTTTGCTTCCTGGCGTAATCTCAAGTGCTGGGAATAAAATCTTCGTTATTACAATTGAAAAGAACAACACGGGAACCATAAACATAATAACTAATTTCTTGCGATATTCCTTTAATACTATAAGAAGCAATATTAAGATTGGAATTGCAATATACATTCCCTTATTCTGAATTGCAAAAATAAGAAACAAGAGAACCCTTAATCCAATCTGCTTTCCTCTACTTTTCATAATATTCTCTGGATGTTTAATTAAATCATATACAGCAATGGTAAACAACAAAATAAATCCTGAATATAAGGTATCTTTTGTTATTGTCACACAATACTCTGGAACCACTGGAAAAGTGGCAAAAAACACAAGGGCAAGACCTCTAAAATATATGGATATCTTTTCTTTTGCCATATACCAGATGGAAAATGCAAATATCCCTGCCATGATTATGCACTGGGTTATCATATGAAGAAATACTCCAAAGGGAATGCTTCCTAAAACATTTTCTCCAAATTTTACGAATATGCCAATAAACATTGTATACAGTGCAGGATGATGATTGTTCAAGACTACACTGGGATTTATTGGAATTGTGTTGTCAAAAGTTCGACTATATGCTGCATTTCCCATAATCTGCATCAATTGGTCTACAGAATCATTGGACAATGTTGCAGGATATGCCGTCTTAATATATGGTATCCAGGCAAGCAACAGCACAGCCATTACAAAGAAAATAGTCTTCTTATTACAAGTTAAAACTGGAAGTTCCCTTCCTTTGATTGCTTTCATCTTTGGAATCGCTACCATATATAATAGAAGCAGCACTGCTGTAAATATTGCCATATACCCATAGCATAATTCTATACTTTTAAGAAAATGCGACTTACTCCCTAACACGAGAATCCAACTGTTTTTTAATTTATAACTTCTTCCAAGCACCTGCCATATAGCAAGAAATAGTCCAACACCACCGCAAATAATCCACATTCTCTTTTCATAAGTCTTTCGATACGTTTGATACAGTAAATATCCCACTGCACCATACAAAAGCAATGTTGTCCATTTAGCTCCCTTTACCTCATATAAAGTAGCATACACAGATATCAATGTCGTTACAACTATCATAAATGTATATAACGTTCTATGCTTTGTATAAACTTGATTCATTTTCTAGCCCCTTCCATTCCTAGCCTTATTTACTCTATTTTATATTACTACGAATAAAGTAAATCAACAAAAAATCTTTCTTACATTTTTCTTATTTTTATCAAAAATTGGGGACACTGTGTCCTACAATGCCCCCGTCCCTTTATTTTGTTCACATTATATTAGTGTTTTATATTCAATGAAGCTTCAATAAATCCTCTAAACAACGGATGGGCTTTATTTGGTCTTGATTTAAATTCTGGATGTGCCTGTGTTGCAATAAACCATGGATGTTCTGGAATCTCTACCATCTCAACAATTCTTCCATCTGGTGAACATCCTGACAACATCATTCCATTTTCTTGTAGGTCCTCGCGATATTCATTGTTTACTTCATAACGGTGACGATGTCTTTCTGTAATTTCATGAGTACCATACAATGCCTCTGCCTTAGAACCCTTAGTCAATACACATGGATACGAACCTAATCTTAAAGTTCCACCAATATCTGTGACTCCATCTTGGTCTGCCATAATATTAATCATAGGATGCTCTGTCTCAGCATTGAACTCAATACTGTGAGCATCTGCATATCCTAATACATTTCGTGCAAATTCCACAATGGTAAGCTGCATTCCCAAACAAATTCCTAAATATGGAATCTTATTCTCTCTTGCATACTTAATAGAACAAATCATACCTTCAATTCCACGATCTCCAAATCCACCAGGAACAATAATTCCATCCATATCTTTGAATATTTCATCTACGTTGAAGCTACTTACACGTTCTGAATCAATCCAATGAATTTGAACATCTGCTGAGTTAGCAACTCCTGCATGTTCTAAAGACTCAACAACACTAATATAAGCATCATGGAGTGATACATACTTTCCTACTAATGCAATGTTTACTTTATACTTTGGATTCTTCCAATCCTCAATCATCTTCTTCCAATCAGCTAAGTCTGGTTCTGGACATGGAAGCTTAAGACATGCACATGCTTCATGAGCTAAATGCTCTCTTTCCATCATAAGAGGAACTTCATATAAAACTTCTGCATCTAAATTCTCAATAACACGCTCTTTATCTACATTACAGAACTGAGCAATCTTTCTCTTAATTCCATCATCTAATGGGTAGTCAGAACGACATACTAAAATATCCGGCTGAATTCCCATTCCCTGTAAATCCTTAACGCTTGCCTGGGTTGGTTTTGTCTTCAATTCTCCTGAACTCTTTAAATATGGAATTAGTGTTACATGAATCAAAATACAGTTTTCATGTCCAACTTCATGCTGGAATTGACGCAATGCCTCTAGGAATGGCTGACTTTCAATGTCCCCAACAGTTCCACCAATTTCAATAATTGCTACTTCCTGTTCTGTTGCTTCTTCATTGCGATAGAAACGACCCTTAATCTCGTTAGTTACATGAGGGATTACCTGTACTGTGTTTCCCCCATAGTCTCCACGACGTTCTTTATTTAAAATACTCCAGTAAACCTTCCCTGTTGTAACATTGGACTTCTTATTTAAGCTCTCATCAATGAACCTTTCATAATGTCCTAAATCCAAGTCTGTCTCTGCCCCATCATCAGTTACAAATACCTCTCCATGTTGAATTGGATTCATTGTTCCTGGATCAATATTGATATATGGATCAAATTTCTGACTTGTTACATAATACCCTCTTGCTTTTAGTAAGCGTCCAAGAGAAGCGGCTGTAATTCCTTTACCAAGACCTGATACAACTCCACCTGTGACAAATACGTATTTTACTGGCATGTTTCTTCCTCCTATGTTATATATATTAAAATTATATTATTCTTGACTCCAAAGATAATATGATACCATACTAATTGGATTTTGCAAATGTTTTCTTTTGAATTCTCTAAATGAACTCATACTTGATTATTATACCATAATATAGAGAAAAGATTAATATATAAAAAGAAAGCACCTATACTTATTATTAAAACGGGAAATAATAATATCTTGCTTTCTTAATTAATGATATTGACTATAATTTATAAAACAGGGTATGATGGCGAATCGCCATGGAAATAAAGTCAGAAATAAAAGATTCAAAGTATAGGTGCTTTCTATGTATTTAATATAACATACAATTATTTCCATGTCAACATTTTTATGTAATTATTTTACAATTCTTCGAATAGAAAGTACTTTTCTATATTTATAATTAGAAGAAATCTTAATTCCTGTTTTTCTGCTACTTGCATGAACAATCTTGCCACTACCAATATACATAGCTACGTGTCCACTATAGCAAACTAAATCTCCTGGTTGAATTTTCTTTGATGAAACTTTCTTTCCTGCTCTTCTTTGTGATGATGAAGATCTTGGTATGTTATAACCAAAACTCTTATATACTGATTTTACAAATCCAGAGCAATCGGCACCAGAATTCAGACTTGTTCCTCCCCATACATATGAATTTCCAACAAATCGTTTTGCAAATGATGCTACGGTTTTGCCCTTATTATATGAACTTCCCTTTAACTTTGGAGCTGATGTACTAATATAAACATATTTTTTTAATACCCATCCTGTAGAGCCTTTATATGTAACTCTTCTCCAACTTCCACTAGTGTAATGCACTTTTACTTTTGTTCCCTTTTTGATTTTGCGAAGTGATTTTGCTTTCTTTGATTTTGATTTCCTCAAAGATACTTGTTTAATCTTCCATATCTTACCCGTATAGGTTGATGCTGCCTGTACATTCTTTTCATTTGTCATTAGTGTTCCAATACTACTACTTATTATCATTGAGAAAACCAATAGTAGTACTATTATTTTCTTTTTCTTCATTTTCATTTACCTCTTTCTAAATGTTACGTAATTGTTACATTTCGTTTGCATTTATGAATTATATCATAACATTTTTGTAATGTAAAGAGATATCTACAATCTTTTTTATATCCTAAGAATCCCAATGGATTTGTCTATTATACAAAAAAAGATGAATCCTTAACGGATTCATCTTGTATACTTTCTACTATTATTTAACGATTCTTCTAATTGCTACCACACTTCTATATCTGTAGTTATCTGAAATCTTAATTCCTGTTTTTCGACTACTTGCGTGAACAATCTTTCCGTTTCCGATGTACATAGCCACATGTCCACTATAACATACTAAATCTCCAGGCTGCATGTTCTTAGCCGATACTTTCTTTCCAGCTGTTCTTAGAGATGATGATGATCTTGGAAGATTATATCCAAATCTTTTATACACAGCTCCTACAAATCCTGAACAATCAGCTCCTGAGTTTAAGTTTGTTCCTCCCCATACATATGGGTTTCCAACAAATCTTTGTGCAAACGATGCTACAGTTGCACCTTTTGCTGTTGTATCCATGTTAGATACTGATGGAGCATTGGTCTTAATGAATACATACTTTTTCTTTACCCATCCAATCTTTCCATTGTATGAAACTTTTCTCCATGAACCACTTGTATAATAAACTTGAACTGTCTTTCCTTTTTTAATTTTACAAATAGTCTTTCCATTCTCTTTTGCTGTCTTTCTTAATCTAACATTTGCTATCTTCCAAATCTGTCCGTCATATGTCTCTTGAGCAGCCTGTGCTTTCTTCTCTGGCATAACTGCTACTGCAGTTGTAAAAATCATCATAATTACTGTTAAATATATTGTAAACTTTTTTAATGTTAATTTCATTCTGTGTTCCTTTCCATTGCTATCAATATTACGTAATTGTTACGCTCTATTTACAGTTATGAATTATATCATATGTATCCCGTTATGTCTAGTTCATAAATGAAATATTTTGCACTTTATTTTATACTGTTTTTGCAATAAATTAAACATATTTTATTACAAAAAAATACCTTTGCTATATTCCTATAACAAAGGTATTAACGTGGGCGAGAAGATTCGAACTCCCGGCCTTCTGGTCCGTAGCCAGACGCTCTATCCAGCTGAGCTACGCCCACATATTCAATTAACACTTAATGAACTGGATGTTTAAGTGTTTCATACTATTGTAAGTATGACTGCCGACGACCGGAATCGAACCGGTACTCGATTTAACTCAAACGGGATTTTAAGTCCCGCGCGTCTGCCAGTTCCGCCACGTCGGCAAAATGGGACCAACAGGGCTCGAACCTGTGACCCCCTGCTTGTAAGGCAGGTGCTCTCCCAGCTGAGCTATGATCCCAAGGGATATAAAATTATATCACATAATAAAGAGCACATTGTATGTGTTCAAAAGCGACCCGGATGGGAATCGAACCCACGACCTCCGCCGTGACAGGGCGGCGCTCTAACCGGCTGAGCCACCGGGCCAGAAACTATTTATATTATACAACAATGGACCCTCGGGGACTCGAACCCCGGACCGATCGGTTATGAGCCGATTGCTCTAACCAGCTGAGCTAAAGGTCCTTATATCTCATCACTCTCTTAGTCCAAGTGTATGAAAAGCCGTTGACCGGACTTGAACCGGTAACCTGCTGATTACAAATCAGCTGCTCTGCCAATTGAGCCACAACGGCATATTAAATTCATTAGTATATGATAATACAATGACTCCAACGGGATTTGAACCCGTGTTACCGCCGTGAAAGGGCGGTGTCTTAACCACTTGACCATGGAGCCTTTCTTTCCTGACCGCTTCACGGTCTAACCTCCCCGAGCTGGGCTCGAACCAGCGACAGCACGGTTAACAGCCGTGTGCTCTACCAACTGAGCTATCGAGGATTATGATACATTTTTCTTTTTGTGTATCTTCAAAACATCATACAGAAATTCTTCATCAAATCTTTTCTTCCACTTTTCCCACTTACCTCTGTTTTTTGGTCAAAGCCTCGACCGATTAGTAACAGTCAGCTCCATACATTAC
>JAQWFL010000068.1 GCA_028704435.1 Anaerostipes sp. | reverse complement strand
TGTAAGGCCATCTTTTGTGTCTCCTTTTAGAAAGCCTCTAACATATCCAGCTTCTATTAATTCCAATATAATTTGATTCCAGTAGAGTTCTGGTATTTCAAACATCTTGCATTTATAACACATATCCGATAATTCTAGACGTTTTCCTACTTTCATACATTCATACATGTATCGTAGTATTTTGTACATGATAACTTCCATGTCATTCTTTGCCATCTCAACACCTTCCTTTCTTAAATATGGGTATGAAAAAACCACCGGTCATATTCGACTGGTGGTTAGTTTTGTGGATAAAGATAACCATTATCATATAAATAATCACTTTCTTCCTCGGTCAATACGGAAAAAGGATTAACCCAACTATCATCTTCTTCTATCGGCCCTGTATATTGGTATTCTGATGGAATAAATCCAAGCTTTTTACATATTCTTTTATATTCTTCATCCATCTATAACACCTCCATACTGATTCCACAATCATTTAATTGCTTTCTTATATCATCAGTATAGCCTTTTTTACTTAATCTATCAAGTGCAAACGTGGCATTTACCTTATTAAATTTTTTACTATCCACAGAATATTTGAATATTTTTCCGTCATGACAAATCGTAATTCCAAATTTGTACATTCTATCTTTGCAAGCCAAAATATCAGGAAGACTAGGGAAACTACTACCTGGATGATTATGTACTCCAATAATCGTGTATTGCTCTGTTTCTCTTAACATTTTTTTCATCGGCTTGTTTGGCTTTGCATGATTTTCCGCATTAAAGTTTTTATTAATTTTATTTTTTCCAGTCAAACTGTTAATATAAGACAAATCTTCATATTTTGTCCCGCTTCTATGTCTTAACATTTCTTTTGCATTAGCCCATATTGCTCTATTAACAGAATCATTATCTGACATTTTATTAAATCGTTTTCTATAATCTGCCGACTCAATCATACCACGATTAACTACTGTATCTTTATACTTATATTTTTCTTTACTTTCCTCTTTCTCCGATGATGTCTTTAATTTATTCCACTCTTCTGTAGTGCCACCTTTATCCAGATAATCCAACCACTCTTCATACTCTTTAGAATCCTCCCAAGCAGATACAGAACACCTACAGTTTGGATGCATCGGTGGTGCGTTCTCTCCTGGCATCATATCTTTAACATCAAAATGTTTTCCATCAATTGCCTTACAAACTCCACAGGCACTTCCTATTGCAAGAAACTGATACTTGGTAAATCCGTTTTTTTCAAAAGACTGTTTCTGTGCTTCTGTTTGAACTCTAGCAAGCTCTGTTCTCATTAATCGTTCCGTGTTACTTTTACTTACACCAAAACGATTCTCTAAATGTCTTGCTAGTACCCTTGGATGTTTTCCTTGAATCAAACCTTCTTGTAAAAGCTTATCAAGTTCTGATTTAAGCATCCCTTGATGCGCCCATACACGGTCCGAATATGTGGCATTTTTAAAGGAAGCATTTACAATTGATTTAGCCATTTCTGAATTGTCAGTTACGGTTTCTCCAAGGATTCCTGCTTGACGTTCTAATTCCTCTTCGGTTCTTCGTGTAAGCACATCACCAAACTGTTGATCTATTTCATCAAATCCAACAACAAGGTGTTTCCCTATGTCAGCTTTTAACATTTCCAGCCTATTCACTTTCATAGTTAAATTATAAATTCTCATTTGCTCATTGGCTCGTTTAGAAAAATCTTTAGATTTAACATATATTTGTGCCCTCTTTGCATACTTACGTATATCTAATTTCGATACACGTTTTTTGGCCTCCGCCATGGTAATTCCTTCTTTATCGGCGTACTTTACATAGAACCCATTGATTTCCTTCTCAATATTTTCATACATTCTTTCATATATCTCATTTAATTGCTTTTGATACACGGCTTCTTGTTTAATATAGAGTTGCTTTTGCCTTTCTTCTCTTTTCTTCCAGTATTCTCTACTGTTCATATGCATCACCCTTTGGATTATTTATCTCTTGATTGCCATCAAACATCTGACTCATGACTGCATCTTGCTTTGTTTCTTCCTCTTCTTGCTTTATTTTTTCAATCTCTCCCTGTACGTTATCAATAACAGACAATACAGACAGCTGGGTCTCTTGTGACACAATTCCGCTTAACCCTTGTGCTATCTGTGATTCTTCTAAAACATTTGCAGGAAAATTAGGAGTAAAATAATAATGAAGCTTAACAAAATCATCTGCTTTCATTCCTGAAAGGGGATTTGAGAAAATCAATTTGTATCTTCTAGTCATTCCAGCAATCAACTTACGTTCCTTTGTCTTTTCCAAATTGCTCATGCTCTGTAACTTATACTTCATGGCAATGCCAGAACTTGTACCAAAATTCTCATCGTTGATGTTTGCAACCATGCTGATTTGAAAAATTAGCTTTTCTAACCGATTAATTAAATTCTCTTGCGTGGTATCTCCATTTGGCTTTGATAAAAAATCAACCTCTGGCAACGTTCCGCTTGCCAGTGCTTCATCAAAATTGATAATTCGATTGTCTCGCATATGCTTTGTATCATCTTCGTCTAAATAGGCTCCCAACACTTTTAAATACGCATCTGCAAAATAATCAACATCATTTGCCTTCTCTGATATTGCCTTGTTGTATGCATCAACCATTGTTAGCACGGGCTCAAATATCCCCATCTTCTCTTCATTTTCCACATACTCAATTGCTGGAACTCCGTCAAATCCATGAAGCCTTTCATCCTCCCACTCAAACTTTCCTTTGATGGAAAAATATCGAACTAATGTATCATCTGATACGGTACCATGTATAACCTCGTCCTCATCTTTATAAATACGGACAAAATACCTTGGTCTTTCTAATACAGAATCATCAAAAATCATAAACCCTTCCATCGGCGAAACATGTGTTGTACATATCTGTGAATATTCATCTACATACAATAGTTCATAACCACGTCCAAATATGGAACATATCTTTGATAACTCCGCATTATGATCATCAATATTGTTGTATTGTTCAAACATTTCTACATATTCAG
>JAQWFL010000047.1 GCA_028704435.1 Anaerostipes sp. | reverse complement strand
AGCATTTAATTTTATACATACTCCTTATGAAATAAACTTTGCTATCATTTCGTACATTTCATCTGGGGTTACTGGCTTTGTCAAATGTTCGTTCATCCCTGCTTCCTTGGTATCGCTTATGTCAGAAGTATATGCATTGGCTGTCATTGCAATAATGGGTATTTGTTTTGCGTCTTCACGTTCCATTGCACGAATCACTTTCGTTGCCTGAATTCCATTCATATGAGGCATACGAATATCCATTAAAATCAAATCATATTCAAATTCTTTTGACTGTCTTATTATCTGCGTAGCAACGAGTCCATCTTGTGCAACTATAACCTTCATACCTTGCTTTTCTAATAATTTTCTAGCTATGGTAGCATTCACCTTATGATCTTCTGCCAGCAACACCTTCTTGCCACTTAGATGAAACTCCTGTTTTACCTTATCCTCTGCTCTCTCACTTTTTGTTTTCTGATATGTCATAGGCAGTTTCACTGTAAATTTGGTTCCTTTTCCAATTTTACTTTCCACCTGAATCTCTCCATCCATGGCATCTACAATCTGAGACACAACAGAGAGTCCAAGTCCTGTTCCCTGAGAACTGTCAGTCATGTGATTCTCCTCTTGCGTAAATGGTTCATACATCTTCTTCTGAAATTCTTCGCTCATTCCACATCCATTATCATCCACAATAAAAACCTCATAAATAATGTCTTCTGTTTGATTTCCATAGCTTTGTGTGAAACAAACCTTTCCCCCTTGAGGTGTAAATTTGGCGGCATTGGATAATAAGTTAATCAGTATCTGTCTGCAGCGAACCCCATCCACATAAAGCTCAACCTGAGAATCCAGCCTATGATCCGTCTCCACTTTAAAAGACACATCATTTATCTCAAACTGTGTAGCAATCATATCAATGGCAGATTGATAAACCTCTGATGGCTTTACCCAGTCTGGCTGAAGTTTAAACTTGCCACTATTCATTCTGGAAATATCCAAAATATCATTAATCATACTAAGAAGGTACTTTCCAGAGGTATCAATCTGATTCATATACTCCCGCACTTCTTTGGATACATTTTCCTCCATCTGTGCTAGTTCTGTAGAACCAATAATAGCATTCATTGGTGTTCTCAATTCATGACTCATTCTGGACATGAATTCCTCTTTTATCTTATTGGCATTCTCAAGTTCAATGTTTAGCTTTTTCTCATAATCTAATTCTCTTTGATTTCGGGAATGTAAAATTATCATAAACAAAACAATCAGACTCAAAATCGCTACAATTACTGCAATTAATATGCTAATCACTGGATAATCATAAATAAGATCTGACAACTTTTGATTGCTGTCATTGGCATCAATCAGTCCCATATAAATTGCCTGATTTACATCATTTTGTGTCAAGCTGGCAATCCCTTTATTCAATATACTGATTAGTGCTGTATCTGTGTCCTTACTCACTCCAAAAGAAAGTTTCCATGAAAAATCATTAATTAGAACACTATGTAAATTTGTATATTTGTGCTGGGTTTTGTAATACTCCGCGGCATAAGTTGCAATTAATGCCACATCTACATCTCCATGATTCACTGCGTTCATACATTCTTCATTGGAATGATACTCTACAAACTTATAACTTGGCATCTTCTTTTTCATTGCCATGGTAGAATAAGAACCTACGCAAACAGCAACCTTATATGATGCTCCCTTGGCATATAAATCATCAATTCGATTCTTAGTTACCGCAGAATAATTCACTGTAATATACGGATTCGTAATTAACACACCATTGTCTTGCACCATCTTAGGGTCATTTGCAATTCCAGATACTAAATCTGTCTTTCCCTGCTGCACTGACATAAGTGCCGACTTATAACTGTCCTTAGCAACATACTTTACCTTAAGTCCAACTCTTTGTGTAATCGTATTTAATACATTGGGAATAATCCCTTTGATTTTATTCGTATTTCTATCATAAATAGCAAATGGAATCCATGAGGTATCCATAGCAATGGAAACCGTTGGATGGTTCTTAATATATGTTTTTTCTTCATCGGTAAGAACAATCTTTGTTGATTCAGCAGTCTTCTGGGATATATCCTGTGTTTTACTTCCCTTTGCAAGACACATACTGCTTCCATTCGCAAATATAATCACTGCTGTGCAAACTGAAACAACAAAATAAACTAACTTTTTTAACCACACATTATCACTTCCCTCCATGTAGTATCTTCTATACAATTATACTACAATTTAATTTAAAAACAAATAGCTCCAGACACAATATGCCTGAAGCTATTTTGAGATTGATTTAGTTTTTTCTATTTCTTATTTCTTTTTTCTTCTGAATACAATGATTCCAGCTCCTGCAAGTGCTAATACTCCAATCATACTTGTCCAAAGAATTGGTGTGTTATCACCAGTTTTTGTTGTGTTAGAACTTGAAGTATTTGAATGTTTGTTACTGTATCCTCCAGTACTGCTCTCATCATCTCCACTACTACTTCCATCTGAGTTTTCATTATCTCCACCGCCAGAAGATTCATTTGGTGCTTTTTCATCTACCATCTCAACCCTTTGAACGGTTCCGTCTGTTTTCACTGTAAATGAAATATCATTTGCAATTTCATAACCATCCGGTGCTGTAATCTCACGAAGTGTGTATGTTTCACCTGCAACTAACTTTCCATATATTTCATGTTTTGTTGTTGTAGAAGTCCATGACTCTACAATGTTATCATCCTTGTCAATCACTTGTAGTTTTGCTCCTGGAAGCTCTTTGCCACCTGTAATTGCAACCTTAGAAATCTGCACTTTTGTAGTATCATCCTTCATGATAACTTTATCAACAGTTTCATTTCCAACAGTAATCTTGCCGTCCATTCCTACTGTAAATTGAATACTTTCAGCAATCACATAACCTGCTGGTGAAGTCATTTCAATTAATGTGTAAGTTCCAGCGATTAGTTTTGAAGTGTGAGTCTTATCTGCTTCACTTGTCCAGCTGTCTAACTCCACTTCCTTTCCATCCTCTGTTTTTTGTACAATGACCATTTGAGCGCCAGCAATTTCTTTTGTTCCATTGATATCTGTTTTACTAATATGAATATCACGTTTTGTATACTCATCGGTCATGACAATCTTGCCATCTTTAAGATTATCACTTGTTACATTTCCTTTTTCATCAATGCTAAATGTTATGCTTTCTGCTGTTTCGTATCCCTCTGGTGCTTGTGTCTCTTCCATAACATATGTTTCACCATAATGTAAACCTTCTTTTCCAAAGTCTACTGTATGAGATTCTCCTGCTTTAGATACCCATGATGTAATTGCATCTCCAGTTTTCTTTCCATCTGCATCTGTCTTATAGATAGATATGCTGGCTCCTGCAATCTCAACTCCTGCTACATCTTGCTTACTGAATGTTACATTCTTTTTAGAATATGTATCGGTCATAGTTATCTTATCTACCACATTATCCTTAACCTTTACATTTCCTTTTTCATCAATGCTAAATGCTATGCTTTCTGCCTTTTCGTATCCATCTGGTGCTGTTGTTTCTTCCATTATGTATGTTTCACCATAATGTAAACCTTCTTTTCCAAAGTCCACTGTATGAGATTTTCCTGCTTCGGATTCCCATGATGTAATTGCATCTCCAGTTTTCTTTCCATCTGCATCTGCCTTATAGATAGAAATGTTAGCTCCTGCAATCTCAACTCCTGCTATATCTTGCTTGCTGAATGTTACATTCTTTTTAGAATATGTATCCGTCATAACAACCTTGCCATCTTTAAGATTTTGACTTTTAACATTTCCTTTTTCATCCACGCTAAATGCTATGCTTTCTGCCTTTTCGTATCCATCTGGTGCTGTTGTTTCTTCCATAATGTAGGTTTCACCATAGTGTAAACCTTCTTTTCCAAAGTCTACTGTATGAGATTTTCCTGCTTCGGATTCCCATGATGTAATTGCATCTCCAGTTTTCTCTCCATCTTCATTTGTCTTATAGATAGATATTTTGGCTCCTGCAATCTCAGCTCCTGCTATATCTTGCTTGCTGAATGTTACGTTATCTTTAGAATATGCATCAGTCATAGTTATCTTATCTACCGCACTACCTTCAACCTTTACATTTCCATTTTTATCAACTGTAAATGTAATACTTTCTGCCTTTTCATATCCATCTGGTGCTGTTGTTTCTGTCAAGACATAAGTTCCAGCTTGCAATGTAGTTTCATGCATCTTTGGTGTTCCATCTTCATTTTTATTATTATCATCTCCAGATACCCACTCATCTACAACGTCTCCGTCAACTGTATCTTTTGTAATCTTTAAACTAGCTCCTGCAAGTTCATCTCCTGCAATATCTACTTTGCTAATTTTAACATTGTTATCATATTTTTCATTTGATACCATTTGATTTGTTTCTGATGTTGGCGTTGCTATGCCAAGCTTCTCAAGTTTTGCGGTCTGCTCTTTATATTCATCATTGTTGCCTTCTAACATAAAATAATGTTTGGCTGCATCTAATTTATATCCATCTGGTGCATCTGTTTCAACATAGTAATATAGTTGATTCAAATGTAATCCTGTGGCACCTGTGGTATCACTTTCTTCCTTGGCAAAAGTTAAGTATCCACTATCATCGGTTGTCTCAGTCTGAACCTTTACAGCATTTTTTTCTATATCATCTTTCGATGTAACTTTTGTTAAATCAACTCGATACAAATCAAATTTAGCACCCTTTAAACTCTCCATATTATTAGTAGCGTTTACTTTATGAATGGTAACTACATCTGATCTACCAGAACCTCCTGCTGTTGATTCTAGAATTTGATAATTTTTTTGATCATTGGCAGTAATAGAATCCTTTCCAGATAGTTTTACTGTATTTGTATATGTTCCCCAGTCATTGATTGTTCCTATTAACCGAACATTGTAAGTCACAAGTACATGGATTTCATCTGGTACTGTAATTGTAAGAACTCCATCTTTCACTGCAGCTTTACATTGACTTGAAATATCCTCATTTGTATCAGCATTTATCATCTTATATGATGTGTCAATAACCTCTGTTTTCTTATCCAACGTATCCTCTAATACAACTTCGTTTGAATTGCTTACCAAGTCTAATTTAGATTCATTTACATGAATAGAATACTTTACAAGGGCATCATTTCGCTCACTTGTTTTTGACAGTATTTTCTGACCTATTGTAACATCTGCCTTTGCACTACCAATACTATCTTCTCCATGAAACATCTGTGCATTGTTAGTAAAGTTTTTAGATCCATTTACACCATCCATGGCATCCTGGGTAAGTTCTGTCTGATATGTAATCATTACCACATCTTTATATACTTTCGGTACCTTCACTGTTAACTCACGAGTTTCCTCATTATACTGAACATTAGAATCAGCTACTTGTTGATACTCTGGAGTATAATTTGCAGATGTTCTCAATGCAAACTTTGCAGTCTCTGCTTTATACTTCATTCCCTCTGGAATCGTATCTTTTAAAGTTAATGTATCTCCCTGATAATCCTTAACACCTTCATTATCCCAAGTATTTTGACAATTTCCATAAACAGTCCATGTTGTAAGCTTATTTTCAGGAGTATATACTCCCTCCTTCTTCACATAGTTTGTGTTATCTACTGTAAACTCTTTTGAATCCTCTTGATTGTATTGCTTTCCATTTACATGAAACCATGCATGAGCATAATTCCTATAAGTTCCTGGTGTTTTATCACATTGGGTATCATAAGTAATTGTAATATCCTCTTTTATCGTTGGATTCTTTGCTTTATATGAATCACTAAATCTTAGATTCATTTGGCAATTCTTTGTGGATCCATTTACTTTTTCATACGAAACGGTATAATCTGTTCCCTTTTGTAAGGTAGTATTTCCAACTTTAACAACCACTGAATTGTCCAAAAATTCTACGTGATCTTTTTCATTAAGATCATTAAAATCATCCTGAAATGTAACATCAGAAATTCCACCAGCTGATTCTAATTTACTTGCAGCAATCACTACTTTCCAGCTAACCTTACCATCAGTATTGGCAGTATTAGAAGTAATGTCTTTCGTTACAATTCCTCCTGGAACGCCTTTTTCCCATGTATAGGAATCTTCGTTACTGTATGACTCATCACCTTTTGTAATTGTACCCGTATTGGTATATGTAACACTTCCTGGTGTCGATGGTTTTTTCACAGGCTCTGTTTTATATGTAATTGTGTAGACTTTCTTTCCTGCATCATTCCCAAAGGTATAGTCGAAAGTGTTTTTAGATGAATCTAATGTAATTGTAGCAATTTGATTCCCCGATTCATCAGAAACCACTGCCACTCCTGTATATTTATGATTAGTCTCAGACAACGTATCTGTAAACTTATAACCACTCATATCAATTTTAGAATTTCCAGAATTCAGCTTTACTGTCCATGTAATATTGCCATCATTACCTATACTACTATTATGTGTCTTATCAATACAAGCTCTATAATACTTTGCTGTTGCTACAGCTGGTCCACCCTTTTGATCGGTGTTCCAAGTCCACGATGCACTATTAGATTGATTTGTATACTCTCCATTGGCATCTGGTTTTGCATCATCTTTTAACTTAACTTTATATGTAATCTTATGCTCTCCATGTGTTAATTTTCCAATCTCAAATGTAGCTGTCTGCCCATTGATTGTTGGAGTAATGCTTGTTCCATCTAATTGAAAGCTGTTATCTATGTATGTTAAATCACTCCCTAATACATCTGTAACCTTTACATTTGTTACATCTGCATCTGCATTGAGTTTAATCGTAAATGTTGTATATCCATTCTGATCTGGGTCTGATGCTTCCTTTGACCCTGTTACATTTCCATCATTTAGTTTGATGGTTAATGATTCCGATACTCCTGGAAAATTAAATTTCACCTCATCCTTATCGGCAACTTCTGTTTTCACTAATTGAAATGCAAATCCAACGTTAGTCTTAATTGTACTTGTGTGTGTACTTAACCACTTTTGATCATAATTAATTGTTAGTTTTCCTTTAGAAATGGTATAAGTTCCCATATATGTATTCTTATCATCATAAAATGACTGTGCATTCTGAGATACTCCATGTACTCCACTAGGAAATGTATATTCCATATTCGGCTTGTTTACCGTTGGTTTTGAACCTGTTGTATCACTATATTCAACATCCAGTTTTACATATATCTTTTCATCTCTTTTTACGATTGTATCAGCGTTAATCTCTGGTCCATTGTAACTATTTGTATGAAAAGATAACTTTACTTTATTTCCTTCCTGTGCAATATTTCCAGGGCTCTCATCAACTGCCTTAGAATTCACAGTCTTTACACTCTTCTTTTCTTGTTCTGTTGTAATTTTCTTGGCCGTTGTTGCATCCTTAGTTGTTGTAACTTCCTTGGCTGTTGTCGCATCCTTGGCTGTTGTGACTTCTTTGGATGTCTCTGTTGTCGTACTTTTCTCCACCTGTGTATTATCTGTATATGATAATGCATTTATAAGACTCTGATTTGGAAAAATCATCATACAAATCAACAAGGCACTAATAAATATTGCCAGTTTTTTCTTGATTTTTTTCATATCCACTCTCCTTCATTCCTCTTTACTGCTTCATTCCTTGCTTCTCTTTTTTGCTATGTTCCCAACGCCTAGATAGTATAACATGTTATCTCAAAACAGTAAATAATTGTATTGTTTGTAATTTTACTGGTGGTAAAATTCCTCACGTATTATAGCTCATAATGTATTATTTTTCAAGATACTCCTTATATTTTTATAATAATGTATATTTTTCGTTACAAAAATGTAACATCACAATTTTAATGTTTTGTGATGTTACTTTGTTTTTCTATAAATATTAGCATTTTTTACAGTCAAAGGCCGGATTAAATGCATAGAAATTCTTAGAATCTAAATGATCTTGAACTCTTCTTAGAGCTTCTCCAAATCTTTGATAATGAACAACTTCTCTTTCCCTTAGAAAAGCAATGGGATCTCTTACATCTGGATCCTTAATTAAACGAAGTAAGTTGTCATAGGTCACTCTCGCTTTTTGTTCTGCAGCTAAATTCTCATTTAAGTCCGCAATAGGATCTCCAATGGATTGAAAGAAATCAGCAGTGTAAGGCTCTCCACTTGCATTTGTTGCCCAGATTCCTGTGGTATGATCTGTATAATATGCCTCAAAGCCACCAGCAACTACTTGTTCTGGTGTTAAGTCACTGGTCAATTGATGAACAATAGTTGCTACCATCTCAAGATGTGCTAACTCCTCGGTTCCAATATCCGTTAAAACTCCACACACTTCCTTATACGGCATAGCAAATCGTTGAGACAGATATCTCATGGATGCTCCAATTTCCCCATTGGGTCCTCCATATTGACTGATAATTATTTTTGCAAGTCTAGGATCATTCTTTTTAATATGAATAGGATACTCTAATCTTTTTTCATAATTCCACATATACTAACAACCCTCCTTTTGCCAAGGCCATGGTGACGTTGCCCATGTAAAATGGGTTCTGTTATCTGCATAATCCAATGTTAACGGTTCAAAATACTGAGAATATTCTCTTACAGCCTTCTTTCTTGCGCTTTGGTATTCTTCAAATGCTTTTAATGCCTTCTTATCACTTGGATGGGTATCTAAATAAAGCAAAGTATCATACATAGCAAAACTAACCGCATCAATATAACTTAAAAGTTTTTTTTGATCATATTGATTCATCCTCTGCACCCCGCTCTCCCATAAAATGGCTTATTTAATTCTGGAAAAATAGTCCCACATCGAATTCCTTCTTCTGGACTATATACATGGTTCCAATGCTGCCATGGAACATATGCCATCGCAAGGGCTAAAGAATCAATATCTTGTTTATTTTGTTCTTCACTACAATGACAGTCTTTATAATATCGCTCCATATATTCGTTCCTTTCTTCTGATAGTAACATTTTATGTTTCCATTATCAGAATGTGCAAATTAAAAAAAAGCAAACAAGAAATATTTCTCATTTGCTTTTTATATTCAAATATTGTAAGGATTCTTAAAAAATATAAAATTATTTTATTGATCTAACTGTTTTGCTTTTTCAAATTCTTCTTGAATTTCCTGACTTGGTTCCTCTGTTGCCAAACTCACAATGACAATTAAAAGAGAAGATACAATAAATGCAGGTAATAAACAGTAAATATCAAAAATTCCACCCAAAGTTCCAAGAGTATATGGCCAGATAAGTGAAATAAATCCTCCACTCACCATTCCTACAACAGCACCCTTTAAGTTTGTTCGCTTCCAAAATAATGAGAATAAAATCAGTGGTCCAAAAGCTCCACCAAATCCTGCCCATGCATTCTCAACTAGCTGGAATACTGAACTATTCTCATCCATAGCAATACAAACACCAACGACTGCAATTACAATTGTTGTAATTCTTGAAATAACTAAAATTCTTTTCTCAGAAGCGTCTTTCTTAACTAACCCCTGATAAATATTCTTCGCTACACAGGAAGAAGCTATTAACAGTTGAGAATCTGATGTACTCATAGTTGCCGCTAAGATTCCTGACAAAATAACACCTGCAAATAATAACGGGATAACTCCCTTAAATAAATGAATGGTCATATAAATAAAGATTCTTTGCTGTCCTGTTCCTGCCAATTCTGCTACATTTGGATAGAGAGCTGCCCCTGTAAATCCAATGCACACAGCCACACTAAGAGAAATCAAAACCCAAACCATAGCAATGTTTCTTGACTTTTTAATCTCTGTTGGATTGGAAATTGCCATAAAACGAACTAAAATATGTGGCACTCCAAAGTATCCTAATCCCCATGCTAATCCTGATAGAATTGGAATCACCCCTTGAGATACTGCTCCACCTGTTGTAGGATCATGGTACTTCATCACATCAAAGAACCCAGTAAGACTTTGCCCATGAGCTATTACATTTTGCACACCACCAACGGCTACAACACCAACAATCAGCACAGTTACAATGGCAAATGACATCAAAAGTCCTTGAATCAAATCCGTAGTACTTGCTGCTAAAAATCCTCCAATAGATGTGTAAAGCACAATAACTGCTGCACATACAATCATACTTGTCTGATAATCAAGTCCAAACACTGAATTAAACAATGTTCCACATGCTGCAAATCCCGATGCTGTATATACAGTAAAAAATACTAAAATCATAATGGATGAAATTACCATCAAAATTTTCTTATCATCCTTGTATCGATTACTAAAGAAGTCTGGAACTGTAATTGAATTCTCTGATACTTCTGTATAATGACGAAGTCTCTTAGCTACTAACTTCCAGTTAAGATAAGTACCAAGAATCAGACCAATGGCCGTCCATCCAGCCTGACTAAATCCTGTTGCATAAGCTAACCCTGGAAGTCCCATCAAAAGCCAGCTGCTCATATCTGATGCTTCTGCACTCATGGCTGTAACCCATGGTCCTAATCCTCTTCCTCCTAAAAAATAATCTTCCGACGTTTTATTCCGATTGCCATATATTACTCCAATGGCAACCACAATGACCATGTACGCAAACATGGCAATCAATATTGGTAGTTTCATAATATTCTCTTCTCCTCTGCACATTTTTAATCAGCATTATATCATAACAATGTGCCTAAACGCAAATATTATGAAATTTTATCCGGCATAATAATAGCCGCAACAATATACAAAATAATACCTGGTCCCCACAATCCAACGATTACCATAGCAAGTCGCACTAAAGTTGAGTCTACATCAAAATACTCTGCCAGACCTCCGCACACTCCACAAATTTTATTATCTATTCTTGATTTGTATAATTTCTTTTTTTCTTCCATGTCTCTTCCTCCTCTTTACTGAAACTCTATCTCTACATCTCCAGATCCACTTTTCACATCAATACTTTTTGATGACTTATGATGATAAGAACTATGATGTCCTTTTTCTATGTCCTGTCCACCAAGGTGTACATCTCCAGATCCACGAATGACACTACAGTTATAGTCTTCTTCCTTGCCTAATACAGTTAATCCCACATCTCCGCTTCCACTTTTAATGTCAATTTCATCTGCTTTGATTTGAGCAACCTCCATATCTCCACTTCCAACGTCTGCTGTAAACAATCCTGTGTTTAACCAAGATGCATCTATCTGTCCACTTCCAAGTGTAACCAAAATGTCTTTGAAACCATGTTCTTTTGGCAGTTGAAGCACTGCACTGTTGTGTCTAATTTTGTGAAATACGCTTCCTTTAGAAACCTGTTTAATGTTCAATGTTCTATTTGTAACATTTCCTTCAAACGTATTCTCATCTCCATAATTAATTAAATGAATCTGACTGTCACTGGATTCTTCAATGGTAACATCTCCACTTCTAACAACAATGGTCATATTATCTAAATCCTTTGTCTCAAAGGTATATTTCTTTCCTACATTACCACTTCCATAAGAAGTATAATTACTGGCTTTATTGAGTATTTTGTTATAAATATCAGTAAACGATACTCCCATTGCCACAGATGCAATCACACACCCACCACCAATGACGAAAAATATAGTTCCAATGATCCCACATACTTTATAAAACTTTTTCATCTATGTTACCTCCTTTCCGAAATAAACCCACAAACCACTGAATAAATCTTGGAATCAAGTAGGATACAATCCATATAAACAACATAATCATAAATATTCCAATGGCCACAGCCATACATCCACCACCTAAGAACAATAAGCCTTCCGGTACGTTCACAAACATATGGGCGATTGCATATACTATAAATCCAATTCCACCTACAAAAAACCCCACGGTGATACCTAGAATCCCAAATAGTATTCCAAAAATCATTCCAAAAAATCCAAGTGCAATTCCACCCACACCCATGATATGTGGAAGTGCAAATGTTATAATTCCTATGAAAATAAATGCTAACAATATTAAGTTACGATTCTTCTCTCCTTTAAACTGAAACTTTCCGACGGTAAGCTGTTTTTTGTCTGGACTTTTTGATTCTTCATATCCTACAGAATCTCGAATAATTGCTGCAACCTTTTCTGGACTTTCTAATTCATCCATGACACTTTTCTCTTGTTCTGATCCCGCCTCATCAAAATAATTTTCATAATATTCGATTGCATCTTTTCGTTCATCCTCCGGGATATCTTGAAGCAGATACTTTAATCGCTCTATAAATTGTACTCTATTCATCTTGCCTCTCCTCCTTCAAAAATAACAGAAATCTTTGTTGAATATGACTTCCATTCCTTCCGATACAACTGTAGCTGTGCCTGTCCTGCGTCCGTTAATTTATAATATCTTCGGTTCCTGCCATCACACTGCATGTCGTATACTTCTAGACATTCATCCTTTTTCAGCCTTCTTAATACTGGATAAAGAGTTGACTCTGAAACATCTAGAACTTTTCTTACATCCTGGGTAATCTTATAGCCATAGGTTCCTTCTTGTTCTTTTGAAACAACGGCTAACACAATTGCATCTAACAAGGCTGCTCCTGTATTAAATACCATGTCTACCTCCTTCTGTTATATTTTATTTAACTCAAACTTCGCACTTGAATAAGTGCCTATGCACCTTGAAAATTCAATAATAACTGGCATAAAAATAGCATGAAACTATCTGATTTGGTATAATTGAGTTGACTAGAAACAATTAAAATCGGAG
>JAQWFL010000046.1 GCA_028704435.1 Anaerostipes sp. | reverse complement strand
TATCAATCATTGGCTTAATCAAGACAGGATTCAAAAAATTGTGACCTCCTGGCTCCCCAGAAGAAATCTTAACTGCAACTTTCCCTTGTAATTCTACACCCATTGCATCATACATTTTTAATAATGTCTCCGATGAAATGTCCTTTGAAAAATAAACTTTAGCTTTTTCCATCATAACCTCCTAATTTAGTATTCATCATAAAATCAATTCAATTGCATTTTATCAAATGAACCTAACTTTAGGTCAAGCATTAATCCATCCAAATTTTTTGCATGCATTGTAGATTCCATCCTCTACATTCTTATCTGTTATATAATCTGCTCTTTCTTTTAACGCATCGCATGCATTTCCCATGGCTACTTTGAAAAATTGATCATCAAACATTACCATGTCATTGTAGTCATCTCCAAAAACAACTACGTCTTCTGGTTTTCCGCCAGCATAATCTAACATACGCATAATTCCATCTAACTTCTCATCTGGCTGGAACATCAAATATTGTGGTACAAATCTTAAAGAACCTAATGTGTCTTTCAAAGTTAGTCTGTCTTCCTCTTCCTTTGAAATCGAAATATATAATTTAAAAATTTCATCATAATCTACTGGGTCAAAATTCCGGTCAATAATATAAGTGGTATCTTCTTTTCTTTCTCCTACCTGATCGTAAAAACGAAAACTGTCTGCATATACTTTCTCCGAATCATCCATGGCAGCTAAGACTCCATAACCAAGTTCAATTGCCTGACGATATACAGCCAACGCTTTTTCATAATCAATTGGCCTGTTTTCTCTTAGTTCATCTTCAAAAAAGATTCCATGTCCTCCGTTGCATACCATGTTAGGAAAATTATGCTTCTTACGAAAAGGTTCCGCTTTATAATAAGCTCGCCCTGTTGCGATTGATACAAAATGTCCTGCTTCTTGTAACTTGCAAATTGCCTCTTTTGCAGAAGGTACCATCTTCTTTGTTACATTGTCCGTCAGTGTCCCATCAATATCAAAGAAAAAATATTTTTTATCCATTTAAAACTCCTCCTTAAATTATTACTTCATTATATCGTGATCCGCACTTCCGTGCTTCACGCTGCTGTGCAGCTATCACGATTGCCATTCGCCGTTCGCACTGAACAACCTACGCTTGCTCCTGCTCACTAACACTCATTATATCATGATTTCCTTTACAAATCATAAAAGACCAAGGAAGTTGTCATAAACTTCGCTTGGCCTTTTCATTCTTTATATAAAAATATACTTACAAACAAATAAAACTGTCAAAATATACATTAGTGGTGTGATTTTCTTTGCTTTTCCTGTAATTAAATTAATTAGTACATATGAGATAACTCCCATAGCAATACCATCAGAAATACTATACATCAATGGCATAACTAAGAAACAAAGATATGCAGGAATTGCTTCTGAAATATCATCAAAATCAATCTGAATAATTGCACTTACCATCAAAAATCCCACAAATATCAATGCAGGTGCCGTAGCAAAGGATGGGATTGCTGTAAATATAGGTGCAAAGAAAATTGCAACTAAAAATAATCCAGCTGATACTAATGATGTTAATCCTGTTCTACCACCTGCTCCAACTCCTGCTGAACTTTCAACATAGGTTGTTGTTGTAGATGTTCCAAATACTGCTCCTGCTGTTGTTGCAATGGCATCTGCTAACAGTGCATTCTTGATATTCGGAAGTTTTCCATCTTCATCTAACATATCAGCCTTTGTTGCAACTCCAACTAAAGTTCCAATGGTGTCAAATAAATCTACAAATAAGAACGAAAATAGTACCACAATAAAATCTGCAATTCTTACTCCACTAAAATCAGCTTTAAATACTGCACCAAAAGTTTCCCCAATCTTCGTAAAATCTGTTAACTGAAGCGATGGATACAAAGAATAAAATCCATTCTTGATATCAATCTGATAAAGTCCTGTTGCCTGTGCAATCATTCCCAATGCCCATGTAGCAACAATACCAATTAAAATAGCCGCACGATATCCCTTTATATAAAGAGTTGTTGTAATAATCAATCCAATCAATGCTAATAACGCACAAATACCAGCCGTATGAAAATTCTCCGGAAACTTAATACAACTTACTAATGTACTGTCATTGTTGACAATTACATTGGCTCCCTGCAATCCAATAAATGCAATATACAAACCAATTCCTGCACTTACACCCTTTTTTAATGTCATAGGAATTGCATTAAAAATAGCTTCGCGTACATTGGTCAATGATAAGATAATAAAAATAATACCTTCAATTGCAACCGCTGCCAAAGCAACCTTCCAATCATATCCCATTGTTCCACATACTGTATATGCAAAGTATGCATTCAGTCCCGTTCCTGGTGCAAGAACAAATGGATAATTGGCCATAAATGCCATAGCAATTGTTCCTACAAATGATGCAAGACATGTGGCAATTAAGATAGCCGTTGGATCCATTCCTGTTGCTGACAAAATCGATGGGTTGACCGCCAGAATATAAGCCATCGTCATAAACGTGGTAATCCCAGCCAACACTTCAACTTTAACTGTCGTGTTGTTGTCTTTCAATTTAAATAGTTTTTCCATGTTCTCTCTCCCATTTTATATTAATTATACTTGCAAAGTCTTATTATACTAAAAGTTATTAAAATTCACAAGACTGAACCATACAAAGTCTTTACAAGAAATTTCTCCAATGATTCTTCAAATCTCTGGTCATCTTCCCTAGTTCGTTTTCTTTGACCCTTCATATGATTCTTTCTTGATTTTCTTGCTTTTTTTGACATATGGCGTTCCATAAGCATCTGATCAATATTGTCATTGGTGTACCATTTCCCTGATTGATGAATGGCATAGGCACCTTTTCCTAACGCCATGGCAGCAACTCCATAATCCTGACTAACCACAATATCTCCTTTATAGCACATGTTAATCAGCGCAAAGTCCACAGCATCTGCTCCCGCTCCTATGGTTTTCACTTTGCTATAATCTGAGCAAAGCACATGATTGGTATCACAAAGTAAGGTAACTGGTACTTTATGTATCTTGGCTATCTTTTCAACAATTCCTACGACAGGACACCCATCTGCATCTACAAATATCTGCATCTTTTCTCCCCCATCTTTTATTCTGTCTCAAACTCCTTGGCAACCTTCTTTAAGGAATCAATAATTGATAAATGCTGTGGACAGACTTCCTCACATTGACCACAGGCAATACAATCACTTGCCTTTCCAAATGTCTTTGTCAAATTTGCATAATATTCTCCTTGAGGTGTCCATCCTTTTTCCTCAATCTCTTGAAGTTCTGCATTGTAGAGAGAAAAATACTTTGGAATTGAAATATTCTTTGGACATCCATCCGTACAGTAAGAACATCCTGTACATGGAATAGCAATGCTAGAGTTAATCATTTCCACTGCCTTTAAAACAATAGATTCTTCTTCCTTATTAATTGGTTTAAAATCGGACATATACTCTGTATTATCTAACAATTGTTCCATATTAGACATTCCAGATAGAACTAATTTTACACTTTCATGACTTGCTGCAAAGCGAATAGCCCAAGATGGAATTGAGGCATCCTTGTCATATTCTTTAAACATTTCTTTTACTTCTTCTGGAACATCTGCTAATGTACCACCCTTCACTGGTTCCATAACAATAATGGGCTTATTATGTTTGGCTGCAACTTCATAACACTTGCGGGACTGTACTCCTACACTATCCCAGTCCAAGTAATTAATCTGTAATTGAACAAATTCAAATTCTGGATGCTCCGTTAATACTTGATCTAAAAGATCTGGTCCGTCATGGAAAGAAAATCCCATATGCTTAATAACTCCCTGGTTTTTCTTTTCCTGAATCCATTGAAAACAATCTAGTTTATTATAAATATCAATGCTGTGAGAATTAATATCATGCAATAAATAATAATCAAAGAAATCAACCCCTGTCTTCTTTCTCTGCTCATTAAAAATACGATCCCTATCTTCCTTCGTCTTAATAAATCCTGAATGTAACTTTGTTGTTAGGGTATAAGAATCTCTTGGATGGCGATCTACCAATGCTGCCTTCACTGCATTCTCACTTTCAAATCCACAATACATCCATGCAGTATCAAAGTATGTAAACCCTCTTTCTAGAAAAGTATCTACCATCTTCTTTACCTGCTCAATGTCAATCTTTGATGGATCATCCTTATCTAAAGATGGCAATCTCATCAACCCAAATCCTAATTTTTTATCACTTAATTTCATTGTTGTTTCTTATGAATTCCTTCTATTTCATAAAATCGGAATTTCTATTTTGGTAATATAATCCTCCATCGTATCTATTACCATTTCATTAATTCCAGTTTCATAGGCATATCCTGACAATTGAAGCTGATGCTCTTTTGCATACTCTAAGAGTTCTGTATAACGTAATGGCAGCTTATCCCAACTTCCCTTACAAAATGCTTGTATATAGTTTCCTCCTGGCTGTATATGAAGAGCTTTTTTCTCCTCCTCTTTGGGTAGCTGAATAAATAAAGTCATATAATTATCAAAATCTCCTGCATACAGACTTTCCACCAAAATCATAGAACCGTAAGAAGCCTGATACATTCGTGGAAGATTATATTCCTTTATTTTCGCAATCACTGCCTCAATGTCCTCTTCTGATGACTGTATCGGTGTTGTCTCCACTGTCATTAGATATTGAGGCTCTTTTTCAATTATATTGATTCCAGACAAATCAATATTTAACAATTCTATCATATCTTCATGACGCTTGGACAGCTGAGATTGAACTGATTTTAAATTCTTAATACTTTCTTCTAATTCTGTAATCTTTCCCTTTAAAAGACATTCCATACTTTCAGCACAACGATTCTTCATAAACTTTTGGATATCACCAATAGATACTTTCATATCTCTAAGTAGCAAAATTGTCTCTAACTCCATACTCTGATGATAACTATAATATCGATATCCATTGGTTTCATTAATCTTGATTGGCTGAAACAATCCAACTTCATCGTACCACATGAGAGTTTTTTTATTAATTCCATGCATATCTGCAAATTGACCAATGGTAAACCATGTGTTCTTTTCTTTTGACATTTTACGATTCTCCTTGACCATACTGTTACTGTACGGTTTATTATAATCTATAGTAATAATTATAACAAGGAGAATACTATGAATGAAACAATTATTTTTAGAGAATATGAAAAATCAGATTATCAGGCTATCTCTGAAATTATAGAAGAGACATGGACCTACGATAAACTATGTTCCGAAAAAACTGCCAGAAAAATGTCCAACGCCTTTTTAGATCACTGTTTAACAAATCAAACTTATACACAGGTCGCTTTGGTTGACGGTATTCCAGCCGGTGTTATTATGGGAAAGAATCAACAGTCTCACAAATGCCCAATTAAATTTAAGCTTGGGTTCCTACAGTCTGTCTTCTCTCTCCTTTGTTCCAAAGAAGGACGAAGACTGGCAAATGTATTTTCTTGTTTTGATGATATAAATGCCCAATTACTAAAGGAAAGCCCCATCAAATATCAAGGAGAGATTTCATTTTTTGCAATTAATTCTAGATATCGTGGACGGGGATTGGGAAAAGAATTATTTCAAATCATGGCAGAATATATGAAAGAAGAGAATATTCGCAACTTCTTCTTATTCACAGATACCACCTGCAATTACCACTTTTATGAACATCAGGGGATGACAAGACGTGGCGAGAAAAAACATTTCTTTGAAGTAGAAGGTCCCTTTGCAGAACAGACTCTATTTATTTATGACTATCAACTCCAATAAGAATGAAAGAAACTACCTTTGATAGATTATATTTCCTTCTTTTATTGTAACCTCAATGGTTATTTTGTTAATGTCCATTGGTCTACACTCCAATGGACTTTGGCTTAGAATCACGAAATTTGCCTGTTTTCCTGCCTTTAAACTTCCCTTTATTTCTTCTTCATGATACTGGTAAGCCCCATTTATTGTAACTGCCTTTATGGCATTGTATACATCAATAGCCTCTTCCTTTCCTAGTACCACTCCCTTCTTAGTCACACGGTTGACCGCACACCATATACTCTCCAGCATATTTGACTGAATTACAGGTGTATCTTGATGAAAGGTAAATAGGATTCCATTTTCCAAGGTTGATTTTGCGGGCGAAATTTTACTGGCTCTTTTTCGTCCAAAATTCTTAATATGAACATCTCCCCAATGGTAAATATGACCTATAAAATAAGATGGAATCATACCATTTTCTTTGACCTTATCTAGCTGCTTTACGTTTAACAGCTGTGCGTGAATAATGACCGGACGAATATGTTTTATATTTTCAAATTTTCCTATCTGATTCAAATACTGCTCACTGGCAGCATCCCCATTACAATGTGCCAAAATCTGAGTATTTTCATTATAGGCCTGTTTCACACTTTGATATACTTCTTCATCGCTCATAACCGGATATCCATAATATGCTTCATCGTCTATATAAGGAGTCAGCATCCATGCAGTTCTCTGCTGCGGAGATCCATCAAGAAATATTTTATACCCACCCACTCTAAAATTATTATAATAGGATTGATTCCCAATTTGAAATGTTTCTTTATAGGCTGGCATGTCCTTTGGACAAACATAACCAACCAAATCAAGTTTTAGAAGATTTTGATCTGTCAGAGCCTTCAACAACGGAATCATCTGTGTCACACACATACCTTCTTGAATGGTAGTAATCCCATAGGACGCATAGATGTATTGTGCCTTTTCATATGCCTGTAAAAATCTTTTCATATCTGCCATTGGAACCTTCTTAAGATATTCAAAGCATGCATTCTCCTCTAAATATCCAGTTAATTTTCCATTCTTCTGTCCTATGACTCCACCAGAAATCGGCGGTGATTCTATGGTAATTCCAAGACATTTCAATCCACAAGTATTTAGCAGACAGGAATGACCAGATGTATGGGAAATCATCAATGGATAATCTGGAAGGATTCCATCAAGAAAAGACAAGGTGATTTCATTCCCCTTGTCAAATAAATTATGATCATATCCATAAGCCTGAACCCACTCACCAGGTTCAAGCTTATTTTTATGGACAAATGTTTTAATTCTCTGTTCTACTTCTTCTCTTGCAAAACAGCCAGTAAGAGAAACTTGTAATTGATTACTTGCAAGATTGGATAAGTGGCTATGAGCATCTATAAAGGCTGGCATAAGACATTTTCCAGCTAAATCATAGAATTTTGCTTGTTCTTTGGCTGCTTTTTTACACTTCTCAACACTTCCAACACATTGAATTTTCCCATCTTCTTCTAAGATGGCATCTACATTTTCATCCTCTTCTAATGTTATAATTGATCCATTGTAATAGATAACAGCCATAAGGTTCCCTCCTAATAATGTTCTAGATTATATTTACTTTTCAGCATTTCTTAATTCTTTTGCTGCATCTACAAGATTTTTAAGACTTGCAGTTGTCTCAGTGACTCCTCTTGTTTTTAATCCACAGTCTGGATTTACCCATAACTTTTCTGGATTAATTTTTTCAAGCATTTTATTCAATGCCCTTTTAATTTCTTCGACAGATGGCACTCTTGGCGAATGAATATCATAAACACCAGGACCTACTTGGGTTTTAAAATTGTTTTCCTTCAAAGCATCCAGAATTAACAAATCTGAACGAGATGCCTCGAACGTAATAACATCCGCATCCATATCATCAATGGCCTTGATAATATCGGTAAACTCACTATAACACATGTGTGTATGAATCTGAGTTTCTGCTTTGACTCCACTGTGTACTAGACGGAAAGCAGGAATTGCCCAGTCTAAATATTCACTGTACCAGTCACTCTTTCTAAGTGGAAGTTTCTCGCGAAGTGCAGCTTCATCCACTTGAATCATCTGAATCCCATTTGCCTCTAAGTCAAGAACTTCATCACGAATTGCTAAGGCAATCTGATAGGTACTTTCCTTTAATGATATATCTTCTCGTGGAAAAGACCAATTTAATATAGTTACAGGTCCTGTCAACATTCCTTTCATCCATCTTTTCGTAAGACTCTGTGCATAAGTTGACCATTTCACTGTCATTGAATTAATTCTAGAAACATCTCCCCAAATAAATGGAGGTTTTACACATCGGGTTCCATAAGACTGTACCCAAGCTTTTTCAGTAAAAAGATAACCATTTAACTGTTCCCCAAAATACTCTACCATGTCATTTCGTTCAAACTCCCCATGAACTAATACATCTAAATCTAATTGTTCCTGCTCTTTTACACACTGTGCAATCTTCTCTTTATTAAATGCAATATATTGTTCTTCTGTAATTTCACCTTTTCTAAGTGCTGTACGGTTGGCTTTTACATCAGCCGTTTGTGGAAAAGATCCAATTGTGGTTGTTGGAAATGCTGGAAGATTAAATTTTTCCTTCTGAATTTCTTCTCGGACAGAAAATTCAGGAATTCTTGTAAAATCACTGTCACTAATCTTCTTAACTCTTTCCTGAACATCTACATTGTTACAATCGGGTCTTCCTTGAAAAAGTGCCTCATTTGCTTTAAACACATCTGCCTTGGTCTCCTGGCACTTAGATAATGATTTTAGTTCTTCAAGTTCTATCAATTTTTCCTCTGCAAATGCAAAATGTCTTGTATATTTTTCTGGCAGCTTTGTTTCATTTTTCAAGGTATACGGAACATGGAGCAACGAGCATGAAGTGGAAATTACAGTTTCAATTCCTTTTATTCTTTTAAGAATATCTAATGTCTCTTTATAATGATTCTTCCAAATATTTTTTCCGTTTACAACCCCGGCAAAGAGAATCTTGTTATCTGCAAATCCATGTTTTTCTACGAGTTTAAGTGTATTCTTTCCTTCTACAAAATCAAGTCCCACTCCATCAAAATCAACTGCAAGAACCTCCTTGTAGCAATCACGAATATCCCCAAAATAAGTTTGAAGGAGAATTTTTACATCTTTTTTTGAAGAGAGAATTCCTTTGTACAATGTTTGAAATAAATGAAGATCTTCTCCACTTAAATCATGCACTAGGTATGGCTCGTCAAATTGAGCCCACTTAACTTCTAGTTTCTGAAACTTTTCAAGTAAATGGGAATATACCTTAATTACATCTTCAATATAATCTTCTGCTGTTTTACTTCCCACATAGCGGAGTAATTTTAAAAGTGTAAATGCACCGGTTATGACTGGCTTTGTTTCGACTCCAATTGCTTTTGCCTCCTCATATTCATCAAAAGGCTTTGTTCCCACAAGTTTCCACTCTATGGCATCATCAATTTCTGGTACCATATAGTGATAGTTGGTATTAAACCACTTTTTCATTGCAAGGGCTTTTACGTCCCCTGCTTCACCTTGATATCCTCTTGCCATTGCAAAATAAGTATCCAGTACAGACACCCCTAAAGATACATACCTATCTGGAATAATATTAAACAAGACAGCAGTATCTAATGTGGTATCATAAAACGAAAAATCATTGGATGGAATGAAATCCAATCCTGAATTCTTTTGGATCAACCATTGTTTTTTTCTTATTACTTTTGCAGTATATTGTAATTCATCTGCTGAAATCTCATTTCTAAAATATTTTTCTGTGGCAAATTTAAGTTCTCTTAATGTGCCAACTCTTGGATAACCAATCACTGATGTACGCATAACTATATCTCCTAACATTTCCTTTGTTTCTTATTCTCTTTGCTACTTCATATAGCCTATCATGGAAACGTTGATATGCGTTAATACTAGTTTTTAATGGATGTCCATAGTTAAAAGTTATACCTTGTAATCTTTGATATATTTCTTTAGATGTTCTATATAACGTGTGCTCATGCGGCTTAAAGGTCTGTCAGCAGACTCAATATAGCCGATTTCCATTCCTTCATTACTTTCCAACGGAATGGTAACAATATCTGTTCCGTTTAAATCACTGCTTAAAATTCCTGATGCAATGGTATAGCCATCAAGACCAATCAGCAGGTTAAACAAGGTTGCACGGTCTGTCACTATAATATTTTTCGGACTTTCCTCATTGCTGTGCAACTCTTCAGAATAATAAAAAGAATTGTTAATTCCCTGTTCGTAAGTCAATCTAGGAAACTCTTTCAACTCATCTAGTGTTACTGTTTTTCTCCTTGCCAGAGGATTCTTTCGACTGACAAATACATGGGGTTCTACCGTAAATAATGATGTGAATTTCAAATCTGCATTTTGAATCATGCGAAGAATAATATCACGATTAAAGTTACTTAAAAATAAAACACCTAGTTCACTTCTAGAAGTCCGCACATCCTCTATGATATCATGGGTTCTAGATTCCCTTAAAGTAAATTCATATTTTTTCTCTCCATACTCTTTTACCAGTGCAACAAAGGCGTTTACCACAAAAGCATAGTGCTGTGAAGAAATGGAGAATACTCGTCGTATGGCTTCTTTCTCTTTATATTGCTGTTCTAGTAAGTCAGACTGTTCCACTACCTGTCTTGCGTAAGAGAGAAATCTGGTTCCTTCCTCAGAAAGATAAACCCCTCGATTATTTCGACAGAAAATTGTAATTTTCATTTCCTTCTCAAGTTCAGATACAGCTTTTGAAAGACTTGGCTGTGACACAAGAAGTTTCTGCGCTGCAGAGGTAATTGAACCACTCTCTGCAATGGAAATAATATATTTTAGCTGTTGTAATGTCATTGTTCTTTTCTCTCCTTACTATTCACGAAAAAAATCGCTATCATTAACAGACACAATGTCCCTGCAGACATTGCCATAAATGTCACATTTAGTCCATGAATTAAGGCATGGTGTCCATAAGCAGCTACGGAATTTTTTGCAACCATAGTCATAATTCCAACAAAGACAGCTGCACCAATAGCTCCTGCAATCGTTCTTAATGATGCTAAAAGGGCTGTTGCGTCTGCCATATGTTTCACTGGCACATAACTGGTTCCCCATGTAACCAATGGCATCATAAGACATCCTATGGATACACACCGAATTACATTTAAAGCAGCGGGTATCACAAGAGAGATATCCATGGTCACAAAAATCATTCCTATGTTGCTAAGAAGCATACATGCAGCTCCCGTAACAAAAAGTTTTTTCATTCCTAGTTTGTCATACATCTTTCCAGCCATTGGGCTAAAAACCGCCATGGCAAGAGAACCTGGAAGAGTCACTAAACCAGCTGTTGTTGCTGAATATCCCAGTATAAGCTGTACAAAAACCGGCATAATCACAGAAGATCCCATCATAACAAGATACAATAACATACTACCCAATACACTCAATGTAAATTCCCTGTATTTTAATATTCCCAGTTCTAAAAAAGGATGTTCTATATGAAACTGTCGGTAAACAAATAATATACCTCCAACAATTCCCACAAATAATGCCACCATAATCTGTACACTAAATAATCCATATGTACTGATATTTCCGATTCCAAGAGTGATTCCACCAAAGGTAAAAGCACTTAGAACAAAGGAAATCACATCAAATTTCTTCTTATAAGTATCTAATACATTATCAAATGCAAACATTCCATAAATAAAAGAAAACACCATAATTCCAATGGCAACATAGAAAATACTTCTCCATCCAGTGAAATCAATTAACACTCCTGCAAGAGTTGGTGCAATGACTGGTGCCGCACTGACAGATAGTCCATACCATCCCATAATAGTTCCCTTCTTCTCAATGGGATATATGGTTGGTAAAACAACCTGTGCCATAGCTGTCATCACACCATTTCCTACGGCCTGAAGCACTCGTCCACACATCATAATTGGAAATGTAGGTGCAAAAGTACAAACAGCTAATCCAGCAATAAAAGCCGCCATTCCGGTGAGATACAGTCTCTTCGTTGGAAATCTAGTAATTAAAAATGCAGTCAACGGCATGGTGATTCCCATTGCCAGAGAATAACCACTTGTAAGCCATTGTCCAATAGAAACACTAATCTTAAGATCTGTTGTAATAGCCGGCAAAGCAGTTGATAATGCCGTAGCAAGCATAGAACTTGCAATACATGAAATCAATATATTTACAAAAATCAAAGTTCTTCTTTTATCTGTTACAAGTACACTGTCCATGATTAGCCCTTCTTTCCTGTTTGTTTATTTTCGTAATAAGATAAAATTCTTTTTTTCAATTTCATATATTGAACAAAATCTTCTTCTCCAAGTGCTTCAATCAAACCATTCACACTATGTTCAAATGTTTCCTGTACAAATAAATGCTGCTCCACTCCCCTAGGTAATATCTTCACCAAAGTTTGTCTGTTACTATCTGGATCTTTATAACGCCTGACTAATTCTCGTTTTTCTAAATTTTTTAAAATTACCGCTGTTCTTGCGGAACTAACATTCAACAGCTGACTAATATCTTTTGGATTCACATCCTCTTTTCTTCCTGCCAAATAGCTGAGCACATAGTTCTCTCCCTTTGCCGATTCTGTGAGAACCGATGCATTCTTTAACTTTGAAAGGGATTGTTGTAAGGCTGCAAATTCTGCGATACATACTTTTCTATCCAAAATACTCCTCCTGTTTTTCAAATTGCTAACGTTATTAGCAATTAAAACACACTTTACTTCAAGTGTCAATAGGAGTGCTGGGATATAACTCTATGCTCTAATCATAAATTTGTATTAAATAGTACCAAGGATGTCCCTGAATATCTTGGAATCCACTGCCTTCTGATTTCATCATGCTATATCCAATTCCAAAAACAGCTCCACCTAACAATGTGAGCATTACTCCAAGCAATACTGCTTTCTTTGTTACATTCTTTATTCTCATACCCTCACAACCTTTCTGCGAAACAGACTAATTAACCACTTTGTAAATCGAATCGTTAGTTT
>JAQWFL010000045.1 GCA_028704435.1 Anaerostipes sp. | reverse complement strand
GCGGCATAATAATATCCAAAAGAACAACATCGGGTTCCTTATCTTTAATCATTTCAAGGGTAGATTCTCCATTATTTTCAGATCCTACTACTTGAATTTCATCATCTGTTTCTAATAGTTGTTTAATTGCAGTTACCATTCTCTGATTGTCATCAGCAATTGCGACACTAATCTTGCTCATTTTATGTCCTCCACTTATGTTTTTTGTTTACATTTTTATTATATATTCTACAAGAGGCATCAAACAACTGTTATCCTACGCAAGTTTATCCTAAAAATCCTATAAAAACATGGAATGACATATAAAAACATATAATTAGATTTTTATTGATTCTTTTCGAGCATTGTTTCTGCAAAAACTCCATATCCTCTTGTTGGATCATTGACAAATACATGCGTTATTGCACCAATAAATTTACCATTTTGCAAAATTGGAGAACCACTCATTCCCTGAACTATACCATTTGTCAATTTTAGTAGTTCCGGATCCACAATTTTAACTTCTATCCCTTTTAGAACATCGTGATTAGATTGGTCTATATTGGTAATTTGAATTTGGTATACTTTTCGTTTGCCACTTATATAAGAAACAATCTGTGCTTTTCCCTTTTTTACATCTTGCTTATATCCTATAGGATAAGATTTTTGTGATTCCTTTTTTTGAAGCTGTCCAAAAATTCCATAATTTGTGTTTTTAGAAATGACCCCTATAAATTCTGCTTCTTTATAGTAGATACTGCCAACAATCTCTCCTGGAGAACCATTCTTTCCTTTTTTAATGGTATCAATACTTGGTGTAATCAAATAGCCACCTTTAATTTGCATTTTATTTCCTGTATCAATATCATAAATACCGTGTCCCAGACCTCCAAATTGTTTTCCAGATGTAAATGTTAAAGTCCCAATTCCCTGAGTATTATCACGTACCCATATTCCCAATTTATATTGGCCGTCTTTGTAACTTTTCACAGGTGTCACACGCACTGTAAGATTTTCATTATTTCTCTTTATCTTCAAATTAATACTTTTTCCTTCTGAATCATTGATTTTCTGAATTAACTCAGCCTTTGTATTAATTTCTTTATCATTTACTTTTAGAATATAATCATTTTTTCTAATTTTCCCTTCTGCTGGTTTATGATTCACTTGATCAATCCCTGTTACAGTATCTGTATCAAGAACTAAAATTCCATTTGTCTCTACATATACTCCAATCAACTTTCCACTTAGTATTACCTTTGTTTCTTTCACTACATTTACATTAATTTTTTTTAATGGAATTGCACCAAACAGCTTCGTGTTAATTTGATACTTTCCTACTGAATTTTTTGATATTGTAAATGGTTTGTTTAAATTTATTTTTTGATGTTCAATCTCTCCTATCACAGGAATATCATATTGAAATTTCCCTTTTTGTCCAACTGTCAATTGAATGGAACTAGGCAGTTTTTTTTCACAATAACGAATGAATAATAAAGATAGAACGATACAATTCATAAAAAGCAGTCCACACAATATACGACGATAAATATATTTTTTCATTGGTATCTTCCTTTCCTTCAAAATACTTAAAGAGGATATATCTTATTTCTAAGATATATCCTCTTTAGTATGTCTATATTCACTTATCTCAATCAGTATAATTTTGATTCCATTGCTAAAGTTTTCATTTCCTTTGCACTTTGAATACTTGTCTTTGTTAAATCATCTCCACCAATCATTCTGGCAACCTCGTTTAATGAATCATCTGATGATAATAAAGAAATGCTTGTTGTTGTCTGCTTTCCATCTGATGTTTTTTGAATGCCAAAATGGTCATCTGCCATGGCTGCAATCTGCGGCAAGTGAGTAATTGCAATTACTTGATGCCCTCTAGCAAGAACTGCCATTCGTTTGGCAACTTTGTTTGCAGTCTCTCCGCTAATACCTACGTCAATTTCATCAAAGACTAAAGTTTCAACTTGATCAACATCTGCAAGCACTGACTTCATAGCAAGCATAATACGAGATAGTTCTCCTCCAGAAGCAACATCTTTAATTGGACGAAGGGGCAGACCTGGATTCGTAGAAATCAAAAAAGATACCTGATTTAATCCATTGGATAACATTTCTTCTCTTTCTATGACATCAATAACAAATTCCACCTGAATAAAATTCAAATCAATCAATGCCTTTTTGATATTTTTCCCTAAAAGTTCAGCACTTTCTTTTCTTGCCTTTGTAACTTTTCTAGCAAGTTTCATGTATTGTTCTTTTGTCTTTAAAAATAATTCCTCATGCTTTACTTTTTCCTCTTCATAATTCCGGAGAGAATTAAGCTTGTCTTTACATTCATTCTCATACTGTAAAATCTCTTGAATTGTATTTCCGTATTTTCCCTTCAAACGATTAATAGTATTTAGTCTCTCTTCTGTTTCATGATATATCTCTTCATCAAAATTCATACCATCCATATATTCTGATAACTCTTGATGAAAACCTTGAAATAAATCTTCAATCTCAAGGAGTTGTTCATAAAAAGGATTTAAATCTGTATCCAAATTAGAAATATTTTGTAATTTTCGCATAGACTCGCCCAAGAGTGTTCCTACAGAATGTTCTTCCTCATATCCTGTAGATTTATATATCTCAGCACAAACTTCAATGATATCTTTTCCATGAAGCATTTTTTGATATACTTCTTCTAATTCTTCATCTTCTCCTAGAGATAACTCTGCAGTTTCTATTTCTTCTGCTTCATGTTCCAAAAAGCTAATCTCTCTTAGTCTTTCCTGTTCATCTAATAAAAATTCTTTTTGTTTTTCTTCTATTTTTTTATACTTATGAAATATAACTGATAACTGGTCTACATCCTTCTTTGCCTTTTCTGGGAGAAAATGATCTAAAATATCCAATTGTTTTTTTTCATTTAAAAGTGTCTGGTGCTGATGTTGTCCATGTAAATCAATGAGTCTTGTGGTGAATTCTCTCATTGTGTTAAGGGTCACAGTTACATCATTAATACGATTAACATTTTTCTTTTCATCAATTATACGTTTAATGATAACTTGTCCATCTTCAACTAAAATATCCTGTTCTTTTAAATAATCTAGTGCATTTTGATTCTCCGTAGAAAAAAGCAGTTCGATGACCGCTTGATTTGCACCTGGACGAATCATATCTTTTGAAATCTTTTTCCCTAAAATACCCTCAATTGATCCTATTAAAATAGATTTTCCTGTTCCCGTTTCACCTGTTAATATATTTAGTTTTTCACCAAAGTTAATTTCAACTTCGTCAATCAATGCTAAATTTGTAACATGTAAACTTTGTAACATAAATTCCCTCTCTATTCTTCTGTTTTGTAAATCATGGTTTGAATTTGATGAATTACTTCTTTTCCGATTTTATTGCTTTTTAACACGCAAAAAATAGTATCATCCCCCGCGATAGAACCAAGGAGACCTTCAATTTTCAATGCGTCCAACGCTGCTGCACATGCCATTGCCATTCCCGAAACGGTTTTTACAACTAGCATATTCTCCGATACTTCTAAAGACGAAATTGCATCTTCTAAAATTCGTTGATATTTGGTGGAAACTTCCTTTTCTTTACTTCCAACTAATCCATAGGTCTGTTTCCCATCCACTTTATGAATCTTTGTTAATTCAAGTTCTCTAATATCCCTTGATACAGTTGCCTGAGTTGTTTGAAATCCCAGTTGATTTAAATGACTTGTCAATTCCTCTTGCGTTTCAATAGGATACTTAGAAATCAATTCTATAATTGTCTCTTGTCTCTTTTTTTTCATAACTTTCCACCAACTTTCACACGTAATGTATGATAAAAACTATCTTCTTTTAATTTGATAATTTTTGCAGAAAATTTAGATTGTTCAATCCTAATAATATCTCCAGGACTTAGTCTTTGAGCTACCTGTCCATCAAATGTAACTAAAGCCTCCTCCAGCTGAGTTTTACGAACGGTTTCAATTCGCAATTCAATTTTATCACTCTCCGCCAAAACAATACTTTTTGCTTGAAGAGAGTGGGGACAAATTGGAGTAATTAAAATTACATTTGCATTTGGATTCACAATAGGACCCCCTGCAGATAAATTATATCCTGTGGACCCAGTTGGAGTAGAAATCACAACCCCATCTGCTTCATATACATCAAGAAGCTGGTCATTTACAATGATTTTAAAAGAAATAATTCTTGAAAACCCACTTCTGGTAATAGCAATATCATTGAGTGCCGCTAATGTATAACTTTCTTCATGGTTGTGATAAACACTACCTTTTAACATCATTCGGTCTTCTATAATAAAATCATCATTTAATAGACACTGAATAGACTCCTTTAACTTGCTCATCTCAATTTCTGTTAAGAATCCAAGGGTTCCTAAATTCACTCCTACAATAGGTAAATGATGTGGTACGATTAACCTTGCTGCGTGAAGCATAGTTCCATCTCCACCTAGCACAATCACACATTCTACACCTGTGGGTATACTGCAAAATTCCTGAATATGTTCTGTAAAGTCTTCTCTTCTCTTTGCAATTCCACCATCTTCTCTAATATAATTGGCTATTTGATTTGAAATTTTAAACTCAGGGTCTTTTTTTTCATTGGTCAATATCAAAAAATTCTTCATAATTAGTCCTTTTCTTTGGATAAATTGCCATGGGATTCTACTACAATCTTTGGAATTTGAGTTAGAAGTATGTTCTCATGCTCTTTTTCCTTAGATTTCTCCATATGCAACAAATATTCTATATTTCCTTCTGGCCCTTTAATTGGAGAATAGTCCAAGTGCAATAACTTAAAACCATTGTGGCATGCAAATTCTGTAATTTTTTCAATTACTTCTTCATGAACTTTTGAACCTCGAACAACACCTTTTTTTCCAACCTTTTCTCTTCCTGCCTCGAATTGAGGTTTAATCAATGCAACCACTTGACCTCCAGTTTCTAAGATTCCATAGACCGCCGGAAGTATCTTTGTTAAAGAAATAAAAGACACATCAATAGAGACAAAAGATGCTAATTCCTCAATATCTTCTGGTTTCATATATCGCATATTTGTCTTTTCCATACAAACAACACGCTCATCATTTCTTAGTGACCAATCTAATTGACCATGTCCTACATCAACAGAATACACTTTAACCGCACCGCTTAACAACATACAATGTGTAAAACCACCAGTGGATGCCCCAACATCCATACAGACTCTTCCGTCCAATGAAATATGAAAATGATTCATAGCTTTTTCTAGTTTTAGTCCGCCACGGCTTACATATTTGAGAGTTTTCCCTCTTACTTCAATGGGCAAATCAGTATTTATTTTTGTTCCTGCTTTATCTTCTCTTTGTCCATCCACAAAAACTATCCCAGACATAATGATTGCTTTTGCCTTTTCCCTTGATGCTGCATATCCCTGCTCCACCAAAAGAACATCTAAACGTTCCTTCATACTACTTCTCCTCGTATAATAGTTCCATTACCTGATTTGCAATTGATTCAGCGTCAATCTTAAGCATCGTTCTTAACTGAGCAACACTTCCATGTGGTACAAACTGATCATGAATCCCTATCATTTTTAGTGTTCCTCTATAACCATATTCCACGCACACGCATGCCACCTGACTTCCAAATCCACCTTGAAGAACTCCTTCTTCTACTGTAACAATATAATCATGACTTTTTATAAGTTCTTGAATTAAATCTTTATCTATTGGTTTCATAAATCTTGGATCCACGACGGTTGGATGAATATGATTCTTTTTCAAGATTGAACAAGCCTTTCCTACTTCTTCTAATAAATTTCCTACAACAATAATAGCAACTTCACTTCCACGCTTCAGAATCTGTCCTTTTCCATAAACCAATGGCTCAAACTCAAATTCATCTGTTTCAAATGCTTCTCCTCTTGCATATTTAATGGCAGTAGGTCCAATAGAGTGAGTCAAGGAATATGTAAGCATTTCCTCTAGCTGTGCCCCAGTGCTTGGTGCCATAATTGTCATATTAGGAATGCTAGATAAATAAGGAATATCAAAAATCCCTTGATGGGTTTCTCCATCTGCTCCAACCAATCCTGAACGGTCAACTCCAATGACCACATCCAAGTTTTCAAGAGCAACATCATGTATCATTTGATCATAGGCTCTTTGTAAAAACGTAGAATAAAGAGCAACTACAGGTTTCATCCCATTGACTGCAAGTCCAGCACTAAATGTTACCGCATGTTCTTCTGCAATACCAACATCAAAGAATCTCTTTGGAAATTCTTTTTGAAACGGTTCTAATCCTGTTCCAGCAGGCATTGCTGCAGAAATTGCACAAATGGTTTCATCTTTTCTTGAAAGTTTCATCAATGTATCAGAAAATACTTTTGTGTATGTTTTACCAACAGATCCACCTAAAACTTCTCCTGTTTTTACTGAAAATGGACCAATTCCATGAAATTTAGATGGATTCTTTTCTGCAAAAGAATATCCCTTTCCTTTTTTTGTTATTACATGAATAATGATTGGTTCGTCTAATTTCTTTACCCTGCGAAATGTATCAACCATTAAAGGAACATTATGTCCATCAATTGGACCAATATAAGTAACGCCCATATCTTCAAATACCATCCCTGGTACAAATAACTGTTTCATAGAATTCTTTGATCTACGAATTCCATTGGTAAGAGTCTCGCCAACCACTGGAATTCTTTTTAAAGACTTTTCAACATTCCCTTTTAAGTCCAGATATTCTTTCTTTGTTCTTAATCTATTAAAATAGGAAGACATTCCACCTACATTCTTAGAGATGGACATATTATTGTCATTTAAAACAACGATAAGGTTCTTTTTTTCATCTCGAAAACGGACTAAATTGTTCAGTGCCTCATAAGCCATACCGCCTGTAAATGCACCATCTCCAAGAAGTGCAACTATAGTTTCCTTTGTTCCTTTTAAGTCCCTTGCTGTGGCCATTCCCATAGCAGTGGCAATGGATGTAGAACTATGTCCACTGTGAAAAGCATCACAGTCACTTTCCTGTCTGTTTGGAAATCCACTCATTCCTTTATATTGACGCAAGGTAGAAAACTCTTCTTGTCTTCCAGTTAATATTTTGTGTACATAAGACTGATGCCCCACATCAAATATGAGCTTGTCCTTGGGAAAATCAAGGACTAGATGTAGTGCCATTGTCAATTCAACAATTCCTAGATTGGATGCCAAATGTCCTCCCGTTACACTTATATATTTTAAGAGAAATCTTCGAATTTCTTTTGCAAGCTGATTATATCGGCCTGGGTCAATTTTCTTAATATCATTTGCTTTCTTAATTTTGTCTAACATTGTGACTCCTTAATTATCCCTATGAATTAAGTATTGAATAAGATTCATTAGAAAAGATTTTTCTTCTGAATATTTTTCCATAATATCCAATGCTTCTATCGATAATCTACTGACATCTTCCTTTGCCTGTTCCATTCCAACTAAAGAAACATAGGTTGTCTTATGATTCTTTTCATCACTTCCCACAGGCTTTCCAATGTTCTTTTCCTCTCCAACAACATCTAAAATATCATCTTGTATCTGGAATGCTAATCCAACCTTTTTCCCACATGTTTCCATATCCAGAATCTGGTCTTCTCTGGCACCTGCCATAATAGCCCCAATTTCAAAACAAGCTTCAATCAATGCTGATGTTTTATTATGGTGAATAAACAAAATCTGTTCCATGGTTAAATCTTGTCCTTCAAGTTCAACATCTGCTACTTGTCCACCAATCATTCCATAAATTCCTGGATTAGATGCCAAAACCTTTAACGCCTCAATGACTCTATCTTGGTGAGTTGGCTCTAAACGAAAAGCCTCAAGTGCAACTTCATATGCATAATTGAGAAGTGCATCTCCAGCTAGAATAGCCATATCTTCCCCATACACAATATGACAGGTTTTCTCACCTCTTCGAAAATCATCATTGTCTAATGCTGGCAAATCATCATGAATCAATGAATAGGTATGAATCATCTCAATCGCAGCCATAAAAGGATGAATGGATTGTCCCAAACCACCAAAAATTGAAAACACCTCCTGCATCATCATAGGGCGAATTCTCTTCCCTCCTATTTTCACAGAACGATTCATTGCCTCAATAACCGTCTTTTGCATTCCCTCTTCTTTTGGTAAGTATTCAAATATAATCTTTTCGACTTCACTTGTATGTTCATTTAAATTATTTTTAAAGTCCATTCTTTTGTTCGCCTTCTTCCAATATGATTAGTTCCTTTTCCACATGGTCTAAAGAATCTTTGCATTTCTTCACAATAGAAACACCCTCTGTGTACAACTTTACAGCGTCTGCAAGCTTTACTTGATCCTTTTCTAATGCTTCCAAGATATGATCTAACTCCTCAAATCCAGCATCAATGTTAAATTCCTTTTCACTCATCTTGTACCTCTCTAAATATGCTTTGCTCCATTATAACAAATCTTCAATGTCTTTTACCACAGTGTGTATCTTACCATCTGAGACTGTAATCCATAATGAATCGCCTTTCTCTAATTCCTTAACCGACGATATGGGATTCTCATCTTGATTGGACAAATACCCATATCCACCAATTAATTTTGCTGTTGGCGATGCTCCGTGAAGGCGTTGGGCATATATTTCTAATTGATGTTTCCGCTGTTCTATCATTGTTTTTATTAATGTTTGCAGACGTTCCTCAAATTCAGCTAATACCATTCGATGTTCTTGCAATCCAAGTTTGGGATTATATCGTTCTATTTGATTCTTATACTTCTCTAATCCAAGTTCATATCTTCTCAAAATCTGACGAAGCAATGTATAGAGTGTATAATTTCTTTGATTTAATCCATCCATGGTCTCTCGAATATCTGGAACTGCTATTTCACAGGCAGCTGATGGTGTCGCCGCCCTTAAATCTGCTGCATAATCTGCAATCGTTGTATCTACTTCATGTCCTGTTCCTGAAATAATGGGTGTCTTACACTCATAAATTGCTCTTGCAACTCTCTCTTCATTAAATGCCCACAAATCTTCGATAGAACCACCACCTCTTCCGATGATGATAGTATCAACTTTCATTTGATCCAATGTCTTAATTCCTTGTGCAATCGTTGCTGCTGCCCCTTGTCCTTGAACCTTCGCAGGATATAAAATCAACTGTACATAGGGATTACGTCTTTGGGCCACACTTAAAATATCATGAATGGCTGCTCCTGTCTGTGCGGTTACGATTCCAACCCTTTTAGGATTGGCCGGTATTGGCTTCTTTACCTCATGTTCAAAAAGTCCTTCTTCATATAACTTTTGTTTCAGACGCTCATATTCCACATACAGGTCACCGATCCCATCTAAAACAATCTCATCTGCATATAACTGATAACTTCCGTTTTTCTCAAATACATTGATATTTCCGCTTACAATCACCTGCTGCCCATCTTCCATCTGAAATCTAAGTCCAGAAGAACGTCGCCCAGAAAACATGACACAAAAAATCTGGCTCTTCCCATCTTTCAAAGAAAAATAAATATGTCCAGAAGAATGATACTTGCAATTAGATACCTCTCCCTTAATACATAAATTTTTCAATGCATAATCCCTTTGAAATAGCCGTTTAATATAACTATTAATATCTGAAACTGAAAATACTCTATTGGTTTGCTTCATCTTTCTCTATCTTTCCTAATATTCCATTGATGAATGACTTTGCCTTCTCATCGCAGTACTGATTTGTAATCTTAACTGCTTCGCTAATGGCAACATTCCCCGGAATATCATCATCAAATAAAATCTCATAAATCGCCAGACGCAAAATAGACAATTCCGCCTTTCCTAAACGGGCGATATTCCATCCTTGACTATAACTTCCAATTTTTGAGTCAATCTCTTCTAAGTGAGACATCATATCTAATGCTCTTGTCTTAATATAAACTCTATTCTTCTCTGAAACATCTACCTGGTTCTCAAAATACAGTGTAATCTGTTCTTCAAATTCGTCTGAATCAATAAACTCTATTGAAAAACACAGGCGAAACATTTGCTCTCTTAATTCACTTCTTGTCATAATATTTCCTTTCTATATATACACAAGAACGGAACTGTCTTCACAGTCCCGTTATTATTCGTTGGAATTCCAACCTCTTACTATTCGTCTTCTAAAGCTACCCCTGCAACACGTACATTCACTTCATCAATGGTAAGACCTGTCATATTCTCAATGGCTGTTTTGACCTTCTCTTGTACTTTATTTGATACGGTTGTCACGCTAACACCATACTCTAATTCTACTGCAACATCAATACTGACATTCTTTCCTTCTACGTTCACACGAACTCCTTTTGATAAGCTCTTCATCCCAAGTTTACTTACAAGTTCGTTGGTAATGTTCCCACACATCTTAGCAACTCCGTCAACTTCTGTTGTCGCCAATCCTGCAATAATTGCGATGACTTCTTCTGAAATCTTAACATCGCCTAATGTACCATCGTCTTGTATCTTATATCCACCTTTATTCTCCATAATAAAAAGCCTCCTTAATTAATTCAATTATACCAAACAAAGTACTATTTGCAAAATGTTTTTTCTATGAATCCTGAGTTTTCATAGATGTTATCACTACATCTTCTAATTTATACCCTGTTTTTCTAGTTACAATATCCTCAATCTGGCTTTTTTGTACCTTTGATATTTCCTTCATATTTACCAAAACATCAACACTGTCATTACTAATTGTAACAATTGAATTTAAAAATCCTTTGGCTCCTAAGAGATTTTCTGTTGCTGTTTCCTGTTCCATCTGGGCACAGAGCATTGCCATTTTATCAACAGCCTCTTGTTTCACACTGTCTTTGAGACTTTTATTGTCAATAATATCCTGAAGAGTATCTTTTGCCTTACTATGAGTTTGTTCTCTTTCTAATTTTGCTTTCGCAACATAGTTACTTACCTGTGCATTTGTAAGAACAGCTTCTCCCACATCACTAATTTCATCTTTTGCCTGATCCTTTGACTGAACTGTATTACTCACTTTCTTTGTAGAAGGTGTAATATACTGCCCAGTATAATTGATATAGCCTGCCACTGCAATCATAATCGCGAGAGTTGCAATAATCATTTGATTCTTATGAAAAATATGTTTCATTATGAATCCTCCATTTTTAATACCTTTATTTTATAAGATGAAATATGAAACAAGACAGATACTGCATCTACAATATTTTGCTTTACAATATCATTGTCTCCTCCTTGTGCAACTACAATAACTCCTTCAACTTCTGGTTCTTCTGTTTTTATTACATAAGGAACCTTCTTGCCGTCTTCTTCAACTAGAATTGTCTCTTCGTTTTCCTTAATTGTTTTTTCTTTTTCATTGGTACTTTCTTCATATGGAGAATCTTTATTAACCACTGATTCTTCTGAAGCTTTCATTGTAATCATTACTTCGACTTTCCCAACTCCTTCTACCTTTCTAAGTGCTTTCTTTAATTTGCTTTCCTGTTTTTTGCCATAGCTGTCCGTTGTATTTGTCTGCGCAGTTGAAGATGTAGATTTCGTTGTTGAACTTTTCTTTGATGTGGGAAAACTCAATACAATCAAAGCAATTCCTAAAACAAAGATAATAGATATCTTTTTCATGTCTATGGATTCTAATGTCTTTTTTACATCCTCAATTTTTATCATATTTCTCCTGCTGATATATATTTATATTCTGATTTCTCTTATTATAGAAGTTACTTTCATCATTCTCATTTTCTTTTATCTTCTTATATATTGTTTCAATGGAATCTACTGAATCAAGTTTTAGTGGCTGAAATATCATGATAAGAAGCATACAGCCAATGATAATCTTTAAATAAGGCAGATAGCTTTTGTTTGGAACAATCTGTTCTACAAAAGAGGATAACATTAAAAAAATTAAAATAGATTTTATATACTGCATATTTACCCCGCATAATATGTTACATTGGTTGTAAAAGCGATAATCGCAATGGATATCATAAATAAAATACTGATAGATAAAATTAATCGAAAAAATAACTTGATACTTCTTGTCATACCTTCTAACACGCCAATCACTCTCTTGTCTGAAATTGGCTGAAGCAAAATACTTGTACTAAAATAGGCAAGAAAAACAACTCCCATTTGAAGAATAGGTTCTAATAAAAAAAGGAGAATTAAAATGATTCCTGCAGCACCAATACTATTTTTAACTATTACTGCTGAACCAATCATGGCAGTTGTAATTGTCTGAGATCCAGCACCAACTCCTGGAATCATAGAAATTCCCTTTAATACGACTCCATTTTTCAATGCATCAATGTGTGGCAGAATCATGGCTTGAATCATTTGAATCCCAAGTACAGCTCCAATAAACACCTTTAAACTTCCTGCAATGATCCACTCAATCCCATCACAAAGTTTAGATATTTTATCATCTTTAGACAAATAATTTACGATGTTACAAAGATAAAATACCTTAATTCCTGGCAATAACCCATACTTTATTCCACAAGAAATAGCATAGATAATTCCAAGATATAGTTCATAAATTGCTGTAGAGGAAGTGACTCCACTCACTGATACAATGGCAAGACAATAGGTACTAAAAAAACCTTTCATATAATCATTTAATGTGGTAATGGCTGTATCAACAATTGTGCTAATGTAGGAAAAAGAACCTGTCATACAAGATATCAACACAATATAGGTAACATAAAAAGCGGTATCACTAGATGAGTCTGCGAAAAATGCATCTGAAAAGTTCTTAAAAATTGCCGCCATAATACAAACCAAAATTATCTGTTTTAGCAATTTTTTATTTGTTGCAATCTTATCTGATACAATTTCCTTTCCTTTTTCAATGACATATGTTCCAACTTGACTTAACCGCCCTTTTTTTAGCTCTTTTGAAATGGTGTCAAAATTATCCTGCATATCTTCTTTTTCTTGTCCGTATACAATCTGAACAGAACAAAGCATTGCAAAAATCAGCAGTATTATAATTTTATATTTCATTTAGGACTCCATTAATTTTTCAATCATGTGGATTAACGACTCTAATATAGGTAAACTTACAATTAAAATAGACAATTTACTAAGCATCTCCACCTGCTTTGCAATGGTTTTTTGTCCTGCATCCAGACATATATTTGACACAAAGTCCCCTAAAAATGATATTCCAATTAGCTTAAATAGTATTTTCATAAATTCACTGGACACGCCAGATTTTGACTGAATTTCTAGTAGTACGTCCATAACTGTTTTAATTTTACTAACTCAAACTTCGCACTTGAATAAGTGCCTATGCACCTTGAAAATTCAATAATAACTGGCATAAAAATAGCATGAAACTATCTGATTTGGTATAATTGAGTTGACTAGAAACAATTAAAATCGGAG
>JAQWFL010000019.1 GCA_028704435.1 Anaerostipes sp. | reverse complement strand
CATCCGCCGAATCTTCGATGACTTTCCTCCTCGTTAACCTTCTCCACAATGGAAAGGTGCATGGCGCTTATAAATATAATAAAACTCCTTTCTTAAAATTATGATTTGTATAAAAAACCAAAAATACATATCATCACTTAAGATATCATGAGAGAAATTAACTGTCAAATGCTTTGTTTGAGTTAAGGAAATTTTAATAATTAAAAGAGTAGATTGTTTTATGTTGCAATGCTATAATACTGTAGAGCGATTTTGAAAAAATAAGAAAATACAATAGATAGGAGCTGTAAAGTATGAAAACAGTATCAAATATAGTAGGAAAATTAAAGGCGATGTGGTTACAGATTTTGCATTGGCTACGTAAAGTGCCTCTTTTGTGCAATGTAGTGATATCATTTTTATTGGCATTTTTATTGGAGGTTCTAGGACGACAGACCTTTGATATGAATGTATTCCAGTATATGCAGGAACGAAGCAAGATGTTCTTATATGGTATGTTTATTATTTTCTTGACGTATTCCGTTGTGTTAATTGTAAAGAGAAGATTATTTACGTATTTGTGTGTTACATTATTGTGGGGAGCCGTTGGGTTTGTGAACTTTATGATGCTAAGTTCAAGGAATACACCATTTACTTATGTAGATATTACATTGATGAAGTCGGTGCTTCCAGTTATGAACAACTATTTTTCACCAGTTGAGATTGTAGCTATGGGAAGTATGATTTTATTGATTCTTGTATTAATGGTTGTTGCATTTATGTTCCTTCCTAAGGAAGAGAAGATTCATAGAAAAAGAAATTTTGTTGTAGTTGCAGTAATTGCAGCATGTTTTAGCGGAACTACAGTCTATGGATTTCAGACGCAGATGCTTACAACGGAGATTCATAATATTCGATTGGCATTTGGAGATTATGGAACGCCTTATTGTTTTAGTGTTACAGCTCTTCGAACAGGAATAGAAAAGCCTGCCGATTATTCAAAAGAAAAAATTGACAATATCCAGAAGAGGACTAATGATGCTATTGCAAAGAAGAAAAAGAAAGTAACCAAGAAACCGAATATTATTTTTGTTCAACTAGAATCTCATTTTGATATTACAAAAGTAAAGGGAGTTACTTTTAACAAGGATCCACTGACAAATTTCCATAGTTTGATGAAGAATTATTCTTCTGGACATTTAAGTATGCCATCATATGGAGCGGGGACTGCCAATTCAGAGTTTGAATTGATTACAGGTATGAATATGGATTTGTTTGGAGCAGCAGAATATCCATACAAGACAGTTCTTCAAAATACAACAACAGAAAGTTATGCAACTGTTCTAAAGTCACTTGGATACTCAACACATACCATCCATGACAACAGTGCTGCATTCTATGACCGTGATTTAGTATTCTCCCAATTGGGGTTTGATACATTTACGACCAAAGAGTCTATGGATATTAAAAAGTGGACAGAGAATGGATGGGCCAAGGACAGTGTGTTGACAGGATGCATTAAGGACGCTTTAGATTCATCTAAGGAGTCAGATTATATTTATACGATTTCGGTGCAAGGACATGGTGATTATCCAACGGATGAAGTTATTGAGAATCCAGAGATTACAGTAAAGGGAATCGAAGATACGGCATTAAAGAATAAGTATACTTACTATGCAAATCAAGTATATCAGATGGATCAGTTTATTGGAGATTTGGTGAAATCATTGAAGAAGCGTGGAGAAGATACCATTTTAGTTGCTTATGGAGATCATTTACCAAGTTTGGGAATCGAAGATGAGAATTTAACATATGGAAATAAATACGAGACAAGTTATTTTATCTGGAATAACTTTGGTATGAAGAAGCAGGATGAGACATTGGAGGCATATCAGTTAGGATCTACGATTTTAGACCGATTGAATATCCATTCAGGAACTATGAATGCATTCCATCAAACGAGAAAAGGCACGAAGAATTATCTCGATGATATGCAGAATCTACAATATGATATGTTATATGGAAAGCAGTATTTATGGGGACAAACTAATCCATTTACTGCATCAAATATGAAGTTTGGTATTAAGAAATTAGCGGTTACCAAGGCTTATGAAACTGATAATAGTATTTTTATTGTTGGAGATAATTTTACAAATTATTGTCAAGTATATGTAGGAGATACCAAGATTAATACTACATATCATAATGAACATTTGCTGGAAGTCTCTAAGAATGATTTGAAGAAGGGGGATACCTTTACAGTTAGTATTGTAAGTAAGGCTCCAAGAGTACTTAGTACTTCAAATGAATACATTTATGAATAAATCAACAATTTGTGGTCGACAAGACTTGAAATATCGTGTTATAATGTTTTAATGTTTGTGAAAAACGCAATCGATAATTAATTTAGGAGGATTTGTAAGAATGAGTTTACAAGTTGAAAATTTAGACAATAATATGGTCAAAGTAACTATTGAGGTAGGAGCAGATGTATTAGATGCTGCCATCAAAAAGGCATACAACAAGAATAAAGGTCAATTTAATTTGCCAGGATTCCGTAAAGGAAAAGTGCCTCAAGTGATGATCGAAAAGCAATATGGAGTAGAAGTATTCTATGAAGATGCAGCGAATATTATTATTCCTGATGCATATAGTGATGAAATGAAAGATTCAGAGTTGGATATTGTTTCTAGACCAGAGATTGATGTAGTACAATTAGAAAAAGGAAAACCTTTTATCTTTACTGCAACTTTAGCTGTTAAGCCAGAAGTTACACTAGGAGAATACAAGGGAATCGAAGCACCAAAGAAGCGTGTGACAGTTAAGAAGACTGAGATTGATGAAGAAATCAAGAAACAGCAGGAAGCTAACGCTCGTGAAATCACAGTGGAGGACCGTCCAGTAAAAGATGGAGATATTACAACAATCGACTATTCTGGATCTGTAGATGGAGTAAAGTTTGAAGGTGGAATTGCTGAGAATCAAACTTTGGTTATTGGTTCAGGACAATTCATCCCTGGATTTGAAGAACAGTTAATTGGAGCTTCTGTTGGAGACGACGTAGAAGTTAAAGTTACATTCCCAGAAGAATATCAAGCATCTGATTTAGCTGGAAAAGATGCAGTTTTTGCTGTAAAAGTAAATGCAATCAAGGAAAAAGAATTACCAGAGTTAGATGATGAATTTGCAGCTGAAGTATCTGAATTTGATACATTAGAAGCTTTTGAAGCTGATGTAAAAGAAAAGATTAGAGAACAAAAGAAACAAGCGGCTGAGACTGAAAGAGAAAACTTAATTGTTGATACAGTAACAGAGAATGCATCTATGGATATTCCAGAAGCTATGATTGAAGAGCAAGTTCAACAAATGACAGAAGAATTTGCACAAAGATTAAGCTATCAAGGACTAAACTTAGAGCAATACTTACAATTTACAGGTATGGATGCACAGAAGTTTGCAGATGATATGAAGCCTCAGGCAGTTAAGAGAATCGAAACTAGATTAACTCTTGAAGCAATCGTAAAGGCAGAAGGAATTGAAGCAACAGAAGAAGAATTCAAAGCTGAATTAGAGAAGATGGCTGCTCAATACCAGATGGAAGTTGAAAAGATTGAAGGAATCATTCAAGGAAGTCAAAAAACACAGATGATGGACGATATTGCCGTTCAAAAAGCTGTAGATTTTTTGGTAAGTGAAGCAAAATAATAAAGGCATCGGCCGGGAGGAATTAGTATGAGTTTAGTACCTTATGTCATTGAACAAACAAGTCGTGGAGAACGTTCTTACGATATTTATTCCCGCTTACTAAAAGAGAGAATTATATTTTTAGGTGAAGAAGTAACAGATGTTTCTGCTAGTTTAATTGTGTCTCAATTGCTATTTTTAGAGGCAGAAGATCCAGAGAAGGATATTAATCTTTATATTAATAGTCCAGGAGGGTCTGTGACAGCCGGAATGGCTATATACGATACAATGAAGTTTATTAAGTGTGATGTTTCAACAATTTGTATGGGAATGGCTGCAAGTATGGGAGCGTTTTTGCTTGCAGGCGGAACCAAAGGAAAGCGTTTAGCATTACCAAATGCGGAGATTATGATTCACCAGCCTTCAGGGGGAACTCAGGGGCAGGCAACAGAAATTCAAATCGCTGCAGAACATATTTTAAGAACAAAGAAAAGATTAAATGAAATCTTAAGTGAGAATACAGGACAGCCTATCGATGTGGTAGAAAAAGATACAGATCGTGATAATTGGTTGACAGCTCAGGAAGCAAAAGCTTATGGATTGATTGATACTGTGGTAGATCACAGAGAGTAAAATAATTGAAGTACACAAGCATCTCCCTAATTTTAGGTGTATAAAGCACTTTTGGTGGGGTGGATGCTTGTTTCAGTAGAAAGGATAGGTATCCTATGCCAAATCATAGCGATGACAAAAAGCAAATAAAGTGTTCTTTTTGTAATAAGACACAAGACCAGGTTCGTAAGTTAATTGCTGGATCTAAGTCTATGAATGTATACATTTGTGATGAATGTGTAGACGTATGTATGGATATTATCGAAGATGAATTCGAGGAATATATTGATGATCAAGAAATCACACTGAATAAACCAAAGATTATTAAGAAGTTTTTGGATGATTATGTTATTGGACAAGATGAAGCAAAGAAAGTTTTGTCAGTGGCTGTCTATAATCACTATAAAAGAGTGTTGCTTGGTCAAGATTCAGACGTTGATTTACAAAAGAGTAACATTATTATGTTAGGACCTACTGGTTCTGGAAAGACACTCCTTGCACAAACATTAGCGAAGATGTTAAATGTTCCATTTGCTATTGCGGATGCTACAGCTCTAACAGAGGCTGGATATGTTGGGGAGGATGTTGAAAATATTCTGCTTAAACTGATTCAGGCGGCCGATTATGATATTGAACGTGCTCAGCACGGAATTATTTATATTGATGAGATTGATAAAATTACAAGAAAATCTGAGAATACATCAATTACTAGAGATGTATCTGGAGAAGGAGTTCAGCAGGCACTACTTAAGATTGTAGAAGGAACTGTAGCTTCTGTGCCTCCACAAGGAGGAAGAAAGCATCCCCATCAAGAGTTTATTCAAATTGACACAACAAACATTCTGTTTATTTGTGGAGGAGCCTTTGATGGATTAGAGAAGGTTATTGAATCTAGAATTGGAAAGAAATCTATTGGATTTACAGCTGAGATTGCAGAGCAGAACAAAGTGGATCTTGGAGAACTGTTAAGTCAAGTATTGCCAGAAGATTTTGTGAAATATGGATTGATTCCAGAGTTTATTGGACGTGTGCCGGTGACAGTATCATTGAATCCGTTGGATGAAGATGCTTTAGTACAAATTCTTAGAGAACCAAAAAGTGCCATTGTAAAACAATATCAGAGATTATTTGAACTTGATGGAGTGGAGTTAGTCTTTGAAGAGGATGCACTACGGGCAATGGCTAAGAAAGCAATTAAGCGTAAAACAGGTGCCAGAGGACTTCGAGCCATTATGGAAGATGTCATTATGGAGCTGATGTACACAATTCCTTCAGAAGAGGATGTTGTAAAGTGCACCATTACAAAAGAGGTTGTTGAATCAGGCGGAGAAGCTTTACTAGAGCGTTCAGAGAAGCGACTTAACAGACCAGCAACAAAGAAACGTATAAAAAAGAGCAACGATGAAATAGCATAAATAAAAAGCTGCTTCGATATAAGGGAAATCTTGTATCGGAGCAGTTTCTTTAGAACGAGATAAAGCCATAGCGAATTGTAGAATAGAGGAGAATTAAATGAAAAAAGTATTACCAATGCTTGCATTAAGAGGGAAATATATATTCCCAAATACAGTGATTCATTTTGATGTTTCAAGAGCAAAGTCACTAAGAGCAATTGAGGAAGCAATGCAAAATGATCAAATGATTTTCTTAAATAATCAGATAAATCCCACTTTAGAAGATCCCCTTTCAAAGGATTTGTACGAGGTTGGTACATTGGCAAAGATTCGCCAGGTCGTAAAATTACCACAGAATATGACACGTGTTTTTGCAGAGGGATTATTCCGCGGAAATATTACGGAATATTGTGAAGAGGAACCATCCTTCCGTGTGGAAGTTGACTATTGGGATATTAGGGAAGATAGTTTTGAGGCATTAGAAAAAGAGGCTTATCTCCGCTGCGTCAAAGAAAGTTTTGAAAAATACTGTGGAGAATTTCCTAAAATCGATGATAATATTGTAAACTATGTTCTTATGCAGGAAGATTTAACTGCAATTTTAGATCAAATTGCTACCCATCTTTCTTTTTCCTTAGAAGCAAAGCAAGAGATTTTAGAGACAAAAGATTTAAAAGACCGTTGTGAAAAGATGTTGCTTATCTTAGAAGATGAGATTGATTTGTTAGAAGTGCGTAACCGCATTCAAGATAAAGTTCGAAAAAGTGTGGATAAAAATCAGAAAGATTTTATGCTTCGTGAACAAATGAAGGCAATTAGAGAAGAACTTGGAGAAACTTCAGTGGAAGATGAGGGAGAAGAGTATCTTCAAAGGGTTGAAAAATTAGATGCATCTGATGAAGTCAAAGAAAAAATAAAAAAGGAAATCAGCAGATTTCAGGCTATGGGGAATCATGCGGCGGAAAGCGGTGTGATTCGTACTTATATTGAAACCATGTTAGATATGCCGTGGAACTATAAAACGGAAGATAATGATGATTTAGAGGAAGCTCAAAAGATTTTAAATGAAGATCATTATGGGTTAGAAAAAGTAAAAGAAAGAGTGTTAGAGTATCTTGCAGCCAGAGCATTAAGTGGTAAAAAAGAAGTTGCTATTTTATGCTTGGTTGGACCTCCGGGGACAGGAAAAACTTCGATTGCCAGATCCATTGCAAGAGCGACACATAAAGAGTATGTGAGAATTTCTTTAGGTGGAGTTCGTGATGAGGCAGAGATTCGTGGGCATCGAAGAACTTATGTGGGAGCTATGCCAGGTAGAATTGTAGCAGCAATAAAAGAGGCAAAAACAAGTAATCCATTGATGCTTTTAGATGAAGTTGATAAAGTGGGAAAAGATCAAAGAGGAGATACTGCTTCAGCACTTCTTGAGGTACTAGATGGGGAGCAGAATATCAGCTTTAAAGATCACTACTTGGAAGTACCATTGGATTTAAGTGAGGTATTATTCCTTACAACGGCCAATGATTTAAGCACCATTCCAAAGCCGCTATTAGACCGAATGGAAGTAATTGAAGTTTCAAGCTATACAGAAAATGAAAAGTTTCATATTGCCCAGAACTATTTAATTGAAAAGCAGCGTAAGATTGTTGGATTAAAGAGTAAGCAGATTACATGGAAAGACGAAGCAATCCATGAGTTGATTGAAAATTATACAAGAGAAGCGGGAGTACGTAATTTAGAACGTCGGATTGGACAGATTTGTAGAAAAGTGGCAAAAGATATTTATATGAAAAAGAAAAAGCAAGCAACCATTTCGGCAAAGATGGTAGGAAAGTACTTAGGAACGCCGCCTTATGGAAATGAGGAAGAATCCTTAGATGATCAAATTGGGTTAGTACACGGACTAGCATGGACAAGTGTAGGTGGAACAACATTGAATATAGAGGTCAATGTGATGCCAGGAAAAGGAAAGCTTCAAGTGACGGGATCTCTTGGAGATGTAATGAAAGAATCTGCATATGCTGCCATTAGTTATATTCGAAGCCGAAGTAAAAAGTATAATATCTCTGATAACTTTTTTGAAACCCATGATTTACATATCCATGTTCCAGAGGGAGCAGTACCAAAGGATGGACCATCGGCAGGAATTACAATGACCACAGCTGTGCTATCTGCAATTTTAGAGCAAAAGGTAGATGGACATCTAGCTATGACCGGAGAGGTAACCATTCGTGGTCAGGTACTTCCAATTGGCGGCTTAAAGGAAAAACTTTTAGCAGCAAAACGAATTGGAATTAAAAAAGTGGTTGTACCACAGGCAAATGAAAAAGATGTAAAGGAATTTGATGCTGAGATTACGCAAGGCATGAAGATTCATTATGTAAAGCAAGTAGATCAGGTCATTGAACAGGCATTTAAATAGGAGTTAATATGAACTATCAAGAAACAATGGAATTTGTTCAGCATGCAAATAAATTCGGAAGTGTGTTAGGACTTCAAAATATTAGAATTTTATTAGAACGTTTAGGCAATCCACAAGATGATTTAAAGATAGTGCATGTGGCAGGAACCAATGGGAAAGGTTCTATTCTCGCGTATTTATCTAGTGTATTTCGTGAGAGTGGATATCGTGGGGGAAGATATATTTCCCCTGCCCCTTTTGCCTATGAAGAGCGATTCCAGATTAATAATGAATACATTACAAGAGAGCGTTTGTGCTTTTTCATGGAAAAAGTAAAGAAAGAATGTGAGAATATGGTTTTGGATGGATTAGAACATCCTACTATATTTGAAATTGAAACGGCGGTTTCCTTACTCTACTTTCTCGATGAAAAAGTGGATATTGTTTTTTTAGAAACAGGAATGGGCGGAAGATTAGACGCAACCAATGTGATTAAAAAACCTATTTGCTGTGTCATTGCATCCATTGGTATGGACCATATGCAGTATTTAGGAAATACCATTGAGGAGATTGCAGGGGAAAAGGCAGGAATTATTAAGGAAAATGTACCAGTCATTTCTTATTGCAATTCACAGGAAGCCATGAATGTAATTAAGAAAAAGGCAGAGGAAAAGAAAGCTCCATTGACTGTTGTAGACAAAAATATGATACGAGTTTTAGATGAAACTCTTATGGGACAGAGTTTTTCTTATAGAACTGAAAGAAGACGATATGAAAAGATTGAGATTCCACTTCTTGGAGAACATCAGATTTATAATGGGGCAACAGCATTAGAAGTATTAGAGGTTGTAAAGGATTACTTTTGTCTGGGGGATTTTCAAGTAGAAGAGGGGTTCCGCAAAACAAGATGGGCTGGGCGATTAGAGATGCTAGATACAAAACCCTATGTTTTTTGTGATGGAGCTCACAATCCAGATGGTGCAAAAGTACTTTTACATTTTCTTCAAAAGAATTTTACAAATAAAAAGATAACTTATATAATAGGTGTGTTAGCAGATAAGGATTATCAAAAGATGCTAGAACTTACAGCACCCATTGCCTCGGCTATTTATACAGTAACACCAGATAATGACAGGGCATTGGATAGTGAGTTGCTAGCCCAGGAAGCAGGAAAGTACTGCAGCCATGTAACGGCGATGAATACATTGCATGATACTTATAAGACAGTAAAGGAAAAGTGTAAAGAAGATGAAGTTTTAGTTGTATTTGGAACCTTATCCTTTTTACATGAGATATATGAGGATAGGTAAGTGGAACGTTATCAAAGGATTATTCAGCATGAATTATATAAGAATGCGTATGAGAGTATTTATAGGGCGGAGGAGAACCGGGAATTTTGCCACCACGACATGGAGCACTTTCTGGCGGTTGCAAGACTGACTTATATTTTTGTGTTGGAACAAAACCTTCCAATGTCAAAGGATATTGTTTATGCTTTGGGATTTTTGCATGATATTGGAAGGTGTAAAGAATATGAGAATGGAACGCCCCATGAAGAGGCAGGGATTGAGATTGCCAGGGAGATTCTTCCCGCATGTGGATATAACCAAGAAGAATGCTCTATGATTTTACAGATTATTGGAGATCATCGGAATAAGGAGTGTTTTTTACATCCCTGTTCGGCAGTATTTTATCAGGCAGATAAGATATCAAGAAACTGTCAGGAGTGTAAAGCATATCATCAGTGCTATTGGAGTGAAGAAAAGAAAAATCATAAATACACGTATTAGATAGGAGATTCAGATGCAGATTGGAACAAAAGAGTTTGATTTAAATCATCATGGACATATTATGGGAATTTTAAATGTAACTCCAGATTCATTTTCAGATGGTGGAAAGTACAATGATTTATCTCTTGCATTGAAACATGCTCAAGAGATGATTTTGGAGGGAGCAGAGATTATTGATGTTGGTGGAGAATCAACAAGACCTGGTTATACGTTGATTTCAGATGAAGAAGAAATTGAGAGAACTTCAAAAGTGATTGAAGCTTTAAAAAAAGAATTTGAAATTGTTGTTTCTTTAGATTCGTATAAAAGCAAGGTTGCTCAGGCAGGTATTGACGCTGGAGCTGATATGATTAATGATATTTGGGGATTAAAGTGGGATAAAACTATGGCAGATGTGATTGCAAAGAATAAAGTTCAGGCTTGTTTGATGCATAATCGAAAGAATATGGAATATGGAAATTATCTAAGGGATGTTATAGATGATTTAAAGGAAACCATGGATATTGCCAGTAAGGCGGGGATCCATAAAAAAGATATTATGTTAGATCCAGGCATTGGATTTGCTAAGAATTTAGATCAAAATCTTGAACTTATGAATCACTTAGAGGTACTTCAGGAATTTGAAGTTCCCGTGCTTCTTGGAACTTCAAGAAAATCAATGATTGGACTTACTTTAGATTTACCTTCAAACCAGCGCGTGGAGGGTACAGTTGCCACAACAGTGAGTGGATATATGAAAGGGTGCCGATTCTTTCGAGTACATGATGTGAAGGAGAATAAAAGAGCATTGTCCATGATAGAAGCAATCTGCAGTCATGAAGGGATGTGATGGAATGGATCAGATTATCATCAAGGATTTAGAGATATACAGCAATCACGGTGTTTATAAAGAAGAGAAGGTTTTAGGACAGAAGTTTTTAGTTTCAGCCGTTTTATATACAGATACCAAACGGGCTGGAGTCAGTGACAGAATTGAGTATTCAGTCAATTATGGAGAAGTGTCTCATCGAATTGCAGAGATTATGGAGAAGAATACATTTGATTTGATTGAGCGAGTGGCGGAGGTTATTGCCAAGGATTTGCTTTTAAGATATCATTTGATTCAAAAGGTTGAGATTGAGGTGAAAAAACCATGGGCGCCCATTGGTATGCCAATTCAAAGTGTTGCAGTGAAAATACAAAGAGGATGGCATCGTGCCTATATTGGAGTTGGATCCAATATGGGAAACCGAATGGAATATATTGAACATGCCATTGAGACCATGGAGCAAGAAACAGATATTAAAGTAGAAAATATTTCAAACCTAATTGAAACAAAGCCATATGGGGGAGTAGAGCAAGACGATTTTCTAAATGGATGTGTGGCGATTGATACCTTGAAAGAACCCGAGGAATTACTTGATTTTCTGTTAGATGTGGAGCAACAGGCAGGAAGGGAGCGAAAGGTTCACTGGGGGCCAAGAACCTTAGATTTGGATATTCTGCTATATGATGACATTATAATGGATCAGGATAATTTAGTGATTCCACATATAGAGATGACAAAACGATTATTTGTGTTGGAACCACTTGCACAAATTGCACCTTACAAGATTCATCCATTAAAGAAACAGACCATTTTAGAACTTAAGGAAAGATTAGATAAAGAGGAAGAAGACAAATGAGAGATTTAAGTGAAATTAGAAAAGATATTGATCGAATTGATCAAAGTCTTGTCCGATTGCTTGGAGAGAGAATGAATTGTTCTAGTGAAGTTGCAGAATACAAGCGTGGAACCCACAAGCCAATTTATGATAAGAAAAGAGAAGATGAGAAACTGTTGACACTGACAGCAGATGAGCAAAATCCATTTATGGCAAGAGCAATTGAGGAAGTGTTTCTTCAAATTATGTCCATTAGTCGGCGCTATCAATATAGCATTCTTTCTAATGAAGATGATTATATTGAAAAACACTTTAAGGAAGTGGATGAACTTTTGGTTACCAATGAGACTAGGGTTGCATATCAAGGAGTTCCGGGTGCATATCAAGAACAAGCCATGGTACAGTTTTTTGGGGAAGAAGTACAGAATTTTCATGTGCAGACATTTGAAGATGTAATTAAAGCTGTGGATGAGGGAAAAGCAGATTATGGGGTTCTTCCTATTGAGAATTCATCTGCTGGAACAGTCAGTGGAATTTATGATATGCTATTAAACTCGGAAGTTTGTGTTGTTGGAGAGGAAATCGTTGAATGCAATCATGCACTAGTTGGAATTCCTGGAACACAGTTAGAAAAAGTGGAAAAGGTATATTCTCATCCACAGGGACTGATGCAGTGCAATAATTTCTTAAAGGGATGGAAATGGGAGCAGATTGATCAACTAAATACAGCCGTTGGTGCAAAAAAGGTTGCCACAGACAATGATAAAACTAAAGTAGCCATATCAAGTGAGCGTGCAGCCAAGTTATACGGGTTGGATATTTTACGCCATAAAATCAATAACGAAGGAAATAATTGTACTCGATTTGTAATTATGTCAAAAGAAAAGCAGTACAAAAAGGATGCAGAGAAGATTAGCATTAGTTTTTCACTGCCACATGAAACTGGTACATTATATAACATCCTTGCTCATTTTATGTTTAATGACATTAGTATGTGTAATATTGAATCTAGACCACTTCCTAACAGACAGTGGGAATATGGATTCTACATTGATGTTATTGGAAACCTAAATGAACCATCAGTGAAAAATGCCTTGATTGGAATACGCGAGGAAGTAAACGATTTTAAAATATTAGGAAATTTTTAAAAGAAAAACAGAGATTGGACAGGTAAGATTTTTATGAAGGAAAAGATGAGTCAAGGAATACAAAAGATAGGGAAATATACCAAGTACGTGGCAATACTACTTATCATTGCATTTATGATATTTATAGTTAAAAACAAGAATCAATTTTCTGAATATGTTCCGTTTCACATTCCTGTGAAATTAGAAGAAAGAGGAAAAGTTAAACTTGGGGATGGAGATGTGATTACGCAGAAGATTGCAGCATCTGCAGATACCATAGAAGAAGTGCAGATTTTTGTGGATTGTAATCAAAAAGTAACTAGACCAGGATCTATTGAACTTACCATTACAGACAATAAGGGGAAAGAAATCTTTCGTTTGACACCAACCTTAGACAAGGTTGATGGAAATGAGATTAGTTCAGCGCCTTTAGGGAAAAAAGTGGAGAAAATACACCACTGGTATACCGTTATGGTAAATCAGAAGGTGAAAAAGGGGGAGACTTACACCTATACTATAAAAGGAATTGGAATTAGTGACAAGAATCCTCTTTACATCTATACAGCCAAAGATAAGGGAGATATTTTTAAAAAATGTACGGTCAACGGAAAGGATGTATCTAGCCGTTTATACATAAAATCATGGGCAACAAGAATTGATAAGATGGCAATTGGACTTGCACTTGCCATTTGTATTGTATTGATTGGCTTGATTTTAGTGCCAATTTCAATCCCTCCAAAAATGAATCGAATTGTGTCATGGATTTATTTTGCCATTGTTCCATGGATTGCATTTTATATGGTGGAAAAGACATTTTACAATCCAATTAGTCAGATGAATAAATGGGCATTTGGGCTTAATGTTTTATGGTATTATGCAGTGTTTGGAATTCTGTTATTTATATTTAATCGTATTAATAGAGCAGTAATTGTGGGAAGTATTTTACTATATATATGTGGAATCGCAGAGTATTTGACGTTAATGTATCGTGGAACACCAATTACACCATCTGATTTTTATTCACTGGGAACTGCGATGGATGTGGCAGATCATTATACCCTTGATCTTAATCGTGCTGCCATTATTGCTACAGTTGTAATGATTGGAATTTGCATTATTGCATGGAAACTTACAACATTTAAAGTGGCCAAGGGAAAGAAGCAAAGGCTTGTCGTTTTGGTACTAGCAGTTATCGTTTTAGGGGGGACAATATTTACAACTTCAAGAACTCAATTTTTATCCAATCGAAAAGTTGGAGTTAACCTTTGGAATCAGAAAAAAGGATATCAGAGAAATGGATTTGTACTTAGTTTCTTTATGAATATCCAATATGTTATGGGCGCAAAGCCAGATGGATATAGTGAGGCAAAGGTAGAAAGTATTACAAAGAATAACAAGGTAACTACAGGAAAGAAAACTGGGTTAAAACAAAAACCAAATGTAGTGGTTATTATGAATGAGACACTTGCAGATTTAAGTGTTGTAAATGATATTAAAACCAATAAGGAAGTATTTCCATATTTAAATAGTTTAAAGGACAATACTATCAAAGGGCATATGCTAATGTCAGTGTTTGGAGGAGGAACAAGCAATTCTGAATATGAATTTTTGACAGGAAACTCAGTAGGTTCCCTTCCGCTAAGTGGAAATGCATATACTCAGTACATCAAAAGTGAGACGCCAAGTTTAGCAAGTCAGCTAAAGGAACAGGGATATGATACTGTTGCATTTCATCCGTACAAAGCATCAGGGTGGAATCGACAAAAGGTATATCCGTTGTTAGGATTTGATGATTTTCTTACCATGGATGACATGAGTCCTTCCGCACAAAAGCTTCGTGGATGGTATAGCGACAGTGCAGATTATGACAAGATCATTGATACATTTGAAAAGAAAAAGAAAAATCAGCCGTTATTTTTCTTTAATGTAACAATTCAGAATCATGGTGGATATGATGTGGCAGATAAGAATTTTAATGAGCAGATTAAAATTACAGATGAGAAAAAGACAGAGACAGCGAACCGATATGAGTCATTAATGTATCAATCTGATCAGGCATTTAAGAAAATTGTAAATTATTTTAGTAAACAGTCAGAACCAACCATCGTTGTTTTGTTTGGGGACCACCAGCCAAAACTAGAGGATGAGTTTTACGAATTGTTGTATGGTAAATCCCTAGATTCTTTATCATTAAAAGAGCTTCAAAAGAAATATACAGTGCCGTTTGTTATTTGGGCAAATTATGATATTGATGAAAAGCAGAATGTTTATACCAGTGCAAATTATTTATCAAGCATGATGCTTGAGCAGACAAATTTAAAACTGACACCTTACAATCAGTATTTGTTAGAGTTGACGAAAAAGCTGCCTGCAATTAATGCAAATGGATATGTAGATGCAAAGGGAGAAAATCATACACTAAAAGCAAAAACAGAATATTCTAAGCTGGTAAATGAATACCAAATTTTACAATACAATAACCTATTTGACAACAAAAACAGAGATACAAGTTTATTTTCAACAAAATAGTGAAATATAGATGAAAAGTCAGGGATTCATAAGGGTACCTGACTTGACATTGATGCAAAAACAATATAATATAACAATGTTGTTTTAACAAAAAGTGATATAATATATATTACGATTTATTTAGGAGGATACACATATGGTAAAAGCAATAGTAGGTGCTAACTGGGGAGACGAAGGAAAAGGTAAGATTACAGATATGTTAGGAGAGACATCTGACATTATTGTACGTTTCCAAGGAGGTGCTAATGCAGGTCATACAATTATTAATGATTATGGTAAATTTGCACTTCACACTTTACCATCTGGTGTTTTTTATAATCATACAACGAGTGTGATCGGAAATGGTGTTGCGTTAAACATTCCAGTTTTATTTGAAGAAATTGAATCAATCGTTTCAAAAGGAGTGCCAAAACCAAAGATTTTAGTTTCTGACCGAGCACAGATTGTTATGCCATATCACATATTATTTGATCAATATGAGGAAGAACGTTTAGGAAAAGCCTCTTTTGGATCAACAAAGTCTGGAATTGCACCATTTTATTCAGATAAATATGCCAAGATTGGAATTCAAGTTTGTGAGTTGTTTGATGAAGAAGCATTAAAGGCGTCATTACAACGTGTTTGTGAACAAAAGAATGTTATTTTGGAACATTTATACCACAAACCACTTTTAAATCCAGATGAATTATTTGATACATTGATGAAATACAGAGAGATGGTTGCTCCTTATGTTTGTGATGTTTCATTGTTCTTATATGAAGCAATCAAAGAAGGTAAGACAATCTTATTAGAAGGTCAGCTAGGATCATTGAAGGATCCAGACCATGGAATTTATCCAATGGTAACATCTTCATCAACTTTAGCTGCATATGGAGCCATTGGGGCAGGAATCCCACCATATGAGATTAAGAAGATTGTCACAGTTGTAAAGGCATATTCAAGTGCTGTTGGAGCTGGAGCTTTCGTAAGTGAGATTTTTGGAGATGAGGCAGATGAATTAAGAAGACGCGGTGGAGACGGTGGAGAATTTGGAGCTACAACGGGACGTCCAAGACGTATGGGATGGTTTGATGTAGTTGCATCTAAGTATGGATGTCGTGTTCAAGGAACAACAGATGTTGCATTTACAGTATTAGATGTTTTAGGATACTTAGATGAGATTCCTGTTTGTGTTGGATATGAGATTGATGGAGAGATTACAACTGATTTCCCTACAACTTCAAAACTTGAAAAGGCAAAACCAGTATTAGAAGTGTTGCCTGGATGGAAGAGTGATATTCGTGGAATTACGGATTATAATGAACTTCCAGAAAACTGCAAAAAATATATTGAATTTGTTGAAGAAAAGATTGGTTATCCAATTACTTTAATTTCTAATGGGCCTGGTCGCCACGAGATTATTAAGAGAAATTTCAAAGATAACTAGATTTATTCCTCTCTGAGTTGCAGACTCAGGGAGGAATTTGATTATAGGGAAAGCGTGTTTTAGATACAGTCGTCCTTTAAGAAGTTAGAATAACTAACAGGAGATAGCGTATGGAAGAAAAGAAAACAAATTTTAAAAAGGAATTAGTCAGCTGGATTTTATGTATTGCGGTTACCCTGGGGATTACATTTTTTATTACACAGTTTGTAATTGTCAATGCAAGTATCCCGAGTGGATCTATGGAAAGTACAATTATGACTCACGATAAGTTGATTGCACTTCGTACCACATATTGGTTCAATGATCCGGAGCGGGGAGATATTATTATTTTTAAATATCCTGAGAATGAGAAGGAATGGTATATTAAACGTGTGATTGCCCTTCCAGGTGAAACTGTGCAGGTAAAAGATGGAAAGGTATATATTAATCACAGCAAAACTCCACTAAAGGAAAATTATATTAAAGAAGAACCTGTGGATGATTTTGGACCATATAAAGTGCCAGAGAATGGATATTTTGTAATGGGAGATAATCGGAATAACTCTAATGATGCCAGATATTGGAATGTTCATTATGTGAAGAGAAGCGAAGTAATTGGAAAGGCATATTTTAGATACTATCCATCTTTCAAGAAACTTAAATAAAGGAGATGAGCATATGAAACGTTGTTTTAAAATCACATTGTTACTTGTTCTTTGTATTTTTTGCGTGGCAGGATGTGGTAAGAAAGAAAAAACTACAGATAGCACAAAACAGGCAAAAGTAGATGCACTTTCTAAGAGAAGCCAGATGAAGGAAGTTGTAAATGCTGTTCTAAAGGATAAAAGTTCTGAAGATTTTCCTTCCATTGACTATATTTCGGACGATATGGCTATGTTTCATACCAATCGAGGATTTTTTGTGTTTGACCGCAGCAAGAAGACGCTGACAACAGCTATAGACTTAAAGAAAACAGGAGTATTTTCTTCAAATAGTAAAACGAATACGAAGATACAAGTCGCAGATGACGGAAGTGTGGTTCGTTTATGTTTAACAGAAGGAAAAAAGATTTTAAAGGATTACTACTTTGACGTAAAAAATAAAAAAGTAACTGGAGATAAGATTACAATTAAAAAAATTTACAAAGAAGATGCGGCAGCAGACGAAAGTTTAGCGTCTCTTGCTGTTAATTCCAACGCAATTTATAATGGGAAAAATAAAATTGCATTTTTAGGATATCCTACAGGCGTATTTATGCAAGATGGAGATATGACGAAGAATTTAAGTCTTGTAATATATGATAAGAAAACAAAAAAGATGACAACCACGCCACTGTATGCAGGATATGTATCTTTAGATCAGAAGAAAAAAGGGAGTCAGCTTACTTTTAAAGATGGTAGGAAGTGGTATAAGCAGGCGTCAGATGGAAGTTTGTATTTTGATTTAGATGAGCTAAGCGGAACTAAAGGTGCCAAAGGAAGATTTGGAAGTATCATCATTGGAAATGTATTTCAGACGGCAAAGAAGACATTAACTATAACATTTGATACCCCACAGAATTTGGAGACTAGTTTAAAACCAGTTCTTGTTTTGAATTCAGTGGACGAGAAAACACAGCCAGTACAAGTGGATTTGAAGAAGAATCAGGCGGTTTATACATTTAAGAATTTAGATAAAGATAGAAATTATTATATTGACTATTATCAAACGAAAGACTCTACAGATGATAAAATGATGGAGAAGATTGATAATGCAAATAAGAAATTAATGGTTACAGTAAGCAATTAACAAGAAAGAGAGGCTATTATGAGAAAAACAATTAATACAAGCAAAGCACCAGCAGCAGTTGGACCTTATTGTCATGCAGTGAGAGTAGATAACTTAATTTTTACGTCTGGGCAGATTGGTCTTAACCCAGAAACCAATGAACTAGTAGAAGGTGTGGAGGCACAGGCACAACAGGCAATTGACAATATTGCAGCCGTGTTATCAGAAGAAGGATTAACCCTAGATGAGGTTGTGAAGACAACAGTATTTTTAGATGATGTCAATGACTTTGGTGCTATCAATGAGATTTATGCAAAGGCTTTCAAAGATAATAAGCCGGCAAGATCTTGTGTAGAAGCAGGAGCTCTTCCTAAGGGTGCACTGTTTGAAATGGAAGTTATTGCAGTAGCAAAATAATATAAAATAAAAAAAGATTATGCCTTAAATTTCGCATAATCTTTTTTCTTTTTTCTTTGATGAAATTGTGGAGAAGATAAATCCTAGAATAAGGAATGCAACACTCATCCAAAACAAGAATAACACAGAACCTTGATTTTTAAACAGGTCATAATATCCTTTTATATAAATCACAACCACAATGAGTGGGAGGATATTTGTCATATAAAAACGAATAGATGTTGGGAATTTTAATCCCTTCCCTGCATTGGCTTCTTTGATAAAATTATCCCATCCCCATCCGTTTTTATGAGTACAAAACAATAGGAAAATCACAGATCCAAGTGGAAGGACATTGCTTGAAACAAGAAAATCTTCTAAATCCATTAGATTGGTTCCAGTTCCAAGTGGTTGAATAAAGCTTAAAAGGTTAAATCCAAGGATACATGGAATACTAAGAACTGTGACAGCAACCATATTGATTGCCACAGATTTCTTTCGGCTCCATCCTTTTAAATCAACACCAAAGGATACAATGTTTTCAAAAACTCCAATAATCGTTGATAATGCAGCGAAGGAAAGAAATAAGAAGAATAAAAATCCCCAAATTTGTCCTCCAGGCATGCGTGCAAATATGTTTGGCAGTGCAATAAAGATTAAAGATGGTCCGGCTGTTGGCTCAATATCATAAGCAAAACATGCAGGAATGACAATTAACCCAGCCATAAGAGCAACGAAGGTGTCAAGGACTAATACTTGAAGAGATTCTCCAGCTAAGGAGCGGTCTTTTTCAAGATAACTGCCGAAAATGGCCATTCCACCCATACCAATACTTAATGTAAAGAAGGCCTGACTCATTGCTGCAAAGATTACATTTCCCCATCCCATGCTGTGGATTTTCTCAAAATCGGGAACTAGATAAAAGCGAATTCCTTCTTTTGCACCAGGGAGCATAATGGAATTTATTGCAAGAATTACGATTAGCACAAGAAGGCATAACATCATAATCTTTGTCACTCTCTCAACTCCTTTTTGAACCCCAATACAGCAGACACCAAAGGAAATGACAATGGCGAGGATTGTCCAAAAAAATAAAGTGCTAGGGGAAGAGAGCATATGAGTGAATCCTTCACTGATTTTTGATGAAGATGCATTCACATAATCACCTTTTGCTAATTGAAAACAATAGTTTAACATCCAGCCGCCAACCATAGAATAGAACATGACCAAAAGATAATTTCCAGCCATTCCAAAGCTTTTTAGCTTATGCCAGTTGGTTCCTTGTGGTTCAAGCTTCGTAAAAGCAGTTGCGATACTTCTCTGGCTGTTTCTTCCAAGACTAAATTCACAAATTAAAATAGGAAGACCAATAATCAGTAGAAAAAATAAATATATTAATATAAATGCGGCACCGCCATATTTTCCTGCCATATAGGGGAACTTCCATACATTTCCTAGTCCAATGGCACATCCCGCAGAGACTAAAACAAATCCTAATCTAGAGCCAAAACGTTCTCTTGTTTCCATGATATTACTCCTTTTTCTTGACTTTTTATTACCTCAACTATACCATAGGAATATAAATTAGAAAAATTGATAAATTAGATAATATACATCAAAAATATTGATAGGAGAGTTTATGGAATTAAGGAATTTGATTACTTTTACAAAGGTGGCAGAATTACATAGTTTTTCAAAGGCTGCAGTAGAACTTGGATATTCTCAATCTGCAGTGTCCACTCAGATTGCAGGACTTGAAAAGGAATTGAAGAAGAGATTATTCGATAGAATTGGACGAACTGTGTATTTAACTCAGGAAGGAGAACGTCTATTAGAATACTCCCAAAAGATGATTCGACTAGAACATCAGGCAAAGGAGGCTATGGAACAGGCACCAAAGGAAAGTGGTCATCTTAGAATTGCCATGGCAGAATCTTTGTGTAATTCCTATTTTCCAAGAATTCTACAAGAGTATACAAGTGAATATCCTCAAGTAGAAGTGGTGATTAAGACTGGAGTTACTACTGAGATGTTTCAGATGCTTCATCAAAATGAAGTAGATATGATTTTCACATTAGATCAAAGAATTTATCAATCAGACTTGGTCATTGCACAGGAAAAAGAGTCGCCAATGACATTTATTGCACCCAAGAATCATCCTTTAACAAAGAAAAAGAAGGTTTTGTTAAAGGAACTTATGAAGTATCCTATGATTGCAACAGAGCAGGGTATGAGTTACGGTGCCAGACTGGATGAGGAATTAGCACTTCAAAGTCTAGAGATGAAACCACAGATTGAACTTGGAAATACCCATATGATTTTAGACTTAGTTGCCAGAGGAGTTGGCTGTGCATTTTTACCAGAGTTTGTGGTAACAAAAGGAATTAAAATGGGGGAGGTCAGTAAACTAAATATAAGTGACTGTTACATCCAGATATGGACACAGCTTATTTATCATAAGGATAAGTGGCTCTCTCCAGCAATGGAGGCAATGATACAAAAAGTAAGAGAGCGTTGCTAAGCTCTCTTTAGAATTTCAATTAATTTTTTGTTATGTTCTTTTCGTTGAATGCAAAAACGTATGTATTCATCGTCTAGTCCATGAAAGCTAGAACAGTCACGAATCATAAGACCTTCCTTGATGCAACGTTCAAACATATCATAAGAGGTGGTGCCATCTAATAAACGAATTAAAAAGAAATTAGCATATGCCGGATAAATTTTTAGGTGACTACATGTAGATAGTTCTTTTGCACAATAGTCTCTTTGAGAATTAATGTATGCTTTTGTTTCTTTAATATAGTCAATATCCATAAACATGGCTTCACCTGCAAGAGCAGCAAGAGTATTGATACTCCATGGGTTTTTAATGGATTCCAAGTCTTTTAGAAAAGATGGATTTCCACAAATTCCATAGCCCAAACGAAGTCCTGGAGCTGCAAAAAACTTTGAAGTACCACGAAGAACTAATACATTGTCAAACTCATCTGTTAAAGAAACTGCTGTGATAGCCTCCATATGAGGAGTGAATTCTACGTAGGTTTCATCAATCATAACAAAAATATTATGCTTTTTACAATGAAGTAAAAGTTCTCTGATTTCTGATACTGTAAGTGCACTTGAAGTTGGGTTATTTGGATTGCAGAATGCAAATAAATCAACTTCGTTTGTCAAGTGTTGTTTTAAATCTTCTAAATCAACCTTAAAATTCTGTTCTTCTTTCAAATAGTATTCTGTGTAGGACCCACCAACCAAATCAATTTCACGCATATATTCAGAATAAGTTGGTGCAATTAATAGAGCTTTTTTGGGGGCAATGGTTCGCATGGTGACACTAATTAATTCTGTGGCACCATTCCCAACTAAAATATGTTCCATAGGTGCATTGCAGTAGCTGCTAAGGGTAGAACGAAGGGTACGATAGTCCCGATCTGGATATGTTGATATGGCATCTACATGATGTCGCATACTCTTTTTTAGTAAAGGAGATATACCTAGAGGGTTTACATTTCCTCCAAAGGGAACAATGATATCCTTTTTTATACCGTAGACTTCTTCTATTTTCTCTAAATCACTTCCGTGAAAAATCTGTTTTTCCTTTTTCATAGGAATCCTCTCTTTTCTATAATGTCGAAATTTGTTATACTAATAATATATATGTATTAGTATAACACAGTTTGGTCTCAATATTAACAATGTGAATGGAATATGAGTGGAGTTTAGTGATGCAAAAGACGATGAATGATTTTATACAATTGACAAAAAGTGATAGTAAAAGAGCCAAAGCGCTCTTTTTTTCAGAGTCTTTTAAAACACAATATTTAGAGCAGGAACAAGAATTAAAGGATATTTACCATGAACTGCTTCTTGGAAGGAATAAGGAGCAGATTTTTGATGAATTTTTAATTTATGTGAAGGCAAGAGAACCTGTAAGCCTCCAGATGAAGGCCAATGTTTTAGAAGATAAAGTAATTGTTACGGTTACGAAAGAAGTACAAGGGTATGCACAGGGAAGAATATTATTAGAGGGAGATGGAGTATCCTTAGGTGAGAATTATCTTTACAATCAGAATTTTCAGGATTCTGTGGTTACCATTCCGGTTCAGATTATAAAGAAGAGTGTTCATAAAAGAAAGTGCAGAATCCGAATCCAACTGCCAAGGAGGGAATTTTTCTTGGATTTTGTTGTGCCAGAAAGGGAAAAGACACAAACAGAATTGTTAGAAGAAGACTTGTTGAAACTATATGTGAAGTTCTGTAAGGGATTGGTTTCAAAAGAATTTTTTGTGGCAGAGGGAACACATCGACTTAAGATTGCAAGAGTTGAGGAGGCAGGACATGTTTATATCTCGTTGCTTCAATTACATTTTGATATATTACATGGAGATGAAAGACAGATTGAAGAGGACTTTCTTACAATAGAAAGTAATTATGAGACAGAAATTAACAATGGACTATGTCAGTGTTATTATCTGTATTTGAAGGCACTGTATGCAAGAAGTGAGGGACGAATTCAAAAGGCGGTTGCTGTAATAGAACATTATTATGAGAATGAAGGGGAAAGTTCCTATCCACTTTGGATGTTATGCTATTTAGATGAAAGACTCATGAAGAATCCAGAGAGGGAATTGAAACACATTAAGAATTTAGAAAAAAACAAAGTGGTGAATGGACTCCTTTGTTTTGAAGCGTGTAACTTATTTGGACAAGATGTTCAGCTTTGCAGAGAATTAGGTGATTTTGAATATCAAGTTTTAAGATTTGGTGTGGACCACCAGTGTATTTTACCTAAACTTTGGATTCATGTGAACCATTTGGTGAAAAAGACAAAAGATTTTCAGGAAAAATGGCTGATACTTATGATAGATGGGTACAAACAGACAGAGATTCCAGAACTTTTGCAGGGCGTATGTTCACTGTTAATTCGTGGCAATTATATGAGCCCTTCGTATCATGTTTATTATGCAAAGGGAATTGAAGCTGGAGTTCAGGTAATTGGTTTATTAGAAGCATATATTGCAACCATACCAAGAGGTGAGTATCCAATCTTGAATCAAGATGTGTTGCTTTATTTTTCTTATAGCAGCAGTTTGAATCATACAAGGCTTGCCAATCTTTACGTTAATATTGTAAAGAATCGGTGGAAGTACGATGGAATTTATGAACAATATCACTCGAAAATAAAATCTTTTCTTATTCAGCAGTTAAGTATGGGAAAAGTCAGTGAGGATTTAATTTTCTTGTATCATGGATTTTTTGAAGAGTTATGTAAGGATCCTTTAGGACACAGTTATTTGGGAAATATACTTTATTACCAGAAAATCTCCAACATTCCAAGAGGAATTCATCATGTCCTTTTAATTCAAAAGGAATTGAGAGAAGATGAAAAAAGAACTGTAGAGCATGGAATTGCGTATGTCAATGTATTAAGTGAACATCCTTTTTTTGTGTTTGTGGATCAAGATGAAAATCGATATGTTCAAGTGCCTCATAAAGTCAAAGGTATTTGGTCTCAAAAGGAGATTGCATCCTTTGAAAAAAGTGGAAGTTTTGAGGATGAGAATCGTCTCATTCGAGATAGTGTTGTTTTATATCACAAAGAGAAGTTTGAAGAATCTGATATAGAGATGGCACAAAGGGTTTTAGTTTGCCAGTCTTTCGATGAGAGATACCAGCATGTTATTTTAGAGAAACTGATAAACTATTATTTTGAAAGAAAAGAATATGATAAGATTAGAGACAATTTACCATTGATTCATTTGGAGTTTTTATCAAGGGAAAACTGTTCTAATATATTGGAACTGCTCATTGGAGAGAAACAGTATGAAGAGGCATTAAAGGGAATTAGGATTTTTGGCTGCATTGGAGTTGGAGAGGAAAGTTTAAAAGAGTTAACGTTGTGGCTTTTGACCACAAATAGCAGTCAACTAGATCATAATTTATTAACCCTTGGGGAAGAAGTATTCAAACGTGGAATTTACAACCATGAAATCATGGAATATTTGCAAAAATATTATATGGGAGATTTGGAGTTCATGATTGAAATATGGGAAAAGGGAAAGGAATTGGGATGTATCCATCAAGACTTCATGGAAAGAATTCTAAGAAAAGGATGGAAAGAAAAGAATTTAGAATCCCTACTCACAGTACTTTTATCTTATAGCGAATTAGAGAGTCCAGAATGGAAACTAATATATGATATTTTAAATGATTATGTCACTTATGGTTACCGCAATCAAATCTGTTTTGACCCTTCTTTTTATGAACTTCTTGGAAAGCAGATTGAACAAGGAGGATTAGCCCTTTTAAATCAATGGGTATTCCTTGATTATTATAAGGACAAGGAATTAAGTGAGTGTCAAAGAAAACAAGTAGAACTTTGTATTGAATATGAGACGGCACATGAATGTATCCTTCCAGTTTTATTTGAATATAGGAAAGATGTAGCACTTCCAATGGAATGTTACAGCACAACGTATATTGTGTATCAAGAAGCAGAGGATAAGAATTTCACGTTTCATATGGTCCTAAATTCAGGAAGACAAATTGATGTTCGGATGAAAGAAATGGTTCCAGGGTATTATGTGTGTACTCATGATCAATTTGCAGACGATGTGACAGATTATTTTATTACTCTTCCACGTCAGCAGAATCGAAGACGGAAAGATATTCAATGGATATCTCCAGAAAATCAGAAAGATAAAGGAAGGTTTTATCTTTTGAATCAAATGCTACAAGATCAAAGAAATGCGAATATGCCCGAGGAAATGCGAAATTATGCATATCAAAAATCAATGATAGAATGGTTAGAGGAGACAGATGATAACAACGATACATTTTGAGGGAAACCAGTTTATAAAGTGTTCCTATGAGAAAAATCAAATAATAGAACATGGGTCTGTAGAGATGGAACATTCCTGGGATTTCTATGTGAAAGAAGAAATCAAAAAGAGACAGCAGTTAGATGATATATTTTTAGGTGTCCTTCTTGACCAAGTTGAGCAGGAACATGTTCTAGCCATGGAGACCATACGAAAACTGTATCACCTAACAAAAAGACAGCTTCGTTTATTTACCAAAGAGGAAGCATTTATTGGCTGGATGGAGTATGAGCCTACCTGGCTTGCCAAAGGTAATGCTGGCTTGTTTGACTATGAGGCAGGAGGATTATACTATTATCTGATTCAAAAAAATGGAGAAAAGATTTCCGTTCAAAAAACAGATGTGACCAAGTATATGGAACTTTCAAAAGAGGAGAAAGATATTCCTTTTTTAAGTGCAGTCAAGGAGGTTCTTGCTGCTGGGGTTACATCCGTTGTTTATTTAACTGGAAAAGGATTTCACGGAAACTGGATGGAGGAATCTGTAAAATATTTATGTAATGGGCGAAGAGTATTTATGGGTGATCATATTTTTGCACAAGGTATGATTGGAGCTTATCTTGTAGAAAAGCAGCGAGGCAAGGAATATAATTCTGTCATTTTAACTCAAAATGGAACAAAGCATAATATTTATTTACAGTTACAAGATGGAAGGAATCAGACATCTGCTCTTTTATTAAAAGAAGGTATGCCATGGATGACAAGTAAAAATGAGATAACGATTATTGTCGAGGGAATAAGTAAACTTCGATTTTTGTTAAAATCTATTCAAAATGATGAAACATGTATTCATGAACTGAAATTAACAGGAGCTTCAAAAGATGTAACAAAATACCGAATAGAGATAGAATATACAAGAAAAGATCAATGTAGGATTAAAGTATATGAACTAGGATTTGGAAGAATCCGTCCGTCATCTCATCGAGTGTACCAGATGATTCTTGCGTTAGATGAGGGGGTGAATTGTCATGAGTAAAGTTTTATTATGGGAAACAAAAACAGCAGGAAAACCCTATTATTTTTCGGCTTTTCATCAATGGATAGAATCTTATGAAGAATTGTGCTATATTATTTCAAAGCGAATGATTTATTTTTTCGTTTTTGGAATTCCAGAGGATTTGAAAGTATGGCTTCGAGAGGAGTTTAGGATTCAATTGAAATCTTCAGACATTAAAAGACAGCTGACGGATATTGTTGAATTTAAAAACTTTTTCACTTTAGATGAGAAAAGAGAATTAATGGAGAGAATTCGGAAGATGTTTCTTCAGACCCCATCCAAAAAGTATTGGATACTGGGAGAGGATTTTAGAAAGAATCGGCAGTATTTAAGTGCGTTTACCGCTTATGAAAAGGTACTCCCAGGAATGATGCAATTTTCTAAAGAGGAGCAGGTTCAAATCTATTATTATATGGGTATCTGTCTGTGTCAGATGTTTCAATTTGAAGAAGCTTTCGTATATTTGAAAAAAGGAATTCAGGCAGGGAAACCAAATAGGTGTCAGCTTGCTATGGAGACTGTTTTATTTTTAACTCTTAATCAGGAGGCATTTATACAAGAACTATGTAAAAACGGAAAAAGTGAGAGTCAGGCAAATGGTATTTATGAGCAATTAGATGAAAGAAAGAATCTTGTGATGCAAGGAAATGAATTTGTAAAATTAGATAAGATTGCCTATCATAAGAAAAAATTAGATGATACCATGCAGAACCGTTTAACCAAATCAATGTTGGAGCAGTGGAAAGATGAGTACAAAAGAGAAATTAGCTAAAACAGAATATGGAGAAGAAAAGTTTGTACAATTGTATCAAGAAGAAATTGATACAATCAAAGATTATGAGAAAGATTTTGCACGTTTTGATCAATTAGAGGCTGATGAGCAAAGAGAATTAGAACTGGATGCAAGAAGTTATTATCGTAAATTTGCAAGAGCATTTTTAGAATTGGGGGATGGTCGAGTCACACAGGAAGAAGTACTGCCTATTTGTGAGAGGTTTGATCAATTAAAAGAAGAATTCCAGACCATCAAAGATGTTGAGCAGGAAAAGGAAAAGATGGAACATGAGATTCATATTCAGGACTTGGAAGAAGCTCAGATGAATCAGCAAATTAAAAAATATCATGAGGAAGTAAACAACAGGCATATACTGCATATATCTACGTCAATTATGCTTATTGTAGCAGTGGTGTTTACCATATTTGTCATGTGCTATTTTCGTATTTTATTTCCAACTATCATACTGCCAGGGATCATCGTAATTATTGGCGCTATCATTGCTCTTATATTTTTTTACCGAGATCAAAAAAAATCATTGGAAAAAGAAAAGTTATATGGGGTAATGAAAACAAACCGAAGAATTGTGTCCAAACGTTCCCACACAGAATATGAAAATCAATGCAGAAAACTGGTTTTTTATAATGAAAAATACAATACGATTTTTTCATATATTAAAACAGAACAGTGGAAATTATTTGGATTTTGTGCTAAAGTTCTTGAGGTAATAGAATCAGAAGAATTGCAGGAAGAAAGAAAGCAGTTTCTTGATTCTTTAAAAAAATATAAATTCCAATATCCAGATTTGTGGATTCTTTATACACGAGGGCTTTATGACAAGAAAAAGCGAGAAGAATTAAGAAATCAGTGGAAGCAAAGGATAGAATCCTGTGAAGCAGGAATCAAAAAGCATACAAAGAATATAAATAGAGGAGAAGCAAAATGAGTAAAGAATTAGATACAACATATAATCCGTCAGATATTGAAGACAGATTATATCAAAAGTGGCTGGATCATAAGTATTTTCATGCAGAAGTGGATCGAAGCAAGGAGCCTTTTACAATCGTAATCCCACCTCCTAACATTACAGGAAAGCTTCATATGGGACATGCATTAGATGAAACCCTTCAGGATATTTTGATTCGTTTTAAGAAGATGCAGGGATACAATACTCTTTGGCAGCCGGGAACAGACCATGCAAGTATTGCAACGGAAGTTAAGATTATTGAAGCCTTGAAAAAAGAAGGATTGTCAAAAGAAGATTTAGGAAGAGAAAAGTTCTTAGAACGAGCATGGGAATGGAAGGAAGAGTATGGTGGTACCATTGTCAGTCAGCTAAAGAAGCTAGGTTCGGCATGTGACTGGGAGAGAGAACGTTTTACCTTGGATGAAGGATGTTCCAAAGCAGTGGAAGAAGTATTCATTAAATTATACGAAAAAGGATATATTTATAAAGGATCTCGAATTATTAATTGGTGTCCAGTGTGTGAAACGACTATTTCTGATGCAGAAGTAGAATATGAGGATCAGGCCGGCCATTTTTGGCATATCAAGTATCCAATCGTAGGAAGTGATGGAGAGTATGTAGAAATTGCAACAACGCGTCCAGAAACGTTGCTAGGAGATACTGCAGTTGCTGTCCATCCAGATGATGAAAGATATACAAATTTAGTTGGCAAGATGTTAGAATTACCACTTTGTAATCGTCAAATTCCAATTGTTGCAGATGAATATGTAGACAAGGAATTTGGGACAGGTGCGGTTAAGATTACACCAGCCCATGATCCAAATGACTTTGAAGTTGGAAAGCGACATAAACTACCAGAAATAAATATTTTAAATGATAACGCAACAATCAATGATAATGGTGGTAAATATGCTGGTATGGATCGTTATGAAGCAAGAAGAGCAATGGTTGCGGATTTAGAAGAACAAGGATATCTTGTAAAGATAAAAGACCATGAACATAATGTAGGGACTCATGACCGCTGTGGAACAACTATTGAACCAATGATTAAGCCACAATGGTTTGTTAAGATGGATGAACTTGCAAAGCCAGCTATTGAAGCCATTAAAAACGGAGATCTTAAGTTTGTTCCAGAACGATATACGAAGACTTATTTACATTGGTTAGAGAATATTAGAGACTGGTGTATTTCTCGTCAATTATGGTGGGGACATAGAATTCCAGCATATTACTGTGATAAATGTGGAGAAGTGGTTGTATCAAAAGAAGCACCAGAAGTATGTCCAAAATGTGGATGCAAACATTTGACACAAGATGAGGACACCTTAGATACATGGTTTAGTTCCGCATTATGGCCATTTTCAACTCTTGGCTGGCCGGAAAACACAGAAGAACTTGATTATTTTTATCCAACGAATACTTTGGTAACGGGATATGATATTATCTTTTTCTGGGTAGTACGTATGGTATTTTCAGGGTATGAACACACAGGAAAATCACCATTTGATACAGTGCTAATTCATGGCTTAGTAAGAGATGATCAGGGACGTAAGATGAGTAAGTCCCTTGGCAATGGAATTGACCCATTAGAAGTGATTGCACAGTATGGAGCAGATGCCCTTAGATTTACATTGGTAACAGGAAATGCACCAGGAAATGATATGCGTTTTTATATGGAGCGTGTAGAGGCAAGCCGAAACTTTGCAAATAAAGTATGGAATGCTTCTCGTTTTATGATGATGAATTTTGAGCAGGCTGATTTTTCTCATGTTACATTAGAGGATTTAACAAGTGCAGATAAGTGGATTTTATCAAAATTTAACACACTTGCAAAAGATGTAACAGATAATATGGAAAAATATGAACTTGGAATTGCCGTTCAAAAGTTAAATGATTTCATTTGGGAAGAATTCTGTGACTGGTACATTGAAATGGTAAAACCTCGTTTGTACAACGATGAAGACGAGACAAAAGCAGCAGCTCTTTGGACATTAAAGACTGTTTTAGGAGAAGCATTAAAGCTATTACATCCGTTTATGCCATTTATTACAGAAGAGATTTATTGTAATTTAACTGGAGAAGAATCTATTATGTTAGCCTCTTGGCCAGAATATAAAGGTGAATGGAACTTTGCAGAGGATGAAGTTTCAGTTGAGACAATCAAGGAAGCTGTACGCGGAATTCGAAACGTACGTGCAGAGATGAATGTTTCACCTAAGAAAAAAGCCACAGTTTATGTTGTGTCTGAATCAGAGAAAATCCAGAATATATTTAAACAAGGTGAAGTATTCTTTGCAACTCTTGGATATGCTAATGAAGTTATAATTCAAAGTGATAAGGCAGGAATTGCAGACGACGCAGTGTCTACTGTGATTCCAGAGGCAGTTCTTTATATGCCTTTTGCTGAGTTAGTAGACATTGAAAAAGAGATTGACCGTCTAGAAAAAGAACAAAAGAAACTAACTGGGGAAATCAAACGTTGTGAAGGAATGCTAAATAACGAAAGATTTACAAGCAAAGCACCAGCGGATAAAGTTCAATCAGAACGAGAAAAACTTGAAAAATATCAACAGATGTTTGCTCAGGTAAATGAAAGATTAAAAGGATTAAAAAAGTAAATAGAAAATGAAATATCAAAATGCAGTAGATTATTTAAATAAAGTTCCAAGTTTCGGCAAAAAATCATCCTTAGAACATGTACAATGTATTTTGGATGCATTGGGAAATCCAGAGAGGCGTCTTAAATTTGTTCATGTAGCCGGAACCAATGGAAAGGGTTCTACTTGTGCGATGATAGAAAGTATCTTACATTCTTATGGGGTAAAGACAGGATTATTTTTGTCTCCCCATGTGATGAAGATCAATGAGAGAATTCGAATTGAAACCAATGATATTACAGATGAATTATTTGAAACTTGTTTTCAAGAAGTGAAAGCAGGTGTGGATACCATTATTTCAAATGGTGGAGACCACCCATCTTTTTTTGAATTCCTTTTTTTTATGGCACTTCTTGCATTTAAGAAAATGAACTTAGATCTCTGTGTGATTGAAACGGGAATGGGAGGAAGAAGAGATGCGACTAACGTATTGACACCTGTTGTTTCAGTGATTACATCAATTAGTATTGATCACACAGAGTTTTTAGGGTCAACACTAGCAGAAATCGCAAGGGAAAAAGCCGGGATTATTAAGCCCAAGATACCAGTGGTATACATTTATCAAAATGATATAATATCCAGGGAAATTGATTTTGAGATTTCCAAAAAGAACGCAGTGAAGAAGGGTTTTTCTAAAGAAAATCTTAAAATTATTGATTTTTTGGAGGATTATGAGTATGATAAGGATGAAATGGTACCAATAGGGCTTTTAGGAGACTTTCAAAGGGAAAATGCCCTTCTGGCAATCCAGACAGTTTTGCAGGTTTATCCTGGCTGTTCTTCTGCAGATATTCTGCAAGGGCTAAGGGATGTAAGGTTATCTGGAAGAATGGAGCAAATCAATGAATGGCTATATGTAGATGGAGCTCATAATATGAGTGGAATTGATACATTCTGTGATATGATTGGCAGATATTTTGCGGGAAAAAAAGCTTTGTTTTATGCACCTTCTCATAAGAAGGACAGAGAACCGATTTTAAAAAAATTAAGGCAGTTAGAGAATCTAGTGGAGCTCGTTGAGATACCAGTAGAACGTCGTGCCTTGGATAAAGATGTTTTAAATATAGCTTGTCAGAAGATGAATATGTGGATGCAGAACAAAGTCATTTGTTTTTGTGTTGGATCTTTTTATCTGGCAGGAGAAATCAAGCAATATATGGAGGATAGAACTCATGATTAATTTCAAAGAAGAATTAAAAAAATTTCACCCTTGTTTAGATGTAGACCAGACAGAGGAAGCAATATATAGTGATAACCAAGGGGATGTGCAGGATTTAATAAAAGAAATCAAAGCAGATTTAGCAAAAGAAGAACAATAGGTGAAGGACATGGATATAAAAGAAAAGATAGCCAATAGTGCAAAGTGGTATTACAATCTTGGATTAGAAAAAGCCAAAGAAGGTAACTTAACAGGTGCCACTGCGAATCTTAAGACTTCATTGTTTTTTAATAAGAATGATGTTGATGCAAGAAACTTGTTAGGTCTTATTTATTTTCAAACAGGACAGATTGTAGAAGGATTAGCCCAATGGGTAATTAGTTCCAATTTAAAGAAAGATAACAATGCTGCCAATGATTATCTAGCTGCAACGCAGGCCAACGCAACAGAGCTTGACCGTATGAACCAAGTGATTAAAAAGTACAATCAGGCATTGACATATGCAAAGCAAGGGGATGAAGATTTAGCCATGCTTCAGGTCAAGAAAGTTGTATCTATTATGCCGAATTTTATTGATGCACAGTTGCTTATGGCATTACTTTTGATACATCAAGATAACACGAAAGAAGCATATGAGCGCATTCAAGATGTACTTGCAATTGACCGTAAGAACAGCAAAGCACTGGATTTTTTACAAGAAGTTGAAAAGCCAAAGGAAGAGGTTGTTGCAGATACAGCGGAGAAAGTTATAGACAAACCAAAGAAAGAGAAAGGTGCAGTTATGGAACGTTTTGAAAAGGGACTATGGGGAAGAGGTCCACTTCTTTATGTAATCGCAGGAATTATTGTAGGTGTGATTGTTTCTATGGCGTTGATTTATCCAACCATAAAGAGAAGTTCAGCTTCAAGCTATCAATCTCAAATTGATGATTACAAAGAACAAATTTTGGCAAAAGATACACAGTTAAAGAGCAATGAAAAGAATATTAAAGAAGCAAATTCTGCAAAGAAGAAAGCCGAAGAAGAATTAAAATCATATATTGGAGATGCAAAAACAGAGGGATTGTATGATAAACTTCTAACAGCCATGGATGCATACAGCCAAAAGGATTATTCAACAGCGGCAATTAACCTTAATAAGATTAATCGAAAGAAGCTTGCAACAAAGAAGATGAAGAAGGTATATGATGACTTGAAGATAAATACCTATACAACAACAGTTGCAACTAACTTGTATGCTCGTGGATATTCTGCTTATGTAAATGGAGACAATAAATCAGCAATTGAATATCTTACTTTATCAATTGATATTAACAGCACAAAGCTAACTTCTTATTTATACCTTGGAAGAGCTTATGAATCTTCAAAGGATAAGAAAAAGGCAATTAGCACATATAAGACAATTGTTGAGAAGTTCCCAGGAACTAACACAGCAAAGGATGCACAGGCAAGAATAGATGCCATGGAAAAGAAGAATACAGAAACAAAAAAATTAAATTAAATAAAACATTACAAATGAGAAGAATCAAAGGAATATACCCTTTGGTTCTTTTTTCATTCTAACTCATAGAAAGGAGAGAACATGGCAACACAATATCAAGTGAATGGGAAGAAATTATATATCAAGTTAGATGGGGAATTAGATCATCATTTAGCGGAAAAAGTAAAGTATCAATGTGAATTGATTTTACGGTCTTATTTTATAAAAGAAATCATTTTTGATTTTGAACATTCAGATTTTATGGACAGTTCAGGGGTAGGTTTGATTTTAGGAAGATATCAAAAGATTCATGCAGTTGGAGGAAAAGTTTCAGTGATGCACATGAATAATACTATTCGCAGGGTTGTGCATATGGCAGGGTTACATGGTGTTATTGAAGAAAAATAAAAAATTGGGAGGATAGAAATGATACATTTAGAATTTGATAGTCAATCAGAAAATGAGGGAATTGCCCGCATGGTAACCACTGGGTATATGATGAAATATGATCCAACATTGGAGGAAATGGCTGATGTAAAAACAGCAGTATCGGAAGCAGTTACAAATTGTGTAGTTCATGGATATGAAAAAGAGACAGGATTAATTCAGATGGATATCTATGAGGAAGATGGAAATGTTGTGATTAAGGTAGTTGACTTTGGAGTTGGAATTGAGGATGTAGAAAAAGCAATGGAACCTATGTATACAACAAAGCCAACTCAGGAGAGAACAGGAATGGGATTTTCCTTTATGGAGGCATTTATGGATGAAGTTCTGGTGGAGTCAAAACTAGGAGAAGGAACGACTGTGACAATGAAAAAGAAAGTTGCGGTAAAATAATTGAATGGGGATCATACAAGAGAATTGTTGATTCGTACAAAGGAAGGGAATAAAGAAGCCAGGGAAACCATGGTTTTAGAAAATACGGGGTTAATCTGGTGTATTGTAAAGCGTTTCTCAAATCGTGGATATGAGGCAGAGGATTTGTTTCAAGTAGGATGTATTGGTCTTATGAAGGCTATTGATAAATTTGATTTATCTTTTGATGTGAAATTTTCTACTTATGCTGTTCCTATGATTACAGGTGAAATCAGACGTTTCATTCGTGATGATGGAATGATAAAAGTAAGTCGTTCCTTGAAGGAGAATGCTTATCATATTAAAAATGCAAAAAAAGATTTTGCCATGAAATATCAAAGAGAAGCCACTTTAGAGGAATTATCTAAAATAACAGGGCTTCATGCAGAAGAAATTGCAGTGTCTTTAGAGGCAAATATGGAAGTTGAGTCTATTTATCGACCTAATAGTACAGAGGATGGGAGCTCCATCCTACTTATTGATCATTTATTTGGAGAAGAAAATGCAGAAAATCAAGCAATCCATAATGTTTTAGTGGAGCAGCTTATGGATGGTCTCGATGAGATGGAACGAGGCATTATTGAACTTCGATATTTAAAAGGGAAGACGCAGCAAGAGGTTGCAAAAATATTTTCTGTATCCCAAGTGAAAATATCAAGGATGGAAAAGAAAATTCTTGGAAAAATGAGGAAAAAAGCCCTTGGTTGTTCCTAAAAAATATGGTATGATAAAGTGAATCTTGGGTGATTTGCCCAATTCCCAAACGAAGGAGAATTTATATGAATTATAGTGATATGTCCCTTGTGCAATTAAAAGATATTGCCAAGGAAAAAGAATTAACGGGTATTAGTTCTTTAAAAAAGCAGGAATTAGTGGATAAGTTAATAGAATTAGAAGAAAATAAACCAGAAAAGCTGATTCGTAGCAAAAAGAATTTAGATAGTGGAGAAAAAGCCAACGGTATACTAGAAGTATTGCCAGATGGGTATGGCTTTATTCGTTGTGAGAATTATCTGCCAGGAGAGCATGATATTTATGTTTCACCAGCACAGATTCGCAGATTTAATTTAAAAACAGGAGATATTCTTTGTGGATCTATTCGTGTAAGAACACAAAACGAGAAGTTTGGTGCACTTCTTTATGTGGATTCTGTCAATGGATATCATCCAGAAGATGCTGCAAGAAGAGAGCATTTTGAAGATTTGACACCAATCTTTCCAAATCAGAGATTAAGACTTGAGACACAGCAGAGTTCTCTATCCATGAGAATGGTAGATTTGTTATCCCCAGTTGGAAAAGGGCAGAGAGGTATGATTGTATCTCAGCCAAAGACAGGAAAGACAACGCTGTTAAAGCAGATTGCAAAGAGCATTAGTACTAATTATGAAGATGTAAAGTTAATCGTATTATTGATTGATGAGCGACCTGAGGAAGTGACAGATTTTAGAGAATCCATAGAAGGAGAGAATGTTGAAGTAATATATTCAACATTTGATGAACTTCCAGAACATCATAAGAGAGTATCTGAGATGGTTTTGGAACGTGCAAAGCGTTTAGTGGAACATAAAGAGGATGTTGTTATTTTATTAGATAGTATTACAAGACTTGCCAGAGCTTACAATTTGACAGTTCCACCAAGTGGACGAACTTTAACTGGTGGACTAGATCCAGCAGCACTTCATATGCCAAAGAAGTTTTTTGGAGCAGCAAGAAATATGCGTGAAGGTGGAAGTTTAACAATTTTAGCAACTGCACTTGTGGAGACGGGAAGCAAGATGGATGACGTTATCTTTGAAGAGTTTAAAGGAACAGGAAATATGGAGGTTGTTTTAAGCAGACAATTATCCGAAAGAAGAATCTTCCCAGCAGTTGATATTGCAAAATCTAGTACAAGAAGAGACGATTTACTACTATCCAAAGATGAACAAGCTGTTGTTGCAGCCTTACACAAGGAATTAGGGGGACATCGAAGTGAAGAGATGTTAGAACAGACTCTTAATTTATTTAAAAGAACAAAGAACAATGCAGAATTTGTTGATTTGACAAAGCGTTCTCTTTTGAGAAAATAATGCTTGAAATTGAAAATACACTGTGATATAATCAAGAAGTTGTTTATTGAACATAAGAAATGACGAAAGTCAAAGTATGTATATGTTGGCAAAATCCAACAAGAATTTATAGAAGAGGTGAAAAACATGCGTGAAGGAATCCATCCAGATTATTATCAAGCAAAAGTAGTATGTAACTGTGGGAATGAATTTGTAACAGGATCAACAAAGGAAGATATCCACGTTGAGATTTGTTCTAAGTGTCATTCTTTTTACACTGGACAACAAAAAGCTGCTCAAGCTCGTGGACGTATTGATAAGTTCAATCGTAAATATGGTACAAAGTAGAAACAAAGATGGTAGGTTGAGGTTATTTAATCTCAGCCTATTTTTTATATAATAAGAAATTTATTTGACCTTAATTATTTAATGATGAACATGAAATAAAGAGGAAGTTTATGAAAAAGCGTATCGGAGGACAGGCAGTGATGGAAGGGGTCATGATGAAGAATCAAGACCAATATGCTGTTTCTGTTCGGAAACCAGATGGCAAGATTGAGACGAAAATAGAAGAATATGTGAGTGTTTCAGAGAAATATAAGATATTAGGGTTCCCGCTGCTTCGAGGCATTGTGAATTTTGTGGAATCTATGGTGATAGGAATGAAGACCTTGAATTACTCAGCTGAATTTTTTGACGATGACGAGATAGAAACAACTTCAAAATTTGACCAGTGGCTGGAACGAACATTTTCAGGCAAAGGAGAGAAACTTCTAATGGGTCTGATTGTGGTTATTTCTTTATGTATATCTGTGGGATTGTTTATGATTCTCCCTTATCTTGTATCTAGTTTTTTTGAAAAAGTGATATCCAGTCATTCAATTATTTTGCTGATTGAAGGAATTGTACGTGTTGGGTTATTTTTAGGATATATTGTGTTAATTTCAAGAATGGAAGATATTAAAAGACTTTTTATGTACCATGGGGCAGAACATAAGACAATTAACTGTTTAGAAGCTGGGGAAGAGTTGACACCAGAGAATGTGAAAAAGTATTCTAGACTTCATAAGAGATGTGGAACTAGTTTTCTGTTTTTTGTTATGATCATTAGTATTATTGTTTACTTTTTTATTACTGTGGACACCATGTGGCTTCGTATTTTAAGCAGGATTTTGTTAATTCCGGTGATTGCAGGGATTTCCTATGAGGTCATTCGATTTGCAGGGAATTCAGAAAGTAAGATTATACAAGTGCTAAGTAAGCCAGGACTTTCCCTTCAATATTTGACCACGAAAGAGCCAGATGAAGGCATGATTGAAGTTGCTATTGCATCGGTAGAGGGTGTATTAGACTGGCATGCATATATTGATGAGGTGAAAAAAGAACATGAATCGGCATGATTGGATAGAATACGGAATCAAGGAATTGTCTAAGGAAGAAATTGAAAATGCTCAGGGGGAGGCATGGTATTTGTTTTCCCACTGCTTTCATATTACAAGAGAAGACTATTTGTTTTCCATGACGGAAGAAGTTGTGGAAGGAAAAGAATTACAATTATACAAAGAATATATAAAAGAGCGCATCACAAAGAGGATGCCACTTCAATATATATTAGGGACTCAGGATTTTATGGGATATACATTTCGCGTAACTCCTGATGTTCTAATTCCAAGAGCAGATACTGAAAGTGTGCTAGAAACAGTGATTGAATCTGGAATTAAACCAAAGAGCATTTTAGATGTGTGTACTGGATCCGGATGTATTGCTGTTAGTTTGGGGCTAATACTAAGACCGGAACGCTGTATGGCAGTAGATATTGATGCAGATGCATTAAAAATTGCAAAAGAGAATGGAAGAAATCTGCTTCCTATGGTAGAATTTATTCAGAGCGACTTGTTTGAATCAGTGTTTGAAACTTTTGATTTAATTATTTCAAATCCGCCATACATTCCCACCAAGGACTGTGAAGAACTTATGCCTGAGGTTAGGGAACATGAACCGTTAATTGCCTTAGACGGAATGGAAGATGGACTTCATTTTTATCGAAGAATTGTAAAAGAGGCACCTGGGTACTTGAATGACAATGGAATGCTTGCATTTGAAATTGGATACAACCAGGGCAAAGATGTAAAGTGTATGATGGAAGAAGCAGGATTTATAGATGTAATCTTGAATCAGGATTTAGCTGGATTAGATCGTGTCGTAATGGGAAGAAAGAAAGGATAAAGAGATGTTTGACAAATTAGAAGGTTTAGTGGATCGACTTGAGACTGTGTTGCAGGAGTTAAATGATCCCGATGTGGCAGGAAATCAGAATCGTTTTCGCGAATTAATGAAAGAACAGAATGAATTAACACCAATTGTGGAAACATATAAAGAATACAAGCAAGAAAAACAGAATATTGAGGACAGCTTAGAAATGCTGGAAGAAGAATCTGATGAAGAGATGAAGGAACTTGCAAAAGAAGAATTGAATGAATCAAAGGAAAAAGTAGAACAGCTAGAAGAGAATTTAAGAATTCTATTAATTCCAAAGGATCCAAATGATGATAAGAATATTGTTGTGGAGATGCGTGCGGGAGCTGGTGGAGATGAAGCAGGATTGTTTGTATCTGATGTGGCACGTATGTATCGAAGCTATGCAGATGGACGTCGTTGGAAGGTGGAAACATTGTCTTTCAATGAAAGTGGAATCGGTGGATTTAAAGAGTTAGTATTTATGGTTTCTGGACAAGGAGCTTATTCAAGATTTAAGTATGAAAGTGGAGTCCATCGTGTACAGAGAATTCCAACGACAGAATCAGGCGGCAGAATTCATACATCCACAATCACTGTAGCAATTATGCCGGAAGTGGAAGATGTGGAAGTTGATATTGATATGAATGATTGTAAGTTTGATGTGTTCCGTGCATCTGGAAATGGTGGACAGTGTGTCAATACAACAGATTCTGCGGTTCGTTTAACACATTTACCAACAGGAATTGTTGTTTCGTGTCAAGATGAAAAATCACAGCTTAAGAATAAAGATAAAGCATTAAAGGTTTTGCGTTCCCGTTTATATGAATTGGAACAACAAAAAGCCCATGATGCAGAAGCTGAGAAGAGAAAAAGCCAGATTGGAACAGGAGATCGTTCTGAGAAGATTCGTACTTACAATTACCCGCAGGGAAGAGTGACAGATCATAGAATTAGATTAACATTACACAAGTTAGATTCAATTATGAATGGAGATTTAGACGAGTTGATTGATAGTCTAACCGCAGCAGATCAAGCAGCAAAATTAAGTAATATGGAAGAAGAATAAATTATGAGAGATGGATTTATAAAAGTAGCGGCTGCAACTCCAAAGGTACATGTTGCAGATCCAGTATATAATACAGATAGAATTATAGATATTATAAAAGATTCTCAGAAGCAGGGAGCAAATATTCTTGTGTTTTCAGAATTGACTATTAGTGGGTATACTTGTGGAGATTTATTTTTACAAGAGGTACTATTAGAAGAATGTAAAAAACAGCTTCTTAGAATTGCAGAAGAAACCACAGACAAGAATATGGTTGTCGTTGTTGGATGTCCATTAACTGTAAAGCAAAAGCTTTACAACTGTGCGGTATTTCTTTGTGACGGGGAGATTTTAGGGGTAATACCTAAAATTCATTTACCTAATTACTCTGAGTTTTACGAGGCAAGACATTTTGCATCTGGAGAGGGATTGGAGTGTGATATTTTACTTGGAGAGGATTATGTTTCTTTTGGATCAAAGTTATTGTTTGCTTGTGAAGAAATACCAGAGTTAATTCTTGCAGGAGAGGTCTGCGAAGATTTATGGGTCCCATTACCTCCAAGTACGAATCATGCCATGGCTGGAGCTACGATTATATGTAATCCATCTGCAAGCGTGGAAACTACGACAAAAGAAACTTACCGAAAGAATTTAGTTTCCAATCAGTCAGCAAGATTGCTTGCTGGGTATATCTATGCAAATGCAGGAGAAGGAGAATCTACTTCAGATGTAGTTTATAGTGGACATCATTTGATATGTGAAAATGGCTCTGTTCTTGCAGAAGCAAAACGATTTACAAATGAAGTGATTTATAGTGAAATCGATGTAAAGAAACTCTCTTTAGAGCGAAGGAAGATGACAACATTTGTGATGGGTGGTTCTGAAGATTATGAAGAGATAACTTTCTCACTTAAAATAAATGATACACCCCTTTCAAGGGTTTATCCAAAGACACCGTTTGTACCCAATAATCGGGAAGAAAGAGATAAGCGTTGTGATGAAATTTTATCCATTCAGTCTATGGGATTGAAAAAGAGGCTGGAACATACTGGATGTAAACACGCAGTGATTGGAATTTCTGGTGGTTTGGATTCTACGTTAGCAGTTTTAGTCACTGCAAGGGCATTTGATATGCTGGACATTCCAAGGAAGAACTTAATCTGTGTTACAATGCCGTGTTTTGGAACCACAGACCGAACATATCAGAACGCAGTGTCACTGATAAAGGAGCTTGGAGCTACTTTAAAAGAAGTCAATATTGAGAAAGCAGTAAGACAGCACTTTGTGGACATTGAACATGATGAAGAGGTACATGACGTTACTTATGAGAATTCTCAGGCTCGTGAAAGAACTCAGATTCTAATGGATCTTGCAAATAAATATAATGGAATGGTTATCGGTACTGGAGATATGTCAGAACTAGCTCTTGGATGGGCTACTTACAATGGGGATCATATGTCTATGTATGGGGTAAACTGTTCAGTTCCAAAGACTTTAGTTAGATATCTAGTTCTCTATTATGCAGAAACCACAAAAAAGAAAGAATTATCTAAGGTACTTATGGATGTATTAGATACTCCAGTAAGTCCAGAACTTTTGCCACCAGTGGATGGTGTGATTTCACAAAAGACAGAAGACTTAGTCGGACCCTATGAACTTCATGATTTCTTCCTTTACTATATGCTTCGTTTTGGATTTTCCAAAGAAAAGTTATTTAGAATTGCGAAGATGACTTTTGAAGAAAGATATGATATTGAGACGATTGATAAGTGGTTAAACAAATTTTACTGGAGGTTTTTCTCTCAGCAGTTTAAGAGGAACTGTCTGCCAGATGGACCTAAAGTAGGAAGTGTATCAGTATCGCCAAGAGGAGATCTGCGTATGCCAAGTGATGCCAGCGTTCAGATATTTTTACAAAAATAAATCAATACAAAGAAATACAAAGCTATGATTTGTGGAATTTTTCTCTCCATATCATGGCTTTTTTTCATTATAAAAGATTGTAAACTATAAGAATATGGAGTAAAATTAAGAAAAGATGTGTGCTTGAGCTAGCTGGTCATTCACGGGAAGAAGAACTTTAGATTTAATTTAAAGAACAGATAAGGCAAGGACAGAGAATTATTGTCATAATACAAGTGGTGAGTGGGAAAATTCTGCTCGTTTTTTTTACTCTTATATATAGGGAGGAAAAGGGAGAATATGGATAAATTAGATCAATTAAAAGGTATGAAGAAATTTATAGATGGTATTCCAGGGGGAGTAGGAATCTATGATGTTTATGCAGATGGAACTTATGCACTCGTTTATCTTAATGATGGGTACTATGATATGATAGGTGCAAAAAGAGAAGATAGACAACAATTTATGGGTGAGAATGCAGTTCAAGCAGTGCCAATAGAGATTAGAAGAGAGTTAAGAGAAAGGATTCTAGATGCGATTTGTGGAGATGGACGTTTTGTTGTGACGATTCCAGAGCAAGGCGTAAATCATGATTTATGGCTTCAGCTAAAAGGAAAGATTTCCAGCAGGAGCAAAGATAAGAGTGTGTTTTTTGTTACATATACGGATGTAACAAATTATGAAACTTCAATGAAAGAATTAATGCAATCTCGTAAAGAACTTCAAATTGCTACAGATAAAGTTGGGATGCTGTATTGGATTTATGATGTAAACAGGAAAGAAAGCATTACTACATGTGAAAGTAGATTCGGATATGATGAAGTTAAGGATAATGTCCCGGAGTGTTCCAGAGGGAATGGGGATGTATATCCAGAAGATGAAGAAGTATATTTTTCTTTGTTTTCCCAGATGGAAGAGGGCGTAGAGTCTTGCGAGTGTTATGCTAGAATTTTTAATCATAAAGTAAATATTTATCAATGGCAGCATATTATATTTTCAAAGCTTGGTGGAGGCCGCTATGTAGGTTCAAGTATAGATGTTACAGAACAGATGAGAGCAAAACAGCAGTATAACACTGAAAATGCAATTCGAAGAGATTTGATGAAAGATTCTGTGTTTTTTTGTAGGATGAACTTGACCAAAAAAATTATAGAAGAAAGAGTTTCTAGTTTTGTAGAAGTAGGAGATAAGAAAGAGCAGATTTCATTGACAGAGGATGCGTGGAACTGGGTAACACATTTGTTCGTTGAGCCAGAGCAAAAGAAAGATTTTTTTCATAAGTTTGGAACAGAGCAACTATTAGATGCATGGAATCGAGGGGAGAGTAGTTTGGATATTTCTCCGTATCGTCTAAGGGTCAAGGGAGAAATTCGGTGGTATTCTTCTAGGGCGACCTTAATACAACGTCCAGATAGTGGAGAGATTATTGCAGTAATATATACTTATGATGTAAATGATAAGGAAAATAACAAATTAGCAATTGCAAAGACATTTTCAGAGGAGATGGAGTATGTTGCAATCCTAGATATAAAGCGAAATATGATTCGTCAGGTTTCTGCAAGATATGAACAAAAATTTATTCCGTCTACAGAGAACACAGTATTTTCAACTTATTGTCAACACATTTTAGAGCATTGTGTTATGGAAGAAGATCAGAAAGAATTTAAAGAAAAATATAATATGAACCATATACAAGAGGAATTGAAGAAGGAGCCAGTTTATATTTTCACATATCGGTGTAGAGGGATAGAAGGAGAAGTTCGTAGAAAAAAACTGAGAGTATTTTACTTGGATGAATACGAGGAACAAATTGTGATTTCACGTAGGGATATTACAGATTTGTATAATGAGGAAGTTAGACAGGCAAAGGTATTGCAGGAAGCTTTGGATGCAGCAAAGTCTGCAAATCGTGCAAAGTCCGTATTTTTATCCCAAATGAGCCATGATATGCGTACACCTCTCAATGCAATTATTGGATTATCAAATAGAGAACTCACAGACGATATTGATGAGAAGGAAAAGACACAATATTTAGATGAGATTCATTCTTCTGGGATTTATTTATTAGGAATTATTAATGATGTTCTTGATATGTCCAAAATAGAAAGCGGTAAAATGGTGCTTCATCCAGAATCCTATGCATTATCTGAATTTGAACAAACAATTCGGACAGTGATTGGAAAACAGTGTGAGCAAAAAGGGGTTAGATTCTTATTCTCCACTAATTATATTTCTGCAGAAAATCGATATATATATATTGACAAGACAAGGTTTAATCAGATTTTTATAAATTTACTTTCAAATGCGGTGAAATTTACACCTTCTGGAGGAGATGTTGAATTAAAAATTGAGATTCTAGGCAGAACAGGGAATATCATTCATGAAAAGATTTCAGTTCGGGATACGGGAATCGGGATGAGCCAAAAGTTTCTGCCACATGCTTTTGAAAGTTTTTCTCAGGAAGTTCAAAAGAATAAAACAGTAGAAGGACAGGGAACAGGATTGGGACTTGCTATTGTAAATGAGTTAGTAAAACAAATGGATGGAACTATTGAGATAGAAAGTGAAATTGGGAAAGGGACAACCATTGTTGTGGATTTAATGATACCTCTTGCAGGGGATGATGTGGAGAAACAGCAAAAAACTTATAGTTTAAATAGAAGAGTGAGTAAGAAAAATACACATGTTTTATTATGTGAAGATCATCCTTTAAATGCCAAAATAGCGATAGCTTTACTTGAAAAGAAAGGATTAGATGTTGATGTAGCTGAAAATGGAGAAATTGGGGTTTCTATGTTTGAAGCGTCGCCGATGAATTATTATCAGATGGTCTTTATGGATATTCGTATGCCAGTGATGAATGGTTTAGAAGCAGCGGAAAAGATTCGTACATTAAATCGGGCAGATGCAGATGAGGTCGTTATTGTTGCGATGACAGCCAATGCCTTTGACGAAGATGTGAGAGCTTCACTGGATGCTGGAATGAATGCACATTTATCAAAACCCATTGAACCAGAAAAGTTATATGAATGCATAGAAGAGTATATCCATTAGGAAGCAACTGGCGTAAAAAGTGGCGTAAATCATGATAATTTTAGAAGTATAGACAAAGAAAAAGCCCATAACCGGTGTAAACACCAGTTATGGGTTTGTTGCAAAATCTATTTAATTCAAAAGAAAAAGATTAAGCAAGCTTTTCAACGTTCTCAGCTTGTTTTCCGCGAGGTCCATCAGCTACTTCAAAGCTAACTGCCTGACCTTCTTCAAGAGTCTTGAAACCATCTCCAGAGATTGCAGAGAAATGTACGAATACGTCGTCTCCACCTTCTTGAGAAATAAATCCGTAACCTTTTTCTGAGTTAAACCATTTTACTGTACCATTGTTCATTTGGGTACCTCCATAAATATAATAAAAAAATAAATTGATACTAGTTATGTTGGATGCAGTATTTTATTCATAAGGATAAAAAAATCACGCATAGATCGTACATTACATAGAATGTAGTTTCTCTACCTCGTGATTGACACATCTACTAATAACTTTTATTACTATAACACATAAATTGTATTTTTACAAATGCTTTTTTTATAAAAAATAATTTTTTTTAGGAAAATAACTCAGGATTGTGATAGAATGGTAGGAAAAAGGAGATACATATGAATAAAAAAACTTTTGAAGAACATCTTAAATCTCGTATGGAGGTTATAAATAGTGTTCCAGAGCATAGTATTTTTCGCGAATTACGCGGAGAAATTATTTCAAGCAGTTACGAAGAAAAAACTATAATTATGGAATTTGAAGCTACAGATTTTCATCGTAATGGATTTGATATTTTATTTGGTGGTTCTCTTGTGGGGATGTTTGACATTACCTTTGGGACTTTAACAGTAGGGCTAGGCGATTACAGTATTGCTCCCACCGTGCAGCTATCCACAACATTTTTAAAAGGAATTCCCATTGGATCCAAAATCCAAATTCAAGCAAAGGCAGTATCAACTGGAAAGACTATTATGAATTTTGTTGGAGAAGCATTTGTAGGAGATGAATTAGTAGGAAGTGCCAGTGGAATTTTTAAAACACCACGAAAATTAGATTAATGATAGAAAGAAGGATAATAATGACCAAGGTAGATATTATTTCAGGATTTTTAGGGGCAGGGAAAACAACATTAATAAAAAAACTTTTAAATGAATCATTACAGGAGGAAAAAGTTGTTCTAATTGAGAATGAATTTGGGGAGATTGGAATTGATGGAGGATTTTTAAAGGATGCAGGAGTTGAAGTTACAGAAATGAATTCAGGGTGCATCTGTTGTTCTTTGGTTGGAGATTTTGGAGAATCTCTACATAAAGTAGTGAATCAATTTCATCCAGACCGTATTTTGATTGAACCATCTGGAGTTGGCAAATTGTCCGATGTTATAAAAGCAGTTGAGAGTGCTGCAAAAGATTTAGATATGGTATTAAATAGTTTTGTAACAGTGGCAGATGCTAAAAAATGTAGAATGTATATGAAGAACTTTGGTGAGTTCTATAATAACCAGATTCAATATGCTGGTTCCATTGTATTGAGCCGAACTGGAGATATGGACGTATCTAAAGTAGAAGACGTAATTCATTTGATTCGTGAACAAAATGAAAAGGCAGCAGTGATTACAACTCCTTGGGATGAGGTAGAAGGTAATATTATTTTAAAAGCAATGGAAGAAGGAAATACACTGAAAAAGGAATTGGAAGAAGATATCGTGTGTCCAGTGTGCGGACATCATCATCATGACCACGACCACGATCATCACCATCACCATGAGCATCACCATGAGCATCACCATCATCATGCAGATGAAGTATTTACTAGTTGGGGAAAAGAGACAAGCAAAGTATATACAAGAGATCAATTAGAGAATATTTTAAAAGAGTTATATAAGGGCGATGAATTTGGTATAATCTTACGAGCCAAAGGGATGTTTCAAACACCAGAGAAAACATGGCTATACTTTGATTTAGTGCCAGGAGAATACCAAATCCGCGAAGGAAATCCAGATTATACAGGAAGATTTTGTGTCATTGGATCTAATTTAGATTTAGAAAAATTGGAAATAGCATTCAATATATAAAAATGACTAGTAGGAGGAACAAATGGAAGTACCAGTTTATCTTTTTTTGGGATTTTTAGAAAGTGGAAAAACCTCACTTATTATAGATACATTATCTCAGGATTATTTTTTGGATGGAGAGAGAACCATGATTCTATCTTTTGAAGAAGGAGAGGTGGAATACGATTCTGATTTTTTAGAAAAAAGTAATTCTTTTGTGGTTCAAATAGATGAAATTGACCAATGGAATGAAGCTTTTTGGAGAGGGTGTCAGAAGAATTATCATCCAGACCGTGTGATGATTGAGTACAATGGAATGTATCCAATCGAACCATTAATGGATGTAATTGACGAAACAGAATTAACTTTATATCAAACCATTGTGACAGTGGATGCCACAACGTCACAATTATATTTAAACAATATGCGCTCTATGATGGTAGAAATGTTTAAGTTTGGAAATTTGATTATTTTTAATCGATGTGATGACCAGACGCCAATTGCAACTTATCGGCGAAGTATTAAAGCAGTTCACAAGACGGCCCAGGTTGGATTTGAGCGAAGAGATGGAAAAGAAGTTGAGACAAAGGAAATGCTACCCTATGATTTGACAGATGATATTGTGACTATACAGGAAGAAGATTATGGGATCCTTTATATTGATGTTATGGAACATCCAGATACCTATGTAGGAAAAACAATTCAGGTAAAGACTATGGTAAGAAGGCCCAAGGGAGCACCTGCTGGAATCATTGTTCCGGGGCGTTATGCCATGACTTGCTGTGAGGATGACATTACATTTATTGGATACCTATGTAAATTAGAACATGCAAAATCAAAAACAATGAAAAAAGTGACAGATAAAGATTGGATTATATTAACAGCTAAAGTTGGATACCAATATCATGAGGCATATGAAGGCGAGGGGGTTGTTTTAGAAGCACTCCGAATTGAAGAAACCAATCCTGCAAAGGATTCTTTGATTTACTTCTAAAATGTTTTTCACAGAAAGACAATAATCCACCTGTAAAAAACAAATTGTGCATTTTTTAGAACAACTTCATCAAAATAAAGCATTGCAAAAGGTAGAATAAAATAATATACTATAAAAAATAGAAAAGGAGTTTTATCAATGGAAGAGCTAAATATAATCAAAGCTGCACTTTTAGGTTCTGGTACCGTTGGAACAGGTGTTTATAAGCTGGTACAAAGTCAAAAGGAAGAGATGCCCCATAAAATCGGAGCGAATCTTGAAATTACGAAGATACTAGTTCGTGATAAGAGCAAAAAGAGAGATGGAATTGACAATTCTTTATTAGTAGATAATTGGTCTGAGATTTTAGAAGATGACAGCATTCAAATTGTAATTGAAGTTATGGGTGGGATTGAACCAGCTAGAACTTATATTACGCAGGCATTAGAAGCAGGAAAGCATGTAGTAACTGCAAATAAAGATTTAATTGCAGAACATGGAAAAGAATTATTAGACGCAGCAGAAGCACATCACTGTGATTTGTTATTTGAGGCTTCAGTTGCTGGCGGAATCCCTATTCTTCGTCCGTTGAAACAGTGTCTTGCAGGGAATCATATCTCAGAGGTTATGGGGATTGTGAATGGAACAACTAATTTTATTTTATCAAAGATGACAGCAGAGGGAATGGATTTTGATCAGGCGTTGGCTTTAGCAACAGAACTTGGGTATGCAGAGGCAGATCCAACCGCTGATATTGAAGGATATGATGCAGGAAGAAAAGTTGCAATTATGGCTTCTATTGCATTTAATTCTAGAGTTACATTTTCAGATGTACATACAGAAGGAATTACAAAGATTACAGCAAAGGATATTGAATATGCTTCTGAGGTTGGGTGTGTAATTAAGCTTTTAGGGGTTGCTAAAAATACTCCAGAGGGAATCGAAGTGAGTGTTCATCCAATGCTGATTCCAAACAGTCACCCACTTGCAAAGGTAGATGATTCCTTTAACGCAGTTTTTGTTCATGGAGATGCAGTAGATGATGCTATGTTTTATGGACGTGGAGCTGGGGAACTTCCAACAGCAAGTGCAATCATGGGAGATGTGATTGATGTTGCTCGTAATATCCAGTTTCAATGTACTGGCAGAATCAGTTGTACGTGCTACAAAGATTTGCCAATCAAGGGTATTCAGGAAGTAAAATCAAAATATTTCTTACGTATGCAGGTTGCTGATAAAGTTGGAGTTCTTGCTAGAATTGCAGATATCTTAGGAGATAAGGGAGTGAGCATTGCTCAGGTGATTCAAAAGGATAAACATGAGGACGTGGCAGAATTAGTAATTATTACTGATTTGGTATTAGAAGAATACTTTAGAGATGCTATAGATCAGATTAAAAAGTTAGATACGACCAACTCTATTTCGAGTATTATTAGAGTATATTAATAACTATAGAAAAAGGGACTTATGTCTCTTTTTTTATTTCTATGTAGGAATAAAGCAGTACACCGCCCACAGTAATTACACCACCTGCTATTTGCAATATACCTGGGATTTCTTGAAATAAAAATAACGCAAAAAAGGATGCAACAAATGGTTCGCACAACTTAGATGCAGAAACAAATGCTGGAGAAAAATATTTTAAACACCAACTGAAAATACTATGTCCTAGTATAGTTGAAAATACACTGAGTAAAATTCCAACTATAATAGGGGAGATACCATATCCTAAAAACGAAATGTTGCGAATTAAAATTGTAAGTAATAAGGAAACACTGCAAAAGAAGTATACAATATAGGTATAAACATTGGTTGTCATATGTTTTCTAACGACTCCTCCAATCAAGGTATAAACTGCAACAAATACAGCGGCAACCAATGCAAGTAAATCTCCATATAGGTGTAATCCGGTCATGTGGTAATCAGATGCCCCGATTAAAATACTGCCTAAGAATGAAATTGCAATGGAAAGAATGGCAAGTTTTGATAAATGTCCCTTTAAGAAAAAACGGTATCCAAGTGCAACCCAGATGACCTCGGTACACACAATTGCAGTAGAACTTGCAACTGATGTATGTGTTAGGGATTCAAACCAAAAGACAAAATGAAGTGCTAGAAAAATCCCACTCATAGCACATAATAAAATATCGCCAGTTGATACTTGAAAAAGTTCCTCACGGTATTTTTTCTTTCCTAAAACCACAGGTGTTAAAAAGATGCTAGTAAAAAATAATCGATATCCTGCTGTTAATAAAGAAGGTCCTTTTGAATATTTCACAAAAATGGCAGAGAATGAAATTCCTAAAATGCCGATTATAATCATGATGGCAGGGTGCTTTTCTAATGTTTTCATATTGTCTTCTCCTCAAATAATAAGTAGTTGTTTTCGCTTATATATAATGTAATAGAAACCTCATGTAAAAGTAAAGAAAAAAATAAAAAAAAAAACTTTAAAAAACTTATTGACAAACGCCGTTTAGGATGATAAGATTATCAACGTTGCTGACAAAACAGCAGCAAAATAAAACAAGATATGACACTTGTTTGGATCAAAACTTTTTCAAAGGAATTGAAAAAAGTTCTTGACAGAAACAGACGAGTA